>NZ_JBDIUU010000008.1:0-340618 GCF_039631515.1 Neorhizobium tunisiense | reverse complement strand
CAAACTGGAAGTTCGACTGCTGCAGGCTGGACAGAGCGACGGACTGCAGGGTGATTGAGTTGTCGGGATCGGCGGTGATGACGACGTTCGATCCCGACTGGACGGCGTGCGAGAGCAGCTGTGCCCAGTTGGCGAAGACCGCCTTGTCGAACTGGATGACGTCGCCGCCGGCCACCGAGAAGTCGGTGACGGTGTCATGGCCGAAGTTCGGGGTGAACACGAAGGCGTCGCTGCCCGAGCCGCCGGTCAGGGTGTCGTTGCCTTCGCCGCCATAGATCTCGTCATTGCCGGCTCCGCCGCTGACCGCATCGTTGTCCTCTCCACCGAACAACCAGTCGCCGCCATCGCCGCCGTTGATCGCGTCATTGCCCTGGAAGCCATAGATGACATCCGCATCGATCGTGCCGGTCAGCGTCTCGTTGAACACCGGCCGGGTACCGGTCTGCGACAGCGCGACCTCCACCAGGGTCGGATTGAACGCGACGATGTCGGCCTTGCCGTCGCCGTCGACATCGCCGAGCAGCCGCGGATTGCTGCTGTCGTTCGTCCAGCCGCCGGCGGCGGTCGAGCTTCCGAACGTGTTGAAGAGGCCGTAATAGACGTCGGAGAAGGTGCCGTCGGCTCGACCGAAGGCGACCTCCGGACCATTGGCGCCGAAGCCGACGATGTCGACCCGGCCGTCACCGTTGACGTCGGCGACCTCGCGCGGTGCCTGACTGGCATTCGCCCATCCGCCCGCCTCGGCGCTGTGGCCGAACATGCCCGCCAGTCCGACGATCGGCAGTTCGAACGTGCCGTCGGCCTTGCCGAGCGCGACCTGCACCCCATCGGCGCCGAAGGCGACGATGTCGGCCCGTCCGTCGCCGTTCACGTCACCGATCCGCCGCAGCCATTTGGTCGAGTCGTTCCAGCCGACCGTGGAGACGAAGTAGCCCGTCAGCGCAGTAATGGGCGCCGCGAAGGTGCCGGCCGCCGTCGCAAGTGCAACCAGGACCTGATGAGATCCGAACCCCACGATGTCATCGCGTCCGTCACCATTCACGTCGCCGATATAGCGAGGATAGAGGGTGGTGCTATACCATCCACCCCCGCCACCATTGGGATCTGAACCAAAATAACCGCTCGACGCGGTATACCAGGCCCCGAACGTCCCGTTCGCCTGACCGAGAGCGACCGCGATACTCATTGCGCCGATGCCAATGATGTCGGCCCGGCCGTCGCCGTTCACGTCGCCGAGCTGGCGTGGGTTGACGTTTTCGTTGCTCCAATAACTGGTGTTGAAAGCCGCACTTGTCTGGAACGGGGCTGCAAACGTCCCGTCGGCCTGGCCGAGCGATACCTTGACGCCGTCAGTGGCAAAACCGACGATGTCGGCCCGGCCGTCGCCGTTGACGTCGGCCATCCGGCGCGGCGTCACGTTCTGGCTGGCCCAGTTGCCCGCCGATGCGGCGCTGCCGAAGGCGTTGGAAAGGGCGGTGACCGGCGCGGCGAAGTGCTGGTAGTCGCCGACCGCCTCGTCGCCGCCGATCAGCATGTCCTTCCCGAGGAGCATGTTGGCGGCCCGGCCGATGTTCATCACCTGGCCGTTGTCGAACTCCAGCAGCTCCACCTTGTTGGTCGAGGACGCCCAGTTCTTGATGGTGATCTTGTCCTCGATGTCCTTGATCACCAGGGTGTCGTTGGCCTGGTCCCGGACCGAGATGATCAGGTCGTTGCCGTACTTCTGGACAATGATGTCCTCGATCCCGACCCCGGCACCAAACCGGATCCGGTCACCAAGCATCACTCCGCCGACGGGTACGTTGCTGCCCCTGTCGGAGACTGCGCCAAACTGGAAGTTCGACTGCTGCAGGCTGGACAGAGCGACGGACTGCAGGGTGATTGAGTTGTCGGGATCGGCGGTGATGACGACGTTCGATCCCGACTGGACGGCGTGCGAGAGCAGCTGTGCCCAGTTGGCGAAGACCGCCTTGTCGAACTGGATGACGTCGCCGCCGGCCACCGAGAAGTCGGTGACGGTGTCATGGCCGAAGTTCGGGGTGAACACGAAGGCGTCGCTGCCCGAGCCGCCGGTCAGGGTGTCGTTGCCTTCGCCGCCATAGATCTCGTCATTGCCGGCTCCGCCGCTGACCGCATCGTTGTCCTCTCCACCGAACAACCAGTCGCCGCCATCGCCGCCGTTGATCGCGTCATTGCCCTGGAAGCCATAGATGACATCCGCATCGATCGTGCCGGTCAGCGTCTCGTTGAACACCGGCCGGGTACCGGTCTGCGACAGCGCGACCTCCACCAGGGTCGGATTGAACGCGACGATGTCGGCCTTGCCGTCGCCGTCGACATCGCCGAGCAGCCGCGGATTGCTGCTGTCGTTCGTCCAGCCGCCGGCGGCGGTCGAGCTTCCGAACGTGTTGAAGAGGCCGTAATAGACGTCGGAGAAGGTGCCGTCGGCTCGACCGAAGGCGACCTCCGGACCATTGGCGCCGAAGCCGACGATGTCGACCCGGCCGTCACCGTTGACGTCGGCGACCTCGCGCGGTGCCTGACTGGCATTCGCCCATCCGCCCGCCTCGGCGCTGTGGCCGAACATGCCCGCCAGTCCGACGATCGGCAGTTCGAACGTGCCGTCGGCCTTGCCGAGCGCGACCTGCACCCCATCGGCGCCGAAGGCGACGATGTCGGCCCGTCCGTCGCCGTTCACGTCACCGATCCGCCGCAGCCATTTGGTCGAGTCGTTCCAGCCGACCGTGGAGACGAAGTAGCCCGTCAGCGCAGTAATGGGCGCCGCGAAGGTGCCGGCCGCCGTCGCAAGTGCAACCAGGACCTGATGAGATCCGAACCCCACGATGTCATCGCGTCCGTCACCATTCACGTCGCCGATATAGCGAGGATAGAGGGTGGTGCTATACCATCCACCCCCGCCACCATTGGGATCTGAACCAAAATAACCGCTCGACGCGGTATACCAGGCCCCGAACGTCCCGTTCGCCTGACCGAGAGCGACCGCGATACTCATTGCGCCGATGCCAATGATGTCGGCCCGGCCGTCGCCGTTCACGTCGCCGAGCTGGCGTGGGTTGACGTTTTCGTTGCTCCAATAACTGGTGTTGAAAGCCGCACTTGTCTGGAACGGGGCTGCAAACGTCCCGTCGGCCTGGCCGAGCGATACCTTGACGCCGTCAGTGGCAAAACCGACGATGTCGGCCCGGCCGTCGCCGTTGACGTCGGCCATCCGGCGCGGCGTCACGTTCTGGCTGGCCCAGTTGCCCGCCGATGCGGCGCTGCCGAAGGCGTTGGAAAGGGCGGTGACCGGCGCGGCGAAGTGCTGGTAGTCGCCGACCGCCTCGTCGCCGCCGATCAGCATGTCCTTCCCGAGGAGCATGTTGGCGGCCCGGCCGATGTTCATCACCTGGCCGTTGTCGAACTCCAGCAGCTCCACCTTGTTGGTCGAGGACGCCCAGTTCTTGATGGTGATCTTGTCCTCGATGTCCTTGATCACCAGGGTGTCGTTGGCCTGGTCCCGGACCGAGATGATCAGGTCGTTGCCGTACTTCTGGACAATGATGTCCTCGATCCCGACCCCGGCACCAAACCGGATCCGGTCACCAAGCATCACTCCGCCGACGCTGCTTCCGGGATCCGAAATAGTATCTTTCCCGTCGCCCCTTCCAAAGGAATAGCGATCGTCCGCAGTCGTCCCCTTGAGCTTGTCCGCACCTGTCGTGCCCAGGATGATGACTGATTTGCCGTCGGCATTTATAAGTGTGCGACTAACTTCTGATACCGATCCATCAGGTTTATAGGTCGTCGTGACGCGAATCACGCTGCCGTCGGCCTGTGTGGTGGCCTCATCCTTGAGATCTATAGTTCCATCATTATTGTTGTCTTTCAGGAGGTCGATGACATTCCCGTCAGCGCTGACCGTCATCGTACCAGTGGCGATCGTGGCGCCGGCACCATTAGTATCGACTATTGAGGTGACAGAGCGACCATCCATCAGGATGCGGGAGGTCTCGACATGCTCATAGGTGCCATTATTGTCGTAGTCGCTTTTGACGACCTTGGTCAGACCGTCTGCGCTGAAGGTTGTCGACAGCTTCGCCGCGATAGCGGAATTCCACGTAATGACCCCCGGATTCAATGACAACGTGAGCGCGGCTTCAGTATTGACGATTGTTGCAGCCCATGCCCCTGTTACATCCCAGACGACAGTTTCCGTGTGGTCGACGTCGCCATCGCCATCGTCATCTCGGGTGATGTTCTGGGTTCGGCCGTCTGCGCTGGTAACGGTTGTCTCTTTTCGCATCACTGTATTGGATGCGGTATAATTTGTGGCAATCTGCTTCGAGCTGCCGTCGGCATTCTTGGTAGCGACCAAAACCCGCGTCTGATCAATCGCACCGTCGCCATCAAAATCCCAATGCAGGCTCGATGTTCTTCCATCGAAGCTCACGGTTTTGACCGTCCGACTCGCCAGATTTCCGTTGCTCAAATAATTGGAGATCGTCGTGATCGAGTTCCCGTCGATCGATTGCTCCTTGAGTTCAACCTGGTCGATCTTGCCGTCTCCCAGGAGATCGCGCTCGGTCAGCGAGGTCAGTCCGTCACCTTGGATGGTTGTGGTGACAATCGCGGTCACACTGCCATCGGCGGCTTTTTCGGTGGTTACGGTGCGCTTCCCTGTATCGGCCAGGGCTTTGGTGAATTCCGTTCTCGTGCGGTCGAAGGAGCCGTCGCCATTCAGGTCCTCTTGAACGGTTAACGTCCGACCATCGGCGCTGGTCAGGGTCACGTATTTGGAAAGCGTCGAGGCGTCTGACTTTTTGTTGATGACGGTGCGCGTGCGGGTACCGTCGGTGTTGATCACAGTGACGTCGGTGGAGGTCTCGGTGGTGTTGCCACCAGGCGCAGCCATCATCCGCGAGACGGATGTGGAAAGGCCATTGCCCGAGGTTGTGGTCACCTCCTGCATCGTCATGGCGCCGGCAGCATAGTTGGTAACAGTCCGAGTCTCCGAGCCGTCCGCGTTGAGTGTTGTAATGTCCGTCTCGCTCTTGCCATACGAGCCAGAGCCGGTCAGATCCCACTGCCGATTGAAGCTAAGGCCGTTACCGCTGGTGGTAATGATGGCCTTGTTGCGTAGCGTCCTGACTTCGGACGACGCGTAGGTAACGTTGAACTCCGAGAGCGTCCGAACACGGCTGCCATCGACATTGATAAACGTGATATCGGTCGACGCCCAGTCGAGGCGGTTGAGCAATGCCAAGGACTGCGGCACATGTTCACGGGTTATCGACAGACCGTCGGCACTTGTCGTCACCCTCGTCTCGCCGACGACGGTCGATCCGATGTAATCGGTATAGGTCGCTACCGAGCTACCTGTCGGCATGAGAGTGACGGTGACGATCTGATCGTTGACCGAATTGCCGTCCAGGTCGGTAGAGGTCGTCGTTACCAGCCCGTGGTTGCTGACCGCGACAGTGACTTTATCGTTGAGGACGCTGCCGGTCTTGTAGTTGGTGGTGGTAACGACACTGCTGCCGTCGGCATTCACAACCTTGCTCTTCACCTCCTTACGCGAGAAGGCGCCGTTGCCGTTTCCATCCCAAACGCTGGTGACAGTCAGGCCGTCGGCGCTGGTGTCGATCGTGGTGCCGTGCTGGAGTGCATTGCCTCCGTCGAGTTCGGTGACCTTGCGCGTCGTGCTGCCGTCGGCATTGTAGACGGTCGCGTCGGTGATCTCTCGCTCGTAGACGGAATCGCCATCGAGATCGACTTGCACAACACTGATCAGGCCGTTGCCGCTGACCGTTGAGACCGCCTTGGACTCCAACTGCCCGGCGTCGAACGTCGAGGCCGTCGTCGTCTTGCTTCCGCTGGCATTGACGAGAATGGCGGTCGTCTGATCGTTGACACCGTCCCCACCGAAGTCGGTGTCGATCGTCACCGACTTCTGATCGGCCGCTGTCGTGGTCACTACCTTCGAGATCAACACCGAACCGGACAGCGTATGAAGGCTTTCGGTTTTAGTCGTGCTGCCATTGGAGTTCAAGGCGAGGGCGTCGACGCTCTCGACGTCCATGATGCCGTCGCCGTTGTAATCCGTTTGGGTGACTACGGACAGCCCCGTGGCACTGGTGTTGATCGTCTTTTGGCTAAGGACCGAGGCGTTCTGGGCAGTTTCAACAATTGTTTGCGTAGCCGACCCGTCGGCATTGAAACCTGTCAAGTCGGAGACGATCCGCTCGTAGATGCCGTTGCCGTCGCGATCTGCTTTGGTGTTGATCAAGTATCCGGTTGCATCGGTCCAGACGGAGCTTTTCGACAACACGGTATTGTTCGCACTGAGATTGGATACGATCCGCGTCGTCGATGAGTCGGTATTGATCGTGGTGACGTCGGTGGCGATGCCATCCCAGGTGCCGTCGCCGTTGACGTCCGTCTTTGTCGTTATCGATAGCTTGCTGGCGGACGTGACCTGCTCGACATTGCTCTTCAGCGTGCCGTTTGCGTTGTACTCGCTGGTCGTCAGCGTGCGGATGCCCGCGACGCTCATGGAATCCACCACAGTAACATCGTTATGGAAGTCGCCATTGGCATCGGTCTGCGTCTTCAGCGTCCGCTTGTCGGCACTGAGTGTTGACGTCGTCAACTGCATCATCGAGCCGTTGCGACTGGTGGTAATGTCGGTCGTGGTGCGGCTGCCGTCGCCGTTCAGCACGATCGTCTTGGTCGCCGTCGAATCGAAATACCCGTCACCGGTGAGGTCCTGCTGCACCGTCGTCGTCAGGCCGTCGGCGCTCCGCGTCGTCACCGTCTCGCCCATCAGAGTGTCGTTGCGGCTTTTTACTAGTTCTGTAGCCGCGCTGCTGCCGTCGCCATCCAGCACGACAACCCTGCTCTTCGTGCGGTCGTAGAAACCGTCGCCATCGAGATCGGTCCGCGTTGTAACCGAAAGCCCGTCGGCGCTGGTGTCTATTTGTTCCCGGTTGAGGAGCGTGCCGTTTGAGGCGAGCACCGACACCGTCTTGGTGGTTGCGCCCGTTCCGTCTGCGAGGATCGAGGTGGTGCGATCCCAGGCGCCGTCGCCGTTGGAATCCTCGTTCAGTGATATCGTTCGCTGGTCGTTGCTGACCGACTGCACCGACTTCGACAGAAGCGTATTGTCGCCGCTCGTCACCGTCTTGGTGATAACGCGTGTCTCGCCGGCATCGATACTCACCTGGCTCAGGATACGGTCGAGGACGGCGTCGCCGGTCAGATCCTGCTGCACTATTTTTGACAACCCATCGGCGGAGGTCGTGGTGGTCGTCCTGCCGTGCAGTATGTCGATCCGATCCCGCTTCTCTTCGGTGATGACGACATCGCCATTTGCGAGCATGGTGGTGACATAGCTCTGCTTGACGTCCACCAGCGCGTCGCCGTTCTTGTCGGTAACGACGGTCCGGATCGCACCGTTGGCGCTGGTTGACGTCGTCTCGCTGGAGGTCAGCGCGTTATCGCCACCGCGGTCGCTGACGGTCTTCGTCCGGCCGCCGTCACTGTTGACGACCGTCGCTTCCGTTCGGGTCAGTTCATAGGCGCCATTGCCCTCGCGGTCTGTCTTGGTGGTCTTCGTCAGGCCGTCGGCGGTGACGGTGATCAGCACGTCCTTCAAAAGCGCGCCGCTGACGGAAAGCTCCTTCGTCCGCGTCGACGAACTGCCGTCGGTATTCTTGGCATATTGCTGCGTTTGGTTATTGACGCCGTCGCCGTCCTGGTCGAGTTCGCTCAACACTGACTTCAGATCAGCGCTGGTGGTCGTCTTCGTCCTGTCCGCCAGCGATCCGTCGGCGCGGAAGTTCGAGACGGTCTCGCTCTTCGAGCCGTCACCGTTCAACACCCGCTGCACGCTCTTGGAACGATCAACAACCGCGTCGCCATCGTCGTCGTGCTGGGTCGTGGTGGTCAGGCCATCGGCGCTGACGGTGATAACTTCCTTGAAGGCGAGACTGCCATCTGTATTATAGGCCTTGAGATCCGTCGTCGTCGAACCGTCCGCATTGGTCGTCGGTGTGCGGACGATCTTGTAGCCCTTGTCCTCCATGGCGAAGACAGCATCGCCGACCAGGCCGGTCGTGCCATCGGCGCGGGTGAAGTTCGAGGTTCCAGCAATAGCAGACCCATCCGTATACGACTGTCCGCTTCCGGTCGGAGTTAAATCTATGGACACGACGCCCAGTGCCGCAAGCGTCACCAATTGACCGTTGACCATAATCCGGAAGTCGGACCAGCGTGCGTCGCCGCTGTCGAGGTCTCCGTCGTGATCGGTATCGAATACCTTTTTCAGGGCGTCAAAATCGCTCTCTGAACCAGGATCCCATTCGGTAAAGATGAATTCCTTCTTGTCGCTGATCTTTCCGTCGCCGTCAGCATCCAGAACCAGCACGCCGTCGCCCGCATCGACCCAGGCCGTCCGGTGCTCGTAGCCGTCGCCCTCCATCTCGACGAATGTATGGGACGTGTTCAATTGCTCGATTGAAAGACCATCGCCGTCAAGATCGAACAAAACCGGCTTGCCGCTTGACGTACCATCCAATTCCGACAGCCATTCGCCTAGCGTAGGGACCGACGACCAATCGTCGGCTGCCTCAGGCTTCTCGCCCAACCTCGCCTGGTTCTGGGCGGTGTGCTCGCGGAGGGCCGCATACGCTGCATCCGAATAAATGGAGACGCCGGCCGACGCGGCATATGCCTCAAGATAGCTATGGCCGCCGGCAAAGGCCCTGTCGGCAATGTGCTCCGGGGATCCGACCTCATTGCCATATCTCGAAGGGCCGAGAGACTCGTGAAAACCTGTGGCTGACCGCGGCGATTGGCTGGCCTCAGTCTTCTCCGCGTACTGGCGAACACTGTAAGACATATAGCTGTCAAAGTCTTCGCTATAGGTTCTTCCAGCCATTTCCTTATATGCGATGCTGAACACGGCTTGCGACAGCCAGCTGTTGCCATAAGTCGCTTGCGCCGTAAACGCACTGGTCAAGCCCCAGCCAACTGGCGTCCCGGCATAACCTTTCGAGCCGCCCATTGAATCGTAGTAATGATCAAGCGCATCGCCATCGAGAACCATGTTTCCATAACCAGGAACGTCGAACGCCATTGCGATCGCTCCGAAATCGTCAACGCCTTCCCAGTTATGGGCTATGCCCGCAGACATGTTATGCACTCGGAGACCACCAGCGACATAGGTATGCAGGTCCTCGACTTCGAAATTGTAGGTCTGCCAGCCGTCAACATAAACAGGCTGAAGGGCGGCATTGCCCGCCACCATGCTCTGGACCTCGGCCCGCTCAAACATGTCGGCCGTTTCGGCCGAATAGACGATCCGCTCGGCAGTCAGCTCGGCAAGTTCGCCTGATGCCAGTACAACAGTTGCCCGACCCGCCGCTATCATCTGTTCAATCGGGGGAAACTTTCCAAACTGATCGAGGAAGTGGTGGCCGGGCGTGCAGACCAATTCACGCACATCGCCGCCCTCATGCCATGTAAGCCGCAACCACTCCGTCGTCACATTGCGGAACAGACGGGTCACACGGCGTGGAATCAAGGCACCACGGCCAAGGTCGGCAGATGGGTCGAAGGCGAGAACGACATCGCCAACGCGAATGCGGGAGATTGGTAGGTGCGCCGACGCATTTATGAATATTGTCGTAGATGGGGCAAAACACTGCTCAATGAAGGTTGGGGTAGCGCTTCTACCGGTAAACACCATAATACCGTTTACCGGCACGCCCGTTCCTACGAATTTGATTTGATATCTCTCGCCATTTCCAGACAGGCGTTGGGCCAAAGCCCTCAAGGACTCTACAATTGATCCTTTCCCATTGTCTTTAAAGTCGAAATTTTCAGTAAAAGGGCGTATTTCACCGCTGATACTGTACCTGTTTCCGCCAAGCGCGGTGACAGTTCCCTTGAAACCAGCTGTCGTGTCCCCCCATACAAAAGCGCCAGTCGGAGAGATCGACTGATAATAAGAATAACCCGCCGTTGCTCTGTGTATTCCTGGCTCCCCCTTCAAAGCTGCGCTAGTTTCAAACCTGAGCGTGGTCCCGGCTTCCATTCCTCGAGCTTCTTTCGCAACTTGTTGCATAAAGTCATTGAACGAGAAAACGCTTCCTCCTCCGGTCGTCATATGTGAATACATATCTAAATAAACGTCAGAACCGTGGCCAGTATTCCAATGATCTAAAGCATCGAAAAAGCCAAAAGATTGCGCTGGGTTTACGCTATTGCTATTGGATGCCATATCAAAAACCCTCAGACTGAGAATACATTACTGCGCCAGTTTGACTCAATGCTAACAAAAGATGGAGGTTTGACTTTCCCCTGCTAGACGAACAGACCCCGAACGCTCTTATTCCATCACGAAGTTCACGCTCGTTGGGCTGATCTAGACGACAATCTCGAAAGCGTACATCGGTGGTCAAACCTGCCGTCGATGCGTTTCTAAAATAGAACGCGGCGGTAAAATCGATCAAATCGTCGTCACTGAATTTAACTGACGGACCAATGCTGAATCTTCCGAATATAAATGAGATAAACATAAGAAATAAAACAAATATGTGCATCCGATTCACTCGAGTAGCCTCTCTCATTTAAATAAAAAGAAACCGCACAGTTTTCCAAATAAAAATACATCACACAATGTAAGCCCCACCCACAACCCTAGCGCCCGCCGCCTTCATCAGCCGATCTGTCGCCTTGGTGTGCGAGCCTGTTGTCACATGGATGAAGGAATGGCTGGCATTGAGCGTGGCAGCCCATTGCCTTACAGCGGCGACGAGCGCCAGGAAGACCTTCGCTCGCCGGACCGGCCCCAGCTTCAGGTCGACTGCGATCACGTGCACATTAGCAAACAGCGGGCCGTCGGAAAGCATATACGAATCCGCAGTCGCCCACGCCACACCCGACGGCATTCCGCCCCATTCCGCCACAATGCCGACCATACGCGGCGGACGAGAGAGAATCGTCTGGAAATGCTTCTTCAGCTTCCGGTCGGAAAAAGGCTGGTTGCGAAACACCGTGGTCGCATGATGCTGGATCATGATGTCGCGTACTGCTGGTATGTCCCCCTCGTCAAAAAGGCGAACACGCAGGCCAGAAGCAGATTTCCGGTCAGCCTCGATTTCCGGGCGAGCGGAAGCGCTCGCGGAAAGCGATTCTTGTGAAATGTCCATAGATGATTTTGCCCCGACCCCTATCAAACAAATAAGGCATCGCACTGCACCCGATGGTTGTCAATTGAGGGTATGAAAATATTAACGATATGAACTCGATCGCGGCGGCAGGTGTTGGCAGACGTCAAACCCTCTTTCCGGCCGCATCGAACAGATGGAAGCGGGCGGCGTCGGCTGTGAGCGCCATGGTCTCGCCGATCTGGATGCCGGAGCGGCCTGGGACGCGGAAGACGACGGGACTGCCGTCGGCGGTCAGGGCATGGACGTAGCTTTCGGCGCCGACCAGTTCGACCGCCGCCACCTGGACTTCGGCCCTGACAGCCCCAGGAGCATGACCGTTGGCGATGACGATATCCTCCGGGCGGATGCCGATCGTGGCGGCACTGTTGGGCAGTCGCGCCTCGGGCGACATCTTCCAGCCGGCGTCTTCGCCGAGTTTCATGAGGTTCATGGACGGCGAGCCGATGAAGGTCGCGACGAAGGTGGTCTCGGGTTTCTCATAGAGTTCGATCGGCGTGCCGACCTGCTCGATCCGGCCGGCATTCAAGACGACCAGCCGGTCGGCCAGCGTCATCGCCTCCATCTGGTCGTGGGTGACGTAGATCGAGGTCGTCGCGAGCGAACGCTGCAGGCGCCGGATCTCGACCCGCATCTGCACGCGCAGCTTGGCGTCGAGATTGGAGAGCGGCTCGTCGAACAGGAAGGCTGCCGGCTTGCGCACGATGGCGCGGCCCATGGCGACGCGCTGGCGCTGGCCGCCGGAGAGCTGGCGCGGCTTGCGTTCCAGGAACGGCTCGATCTCCAGGGCGCGCGCCGCCTCGGTGATGCGGCGGTCGATCTCATCCTTCGGCGTGTTGCGGTTCTTGAGGCCGTAGGCAAGGTTCTGCCGCACGGTCATGTGCGGATAGAGCGCATAGTTCTGGAAAACCATGGCAATGTCCCGCTCTGCGGGTTCCAGTTCGTTGACGCGCTTGTCGGCAATCGTAACCTCGCCCGAGGAGATGCCTTCGAGACCTGCCACCATGCGCAGAAGGGTGGATTTTCCGCAGCCGGACGGGCCGACCAGCACGATCATCTCGCCGTCTTCGATATCGAGCGACACGCCCTTGATCGCCTCGATGTTTCCGCCATAGACCTTGCGGACGTCCTTGAGTTCAATCCTTGCCATTACTTCTCGGTCTCCACCAAACCTTTGACGAACCAGCGCTGCATCAGCACCACGACGATGACGGGAGGAATGATCGCCAGGATCGCGGTGACCATGACGTAGTTCCAGGGGGTCGAAGCATCCGTGAAATCCACCATGCGGCGCAGGCCGATGACGATCGTGTTCATCTTGGCGTCATTGGTGACCAGCAGCGGCCACAGATATTGCGTCCAGCCATAGATGAACAGGATGACGAAGAGGGCCGCGATATTGGTCGTCGACAGCGGCAGCAGGATGTCGCGCATGAAGCGGAACGGCCCGGCATTGTCGATGCGGGCGGCCTCGACCATCTCGCCCGGGATCGTCAGGAAGAACTGCCGGAAGAGGAAGGTGGCGGTCGCCGACGCCATCAGCGGCAGCGTCAGTCCCGCATAGGTATCGATCAGGCCGAGATCGACGATGACCTTGTAGGTCGGCAGGATGCGCACTTCGACAGGCAGCATCAGGGTGATGAAGATCATCCAGAAGAAGCCCATGCGGAAGGGAAAGCGGAAAAAGACGATCGCAAAAGCCGACAGGAAGGAGATGACGATCTTGCCGATGGCAATCGCGATCGCCACCACGAAGCTGTTGAACAACAGCCGCTCGAGGCTCACCCCGACCACGCGCTCGACGCCGCCGGAGATGGATTCGTTGTAGTTCTCCATCATGTGGCCGCCGGGCAGCAGCGACAGGGGCGGACGGATGATGGCGGCCGAGGTCGCCGTCGAGGCGATGAAGGTATAGTAGATCGGAAAGGCAACGATGACGATGCCGAGGATCAGCATCAGATGCCCCATGAGGGTGGCGAGCGGGCGGTTTTCGATCATCGGGTCACCTCAACCATAATGCACGCGCCGCTCGACGAAGCGGAACTGGAAGGCCGTGAGCGCGATGACGATGACCATCAGCACCACCGACTGGGCGGCGGACGAGCCGAGATTGAGGTTCACGAAGCCGTCGTTGTAGACCTTGTAGACCAGCGTCTCGGTCGCCTTGGCAGGCCCGCCGCCGGTCACGGAATGGATGATGCCGAACGTGTCGAAGAATGCGTAGACGGTGTTGACGACAAGCAGGAAGAAGGTCGTCGGCGCCAGAAGCGGGAAGACGATCGTCCAGAAACGGCGGCTTCCGCGGGCGCCGTCGATTGCGGCGGCCTCCAGCAGCGATTTCGGGATCGCCTGCAGGCCCGCGACGAAGAACAGGAAATTGTAGCTGATCTGCTTCCAGGCGGCGGCGACCACGACCAGCACCATCGCCTGATCACCGTTGAGCAACGGGTCCCAGGCAATGCCGTTGCGTCTGAGGATATAGGCCAGGGTTCCCATGGCCGGATTGAACATGAAAAGCCACAGCATGCCGGCGACGGCCGGCGCCACGGCATAGGGAATGATCATCATGGTGCGGTAGAAGCCCTTGCCGCGCACCACGAGATCCGCAGCCGTTGCCAAAAGCAGCGCCAGACCCATCGACAGCAGGGCGGTCGCGACGCTGAAGACGATGGTCACCTGCAGCGCGTGAAGGTAATTCTCGTCCGACAGGACCAACCTGAAATTTGCCAACCCGACGAAATTGCTCTGCAGGCCGAACGGGTCCTCCCGCATGGCCGATTGATAGAGCGCCTGGCTTGCAGGCCAGAAGAAGAAGATGACGGTCAGGACGATCTGTGGCGCGACCAGGAAGTAGGGCAGGATCTTGTTCGGAAAGACGACGCTTTGCACGGGCGGGCTCCGTTGGAATGCGAATGGGGCCGTCCGCGTCGGCGAACGCGGACGGCCTTGGTGCTTATTGGCCGATTGCCTGCTGGATCGCGGCATTGCCGCGTTCGACGGCCTTGTTGAGAGCAGTTTTGGCGTCCTGCTTTCCGGCCAGCATCGCCTCGAACTCCTCGTTCATGATGTCGCGGACCTGCGGCAGGTTGACGAGTCGGACACCCTTGGAGTTTTCGGTCGGCGCCTTGCCCATCATCTGCAGGAGCGGCGCCTGACGGCCGGGGTTCTTGTCGTAGAAGCCGGACTTCTTGGTGTCCTCATAAGCCGCCATCGTCACCGGCATATAGCCGGAAACCTGATGCAGGCGGGCCTGGATCTTGGTTTGCGACAGGAAGTTGAAGAATTCCGCCGTGCCCTTGTATTCCGCATCGCTCTTGCCGGCGAAGACCCAGAGGCTGGCACCGCCGGGAATGGTATTCTGCGGACGGCCGGCGCCTTCATAATAGGGGAGCTGGCCGATGCCGTAGTTCATGCCGGTCTTGATGATGTCGCCGAGACCGCCGGAAGATTCCGTCAGGATGCCGCATTCGCCTGACGTAAAGAGCTGTTTCGCTTCGGAAGTACGGCCGCCGTAGCGGAAGGTACCGTCCTTGGCGAGGTCGGCGATAGACTGGAAGTGCTTGACGAAGAAGTCGGAGTTGAAGGCGAGCTTCACGTCCACGCCGGCAAGGCCGTTTTCGTTGCTGCCATAGGAGACGTTGTTCCAGGCGGCGAAGTTCTCGGTCTGGATCCAGGTCAGCCAGGTCGAGCTCATGCCGCATGGGGCAGCCCCACTGGTCTTGATCTTTTTGGCAGCATCGAACACCTGCGGCCAGGTTTTCGGCGGGTTCGCAGCATCGAGGCCGGCCTTCTGGAAGATATCCTTGTTGTAATAGAGGATCGGCGACGAGGAATTGTAAGGGAAGGACAGCATGGTGCCGTCCGGCTTCGAGTAATAGGCGACGATGCCGGGCAGGTACTGCGACTTGTCGAACTTGTAGCCGCCCTTCGTCAGCACGTCAGCCACCGGAACGATGGCGCCCTGGGCACCCATCATCACGCCGCTGCCCGCGTCGAAGACCTGGATGATCGCCGGCGGCTGCTTGGCGCGGAAGGCGGCGATGCCGGCATTCAGCGTTTCCGGATAGCTGCCCTTGAAGACCGGAACGATCTTGTAGTCCTTCTGGCCTTCGTTGAATTCCTTGGAAAGCTGCTCGATGACCTCGTTATTGGCGCCGGTCATGGCGTGCCACCATTGGATTTCGGTGACGGCCATCGCGCTCGAAGCCATGAGCAGTGATGTGGTTGCAGCAATTGCTGAAGCAAGAACGATTTTCATGGATGTTTTCCTCCCTTTGCCATGAACCGAAGATCGGGTCCGACGAAGACCCTTTTCTGCGCGCGTCGCCGGACCTTGAAGGTTCGGACGGCGCGCCAACGAATTGGTTACGCCGCCGCCGAATCTCCTCCGCCGACACCGGCGATGCGTTTGAGATCGCTGACGGCACCCGGGCCGGCGGCAAGGACCGGGGCACCCTTGGTGAGCCGCCCTCCCTCCGTCGGGAAGGGCAGGAACCAGCCGCCGGCCTCCCCAACGATGCAATAGCCGCCGAGGCAATCCCAGGCGTGCATATAGGGCTCGTAATAACCGACCAGCCGGCCGGCGGCGACATAGGCGAGCATCAGCGCCCCCGATCCGAGCCGGACGAAATTGCCGCCGCCCTCAAGGAGATCGTTGACGATCTTGCCGACCGCGGCCGGCGTGACATGATGGTTGGCGCCGATGCCGGTCAGCGCATTGCGGATCGTCTTGCGCCCGTCGAGCGAAAGCCGCTTGCCGTTCAACGTGGCGCCCTGTCCGGCCGCAGCCGAAAAGATTTCTTCGTAGCAGGGCACGAAGATGACACCGACGACCGGCTTCTTGTCGTGGAGAACGGCGATCGAGACACACCAGTTCGGCATGCCGCTGACAAAGGGACTGGTCCCGTCGATCGGATCGACGACCCAGGTATAGCCGGAGCTTCCTTCGGCAAGCCCGTATTCCTCCCCCAGGAAGCCGTCGTCCGCGAATGTGTCGGACACCCGGTCGCGGATGAGGTTTTCCACCTCACGGTCGGCGATCGAGACGACGTCCTGCGGATCGCCCTTGGTTTCGATGACCAATGTTTCGCGCCGGCTGAAATAGTCGAACGCGACCTTTCCCGCTTCCCGCGCGATCCTTTCGGCAAGCGCGTGGCGATCCCTGATGTGCTGCTCGTTGTTGTTCATGAAGAAAACGTGTCCCTGTCTGCAGACTTTCAATCCGCGATGATGGCGATGCCGCGGCTCTTGAGGCCGATGGCGACCTGTGTACCGGGGGGAAGAAGGCGGTCGACCGACGGGTCGACGATGAACAACGTCCCGCCGCTCGTTTCCGCCTCGTATTCGATATGGTCACCGAGATAGGCCGTGTGCCTGATCCGCCCGGAAAAGGCGGCACTTTCGGCCGGTTCGACGGTGATGGCATTCGGTCTCACCGCAAGCTTGCCGCGGCCGGGCTTTGCCCCGCGTGCCGGTACGACATGCCTCAGGCCTTCGATGCCGACGGTCGCCTGTGTGCCCGAGATATCGACGATCTCGCAATCCACGACATTCGCCTCGCCGATGAAGTCGGCGATGAAGGATGAGGCCGGTGCCTCGTAGAGGTCGCGCGGGCTGCCCTCCTGGGCAATGCCGCCATCTTTCATGACGATGATCTTGTCGGAGACCGCCAGCGCCTCGTCCTGGTCGTGGGTCACGTAGACGGCGGTGAACTGAAGGCGCTGCTGAAGCTCGCGGATTTCGGTGCGGACGCGGCGGCGCAGGCGGGCATCGAGATTGGACAGCGGCTCGTCGAGCAAAAGGACCTGGGGTTCGAGGACGAGTGCGCGGGCGACGGCGACGCGCTGCTGCTGGCCGCCGGAAAGTTCGGCGGGAAGACGACGCCCCATGCCTGCAAGTCCCACGAGTTCGAGCCCGTGTTCGGCCTTTTCACGCGCTTGCCTCCTGCTCAGTCCCGACGATTCCAGCCCGTAGGCGACGTTGTCGAGCGAATTCATGTGCGGGAACAGTGCGTAGGACTGGAAGACCATCGAGACGTCCCGCTCGTTGGCCGGCAGCATGGTGACGTCCTTGCCGCCGATCAGAATGCGACCGGAGGCGGGGTGTTCGAGGCCGGCGAGCATGCGCAGCGTCGTGGTCTTGCCGCAGCCCGAGGGGCCGAGCAATGTCACCAGCGTGCCGGGCTCGACGGTCAGCGACAGGTCGTGAATGGCGGTGAAGGCGCCGAAAGTCTTGCGGACGTTCTGGAAAACGACGGATCCGGCATGGGCTGGTCTCATGCGATTTTCTCCTGCTGCAGGGAGGTCGGAACGCGGGCGCGCGAGGCCGAGATGCGGTTTTCACGCCGCAGTCGCCGTTCACCGACAATCAATTGGAAGCCGGCGATGACGGCAATCATGACCACGATCAGCATCGAGGAATAGGCGATCGCCACGCCATATTCGCCATTCTCGACCAGGCCGACGATATAGGAGGTCGCCATGTTGTATTGGGCGCTGACCAGGAAGACGACAGCGCTGATCGAGGTGATGGCCCGCACGAAGGAATAGACGAGCGCGGCGGTGATCGCCGGCCGCAAGAGCGGTAGGATGACCTTGCGGATGGTGCGGAAGCTGGTCGCCCCAAGCGTCATCGAGGCTTCGTCGAGGCTCTTGTCGAGCTGGCTCATGGCGGCAATACCGCCGCGCACCCCGACCGGCATGTTGCGGAAGACGAAGCAGGCGACGAGGATCAGCGCCGTGCCGGTCATTTCGAGCGGCGGCAGGTTGAAGGCCATGATGTAGCTGATGCCGATGACCGTGCCGGGAATGGCGAAACTCATCATCAGGGCGAACTCGAAGAGTTCGCGGCCGGCGAATTTCTGCCGCACGATGACATAGGCGGTCGCAAGTCCAACAGCAGCCGTCAGCGGCGCAGAGATCAGCGCGATCTCCATCGTCGTCCAGAACGAGTTCCAGGCGACGCCCGTCCAGACGAGCGAACCGTCGCGGGTGGTGACGGAGAAAGCCTTGGCGTAATGGGCAAGCGTCAGCGTGTTGTCGAGGCCCCAGGTCTTCACGAAACCACCGAAGATGATCATGCCGTAGACGACGAGCGTGAAGATCATCCAGGGGATGACGAGCATATGTACGGCGATCGAAAGCGGGAGGGGCAGCGCGATGTGGGCACCGCTGTCGCCCTTGCCGGTGACGGTCGCGAAATTCTTGCCCGAAAGCCAGAGGCGCTGGGCGAGGAAGGCAGACAACGTGAAGCAGAGCAGGATCATGGCAAGCACCGCGGCGCGGGCCGGATCGTTCTGCGAGCCGACGACGGCGAAGAAGATTTCCGTCGAAAGCACGCCGTGACTGCCGCCGAGCACCAGCGGGTTGCCGAAATCGGCCATGCTTTCGATAAACCCGATCAGGAAGGCGTTGGCGAGCCCGGGCTTCATCAGCGGCAGGGAAACGCGCCAGAAAGTGCGCCAGCGGTTTGCGCGCAAGGTCTGCGAAGCCTCTTCCATCGAGGGGCTCACGCCTTCGACGACACCGATCAGCACCAGGAAGGAAATCGGCGTGAAGGAGAGGACCTGAGCGATCCAGATGCCGGTCAGGCCATAGAGCCAGCGACTCGGCTCTATGCCGAAGACGGACGAAAGGCCCTGGGTGACGACGCCGGCGCGGCCGAACAGAAGCGTGAGGGCAAGGCCGATGACGAAGGGCGGTGTGATGATAGGCAGCACGGTCAGGAGCCGCAGGCCCTTCTTGAAGGGAAAATGCGTGCGGGTTGCGACCAGCGCGAAGGCAAGACCCAGCAGGGTCGAGCCTGCAGCCGTCATGATCGCCAGGAAAAGTGTGCGCCAGGCGATCCCGCAGCGTGTGCCGCCGGCAAGACAATCGAGGCTCCAGATCGAGGATTCGGCGATGTTGCGGCTGAATCCATCGAAATTCACCGAACCGTCGAAGTCCTGGAAGGCACCGATGAACATGCTGCCGATCGGATAGAAGACGAAGACCGCGACGAGGAAGATCAGCACGGAAATGGTCGAGACGACGAAGGCGTCGCCGCGCATCACGCCCCTTTCGGCAAGGCCGAAGGAAAATATCAGGACGAAGACCACGGACATGAGGACGGCGCCGGCACCCATCGACGACTGGCCGCCGGCGAGTTCACCGAAGAGCGTCTGGGTGATCGTCCAGCTCCAGCCGGTACTGCCGATTGCGAGCCCCTGGAGCGCAAGAAAGACGATGCCGAAGCCGCCCGCCCAGGCGAGAAGCGCGCCACGCCGCATCGGGTCGGTCACGAACCGCGCCGCGGCCGCGCCGAGAAGTGCCAGCAAGGCGGCCAACAACCAAAGCCGGCCGTGCACGAAGATCTGCAACATCCCGGGAGCAGCCGAGGCCGCCCCCGGGAAGTCCCCCAGCCAGGAGAATGACAGAAAACCCTTCTCGATCCGGTACCACGGCAACAAGACCATGGCTGCCGCGCCGACGGCAAGGACGAGGTCCAGTCTGCGATTGCGATTGTCCATGGCCGGCCGCGACCTCATCGAGAGCATGGAAAGTCCAGTCGCGCTGTAGGCCGAGCCTGCAGCGCGACGATGGCGATCGGGATCAGTTGGCGCTCGCGCCGATTTCCTTGTCCCAGCGCTCGAGCAGCTTCTTGCGGGTGTTCGGGTCGCCGTATTTGGTGAAGTCGTAGTCGATCAGCTTGATGTCGGCGAACTTCGGCGCTTCCTTCGGCACTTCCGCCTTGGCATTCGACGGCAGCTGGAAGGATTTCGCTTCCTTCATGTGCGACTGCACATCGGCCCTCAGCGCCCAGTCATACCATTTCTTGGCGCTCTCCAGGTTGCGGGCGCCCTTGACGATCGACATCGAGCCGATTTCGTAGCCGGTGCCTTCGCAAGGCGCGATCGACTTGACCGGGAAACCCTCGACCGTCTGGGCCACCGCATCATGCATGAAGACGATGCCGATCGCCGTCTCGCCGCGGGCGGCGGCCTTGACCGGTGCCGAGCCGGACTTGGTATATTGCGAAATGTTGGCGTTGAGTTTCTTCAGATAGTCATAGGCCTTGTCTTCGCCCATGATCTGCACGAGCGTCGCCAGCGCCGTGTAGGCGGTACCCGAGGAATTCGGATTGGCCATCTGGATCTCGCCCTTGAACGAAGCGTCCAGAAGGTCGGCCCAGCACTTGGGCTCCTTGTAGTTCTTCTGCTTGAAGATTTCGGTATTGTAACCCCAGCCGAGCGCGCCGGCATAGACGCCGACCGTGCGGAAGCCGGAACTTTCCGCCTGCTTCTTTGCCCAGTCGTTGAGCTCGCCGAGAAGCGGCGACTTGTATTCCTGGGTCAGCCCTTCGGACGCTGCCTGCAGATGCGGGTCGCCGGTGCCGGCCCACCAGATATCTGTTTTCGGATTGCGCGCTTCAGCGCGGATCTTGGCGTAGGTTTCGCCGGACGACAGGCGAACCATGTTCACCTGAATGCCGGTATCCTTCTGGAACATCTGCTGCATCATCTCGCAGATGACCACGTCGGCAGAGCAGATCAGATTGAGTTCTTCCGCGGCACGAGATGCCGATGCATTCATAGTCAAGCCAGCCGCAAGAGCAGCGGCGGCCGTGAGAGCCAGACGCATGATTATCCTCCCAGATTATGGTGACGCCTCCACATCACCCGCCTTTGCAAGCGTGTGCAATGCTTCCACGTAGTTGTGGACCTTGTCAATAACAAATTGCTAAAGAATTTGGGCTGAAGCCGCATTTCTTGTCATGGGCTTGTTGCACTCGCTTGCAAAAATAGGCATTGATTGAGGCAAGGGAGAGGGCGATGAGCCGCAAGATTTTTGTCAGCGCCAAGGACGTCGCTGACCGGGCTGGGGTGTCCAGGTCGGCTGTTTCGCGCACGTTCACGCCGGGTGCAAGCGTTTCGGAAGAGACGAGGCGACGGGTGACCGAGGCCGCCGAGGCGCTGGGTTATCACGTCAACCACCTCGCCCGCGGGCTGATGCGCAATGAAAGCGGCATCGTCTGCCTGATCGTTTCAGAGCTTGATACGCCTTATCGCGCCAGCCTCATTCGAGCCCTTACCGGCCAGCTCCAGAGCGCCTCGAAGATCGCCATGCTGATCAATACCGATCGCTCCGACGACAGCGTCGACCAGGCGCTCCGGCAGGCGATCAGCTACCGGGCCGATGCCTCGATCATCCTGTCCGGCATGCCGGACAGGTCGATCACCGATCTCTGCCTGAAGAGCGGGCAAAGGCTGGTGCTGATCAACCGTGACGAGGATCGGGACGGCGCCCTGATGATCAACCTCAATGATCGCGATGCCGCCCGCCGCAGCTTCATCGCCCTGCTGCGGGCCGGCTGTCGCAACTTCGCCTTCGCCAATTCGGAAGCGATGACGCCGAGCCTGATGGCCCGCGAGGAGGGTTTTTGCGCCGCGGGTCGCGAACATGGCCTGGAGGTGACCGTCGAGCGTTTCGGCTCGACCACCTATCAGAGCGGCGCGGTGCTGGCGCAGCGGCTTTTCACCCGCGAGAAGCGGCCGGACGCGATCTTCTGCGTCAACGACCTGCTTGCCTGCGGCTTGATGGATGCCGCTCGGCATCAGTTCAACCTTGCCATTCCGTCCGAACTCTGCGTCGTCGGCTTCGACGACATCGAGCAGGCGTCCTGGTCCTCCTACAATCTCACGACCTTTGCCCAACCCGTTGACCGGATTGCGGCCGAAGCCGTCTCCTGGCTCGATCAGGTGACACCGGGGGAGGTGAACTCCCGCAGACTCGAAGCCGAACTCGTCTGGCGCGGGTCTGTCAGGGGCGGATGACGCGGCACGCGAGCAGAGGGCAGGCCGCTGTGATCGACCTCACTTGGCGCCAGCGAGGTTGAAGGCGGGGATCACCTCTCCGTCCGTGCCAAACAGCCGTTCCAGTTCCCCCACATCCGGGCAGACCGGCACGGACTGCAGAAAGGCCGGGTCCATCTCGACATTGGGGAGCGCGATGATCGCCGCGGCGAGGAGCGTCGTCCCGGCCTCGATCGGTCCACGGAGCTGGGGAAGCAGCGCCTTTGCGTGAATGAGGTTGGTATTGGCGATCGGGCTCATGGCATGGCCGTCTCGCCTGACGGCAGGCGAGAGGTCGAAGATTGCGCTTGTGTCGGTTTGGCCGCGCCAAACCGCGAAACCTTCGCCTTGCTCCGCGCTATCGGCGTTAAAATCCGCCTGCTCGATGGTGAAACCGCCTTCCGTCGTTTGAAGAGCGCGGGGCGTCACAATGCGATGGATGCGGATATGCCAGGGGTTGGCCGGCACCAGCCATGTCTCTATCGTGACATCGCTCCAGGGCTTCCAGCGGGAGTAGAGCCTGTCCCCGGCGATCAGTGCCTGCTCGAGTGTCTCGCGCATGCGAAAATGCACGCCGTCGTCGGAGAGACCCAGCATGCCGTCAAAACTTGCGGCCGCGAAATGCCGGTCGTTGGCTTCGATGTTGAAGGCATAGCGGGTGGAATAGACGAATTTCGAATATTTTTCGTTGGCGCCGCGCATCCTGTCGTGCTGCTGACCGGAAGCGAGAACCACGACATTGCCGGGCGTGTGCATGGCGACCATGCCGGGTTCTTTGAGTGGAACCGGGGCGGCAAAGGATGGCGCGGGCGCTTCTTGCGCCATCCAGAAGGGATGGTCGGCGGGCAGAGCCAGGGGTAAAAAGAATTTCATCGCCCAATAGGGCGAGCAGGGCGAGTTGTAGCTCTCGCTCATCAGGAGATTGGGATAGCCGTAGCCGATCGACAGCACCCCGTCCCGGTCGGCGATTGGAAGCCCCGACCACCAGCGGATATGGCGCATGTAGTATCCCTTGATCTCGGCCCAAGGCAGGGCCTCGACGCCGGCAAACGCCAATGCTCCCCAGAAGCCGCCGGCTGCGAACCGATAGGTCTGGCTGCGCCCGAAGGCGAGGGCAGCGCCATCCGGGCCGAACCAATGGCGGATGTCCTGCGCAAACACCCGGGCACGCTCTCGATAGTCATGGCCGCGCGCGGTATCGGCCTTTGCCAGAACCGAATAGATCAGCGCATAAAAATGCATGGCAAACGGGATATAGTGATCGACGCGTTTGACCGGCCCGTCGCGATACCAGCCTTCGCCCAGCCGGAAGGCCTCGGTCTCATCGAGATATGTCTCGGTCATGGACCGGTCGAAGCTTATGCCGGCGCGTGTGAGACCGAGATCGATGAGAACCCGGAAGAATTTCCAGTTGTTGTCGATAAATTCCTTGTCTCGGGCCGACAGGAGGTAGGCTGCGACGGTTTTCTTCTCTCCTTCGCCAAGCGGATCCCATATGTGTTCGGGAACCATGGCAAGCGCAAAACCCACCGCGGCCAGTTCCACCTGACGCTGGTCGCGATCGGAGATGTCGCCCCAATATTCCGGATGAGACGGATCGGTGCCGTTTGCGAGGCCGCGGCGGTAGAGATCCCAATGCGGGAAATCTTGGCCTCCGGCTGCGAGCGGTACGATGCCCCAGAGCGGTCGGGCGAAACCTTCGAGGTCGGCCGCGGCACGGTCGAAATGCGCGCCGGTAGCGCTCAGACGGACCCGCGCGCCGCCTTGCGAAAAATAGGGGAGAAGCGGTTTGAACAGATCCAGGACCGCCTGGCCAAGTTCGTCTCGGGACAGAAGAGGGTTTCCGTAAAGGGGATTGGCTCGAGCTGGGTCGTAGATCACTGGCAAACCATTTTTCATCGAGAGAGACCCGCGGAGGAACTCGCCTCCGCGGGTCGAGCTGTTACTTGATGGCCTTCACGCCTTCGGTCATTTCCTTCAGACCGTCGTCGATGGAGATGTTGTCGGTCATGATCGAGTCATGCGCACGGTTGAGCACAACTTCGATCTTGGCCGCATTCGGATTGACGGCCATTTCCAGGAAGGACTTGCCGGACTGGAGTGCGTCCTTGCTCGCCTGATCCTGCGGGAATCCCGGCAGCGATGCGATCTTGGCGGTGACTTCCGGCGTGCGAACGGTCGGGATCGTGCCGGTGCCGGCGATGATGGCCGCCCCTTCCGGGCCGGTGACGAACTTGATGAAGTCAAGCACCTCGGCCTTGTGAGCCGAATTGGTGTTGACCGCGAGACCGGAAATCTGTGCCGCGGTCGTGCCTGCTGCGACGCCATCCGGATGCGGGAACTTCACGATCCCCCAGTTCTTGCTCTTGGATTCGCCGGAGGCGACCTTGGCGATCTGGGTGCCGACGAACCAGGTCCCCATCGGCAGCATGCCGATCGTGCCGTTGAAGAACAGCGCCGAGTAGTGGGTGTTGGAGGTTTTCAGCGATGCATAGGACGGAACGACGCCAGCCTTCTGCAGGGCGAGCGCCCGCTCATACCACGGCTTGAGGAAGGCGTAGTCCGGACCCGCCAGCGTCTGCTTGCCGTTGAGAATGCCCGGAAGCTGGACCGTGGAGCGCCACGTGTGGAAGAGGGCGCCGTAGGTCTTGTTCGCGCCCATGCCGCCGGCGAGCTTGGTGGCGATCTGGTCGAACTGCGCCCAGGTCATGTCGTTGGTCGGGTAGGTAACACCGGCCTTGTCGAAAATGTCCTTGTTGTAATAGACGACCCAGAAATCCGAGCGGAATGGCAGGGCATAGACCTTGCCGTCGATCTTGAGTTCGTCGACAAGGCCGCCGAAGGACGCGGGGTCGATCTTCTGTTCCGTCATGAAGCCCGTAAGGTCCGAGATCGAGCCGGCGCGGACGAGGTTCGCGTAGTTCGGGACGTCCTTGACGGTGACGATGTCGATATCCTTGGAGCCGCCCGCGAGCTGCGTGGCGATCATCTGCTGGTAATCCTGCGAACCGAGGTCCACGGATTCGAACTTAACGTTCGGATTTTTGGCCTGGTATGCCGCTATCAGCGGCTTGTAATAGGCCACCTTGTCCCAATCCCACAGCGCCCATTTAAGCGTCACGGCATTGCCCGACTGTGCGTAGGCCGATCCTGCGATTGAACCCGCCAAGGCAAGACCTGCCATCGCGAACCTCACCGATCTCCCCAATTTCTCCAAATACATTCCGTTCTCCTTCCCTGAAGTGTCTCTGGATTAGATATGCTTGGCGTCACCAGCTTGCGGTTCGCGATGCGCCTGTATTGCCATTGGCAGGGCTAGAACCATGACCGCTGCCCGATGGACGCCGAATGCGACGGCGAACATTCCGAGTGAAAAGTTGAGGGTGGCCGGCATGAACACGGACACCGGATAAAAGGCGACATGCGCAAGCCAGAGCGCGGCCACGAAGGCAAGCGTGGCAAGCGCCGGTAGCGGACGGACGACCGATGCAATCGCCGCAAGCCGCAGCAGCGTCGCCGCCGACAGATCACGCATCACCATCAGCACGACGAGGTGGCAGGCCACGACGGCGATGAAGACAGTCGCGACCAGCGCAATCATCAGCGGCAGGGTGAGGACAAGATTGTCTTTCGCGGTCGAGGCATAGGTGACGATCGCATAGATGCCGAGGCCGATCGCAAGGGTGAAGGCAAGGCCCCAGGCGGTCGCGCGCCAGAAATAGCGGAAAAACGCTTCGGCAAAGTCGCGCAGAAGGTAGGTGTTCCGGTCCTCGACAAAGGCGACCGAAATGCGGGCGGTCGCGGCGATTGCGGCGGGAATGGTGACGACAAATAGCGCGGCCAGAATGAACAGGATGTTCAATTTGACCATCTCCCACCATTCGCGCGCGAACGTATCGGCGAAAAGGGCGAGACCGGTCTTCTTCGGCGCATTCTTCGGAATGCCCGGTCCTTCCTTCGTCCACATGTCACGCAGCCATTGCATGGCCGTTTCCTCCCGCTCGCCTAATAAAGGATCGAGCGCTCCGTTTGCCTGTCGAACAACTGCATATTGGTGGTGTCGACGACCAGCTTGACCTCGTCGCCGATCGCGCCCTTGAATCGGGGCGAGACGCGCGCGATCAGGCTGCGCCCGCCGGCGACGATATTGAGGTGGATTTCCGAGCCCATGGGCTCGGCGAGTTCCATGACGGCGCTGAAGGGCGCCAGGTTTTCCGGCGCGATATCGGCCGGCGGCAATTCGTGGAAATTCTCGGGCCGGATGCCGATGACCAGTTCGTGGCCTTCGTAGGGTGCGATGCGGCTTTTGTCGAAATGCGCCGGCAATGGCAGTTCCCGCCCGTCGAACGAGGCAAAATACCGCTCGCCGCGCCGCTCGATCACGGATGGCATCATGTTCATCTGCGGCGCGCCGATGAAGCCGGCGACGAACATGTTGACCGGACGGTCATAGAGGTTCTGTGGCGTGTCGACCTGCTGGATATGCCCGTCCTTCATCACCACGATGCGGTCCGCCATAGTCATCGCCTCGATCTGGTCATGGGTGACGTAGATGAAGGTGGCATGGAGACGCTTGTGCAGCTTGGTGATCTCGGCGCGCATTGTGCCGCGCAGCTTGGCGTCGAGATTGGAGAGCGGTTCGTCCAGCAGGAAGACCGCCGGATTGCGCACCATGGCACGGCCGAGCGCGACGCGCTGGCGCTGTCCACCGGACAGAGCCTTCGGCTTGCGGTTGAGAAGATGCGTGATGTCGAGGATCTTTGCAGCGTCCTGGACCTGGCTGTCGATGAAATCCCGGGACACTTTCCGAAGCTGCAGGCCGAAAGCCATGTTCTTGTAGACGGTCATATGCGGATAAAGCGCATAGTTCTGGAAGACCATGGCGATGTCGCGGTCCTTCGACGGCACATCGTTCATCAGGTCGCCGCCGATCTGGAGCTCGCCTCCGGAAATCTCCTCAAGCCCGGCGATCATCCGGAGCGTCGTCGACTTGCCGCAACCCGAAGGGCCGACGAGAATGATGAATTCCTTGTCGGCGATCTCCAGATCGATGTCATGGACGACGGTGAGGGCGCCGTAGGACTTGTTCAGTTTTTTCAGGGAAATGCTGGCCATCGGATTCTCTCACCAATAGGAAGACCAGGCGCGCGAGAGGCGCGTCAGGGCTTCCATGTAATAATAGTCGCCCCAGGAGACGCACTCGTCGACGCCTTCGCCGCGGCAGGTGTTGTAGGGCGATTTTTTGGAATAGGTCCCATGCAGGACGAGGCCATTGGACATGGCCGGGTCTTTCACCGCGTAGTGCTCGACGAGGCTTTTCATCATGCGGCGGGCAAGCTCACGGTAACGCGCGGCCGCGTCCGCTTCCACCAGTTCGGCCATTTCGAGCAGCCCGCAGGCGACGATCGAGGCTGACGAACTGTCGCGCGGCTCGCCATCTTTCTCGGAAAACACCAGGTCCCAGTAGGGCACCATGTCGGCCGGCAGCTTCTTCAGATAGAAATCGAGAAGCCGGTCGAACGTGTCGCGATAGTCGTCGATCCGCTCGTAGCGGTAGGAAAGCGCCATGCCGGCAATGCCCCAGGCCTGTCCGCGCGCCCAGAAACTGTCGTCCTTGTAGCCCTGCTTCGTCGCGCCGCGTACCGGTGCACCGGTAACCGGATCCATGTAGAACGTATGATAGGTGGAATCGTCCGGCCTGACCGAGTTGGCGAGCGTCGTGCGCGCATGGATGAGCGCGATGTCGCGATATTTCCCACTACCCGTCTCGCGGCTTGCCCAATAGAGCAAGGGCAGGTTCAGCAGGCAATCGATGATGTAGCGGTATTCGTCCGCGACACCCTTGCGACCCCAGGCCTGGATGAACTGGCCGATCGGCTGGAAGCGCTCGATAAGCTGGTCCGCGGCCATGATGGCGGCCTTGCGTCCGTCCTCGTCGCCCACCAGCTTCCATGCTGCAATGCAGGAGGGCGAATAAAGAAAGCCCATGTCGTGGTGGTCGGTCTCGATGCGGTTCTCGATCCGGTGCAGGAAGCTCTGCACCTGGATCTGGGCCGCATGCCGGAAAACCTTGTCGCCCGTATGCTCGAACGCCAGCCAGATTTCTCCCGGCCAAAAACCTGCGGTCCATTGGGTATTTTCGACGGCGGGATAAAAATTGCCGACGCTGGAATGGTTCTGGCACGCGTAGGTGAAGGCCGGCAGATGACGCCGGATCTGGGAGACGGCGAGATCGAGCGCTGCCTTGACCTCGGCATCGGTGATCGGTTGGGGAGCGATCGGCGCGACGGCATTCATGACGTTAACCCTTGAGGCCCGACGAAGCGACGCCTTCGACGAAGAAGCGCTGCAGCGACAGGAAGACGATCAGGACGGGAATGAGGGCGACGACCGATGCCGCCATGATCAGCCCGTATTCGGCGGAATATTGCGAGATGAACATGCGCAGGCCGATCTGGATGGTCTTCAGTTCCGTCTTGGTCAGGTAGATCATCGGACCGAGGAAGTCGTTCCAGGTGGTGACGAAGGTGAAGATGGTCAGGGTCGATAGCGCGGGCTTCGACAGCGGCAGCATGATGCGCGCCCAGATCTGATATTCGTTCATGCCGTCGATGCGCGCCGCCTCGCACAGCTCCGTCGGGATCGACATGTAGAACTGCCGCATAAGGAAGACGCCGAAGGCGGTGAAGGCCTGCAGGCAGATCAGCGCCAGATGCGTATTGTTCAAGCCGAATTCGCGCATCAGTAGGAACTGCGGCACCATGTAGACCTGCCAGGGCATGGCAATCGTCGCGATATAGCCGAGGAAAAGCGTGTTCTTGTAGGGAAAATCGAGCTTGGCAAAGGCATAGGCGGCGAAGCTCGACGTCAGCAGCTGAAGCAGGGTGACGATGATCGTCAGCTTCGATGTGTTGTAGATGAACAGGCCGAGCGGGATCTTCGTCCAGATGTCCACGTAGTTCTGCCACTGCGGTTGCGACGGAATCCACTCGATCGGGAATACGAAGACGTCGCGGCTGAGCTTCAGCGAGGCTGACAGCATCCAGGCAAAAGGCATCAACATGACGGCGGTGATGACGATGACCGTCGCGTAGACTGCAATGCTCCTGGCGGTGACTTTGCGTCCGGCAATCTTCACGGATCAATCCTCCTTCTGTCGGCGGAACTGGACGACCGTGACCGCCAGTACGAGAAAGAAGAGAACGAGCGCAATCATGCTGGAATAACCGAGATCCCAGGAAATGAAGGCTTCGTTGTAGATGTGATAGACGAGAACCAGGGTGGAGGTGCCGGGCCCGCCCTGGGTGATCATGAAGATCTGGTCGAAGACCTTGAACGACTGGATGGTCAGCATGACCGTGACGAAGAAGGTCGTAGGCCCGAGCTGCGGCACGGTGACATAGATAAACTTCTGCCACGAATTGGCGCCGTCGAGATCGGCTGCTTCGTAAAGCTCGGAATTGATACCCTGCAGCCCGGCGAGATAGATGACCATGTAATAACCCATGCTCTTCCAGATACCGAAGAGGATGACCGTCACCATCGCCCAATGCCGGTCGGCTGCCCAGCCCGGCATGTCCTTGGGGTCCAGGCCAAGCGTATAGAGGATCATGTTCACCGGCCCCATTTCGGGGTTGAAGATCATGTTCCAGACCACCGCGACGGCCACCAGCGAGGCAACATAGGGAAAGAACATCGCCGTGCGGAAAAAATCGCGCCCGAAGATCTTCTGGTTCAGCAGGATCGCTAGGCCGAGCGCGCAGGCAAGCGTCGCGGGCACCGACACGACCGTATAGATGATCGTGTTCCAGAATGCGGAAATGAAGACCTTGTCTTCGAACAGACGCCAGAAATTATCGAGGCCGGCGAAGGTGATCGCATTCGAGCCGTCCCAATGCATGAACGCCAGCACGAAGGCGAACAGGATCGGCCCGAGCGTGAAGACAGCAAAACCAAGGAAGTTCGGGGCGATGAAGGAATAGGCGACCAAAGCGCTCTGCATCTTGCGCCGGCGGCGCGACAACACCTTGATCGATCGCCGGGACGCGGCTGGCGCATCACTTGCGGCGATGGTCGAATTCGACACGGACACTTTATCCCTCCTCGAACCAGGACGCTCCAATCGATGCCCAAGGGCTCATCCACGGCCGACGGGCAGCGATGATGCTGCGGCGTGCCGCCTCCCTGTCGACGGGATAGCACATCTCTCGCATTGGTCAAACAAATTTCTAAATAAATCATATGAATTCTATAGTCATCTCAAAATACGTATGATAGGTGGCATTGCAGGTCGTTGATCGACCGCATGGAGGAAGGGTGATGTTCAGCGAGATCGCCGGAGCACTGCCGCCGGTTTTGGCGGACTTCATGCCCGGCGCGCCGATCGGGGACCGGGCCGCTTGGGATGCCGTACCGGCGGATATGCGTTCCGCGATCATATCTGATGCGGAGGCGGCACTCAGCCGGTCCTGGCCGGTTATCAGGGCCTCGGATTATCGGGAATATTCGCTGAACGGTAACCGCTCCCGCTTTGAATCGCTGTATTTTTCGCGGCGGCGCATGTTGAACGACCTGGTTCTCGCCGAGCTGCTTGAGGGCAGGGGACGGTTCATCGAAGCGATCGTCGATGGTGTCTTTCTGATCTGCGAGGAAAGCGGGTGGCAGCTTCCGGCTCACAACGCCTACGAACGGGGCGGGCAGCGGTTTGCACTGCCCGATACGGAGCAGCCGGTCGTCGATCTGTTTGCGGCGGAGACGGGTGCATTGCTCGCGACCGTCGCTGCTCTGATGCGCGATCGGCTCGACGAGGTCAGCCCGCGGATCGTTGCCCGGATCGAGCGGGAAGTCCGGCTGCGCATCCTGTCGCCCTATCTCGACCGGCATTTCTGGTGGATGGGCAACGGCACGGAGCGAATGAACAACTGGACCGCTTGGATTACCCAGAACGTCCTGCTGTCGGCCTTTGCCCTGAAGACGGAACAGGACCTGCGGCGCAAGATCGTCGAAAAGGCCCTTTCCGGCCTGGACGCCTTCATCAAGGACTATGCGGAGGACGGGGCCTGCGAGGAGGGAGTGGTCTATTATCGCCATGCGGCGCTCTGCCTGGCCGGGGCAATGGCCATCATCGACACGGTCGCGCCGTCTTCCATGACGCCGCTCTGGAAGGCTCCCAAAATCCGCGGCATGGCGGAATATATCGTCAACATGCATGTGGCGGGCCGCCGGTATTTCAACTTTGCCGATTCCGCCGCCGTTATAGAACCCTGCACCGTGCGCGAGTATCTCTTCGGTAAGGCCGTGGGGTCGAATCTATTGGCGGCCTTCGCTGCGCGCGATCGGCTGTCGTCGGAGCACAAGCATCTGCCGGAGGAGTGGAACCTCTGGTATCGGGTGCAGGAACTGCTGGTAACGCCCGAGATCGGCGGGGAACCGAAGCCGGCCGGCGACGTATTTTATCCCGGGATCGGCCTGTTCGTTGCCCGTGACCACCACTTCTCGCTGGCCGTCAAAGGCGGCAATAACGGGGAAAGCCATAACCACAACGATGTCGGCAGCCTGACGGTCTACAAGGACGGCAAGCCGTTCCTGATCGATGTCGGGGTCGAAACCTACACGGCAAAAACCTTCTCATCCGAGCGCTACGACATCTGGACCATGCAGTCTGGCTTCCACAACCTGCCGACTTTCGGAGACGTGAACCAGGCCGACGGCGCGGATTTCGCGGCGCGCAATGTCCGCACCGAGTTCACCGCAAACCAGGCGCAGATATCTCTGGACATAGCGTCCGCCTATCCGGCCGAGGCACGCGCACGGTCCTATCGGCGAACCGTCACGCTCCGGCGCGGGCAGGAGATCGAGGTCATGGATATCCATGAGGGTGACCTGCCGGTCGTGCTTTCGCTGATGACCTGCGTCGAGCCGGTCATCGACCGTGCCCTTCATTTCGAAGGCCTTGGCCGCATCGACCTTGATGGAGCCGGCGAGATCGAGGTCGACGCAATCGATATCGACGATGCCCGGCTGCGTATCTCCTGGCCCTCGAGAATTTATCGACTGCGCATCCCCTTTGCCGGGACGCGCCTGAAACTGCGGATCGTCTGAGGAGGACGAGCATGGAATTGACACTGAAAGTCGTGGATGTGGCGGGCGAGGTTCGCGCTAGGGCAATGGGAGTCGACGAGGCATATCTCGTTTATCGCGACAGCTACAACGAAGGCGATCAGGTCGTCGTCGAAACGTCCGAGCCAGGCTATCTCATGCTCGCGCTCGACGATGCAATGACGCCTGCGATCGTCTATATGAAGGGGCAGAGCTATGCGCTCGGGGTGCCCTTCGGTTCCAAGCGCATTCCCTATTCCCCGCGGGCTTTCGAAGGCAGGATCCACAGGTTATGCGTGCGCAAGGCGCGGCCGGAGGAAGTCGCGGCGCGTCGGAACCTGGCGTTCAATCCATGGGACGACCACGCCAATGCCTCCATATTCCCGCACGCCAAGGCGAATGTGGAGACGCGCGGCGAGGCGGTCTTTGCCGCGCGCAACGCCATCGACGGCGAGAAGGCGAACGACGATCATGGCTTCTGGCCCTACACGAGCTGGGGGATCAATCGCGATCCCGAGGCGACGCTCACCCTCGATTTCGGCCGGCCGGTGAAAATCGACGAAATCGTCCTTTACCTGCGAGCCGACTTTCCGCATGACGCATGGTGGGAAAAGGCGAGCGTCACCTTTTCCAACGCCGAAACCGCATGTTTCTCGCTGGTCAAGACGGGTGCGGCTCAGTGCTTTCCGGTGAGGGAGCAGACTGTGGAATGGATCAGGCTGCACAGCCTGATCAAGGCCGACGACCCGTCGCCCTTTCCGGCGCTGACCCAGATCGAAGTCTGGGGACGTGAGGCGGATTAGGGCCGAATGTCGGCCCGGACCATGCGGCAGATCTGCTGCCGGATCAGCTTGAAAACGCCTTGAAGTCCCTCAGCACATCCCGGTAGCGGATCTGGCTGCCTCTCAGGTGGTCGCGCATGGCATTGCGCGCCGCCTCCTCGTTGCGATCGGAGATCGCCACGACGATCGCTTCGTGTTCCGTATGAATCATGCGGCGGTAGGCGGTCTGTTCTCCGGATCGTTCGCCGGGCGTGGCCCTCGATTGGGGAATGGCGGCGGCGCCGTGAAATTCCAGATGCTGGCGGAACAGCGGATTGTTCGTGGCGTCGGCGATGGCGAAATGCAGTGCGAGGTCTGCTTCGCGGATGGATTCATTCTGCTCGATGCATTGCAGAATTCGCCGATGACAATCGAAGATTGCCTCTTCCTGCGCCGGAGACCGGCGCATGGCCGCGAGACCGGCAGCCTCGATCTCCAGCGGCGCCCGCACCTCGAGCACTTCCAGGTCGGACGATACGCGCGCGCGGTCGATTTTCCGGTGAGATGGAACCGGACTATCCTGGCTGAGAACATAAATTCCTGCACCCTGCCTCACTTCGACAAGCCCATCCGAGCGCAGCGCGGCGACCGCTTCGCGGATCACAGTCCGGCTTACGCCATGCGTTTCCGTCAGTTCGACTTCGCTCGGGAGTTTGTCGCCGGGCGAGTATTGACCGCCGGCAATGGCTGCCCGAAGGCTTTCGCCCACCCGTGACACCAGCGATCCCGGTCCCTTGTTCCGATCCTTGGTCTGGGTCGTCACGCTCAATCCCCACTGCAACGATGCGACGCGTCTCCGCCGTATTCATCACACGTGTATGACAAATCCAGGCTCATATCAATGCAGGAGTGAATTCCATTTGATTTTAGAGGCATCGATCGGACCGGATCCACGTCGGAAAGTAAAGCTGGACGCTCAAATTTGTCTGCTGTATTTCGTCAACTCGGCGAATTGCGAAAATTGGTATGATGACGCCGCTCGCACCATTCTGGAGCAACCATCTGCCGGGGGCCAAGGGGGACGAACTGGCTGCGAGGAATTGGGGGGAGATGCAGGATGAATGAAGGAATGTGGAGCGATCCCGAAATGCCGGAACCCGAGATGGATCGAGAAGCCAGGCTGCAATTCCTCACCTGGGAACGCAAACCCGCGGATATTGAAGGCAATCTCCAAAAGAAATTGAAGGAGAAGCTGGCGCGATCTGCCGGCGCGCAAATCGCGGACACCGCTTACATCGCAAGCGATGCCCGCATTTTTACCTCCTCTCTGATCGTCGGCGATCGTTCGTGGATTGCGGGGCATGCTCTCGTGCGGGGAGATGTGGAAATCGGCTCCAATTGTTCGATCAACCCTTACGCCTGTATTTCCGGAAAGGTCCGGTGCGGAAACGGCGTACGTATTGCGTCGCTCGTCTCGATCGTCGGGTTCAATCACGGTTTCGACGATCCGAATATACCCATCAACGATCAACCTCACGAAACGCTCGGCATTACGATTGGCGATGATGTGTGGATCGGCGCCAACGCAGTCATCCTTGACGGCGTGACGATCGGCAGCGGTGCCGTTATCGCTGCCGGGGCGGTTGTCACAAAGGATATTCCCGATCTGGCGATCGCGGCGGGGGTGCCGGCCAAAGTCGTGCGCCGTCGCGGCGAAACGGCAGCCGCTGGAAAGTCGCGCCGGGGCGAGGTCGAGCAGGCGTTGCTGCGGGTCAGCAAGGTGGCCGAAACCGAATGGCGGGATGTGCTGGAACAGCATCTGACGCCGGACGGCTATATATCGGCAGACGCCGATGGTATAGCGCGTTTGAGCGTCAGGCACGAATGCGATGCGATCGAGATCGCCGCCGGTTTTGGAGAACAGCCTTCAGGGAACGAGGCGAAGGCAATCGTCGATCGTTTGCAGGCGCTGCAGGACCCTTCCACCGGCTTTTTCCCCGATCCGTTTCGGTCACCCGACCCCGCGAAGAATATCCGTGATGATTCCCCGGCTCTCTATAACGTCCTTGCGGTCGGTTATGCGCTGGAGATACTCGGCGCTCATCCATCCCAACCCATTTCCGGCGTCGAGATAGATGCGGTTGCGCTTTGCGATTGGCTGGAGGCCCTGCCTTGGAGCACTCGCGCATGGTGGTGCGGCGACCGGGTGGATGGGATCGCCACCGCGCTATATTTCAACGCCCGGTATTTCAGAAGCGGCAGGGGCAAGGAAATCCTCTTTGGCTGGCTGACGACCCATGTCGATCGTTCGACCGGACTGTGGGGAAAGCCGACCGCCGAACAGGGGCTCCTGCAGCCGATAAACGGCTTTTATCGCCTCACGCGCGGAGCGCATGCCCAGTTCGGCATCCCGGTCCCATTCCCTGAAGCCGCGGTCAATTCCGTGATGTCGCATTATCGAAACAACGGCGGTTTTTCCGGCCCGACCTATACCGCCTGCAATCTGCTCGATACGATCCATCCGCTTTGGCTGTGCCTCAAGCAGACGGATTTCATGCGCCGCCAGGCGGAAGCCGTGGCTGAAGACGTCATTCTGCGTTCGCCGGACCGGTGGCAGGCAAAAAGAGGCTTCGCTTTCGCCGATGGTCAGGCCGGAAGCCTGCAGGGCACGGAAATGTGGCTTTCGACCCTGCATCTTGCCGCAGACCTTTTGGGCATTGCGGAAGTCTTCGCCTTCATTCCCAAAGGAGTGCACCGGACGCGACCGGCGGGAATGGGGCTGTAGCATTGTAAAGCCTGGGGTGCCGCCTAGCGGAATCGCGGCGGTCGTGGCGGCGAGTTCGACTGGATCTCGTGTACCGGCGCCTGCTTTCCCAGCAGCCTTAGCATCTTCCTCTCGTCCTCCAGCCGCATTCCATTCTTGCGGCAGTGTTCGGCGACGTCGTGGTCGCGTGGCCCAGGAATTCTGACCTGCCGGTTGGTATCCTTTTTCATGAAATCTCCTCCTTCTAACGATAGAACGCTCCCAGCTGGCAAATGTTCGTTAGAAGTGGCTAAAATTCAACCCCTGCCGTCAGAATCCGGCGGTCGCGTGAGAGGCGATATTGTCCGCATCGGGCGCCACCGGGCTTAGCCAAGCGTGCGACCCGCCCTTTGGCAACCCCCGCCATCGAGAAAGCCCCTCTGCAGAGCAGAAGGGCTTTCCCATATCAACGCCAATCCCGGTGATCGCGCCAGTCGCGGTGACCTCGCCATTCCCAGCGAGGCGGTCCTCGGTAATCCCATCGATCCCGACGATCCCACCGATGGCTGTAGCGGGGCGGCGGCCGCCAGCGGTTGGGGCGGCAATCGCCCCACCTGTTCAGGTGGTAACCGCGGCCGCAAGCCCAATCGACCTTTTCGGCGGTTGGTTTTGCCGGGACGGCAATGTTTCCGATCGGCATGGCATTTGCCGCGCCTCCAAGTCCAAAAAGACAAGCTGCGACTAAACTGGCCGCTAAGATTATCCTGCGCATCGGTTTCCTCCAGAGTGCACACGCTGACAGATTGCAGCGCGATCCTTGAACCGTTGCTGAAGTCCGTATTCATCTGCGCTTCAGCTTATGTACGTTCGCGTGAGGGCGGCCTTCGCGCACGTCCGCTCAAGTCCCGACAGGCTCTCTTCTACGAGAGTTGCGGTGGGGCGGCTTGAAGAAGGACCTATCTGGTTTCCTTCTGGTCTCAGCCGGTCTCAGCGATAACGTGAGCGGTCCCGGCCGTCGTCGCGGGAGTCGGAATCGTCCGAAGACCTCCCTCGCTCCAGCCGGTCCAGCACCTGCAGGAGAAGATCCGCGCAATCCTTTGTCGGTTCGCCGTCGGCGCAACGCAGGTCGATTGTGGTTCGTCCGTTCTCGATGCGGAACCGCGCGCCGCGTTCCCGTAGCGGTCGACGGTCCGCCATGGGAGCCATGCGCCATTCGTCTCCGTCCCTGTCAGCGCCCGGTTCCCGAGGACCAGGCGATGCGTTTGGGGCTCGGTCCCGCTCAGCCTGTGGCGGGGCACCGGGAGACGCGTTTGGGGTTTCCTGCGCGAGTGACAGGTTGGCCGACAGCGAAAGAACGGCCGCTGCCGTGATGAGAAGACGTTTCATGTCGTACCCTCCGGTTCCGGATGGTCGACCAACAAATGACCGGGTTTGTTGTTCCAGCCGGCGTTCGCGCAGCGGCCTTCGGTTCCGTTGATGCGGGCGGCGCGATCGCGCCCCGTCGCAGGTGGGGAGTTGTCAGACGAGGTAGTGGATATGGGGTCGTGAATGGTGCGGCGAAGCTTCTACCCGTGCTTCGACGCAGAATACCTCCCTTAGCAGAGCTTCGGTCATCACCTCTTCCGGTGCCCCGCTGGCGACGATCCTGCCGTTCTGCATGACGATCAGCTCATCGCAGAACATGGCTGCATGATTGAGATCGTGAAGCGCGATGATGCTCGTCATTGGCAGGCCGGAAACCAGCCGCATCAGGCCGATTTGATGCTGGATATCCAGATGGTTGGTCGGCTCGTCGAGGATGAGTTCCTTCGGCGATTGCGCCAGCGCCCTTGCGATATGGGTGCGTTGCTTCTCGCCGCCTGAAAGCGATTGCCAGCGGTCGTTGCGCTTGTGGGCCATGCCGGCCCGCGCAAGAGCGGTCTCGACCGCTTCGTCGTCGGTGAGCGACCAGCCGGAAAATATCGACCGGTGCGGAAACCGCCCGAGCTTCACCACATCGACGACCCGCAGATTGGCATTGGTCGTGGCGTGCTGTTCAACGAAGGCGACCCGCTTTGCGATCGCACGCCGCCCAATCGTCTTGAGATCCTTGCCCTCGAGCATGATGGAGCCCGAATGCGGCAGTTTCAGACCCGCGAGCAAACGCAGGAGCGACGTCTTTCCCGAGCCGTTCGGTCCGAGCAGGCCGAGCGTCTTGCCCGGTCGTGCCTCGAACGAAACCCCGTCGAGCACGGTCTTCCTGCCAATTTTCCAGGTGAGGTTCTCGGTCTTGATGCTCATGACGCGCGTTGGAACCGGTAGAGGATGATCGAAAAGAAGGGCACGCCGACCAGCGCGGTGACGACGCCGATCGGCAGGACCTGCTGCGGGATAAGGGTGCGCGACGCAATATCCGCCACTACCATGAAAACGGCACCGATGACGGCGCAGGCGGGAAGCAATCGAACATGCAGCGGCCCGACGGCGAACCGCGCCACATGCGGGACGACAAGGCCGACGAAGCCGATCGAGCCGACCATGCTGACGATCGTCGCCGTCATCATCGCCGTCAGGGCGAAAAGCACGATGCGTGCCCGCGCGACATTGACACCGAGCGACGCCGCCGCTTCGTCGCCGAAGGCAAAGGCATCGAGTACGCGGGCATAAAGCAGGCAGGCCAGCAGTGCGATGCCGACGATGATCGAGACCAGCATCAGTTCCGGCCAGCGCACCCCGCCGAAACTGCCAAGCAGCCAGAACATCACGTCGCGCGCCTGCTGGGCATTGCCCGATGTCGTGACGATGTAGGACGTTGATGCATTGAAGAGCTGCGAAGCGGCGACACCGGCAAGGATGGTGCGGTCCGCACCGCCGCGCGTGCCGTTGGATAGCAGGGCCACGAAGAAGAAGGCCGCGAAGGCGCCGGCAAAGGCGCCGGCCGACAATGAAACCGCGCCCGCGCCGACACCGAGGATGACGATCGCGACGGCTCCGGTAGACGCGCCGGCGGAAATGCCGAGAACATACGGTTCGGCAAGCGGGTTGCGCAGCAGCGACTGCATGATTGCCCCCGACAGGGCGAGACCCGCACCGCAAAAGGCCGCGACCAGTGCCCGGCTGAGACGGTAATCCCAGATGACCGTCTCATGGATACGGTTGAGCCCGACCGCCGTCCACCCCAGCCGGTTGGTGACCGCAGAAAAGGTCGTCGCGAGCGGGATCGGCAGATCACCAATCCCGACGCTTATGCCGACGACGAGACCGATGGCTGCAAGCGAAGCCACCAGCACGGCTGCGAAGGCGAAAAGCGGCTGAAGGGAGCGGCGCGTTTCCGTCACTTCAGAAGACCGAGGGCCTTCAACTGTTCGGCCACCTGTTCGGCGCCGTAGATCGTCCGCACGGTCGGGTTCATGGCCTGACCGTCCATCACCACCAGTGCCTTGTTCTTCACGGCGGTGATCTGGCTGACGGCCGGATCGGTGGTCAGGAACCTGATCTTTGCTTCCGGCTTGTCGAGCTCCCAGCGGTTGCGGTCCAGATTCGCAACGACGATCACGTCCGGATTGGCAGCGATAATGCTTTCCCAGCCGAGCGTCGGCCATTCGGCTTCGGCGGTGACGGCATTGCGGCCGCCCAGGACATCGGCGATGAAGCCAGACGCGGCGTTTTTGCCGCCAAGATAGGCATCGGCCGACGGGCTGGGGCTGGAGAACCAGAAGACATAGGAGAGGCTTTTGCCGTCTTTCGAAACGCTGGAGCGAAGTTTGGCCTCGCGCGCCTTGAAGTCGGCGATCAGTGCCTGGCCGCGATCGGCGACATCGAAGATCTGCGACAGTTCGTCGATTTCCTTGTAGAGCAGATCCATGTTCCAGAGTTGGGCGCGGCTGCCGTACTGGTCCTTGACCTCCTTGGTGCTGAGGCAGGTGCTGGGCGAGAGATAGGTCGATACGCCGACCTTGTCGAAGTCCTCACGCTTGGCGACCTTGCTGCTCGGGCCGACCAGGCTTGGCAAAGCGGCGGCCACGAAATCCGGGTTCTCGGCCAGGATCGATTCGAAGGTCGGGAATTCGACGCTCAGAAGCTTGACCTTGGCATTGGCTTCGGCAAGCTGCGGCAGAACCTTGCTCGGCCAGAAGGCGGTGCCGGCCATCTTGTCCTGGAGGCCGAGCAGCAACAGGATTTCGGCGCTGTTCTGGCCAAGCCCGATCGCCCGCTCCGGCGCCTTCTGAAAGCTGACCTGCGCGCCGCAGTTTTCGATGGTCAGGGGGTATTTCGTCGATGCGAATGCCGAGGAAACAGTGAAGCTGGATGCGGTCGCGATCAACAGCGCGGTCAAGGTGGATTTTAGCGTAAGCATGGCAGGTCCTGGTTCAAGTCTGCCATGGCGAATAACCGTTCCTGCTCGTTTTAACAAGATAAAGTCAGTCACCTTTAATGTCGCAAGGCGACATCCTGCCAGAGGCGCATCGTCGCCTGCGTCTCAGATTTTGGTCGGGACAGAGCTGAGACAAGCGCTATCAGATCAGCTTGCGCCGTTTTGCCTTCATCAGGGCCAAGAGCTCGTCACCGCTGATGATCGGCTCGGGAATCTGGCCGCAATGAACGAAGACCTCGATTGCCGGAAGCTCGCCGATATTTTGTCTGCAGTAGGCCAAGGCCTTTTCCAGCGAGGCGAAGGTCTGGCTGGGGACGTCTTCTGACCAGCAATGCACCGTGGCGGGCACGCGCGCATAACCCGGAATTCGGTCGGGCATATTTAGGGTTTCCTCGGCGTATCGTTCTGGTGCGAATTTTTGTCACAATTAGCATATGACAAGAACGGGCGGGGGCTTTAGCTGGTCGGGTAGTTACCGGTCTGCAACCCGAAACCAGGCAATTTGAACGGTTGGCGTCTGATGTCCTCCCGCGCCGAGGCGCAAGGTGACGGCGTCAGGTGCGGGCATGGATCCCATACGGCGCGATGAACACGTAGAGGCAGAACGCTGCGACCGCCACGCCAGCGACAAACATGTCCAGGCCTCGACCGGTGACGGCGCGCAGAGATCGCTGCCGGTTCGGGAGCATCGACGGCTCCCCGGATCGAGCTAACCTTCAGGCCGCTCCCGCAAGCAGGACGCTGGCGATGATCAGGCAGCCCAGCGCCGCGTTAAGCCCGATGTAAAACGCCAGTCCATGTTGGTGGTCGGGTTTGCGATGCATCTCGTTCTCCTCCTCCTCTTCCTGGAAATCCAACCCGTCGTCGCGTTGAAAGTTCCGTTCAGCCTTGGTCGTGCCGCTGACATGGGAAGTGCATGAAGGAAAACAGGGAGATGCCCGCCTAGTCTCCCGCCGCTCCAAGCCCAAGCGGCCCATTGATCCTGTTCAAGGCTTCCCCGAGGGATTTGACTGCGTCCATTGTCACGGCCTGTGCCGACATCAGCATCGCGAGGTCAGCCTCCTTCCCCTGGTGGGACAGCGCAAGCGCGCGCTTGTGCAGCTGTTGGCTCATGGTGCTGAGTTGCTCATAAGTATTTTCGTCCATCTTCATCCTCCGAAGTCTGCGCGATTCAAAGCCCCAGGCCGGCATTCGGTTCCCGCCGGTGGGCGAAAAGGCGCAAATCGTCAGGGGCGGCGAAAAAGAGGCCGGGAACCGGAGCTGACGCCGCAGGTCGGTGTCGGCTCCCGCTTTGGGAGGGGAGCCGATCGTCGTTTTCCAAGTCACTGCTGCGGCAGAATGACGTTGCTGTCTGTGGTGCTTTTGACCGGTTTCTGCCCTGGGACGTGGGACATGCTGCGCGTCTTGCTTTGTAGCTCGTCATCCTTGACCCGCGTCTTCGTCTGCGATTTGCTGAATGTGCCCTGGTCCATGGCCTGCGCCTTGGACTGAGCCTTCAGCTGGTTCGGGTTCTCGTTGATCTTGGTCTGGCTCCGGGCTTCGCCGTCGGCTGTCGCCGCACTGCCTCCGGAGCCGATCGAGGCTGTGGTGCCGTCGTCGGTCTGGCAGGCTCCCGCAGTGCCGAGTGTGCTTGCCGATGTGCCACCTGCGGCGGCACTGCCGGCGGAGCCGACCGTGCCGGCCGAGTTGCAGTCCTGTGCAAGCACGGGGGTGGTGGCGACCGAGGCAATAAGCGCCAGGCCCGCCAGGGATATTGTCTTCGACATGTCAATCTCCTTCATTTCTGAGGCTTGGTGACGTCGCAGGTGCCATCCGACCGGCGGGTGATGACGGTTCCATCGGGCCGGATGACGCTTGCCGTCGAAAATGCCTGACTACCGGCGGTGCCGGTTGTGACGGACGAACCGGCGCTGGACGATGCGGAGCCACCACCCGAGTGCATCGTCGTGGTCTTGCCGTCGATCGTCGTCGAGGACGATATGCTGCCGCCGCCTGCGGTGACAGATGTCGACGGTCCGTTGCCGATCGAGCCCGTGCTTTCGATGACGGTGCAGGTCGTGCCGTCGTCGAGCTTGACGGTCTCACTGGCAAAGGCCGAGCCTGCGATGATCACCGCCAGTATCAGCGGCAGGGCGAAGGCCCCTTTATATGCGAATGATGCCGAGGTCATTTCGGCTCTCCTATGGATAGGACGAAGGCGGAACGATCCGCCCTCGTCCGATGGATGGGACTAGCAGGAAGCGCCGTCTTTCTTGGCCTGGCCCGGAGGACATGCCTTCTTGCCTTGTCCGTGTTCCAGGCCGGCGGCGCCAGCCGAGCTGCCGCCGGTTCCGACGGAACTGGTCGACATGCCGTCCTTGGCCGAGGTGCCGCCGGTCCCGAGCGTCGAAGCGGAGCCTGAACCGCTGCCCGAACCTGCCGCCGACCCGCCGGTGCCGACGGAACTGCTGGACTGGCCATCGCCCGCGGACGTGCCACCGGTGCCGAGCGTCGACGCCGAGCCGGAGCCGCTGCCAGTGCCCGCCGCCGAACCGCCAGTGCCAACCGAGCTGCTGGACTGGCCATCGCCGGCAGAAGAACCGCCGGTGCCCAACGTGGAGGCGGAACCAGAGCCGCAATTGGTGGTGCCCGGCGCACAGTTCGTACCGGCAGAACTGCCCCCGGTGCCAACTGTGCTGCTGGATGTGCCGCCGCCGGCGCTGGTTCCGCCGGTACCGACCGTGCTGCTTGTCTGGGCGAAGGCGGACAGGGTTGTGCCCGCGAGAAGCGCCGTGGCAAAGGCCACGCGAGTAACGATGTTCATCTTTTTATCTCCTTGAGTTTCCACATGCTTCCGACCGCGACCGCGTCTCCGAAGCTGTGGAACGAACTGACCATCGGCGGCGCATGTTCCGCGCTAGGGCTTCAGTCCTATCAGGGCTGAGACCTTCGACCACGGGCGTCATCGACTAAGGTCCGGTGCGGTGAGGAAAAGGCCCCGAACGCGGAACTTAAGTCACGATCGCGTTGTTCAGCGCGTCTCAAAAAGGGAGGTTCAGATGGAAGAGAGTGTCTATCAGGCGCGTTGGCTGCTGATCATCATCGCTTTGCTGGTCGTCGGAATGACCACCGTCGGCGCCGCAGCCGGGTGAGCCAGCCAGAGAGCGCTAGGGGCAGCGCCTTCTTGGCCAGACCCCTGCAAATTGATATCCAGCCGTACTGTCCGGCAGACCCGCAGCCGAGCGTCTGTCGTCAGATCGGGGGCCACTTTGCGGCCCCAGGTCCCTGGGAAGGCATGCCGGGTTCTGTGCCCACCCGGCATGCCGGATCGTCACTTCACCGCCAGCGCCTCGTTGATCTTGCCGGCGTCGGCCTCGAGGTTCTTGTAGGTTTCCTCCAGGCTCAACTCGCCGACGATGAGCTGGCTCATGCGCTGGACGATCTGCTGGTAGATCGCCGTGCCGCCCTTCAAGCGTTCGAAATCCCGCGCGACCTGGGGAACGTTCTTCTTGTTGTCCAGAAAGACCGCCATGGATGCCTTGGCGTCATTGCTCGAGATCTTGTATTGCGGGTTCTTGATGTCGGCTCCCGTCAAGATGACGTAATTTTCGGCAATCTCGCGCTGTACCTTCTCCGAGCCGAGAAATTCGATGAACTGGGCGACCGCTTCGGGGTGTTCGGTGCGCTTGAAGCCGACGATCGCGGTCGCGCCCGGCATCGCATAACAACCGGCATCGCCGCACGGCGCATTGATGGCCGTCCACTGGAAGGCATTGCCGATCTTCTTCTGGAAGGGGTTCACCATCCAGTTGCCGGCGAGATAGGTGACGACGTTGCCGTTGACGAACTCATCGCCCATGTTCTTGTACTGCGAGCCGCCGGCTGCGCCCCACATTTCCTTGGGGAAACTGCCGTTCTGGGTCCAGGAATAGAGGTCGGCGATATATTTGCGGGCGGCCGCATCCGGGAAGCTGAACTTGCCGTCCTTCACATAGACCGAACCGTAGGAATAGGCGCCGCCGGAGAAGCGGTGGCCGGACCGGTCCATGGTGAAGGGGATCTGTGCGCCCGTCGCCTTGGCGACGCGGGCGGAGGCTTCGACGATCTCCTTGAGCGTGGCCTTCGGGCCGGGCAGCGGTTCGCCGGCCTGCTCAAACAAGGTCTTGTTGACGAACGGCAGGTTCAGCGTCTGGGACGCGACGTAACCGTTGATCGACTTCGGGTCGTTGATATTGGGCAGCCGAAGCTGGTTGAGGCTGTCTCCGTGGAGCTTGGCGAAGGTGTCGGGGTCCTTCATGTAGCTGCGCATGTCGAGATAGTAGGGTGCGAGCTGCCAGTCGGTGATCTTGGCGAGGTCCGGTCCCTTGCCTGCGGCCAGCTGGACCGGCAGTTGCTTCACCACCGCATCATAGCCGGAAGACACGAAATTGACCTTGACGTCGGGATGCGACGCCTCGAACTCCTTGCTCAAGGCAGCCATGCGCTCGACATAACCCTGGTCGTCGTCGGTGAACAGGAAAGTGATTGTCTTGGCGTCCGCCATGGCCACGCCCGAAAGAGCGAAGGCCGAGAATACGAATGCACTTATCCCTGATATCCCTGATGGAAGTCTCTGCATTTTTCATCCTCCCAATGAAAATATTTTCACAATTCGGAAGGTTCTCTTTCGGAGTTTCACCTTCGAATTTCTCTTTTTTGACGCTTGACAATCCAAACGTCAAGCTGTTTTGTCGGCTAAATTCGAAACTACTCACAAAGCCGGAGCAGGCGAAGTTCGAGTAATAAAAATATTTTCATGATCTGGGAGGCAGTCATGGAGCAGTCACCTACAGCCGCGGACCGTTCGCGCGCCGCTGGCTATCACGTCGCCCCCGGCGAAACCTTCACCGCGTGGGTCGTTTCGGATCTGCGCCAGGCGTATTTTCCAGGCGAACCGGCGCCGGCGGAAGATCGCGTCAATTACCGCTTCATCAACGGCTTCGTGGATGTCGGCGACCTGCCTTGCCGGAAAACCTTCCAGGCGCAGATGATCGGGCGGGAAATCCGTGCCGAGCACGACTGGAAGCCGGCCTCCCTGAACCTGCCGGGGCCGAACCGCCGCGTCGAATTCACCGGCTTCTGGCACGTGCCCACCCATGTCAGCCGCTGGCTGCGCGGCAGTTTCCGGGCCGAGGCTGCCCGCCGCGTGCCGATGCGGCTGAGAACCTGCGGCGGTGTGCGGATCTGGGTGAATGGCGAAGAACAGGTGCGGTTCGAGCCTTTCCGGCGCAATGTCGAGAGCGAGACAGGGATCGTCCTGGCGCTGAAGGCCGGCGACAACGACATCCTTCTCTTGACCGAAGACCTCGCGGAGCGGGACACGATCTGGTTCTTCGAGCTGGAACTGGCCGACGACAGGCCGCTGGACATCGCTTTGCCCGCGGAACTGGACCGGCAGGAGGTTCGGCGGCTCGAACTCCTTGCGCGCGCCATTCGGCCCGCCGCCGACGTTTTCGTCGATCGCCCGCTGGAGATCCTTTTCGACAGCCCGCCGGGCGCCGATCTGCCGGTCGGCATCGAAGTCTATAGCCATGGTCACGACCGGGCGGTGCTGGCAAGGGCCGACCTGACGCTTGGTGCCCAGGAGACCCGGCTGGTCGCTCCTGCCATCAAGGGCCTGCCGGACGGATATCACGGCATCAGGCTGAAGATGGGCTCCGGCGCAGCAGTCGTCGCCCGCCATATCGACGCCGCCTTCATGAGCGGCCTCGGACTGCCGCGGGCCGCAGCGACGCTTGCCGAACGCAAACGCGAGGCGCTGATCTTCAGCGCCCGTTTCGGTGCCGAGCGCATCGGCCGAGTCCTCGCCATGGCGGCAGTCGGCGAGATCGAGGGGGAGGCGATGGACAGGATCATCGCCTCCACCCTCGAAGTCATCGACCGGCGGGAGGATTGTTCCGATTTCGTGATGGTGCCGCTTCTCTGGCTCCTTGGGGAATACGAGCATGTCCTGTCATCCGAAACGGCAGAAAGAATCCGCGCATCCGTCGCCGGTTACCGTTACTGGGTGGACGAGCCCGGCAACGACGTCATGTGGTTCTGGAGCGAGAACCATGTCCTGTGTTTCCACACGAGCCAGTTGATCGCCGGTAGGTTGATGCCGGATACCGTGTTTTCCGCTTCCGGCAGGACGGGCCGCGAGCAGGCGCAGCTGGCGGAAGACCGGCTTCGCCGCTGGTTCGACAGCGTCGAGGCACACGGCCTCGCCGAATGGAATTCCGCAGCCTATTATCCGGTGGATTTCATCGGTCTGCTCGCCCTCGAACGCTGGGGCGGCGACGGTATCGCCCCGCGTGCCCGTCATCAGCTGGATCTGATCTTCCGGATGATCGCGCTGCACACACTGGCGGGCGTTCCCGCCGGCTCGCAGGGGCGCGCCTATGACAAGGAGCTGAGGGCCGGCCCACTGACGGAACTCGCACCGTTCGCCCGCGTGGCATTCGGCAGCGGCTGGCTGAACGGCGGCGTCGCTTCGCTTCCGATGTTCTGCGTCGGCTCCTACGCGCCGCCGGACGACCTGCCGGAGTTTGCCCAGCTGGCGCCCGGACGCTCGATCGAGGCGCGTTATGCCCAAGGGCTCGAAAGCGGCAAGCTGGTGCTTTTCAAGACGGAGGCCTCGCAGCTCTCGACGGTGGTCGATCACAAGACGGGTCGGAAGGGCCACCAGCAGCACGTGCTCGACATCCGGCTCGCCGGCCACCCGATGGCGAGGCTCTGGGTCAACCATCCCGGAGAAGACGACCCGTGGGGCACGCAGCGCCCGTCCTATTGGGCCGGCAACGGCATCCTGCCCCGCGTCATGCAATATCGCGACGTCGCCCTGCTGATCGCCGACACCGAAGGCACGCGCCATGCCTGGACCCATGCCTATCTTGGCCGCGACGGCCTCGACGAGGTCGTCATTGACGGAAACTGGCTCCTGACCCGCTCAGGCCGGGGTTTTGCGGCACTTTATGCGACCAACGGACTTGGACTCGTGGCCGACGGAGCAACCGCCGGGCGCGAGGCGCGTTCCGAGGGTGCGCTCACCGGCTGGGCGGCCGTGGTGGGCGCGGGCGACGAAGCCGCTTTCCGCCGTTTCGTCGAGCGCATCCGCGCCACCTCCGTCTCGTTCGATACCGGAAGCAAGGTGCTGAGCCTTTCACCGCCGGACCGCGAAACATTGACACTCTCCTATGCCGGCGAATTCACCGTTGGTGGAGAGCCGCGGCCCTTCATCCACGATCAGCCCGTGCCGATCCTGACCTATGACAGCACGACCGCCGCCGGCGACCATCCATTTTATGCATAAAGGACATTCTGACCGATGGATTCGATGACCCTCAACAAACCGGCCCTGCAGGAGACGATCGATCAGGTCGCGGTTGCGTTCAGCCGCCTCAAGGGCATCAAGGAAGGCCTTGCCGGTGCCGATGCGGATGGCGGTATCCAGTTCGACGAATGGGACTGGGAAGTTGGCGTCGGCCTTTATGGCTTCCTGCGCCGCGCGCTGGCCGCCGGCGACCGGCAGGCCATCGACGATCTCGTCGCCTGGTACGGCCGGCAAATCGGCCGCGGCCTGCCGCCGAGGCAGATCAACAGCACGGCGCCGATGCTGCCGCTCGCCATCCTTATCGACCATGTCGACCGGCCGGATTTCCGCGCGCTTGTCGAGGATTGGGCGGACTGGCTCGTCCACCGGCTTCCGAAAACCGAGGACGGCGGCTTTCAGCACGTCGTCAAGGAAAGGCTGAACGACGGCGAGCTCTGGGACGATACGCTGTTCATGGCCGGCCTGTTTCTGGCGCGGGCGGGCGTCGCCTGCGGGCGCCGCGACTGGATCGACGAGGCCGTCTACCAGTTCATGGTGCATGCCCGCTATCTGTCCGATCCGGTCACGGGCCTCTGGTATCACGGCTGGACCTTCAACGGCCGGCATAATTTTGCGAGAGCCTTCTGGGCGCGCGGCAACGCCTGGATCACGGTTGCCATTCCCGAACTGTTCGAACTCGTCCCGGACCTCGAGGAAAAGGACAAGCGTTTCCTGTCGAACGTGCTTGCAAGCCAGGTCCGATCGCTGAAGCGGCTGCAACGCCCTGACGGCATGTTCCATACGCTGCTCGACGATCCGACATCGCCCCTTGAAACATCGGCGACGGCCGGGATCGCCTACGGCATCCTGCGGGCGATCGATGCGGGCATCCTCGACGCTTCCGACCGGGTGCATGCGGAGCGGGCGCTCGCGGCGGTGCTCGCCCATATCGACGACGAGGGTGTCGTCCAGGGTGTTTCGGATGGCACGCCGATGGGGCACGATCTCGACTTCTACCGCCGTATCCCCAACCTGCCGACCCCCTATGGCCAGGCGCTGACGATGCTGCTGCTGACGGAAGTCCTTCTCGAAGGCGAGGATGGGGCATGAACCGGTTCCCGTCCCTTCTTATAGAGCCCATGCAGGAGGACGAGACGGCGCGCATTCAGGCGGCAATCGACCAGATGGCCGCGCGCGGCGGCGGCTGCGTGGAACTTGCTGAAGGCATCCACAATACCCGCGGCCTGAGACTGCAATCCGGCGTCGAGCTTCATCTGGCAAGGGGCGCGATCCTGCGCCCGGCGGCCGACTACGGAGCCTACGAGGAGACATCGGTTTCGGTCATTGCCGAGAAATCGAACCGTGCGATGATCGTTGCAAGAAACGCGACGGATATAGCCTTGACCGGCCCCGGACGCATCGAGGCGGGAGGCGAGCATTTCATCGCCGGCACCGACGAGGCGATGGGCACGCTCGTTCCGGCGGAATTCCGCCCGCGGGTGGTGGTCTTCGAGACCTGCCGGGGCGTGCGTGTCGAGAGGCTGGAAATCGTCGATTCGCCGATGTGGACGCTGCATCTGGTCGATTGCGACAACGTCTATATCGGCGGCGTGAAGGTGACGAACAACCGGCGCATGCCGAATACCGACGGGCTCGTGCTCGACGCCTGCCGGCATGCGGTGGTGGAAGACTGCATCATCTCGACGGCCGATGACGGCATCTGCCTGAAGACCAGCGCCGGACCGGACGGCCAAGCGATCGGAGAGTGCGAAAACGTGTGGGTCCGTCGTTGCCGGGTCGAGAGCAAGAGCTGCGCGCTCAAGATCGGCACGGAATCCTACGGCGATTTTACGGACGTCGTTTTCGAGGACTGTCGCGTCCATGATTCAAATCGCGGTCTGGGACTGTTTTCGCGCGACGGCGGGCAGATGACCGACATCCGCTTCTCCCGGATAGAGGTCGATTGCCACGAGACGCTCGACGGCTTCTGGGGATCGGGCGAGGCGTTGACGGTGACGGTGGTGGATCGCATTCCCACCCGCCGGGCCGGCGCCATCCGCAACCTGCTTGTCGAGGACTTGAACGGCCAAATGGACGGGGCGATCGCCCTCGTCTCGACTTCCGCCGCGGGCATCCACGGCGTCAGGCTTTCACGGCTGCGATTGCGGCAGCGGAAGGGCCTGCTCGGCACCGGACTTCGCTATGATCTGAGGCCGACCTACGCGGATATCGCACCGAGCGCGGACGCTGCCGGCCGTGCGAATGCCTGGACGAAAGGGGCGGACGGACGGGTGATCGGCCTTGTCGACTACCCGGGAGGCATGCCGGCGCTTTTCACCGCCGGCATAGAGGGGATTGCGATCGAGGAGACGCATTTCGAGAGGCCGCAACCGATACCGGAAGGCTGGAACGTCGAAAGCGTCATCCATAAAGTGACTGAACCTGACGGGAGCAGGGAATGGGAAATCTGAAACTTACGAATGTCACCAAGGCATTTGGTGCGCTGACCGTTCTGCACGGTATCGACCTGACGATCGACGACGGCAAGTTCGTCGTGTTTGTCGGGCCGTCCGGCTGTGGCAAATCGACTCTTCTGAGGATCATCGCGGGGCTGGAGGATATCAGCGCCGGCGGCATCGAGATCGGCGGGCGCGATGTCGTCCAGCTGTCGCCGGCGGAGCGGAAGATCGCCATGGTCTTCCAGTCCTATGCCCTCTATCCCCATATGAGCGTGCGCAAGAATCTCGCCTTCGGGCTCGAGAACCTGAAATTCAAGCGCAGCGAGATCGAGACGCGGATCGCGGAGGCGGCGCGCATGCTGGCGCTCGAACCCTATCTGGACCGCAAGCCGCGGCAGCTTTCCGGCGGCCAGCGGCAGCGTGTCGCGATTGGCCGCTCCATCGTGCGCAACCCCGATATCTTCCTCTTCGACGAGCCGCTCTCCAACCTCGACGCGGCGCTGCGCGTCCAGACAAGGGCGGAAATCACCCGGCTGCATCGCCAGTTGGGGACGACAATGATCTACGTCACCCATGATCAGGTCGAGGCGATGACCATGGCCGACGAGATCGTCGTGCTGAACGGCGGGCGGATCGAGCAGGTGGGAACGCCGCTCGAACTCTTCGACAACCCGAGGAACCTCTTCGTGGCCGGCTTCCTGGGCTCGCCGCGCATGAACATCCTGAAGGGCAAGGTGACGGCGCTCGGTTTAGCCGGGGTGACGATCGACGCCGGATACGGCGCTCCGCTCACTGCGTCGATCGATCCCGCCGCGGCGAAAGTGGGCCAGGCTGTGCTTGTCGGCATACGGCCCGCGCATTTCGCGATCGGCAATGAAGGACTGCCGTTCGTCGTCCAGTATCACGAGAGCCTTGGGACCGAGACCTATGTCTACGGGACGCTCGAGGGGCGGGGCGAACAGATCATCGTTCACCAGACCGGCCATTTCGCGCCGCGGCCCGGCGACCTTCTGCGGATCATGCCGCTACCCGGTCGGGTGCACGTCTTCGATCCCGAGAGCGGCCTGGCTCTGCCGCAATCTGTTAGCCAACGGAGTGATGCCCATGAGCACGCCTAAGGCGACTGATTTCGGCGGCCGTGCCCTCGATTTCGTCATGGGCATAGTCGAGGCGCCCATCAACGGGTTCGAACGGCTGATGGGCAGGAAGCGGATGCCCTATCTGTTCCTTGCACCGAACCTCATCCTTTTCGGCATCTTCACCTTCCTGCCGATCGCGATTGCGGTTGGTTATGCCTTCACCGGCGGGACCGGCCTTTTCGTGTCGGAGCGGCCTTTCGTCGGCCTCGACAATTTCCGCCAGCTGCTGCAGTGCGAAGACTATCTCCGTCCCGGAAGCTGCCGCGAATCCCTGTTCTGGACGGCGATCTGGAATACGCTCTGGTTCGTCGGCTTCAACGTCGCGGCGACTCTGCTCGTGGCCCTGGTGACGGCGCTCATTCTTAACCGGGCGATGGCCGCGCGCGGTTTCTTCCGTGCCATGTTCTTTTATCCCGTCCTGCTGTCGCCGGTCGTCATCGGCCTCATCTGGAAATGGTTCCTGGATCGCAACGGCTTGCTCAACGCCTTCCTGCAGATGCTCGGCGTGCCGCCGGAGATCTTCCTGCTGGATGTGGGCTGGTCGCGCTTCTTCGTGGTGGTGGTTTCCGTCTGGTTCCACATGGGTTTTTATACGCTGATCCTTCTCGCCGGCCTGCAGGCCATTCCCAAGGACCTCTACGAAGCCGCCGCGATCGACGCGGCCTCGCCCCGGCGCACGCTTTTCCGGATCACGCTTCCGCTTCTCGGGCCGAACCTGCTCGTCGTGCTGATCCTGCTGATGATCCGTTCGGTGCAGATCTTCGACGAAGCCTGGGTGCTGACCAACGGCGGCGGACCCGGCACCGCCAACAGTTTCATCGTGCAGTACATCTACCAGATGGCTTTCGGCAGCGACCTGCGGCTCTTTGGCCTGGCTTCCGCCGCCTCCGTTCTGATGGGGCTCGTGCTGCTGGCTCTGACGCTCATACAGCTGCGGCTTGGCCGCAAGATGGAGTCCTGACCATGTCGCAAGGCCTCTCACCCATTGCTTTCTTGACACGCACCCGCCGGCCGGGGCGGATCGGCGTCACCGACATTCTCTCCTGGGCCTGGCTGATCCTGGGCACGCTTGCCGTGCTCATCCCGGTGGTCTGGGCGGGCCTCTCCTCCTTCAAGCCGGCCGCCGAGATCACCCGTTTTCCGCCGACGCTGCTGCCGCGCGCAGCGGTTCAGCAGACCGTACCGGGCTTCGACGCTCCGCTCAGCCTCTGGACCGTCGATATCGACGGCCAGCGGCGCGAGATGGCGATGGTCCGGCGTATCGGGCTGAAAGCCCAGATGGTCGATCCCAGCAATCCCGGGCCGCCGATCAGCGTCGACGTCAAGAACATCTCGCCGGTCCAGCGACTCACCATAGCCACCGAGAACTACACCGATCCACTCACTAGGTTCGACTTCCTGACCTTCCTCAAGAATTCGGTCTTCGTCACCTTCGTCGCCACGCTGCTGACGCTGATCGTCAATGCGCTTGCTGCTTTTGCGCTGTCGAAATACCGGTTCCGGGGTGAGAAGGCGATCTTTGTGCTGATCATCTCGACACTGATGATCCCGCTGACGGTGGTCATGGTCCCGGCCTACCTGGTCATCGTCGGCGTCGGCCTGGTGGACAGTCTCTGGGGCATCATCATCCCGACGGTCGCCTCGCCGACAGGGGTATTCCTGCTTCGCCAGTACATGCTCACCATCCCCGACGAACTGATCGAGGCGGCCCGCGTCGATGCGGCAAGTGAGTTCCGGATCTTCTGGCGCATCGTGCTGCCTCTGACGGCGCCGGCGCTTGCGGTGCTGGCGATCTTTTCGGTCCTTTGGCGGTGGAACGACTTCCTCTGGCCGCTGATTGTCTTGAGCAGCCGCGAAAACTTCACCTTGCAGGTCGGGCTCAACGCCTTCCAGGGCGAGTTCTCCGTGCAGTGGAACTACATCCTCGCCATGACCTTCCTGAGCCTGGCGCCGGTCACGGTCGTGTTCCTGTTCCTGCAGAAATACATCACCACCGGCATTGCCGGCACGGGAATGAAGTGAGGTTTACCTGCGGGGCGGCGCGACGCTGCCCCGCAGCACCAGCTTGCAGCCGAGTTCCAGCCGATAGGCCGGCCGCAGCGGATCGTTGGCGACGAGCCGCTGTTCCAGAAGGCTGATTGCGGCCGCCCCCAGCCGGTCTGTCGGCAACTGGACAGTCGAGAGCGGCGGCGTGCTGAACTCGCCGGGCACGATGTCGTCGAAGCCGAGCACGGACATTTCCTCCGGCACGCGGATCTCGAATGCCGCAAGCGCCCTCAGACAGCCGAGCGCCAGGTTGTCGGCAGCGCAGAAGATCGCCGTTGCGCCGCGCAGGCCGGGGTCTTCGGACAGCAACTGGCGGATTGCCTGCTCGCCCTGATAGGGCTCGTATCCCTCCGCCTCGACGACCATCTCCGGCAATACGGCAAGGCCGGCGGCGAGATGCGCATCGGCGTAACCGTCATACCGGCGGCGGATGGTGGTCCTGCCCCTCCATGTCAGATGCAGGATGCGGCGATGGCCGAGCGAAAGCAGGTGCTCGGTCCCCTGACGGGCGCCGAAGCGGTTTTCACCGGTAACCGTATCCACCAGCATCGAAGGGTCCTCGCCGTTCAGGATGACGAGCGGCGTCCGCCCTGCGGCAAGGGCGCGGATCAATTCCGGCCGGTCGTCGTTGAGGATGACGATGCCGTCGACGTTTTCGGCCTGCGCCATGCGGCGCACCTCGTTCGCGTCGATGCGGCTGCCGGCGCTGACAAAAGGCACGATCCGGATACTGAGGCGTTCGCATTCCTGACGCAGGCTGTTGAGCATCGTCCAGCTGACGAGATTGATGTCGCTGTGAGGCGCGGCGTCGCTGGTGACCGCCAGGAGAATGGTGCGAAGCGTGGCGATCGTCGCCCGGCTTCTACGCTTTTCCAGATATCCCAGCCGTTGAGCGGAATTCAGCACCCGCTCCCGAACTTCTATGGATATGGGCGCGGTTCCGTTGAGAACATGAGATGCGGTACTGAGCGAAACACCGGCATCCAGGGCCACATCTTTCAAGCCTATCTTGGCTTTCAACAGAATTTCTTTCGATTTAAGCTGGGTTTTTGAAGCGCCGATGCGAGCAAACAATGTCTCACATTGTTCGTGCAGGCCATTTGGATATCTCCGTGCACGACCCTTTGCCGGAGCGATGCCTCATCCCCCTGATGCGATGAACTTTGTCCATCATGCATGCTCACGTGGCTCCAACGCAAGACAATCCTGACGCGGCCTTTCGTTGAAAGCCGCGTCGCTGTTGTTCTGAAAGCACTCCCGTATTTCTACCCCAGGCACCTGTGTGCGAAACCAGGTGCCGTGGACCTCTATTCGCCGATGACGATCGACTTGCCTTCCTTGACGGCCCGCAGGGCTGCGTCCGCCAGCATCAGCGCGATCACGCCGTCTTCGGCGGAAGGCGAGGGTGCCGAGCCGCTTTCCAGGCTGTCGATGAAGGCGGAAATTTCCGCCGCATAAGCCTCTGTATAACGGGTCATGAAGAAGTCGTGCAGCGGCGGGCGGGTGTAGCCGTCCTTGTTGGCGATCTCGATCGAGACCGGCCGCTGGTTTTCGGCGGTGACAGAGCCGAGCGATCCGTGCACCTCGATGCGCTGGTCATAACCGTAGCTTGCCCGGCGGGAGTTGGAGATGATGGCCTGCCTGCCGCTTTTCGTCGTCAGGATGAGGCTTGCGCTGTCATAGTCGCCAAGTTCGCCGATCTTCGGATCGACCAGCACGGCGCCGGACGCCATGACGCTGTGGATTTCCTCGCCAAGCAGGAAACGCGCCATGTCGAAGTCGTGGATGGTCATGTCGCGGAAAATGCCGCCCGAAACCTTGATATATTCAGCCGGCGGCGGGCCGGGGTCGCGGCTGGTGATGGTCACCATCTCTACCTTGCCGATCCTGCCGTCGTCGATCGCCTGGCGCACCGCGCGGAAATGCGGATCGAAGCGGCGGTTGAAGCCGAGCATCACCTTGGCGCCGGTCCTGCGCACCGTCTCGACGCAGGCTTTGGCGCGGTCTACGTCGAGGTCGATCGGTTTTTCACAGAAGATCGCCTTGCCGGCCTTGGCGAAGCGCTCGATCAGGTCCGCATGCGTGTTGGTCGGTGTGCAGATGATGACGGCATCGATATCGCGATCGGCCTCGACCGCATCGATCGTGCTGACCTTGCAGCCGGTGCTGTCGGCGATCGCTTGCGCCGCGTCGGTCATGGCATCCACGACGGCGACGAGCTTGGCTCGCTTGTCCTCCGCGATGGCGCCCGCATGTACTTTGCCGATCCGGCCTGCGCCGAGAAGCGCCAGTTTCGTGACCATGATGTCCTCCCGTGACATTGTCCGCTGTTTCAGCCTGATCCGCCTGGGCGGGCGACGCAACCGCCTTCCCTGCTGCGTTTCACACTGTCCAAATCAAAATTTGGAATATATGTTCTATTTTGCTAGTTTGTGATTTCATCCATGTCAAGGAGAACGGAAGGACCGAATGGAGGACAGGGCGCCGGCCAGCATCAAGCAATTCGAAGAACGGCTGATCGACGTTTCGGAAGGCCTGCCGAAGCGGCTGCGGCAATGCGCCGACTATGTCGCGGCCAACAAGGGTCGGATCGCGGTGTCCACGGTGGCCGAGATGGCGGAAGGCGCCGGTGTGCAGCCCTCGGCCTTCATGCGTTTCTGCCGGATCCTCGGCTTTTCCGGATTTTCCGAAATGCAGCGGCTGTTTCGCGAGTCCTACGCGGGCGGCTGGCCGGATTATTCGACACGGCTGAGCCACCTGCGGGAAAAGGCCGAGGGCAGCGCTTCCGCGCTGCTTGCCGAGTTCGTCGATGCCGGTCGCGCCTCGCTTGAAAACCTCCTGAAGACGATCGATGCGAAGACCCTGGACGATGCCGTCGAGGCGCTGGCGAAGGCCCAGATGATCCACATCATCGGCCTCAGGCGCTCCTTTCCGGTCGCAAGTTACATCTCCTACGCGTTCGAGAAGATGAACGTCCCGGCCATGCTGCATTCCGGTGTCGGCGGGCTCGACAACCACAATGCAATCCGGACCGGCGACGTGCTGCTGGCGGTCACCTTTTCTCCCTATTCGGCAGAGACGGTTGACATGGTCGAGGCAGTGAGCGCGCGGGGCATTCCGGTGGTGGCGTTGACAGATACGATAGTCAGCCCCTTGCGGAAGTTCGAAGCGATCACACTTTCAGTCTCGGAGGTTGATTTCGGCGCTTTCCGCTCACTGTCGGCGACGCTCTGTCTGGCTATCGTGCTGTCCGTCGCGGTGGGCACAAAGCGATCCGACTGAATGTTTATGTTGAAATATTCAAAAATAGAATTTATAGTCCATTTCTGACTGGAGGCGGCCGGAGAGGACCGGCCGCCTCCGGGCGGTATCGATGGGCACAAGGCCCGGCCGCCGCAAGGGAGGGAATCTTGACGTCACTGGATCTCATCACAATCGGCCGTTCGTCCGTTGATCTTTACGGCGTGCAGGTCGGCGGGCGTCTGGAGGATATGGCTTCCTTCAACAAATATATCGGCGGCTCGCCGACGAACATCGCGGCGGGTGCGGCCCGGCTCGGGTTGAAATCGGCGCTGATCACCCGGGTCGGCGCAGAGCATATGGGCCGGTTCATTCGCGAGCAGCTTGTCCGCGAGAAGGTCGACGTGCGCGGTGTCAAGACCGATCCGGAGCGCCTCACAGCGCTCGTTTTGCTCGGCATCCGCGACCAGCACCAGTTTCCGCTGATCTTCTATCGCGAGAATTGCGCCGACATGGCGCTTTGCGAAGACGATATCGATCCTGGCTTCATCGCGGAAGCCGGCTGCGTCTGCGCCACGGGCACCCATCTTTCCCACCCGAACACCGAGGCTGCCGTCTTGAAGGCGCTGCGGCTCGCCCGCGAAAATGGCGCCCGCACGGCCCTCGATATCGACTATCGTCCGAACCTGTGGGGTCTTGCGGGCCACGAAGCAGGCGAAAGCCGCTTTATCGAGTCCGGCAAGGTAACCGCCAAACTGCAATCGAGCCTGCATCTGTTCGACCTGTTGGTGGGTACGGAAGAGGAATTCCATATCGCCGGCGGTTCGACCGATACGCTCGAGGCGCTGAGGGCGGTTCGCGCCGTCTCCAAGGCGACGCTGGTCTGCAAACGCGGCCCGATGGGCGCGGTCGTCTTCGAAGGCGATATTCCCGACAGCCTCGAAAAAGGCCAGACGGGACAGGGTTTTCCGATCGAGGTCTTCAACGTGCTCGGCGCCGGCGACGGCTTCATGGCGGGCCTGCTGAAGGGGTGGCTCACCGGAGAGGACTGGCCGACCGCGCTGAAATACGCCAACGCCTGCGGCGCCTTTGCCGTGTCGCGGCATGGCTGCACGCCGGCCTATCCGAGCTGGGAAGAGCTGCAATATTTCTTCCGCACCGGCATCCGGGACAAGGCGCTGCGCAAGGACGGTGCGCTGGAGCAGGTACACTGGTCCACCAACCGGACGGGCGAATGGCCGCAATTGCGGGTCTTCGCCTTCGATCACCGCATGCAGCTCGAAACCATTGCTGATGAGGCGGGCCAGAGTTCGGAGCGGATCGATGAATTCAAGGCACTTTGCCTGAAGGCGGCGCTCGACGTCTCGGATGGCAGGCAGGGCTACGGCATTCTCTGCGACGGGCGGCTCGGCCGCGAGACGCTTTACAAGGCGACGGGCACGGGATTGTGGATCGGCCGGCCGGTGGAATGGCCGGGTTCGCGCCCGCTGACGCTGGAGCCCGAGCTTGGTCCCGATTTCGGCGGCATCACCGAATGGCCGGTCGAGAATGTCGCCAAGGTTCTCTGCTTCTACCATCCCGATGATCCGGCCGAGATGCGGGAGAAACAGGAAGAGGTGATCCAGCGCCTGTTCGCCGCCACCCGCCGCAACCGGCTGGAAATGCTGCTGGAGGTGATCCCCTCCAAGGTCGGACCGGTCAACGATCGAACCGTTGCCGATATCATCGAGCGCTTTTACGAGATCGGCGTCTATCCCGACTGGTGGAAGCTCGAGCCGATGAAGAGCGAGGCCGCCTGGGCGAATGCCTGCGCCGCGATCGAAAAGCACGATCCCTATGTGCGCGGCATCGTCGTGCTCGGGCTCGATGCGCCGATGGCGGAGCTGGAGGAAAGCTTTGCCACTGCGGCACGCTTCGACCTTGTGAAGGGTTTTGCCGTCGGTCGGACGATTTTTGGCGATGCCGCGCGGCGCTGGTTTGCCGGCGCGATCGGCGACGAAGAGGCGATCGCCGACATGGTGCGTAAATACCGCGAGCTCTGCACGGCCTGGGACACGGCGCGCGCAAGAGCCGGCAGCGGAGGAGGAAACGGCCGATGAAAACAGTGAGACTGACCGCCGCGCAGGCGATGGTGCGCTATCTTGCCAACCAGATGACGGAGGAGGGGGTACCCTTCATCGCTGGCGTCTGGGCTATCTTCGGCCATGGCAATGTCGCCGGCATGGGCGAGGCGCTGGCGGGCATCCGCCACGACCTGCCCACCTATCGCGGCCAGAACGAGCAGTCGATGGCCCACTCGGCAATCGCCTATTCGAAACAGCTGCGCCGCAGCCGAGCGATGGCGGTGACCTCCTCTATCGGACCGGGCGCTCTCAACATGGTGACGGCAGCGGCGTTGGCGCATGTCAATCGCCTGCCGGTGCTTTTCATTCCTGGCGACGTCTTCGCCAATCGCGGTCCGGATCCGGTCCTGCAGCAGATCGAGAATTTCGGCGACGGTCTTGCCAGCGTCAACGACTGCTTCCGGCCGGTCAGCCGCTATTTCGACCGCATCAGCCGGCCGGAACACCTTCTGACTGCGCTGCCGCGCGCCATGCGGACGTTGACGGACCCGGCCGATTGCGGCCCGGTGACATTGGCCTTCTGCCAGGACACGCAGGCCGAGGCCTATGATTATCCGGAGAGCTTCTTCGACAGGAAAATCTGGCATTGGCGCCGGCCGCGGCCGGATGAGAACGAGCTTGAACGTGCGGTCGAGGCGATCAGGGCCGCAAAAAACCCGGTCATCGTCGCCGGCGGCGGCGTGCATTTTTCCGCCGCGACCGGGACGCTCGCGGCGTTTGCGAGCCGGCACAATATCCCGGTCGTCGAGACGCAGGCCGGCAAGTCGGCGCTGTCCTGGGACCATGCATCGAATTTCGGTCCGGTCGGCGTGACCGGCGCTTCGAGCGCCAATGCCGTTTGCGAAAATGCCGACCTGGTGATTGGCGTCGGTACCCGGTTCCAGGATTTCACCACCGGCTCCTGGGCGCTCTTTAAAAACCCCACGCGCCGTATCCTGTCGCTCAATGTCCAGCCCTATGACAGCGCCAAACACGAGGCGATCCCGCTCGTCTCGGACGCCAAGGTCGGGCTGGAGCTGATCAGTGCGGCGCTCGGCGATCATCGTTTCCAGGCATTGGATGCGAGCCTGAAGGAAGACTGGTTCGCCAAGGCGGATGCGGTCACCGCTGCTCCCAAGGACGGCAATCTTCTGCCGACCGACATGCAGGTGATCGGCGCAGTGCAGCGCGCCTCGCGCGACAACACGGTCGTCATGTGTGCGGCCGGCACCATGCCGGGCGAGCTGCACCAGCTCTGGAAGGCGGGCAGGCCGCTCTCCTATCACATGGAATACGGTTTCTCCTGCATGGGCTACGAGATTGCCGGCGGGCTTGGCATCAAGATGGCGGAGCCGGATCGCGACGTGATCGTCATGGTCGGCGACGGCTCCTACATGATGATGAACTCGGAGCTTGCGACGGCCGTTGCCATGGGCGTCAAGATCACCGTCGTGATCACCGACAACCGCGGCTACGGCTGCATCAACCGGCTGCAGATGGCGACCGGCGGCGAAGAGTTCAACAATCTCTATGCACACACCAACCAGGCGAACCCGATGCAGATCGATTTCGCCGCCCATGCCGCCGCGATGGGCGCCGATGCCCGCAAGGTCTCCTCGATCGCGGATCTGGAAGCGGCATTGAACGGTGCGCGGGAAGCGAAGGTCGCAACCGTGATTGTCATCGACACCGATCCCTATCCGACGCCTGAAGGCGGGGGATACTGGTGGGACGTCGCGGTGCCGCAGGTCTCGACCCGCGCTGAAGTCACGCAAGCTCGCGCCGCCTATGAAGCGGCACTCAAGGAAAGACGCTGACATGATCCTCTACGGTACCAATCCCATCGCCTGGTCGAACGATGACGACCGTTCGCTCGGCGCCCATATCAGCCTCGACCAATGCCTCGACGAGACCGCGAAGATCGGGTTCGACGGCATCGAGAAGGGCCACAAGTTCCCGCAGGAGCCGGCCGCGCTCAAGGCCGTGCTGGAGCCGCGCGGGCTGCGCTATGTTTCCGGCTGGCATTCGCTGAACCTGCTCGTCAACTCGGTCGAGGACGAGAAACGAGCGATGCAGCCGGCGCTCGATCTCCTCAAGGCAATGGGTTCGAAGGTCATCATCGTTTGCGAGACGTCGAATGCCATCCACGGCGACAACGGCAAGGCCGTCAACGACCGTCCGAAACTCGCTGACGGCGAGTGGAAATCCTTCGGTGCCGGCGTCGAGGCGCTGGCGGAGTTTGCAGCCGGGCAGGGCATCACGCTCGTCTACCATCACCACATGGGCACGATCGTCGAAAGCGAAGACGAGATCGACAGGCTGATGGCCCATACCGGCCCGCACGCGAAGCTTCTGCTCGATACCGGCCATTGCCTGTTCGGCGGCGGCGACCCGGAGCGCGCCGCGAAAAACCACATGGCCCGCGTCGGGCATATCCATGCCAAGAACGTGCGGCCCGATATCGCCGCGCAGGTGCGGAGCGAAGGCCTTTCCTTTCTCGAAGGTGTGCGCCGCGGCGTCTTCACCGTCCCGGGCGACAAGGAAGGCGGCGTGAGTTTCCCGCCGGTGCTGAAAATCGCCGCCGACCATGGTTATGAGGGCTGGCTGGTGATCGAGGCGGAACAGGACCCGGACGTGCGCAATCCCTTCGAATACCAGAGCATGGGTCTTTCCTCGCTGAAGGCGATGGCCCAGGCCGTCGGCCTCGACAAGGGGAGGGGCAACGCATGACCAACCTGCTGCGCAAGCCGAAAGGCGCATCCGGCAAGGTGCATGACGTGACGCCGAGGGATGCCGGCTGGGGTTATGTCGGATTTGGCCTCTACCGCCTGAAGCCCGGCGAAAGCGCTGCGGAACCGACGGGAGATACGGAAGTCATCCTCGTGCTGGTCGAGGGCAAGGCGGATATCTCCGGAGGAGGCAAGGCTTTCGGCGAGCTCGGCGACCGGATGAACGTCTTCGAGCGCAAGCCGCCGCACTGCGTCTATGTGCCTGCCGGTTCCGACTGGAGCGCGAAGGCGACCACCGAATGCACGCTCGCTGTCTGCACCGCGCCGGCCAAGCCCGGACGCGAAGCGGCGGTGATCGGACCGGAAGGGCTTTCCCTCAACACCCGCGGCAGGCAAGCCAACACCCGTTACATCTACCCGATCGCCATGGAGGAAAGGGACGTCGCCGACAGCCTTCTGGTCACGGAGGTGTTCACGCCGGCCGGCAATTGGTCATCCTATCCGCCGCACCGGCATGACGAGGACAATTTCCCCGACATGACCTATCTGGAAGAGACCTATTACCACCGGCTGAACCCGGCGCAGGGGTTCGGCTTCCAGCGGGTCTTCACCGAAGACGGTTCGCTTGACGAGACCATGGCCGTCTCCGACCACGATCTCGTGCTGGTGCCGAAGGGCCATCACCCCTGCGGCGCGCCTTATGGCTACGAGATGTATTATCTGAACGTCATGGCCGGCCCTATCCGCAAATGGCGGTTCAAGAACCACCCGGACCATGACTGGATCTTCAGAAGGGACAATCCCTAAGCCGGTTCCCTAAATCAGTTCCTTGGGATGCTCGGCAATGTCGCCGATCTCGGCCATATAGGTGTCGAGCTTGTCGAGCATTTCGCGGAAAATTCCCGCATAGGCCGGATCGTCGGCGACGTTCCGCAGCTCGTGCGGATCTTCCAGGCAGTCGAATAACTCCCATTCCGGCGGCGCACCGTTCGGTCGAGCGCCTGGCTGTCCCAGGTCGTCGTTGTACCAGTAGATGAGCTTGTAGCGGGCGTCGCGCACCCCGTAATGCGCCCAGGCGCCGTGGATGGCATCGTTGTGCATCCAATAGCGATGGTACACCAATTGCTGCCAGTCGTCTGGGGTCCGCCCGTCAAGCACCGGTCGCATCGACCGCCCCTGCATGAAGGAAGGCGTCCGCACCCCCGCATAGTCCAGGAAGGTCGGCGCAAAATCGACGTTGCAGGCGAGATCACGACTGGTCGTGCCGGCCGGGATCGCCGCCGGGTAACGCGCCAGGAACGGCATCTGCAGACTTTCCTCGTACATGAAACGCTTGTCGAACCAGCCGTGCTCACCAAGGAAGAAGCCCTGGTCGGAGGTGTAGATCACCAGCGTGTTCTCGGTCAGGCCTTTTTCGTCGAGGTAGTCGAGCAGGCGGCCGACATTATCGTCGATCGATTGAACCGTCCGGAGGTAGCGCTTCATATAACGCTGGTATTTGAATTCCGCGAAAGCCTGTGGATCGGTGAAGGTGTAGTTCCGGCCGGTCGAGGCGCACACCACGGTGATGCTCTCCCCGCCTTTGAGTTCCGGCACGCGGCGAACCGGGATTTGATCCAGCATCAACTCTCCGGCGACGGTCGCCGGCCCCTCCGGCTGCACGAGCCCGAGATCCTCCCAGTTGAGGTCGGAACGAATGCGCATGCGGGCGGCGGCGGCCGCTGCCGCGCGGTCGGAATAATCGTCGTTGAACGTCGACGGCAGCGGAAGATCCTCTTCCGCCCAGAGATGATTGTATCTGGGGTCGGGAACGAACTGACGATGGGGGGCCTTGTGATGACACATCAGAAAGAACGGGCGACCATCGCCTTGCTCGATGAAATCGATCGACTTGTCGGTGATGATATCGGTGACATAGCCCGGAATTCGCCGCCGGCCTTCGCGATCGATGAAGGCCGGGTCCCAGTAATCCCCCTGCCCAGGAACGACGGCCCAGTCATCGAACCCCTTCGGCTCGTGGAGAGGACCTTCTCCGAGATGCCATTTGCCGAAGATGCCGGTGCGATAGCCTGCGGCTTTCAAAAACTTGGCGACGTTGGGAATACGATTGTTCATGTGCGTCACGAGCGTCGTGACGCCATTGACGTGGTTGTGCGTGCCGGTCAGGATCGCGGCCCTCGACGGCGTGCAGATCGAATTGGTCACATAGGTCGCATCATGCCTCACACCCTCCCTTGCGAGGCGGTCGAGATTGGGAGTGTGGTTGAGACCTGCGCCATAGGCCGAGATCGCCCGCGCGGCATGGTCGTCCGACATGATGAAAAGGATATTCGGTCGCAAGTCTTCCTCCCTCGCACGCGGCAGGAATACGTATGATCGCAATCATCGCACCCGTCCGCCTTGGGCAAGGATACAGCCTCAGGCCATGCGGAAATAATGCAATTTCAGATGCAAGCGATGCCGAAAACTGATCGCTGCTGATGGCTTGGCCCGGTCTCCGATGGGTTGTTGCAATCGCGCCTCCCAGGAGGAGCACTTCATCCGTCAGAACCGGCGGTGGAGCCTCGATGGCCGTGCAAGACGTCGCATACTTCTGCAGATCAGGGGCTGCATGCGACAGCGCGGTGGCCGCTGTATCAACGAGAATGGCGAAAAGGGCTTACCGGCGTTGCTGAGAGAGGAATTAAGCGGCAGATGCAGGCGGAACCGTTCCGTCCGGCGTAAGGCCGTCGACCGCGTTGGGGAGGTTCTCTGAGAGGCGTTTCAGGATTTCCTCTTCGGACATGCCGGTTCGCGTAGCGATATCTCGCAGGACGTCTGGTCCCAGCGCAGCAGCGAGTTCGCTGTTATTGATGGGATCGTTCGCCCCGGGCTTCACCCAAGACTCGGCTTTCTTCTCCTGTCCGGCCTGTCGGAATTGGTCGAGGAGGTCGCTCAGTCCGCCGTTAAGTATCGACCCGATGCTGCCACCGCTGACCAAGCTTCCAAGTCCGCCTCTCCGCAACCTGTCAAGAATGTCGTCGATTCCGCCATCCGATCCTGGGGGTGCATTCGCGGCGCTTCCCTGTGTCGCTCCACCCGACGACGTCCGTTGGCGCTCGGCAACGCCTTTCAGGATTTCGGCGATCCGGTCGCGGTTCTGATATCCTGCGACTGCGAGGACGGCGAGAAGTGCTTTGAGTGATCCGCTCGGCATGTCTGGTCTCCCTGATCTCGGCGATAAACGAGCTATCTTGCCTGTGGTTCCGCATGAGGCATCCTGATGAACCAGAAAACATCTCGCTGGAGCTTGAATATCGTTGCCGATCGCCTTGTAGTTGACGTCGAGCATGGTTGTCGCGTCCCTGATCTCCATGGAGCGTCTCTGTCGGGTGTCGGCCTTGGCAGCCTTAGCAGCCGCGCTACCTCTGTCGAAAAACGGGAGAAAGCGATGAAAGTCCAAAAATTCAATATCGCCGACGCGAACCTGGTGAGGTCTCCGGGACAGGATGCCGATATCTTCGTCGGAAACCTGGTCGACGAGAAGAACGGCGGGCCGATCACCATCGGCTACGGCCGGTACGCTCCGGGCCAGTCGCTCACAGAAACCATGGCGGTCGATGACGTCATGATCGTTCTGGAAGGACGGCTTGCAGTTTCGACGGGAGCTGGCACCGTCACGGCGGGTCCGGGCGAGATCGTCTATATGCCCAAGGGTGAGTCGGTGACGATTACGACGGAGGGGGAGGGAGCGATCACAGCTTACGTGACTTATCCCCACTGGGCGGAAGTTCACGACTAGCATCCGCGGGACGAGCCTTCCAGCGAACTCGTTTCGGTATCGGCGCGCCGATCGCCAAAAGCCTCGGCATTTCGCCGCATTGCAGGAAGCGCCTTCACGTTTTGAAATAAACGGTCACCGAAAATGAGTTCCCATTCTGTGCCAGTGCGGTCATGTCTTGTGAAAGCTCGTATGAGCATTGCTCGACGACACACGAATCAAAGAGCCGACAGCATGGAAAATCCGGTTGCACTGAATCGTCTTTCCGAGAACACGGTCTTCCGTAAAGGCGATGTTTTCGTCCTCTTCGGCGAACTGTTCGGCCGCGGATACGCCACCGGCTTGCTGGAGGAAGCCAGACGGGCCGGAATGGAGATTGTGGGGATCACCGTCGGGCGCCGCGACGAGAACAACGCGCTGCGGCCGCTCGACCCCGAGGAACTGTCTTCGGCGGAGGCCCGGCTGGGCGGCAGGATCATCAACATACCTCTTATGGCGGGTTTCGATCTCGATGCGCCCGCAGGCGGCCCAACTCCCACCGATCTCCTGGCAAAGATGACGCTTGAGAGCTGGGAACACGAAAAGCTCGACTGGGACTATGTCGGGCAATGCCGCGACATCGCCACTGCGCGCTTTACGGAGTCGCTTTCAAAAGTCATGACCGTTCTCGACGGAATGATCGCCGCTGGACGCAATGTTTTCTTCGCCCACACAATGGCCGGGGGCATCCCGAAGGCTAAGGTATTCTTGGTCGTCGCCAATCGAATCTACAAGGGGACCGGAACCCGTCACATGTCGTCGCAGACCTTGCTCGACAGTGACATGGGAAAACTCATCCTGCAGAATTTTGACGAAGTCTCAGCAAACACCTTTCGGCACCTCATTGATTTCAGCGCGGCGATCCGCGAGCGCGTGGAGGCTTCGGGCGGTCAAATACGATATACGGCCTATGGTTACCACGGATCGGCGGTCCTCATTGACGGAAGCTATCGTTGGCAGACCTACACCAACTACACCCAGGGTTATGCGAAGATGCGGCTCGAGGGCATTGCGAAGGACGCCTGGGCGACAGGGATCAAGGCAACGGTCTATAACTGTCCCGAAATCCGGACCAATTCGTCCGATGTGTTCACGGGTATCGAGCTGCCCCTGATACCGCTACTGCTTGCGTTGAAGAAAGAAAACGGTGGCCAATGGGCAGACGAACAGTGGCAGGCCTGCCAGCAGCTTCTGGCTGACGGCTTAACCATGAAGGATGTGTTCCGGAAGATCACCGACATGCAGGCCAGCGAGGTCATGCGTCCGTTCTATGACTTTTCCGCATGGCCCATGGCAAACAGTCAGGCACAGGCCGATTTGACCATCGGCACGTCCAACGCGATCACCCAGATGCATCGAGATAGCAAGTTGATGATCAGCGACCTCCTGAGCGGTCTCGTTGTGAAGGCAACCGGGCAGCTTATTTTTGGCGAATCTTCCGAACCCTCCGGTCCCGTCCTGTGGCTCAACCACGATATCGTGGCTCGGCGACTTAACGCTTCCCACCCGCATTCGAAGTCTCCCGCGCCGCTTATCGCGCAAGGAGTGGAATCCTCGCACATCGAGATAGCGTGACGGCTTCCCGGCTTAGCTCGGGAAGCTGGGTGTTTTGGCCATGAAGCGACGAATCTTGCGACAGTAACGCGCCTTCACCTCGGTCATGGAGGCAGTCGTTGCAGCTGCCCGAAAGCGGCCATGGCTGGTGACGATACCCGTGCGGCAATACGGGTCATCGACTTCAATTCGGGCAAAGCCGACGCGGAGCTGCGCCCGCCATTGATGACCTCAGAGCCGGCCCTGACACCGATGCTTACTTGAAGTCCGGACGGTCGGCATATAAATTATCCCAATGCTTGATCGTTCATCCCAGTCCCCGACGCAAGTTCCTACGGATGCACTAAGCGAAGTTCTACAGGACTTTCGCCTGAGTGGAGTCAACTACGGCCGCTGCGAGCTACGTCATCCATGGAGCATCGCCTTTGCGCAGCAACAGCTGCTTCGCTTTCATTTCGTCAGTGAGGGGCCATGCTGGATCCATACCGAAGCCCAAGGATGGCAGGAGTTGCAAGACGGCGATTTGGTGTTGTTGCCGCAAGGTGTCGAACACCGACTGGCCAGTAAGCCTGATGTTGTAGGGGACTCGCTTAAGAGCTGCCAGGTCACCAAGTTGGGGGGCAATGTCTGCGAAGTGGTGCAGGAAGGAACAGGAGCGACGAGCACCTTGTTCTGCGGTTCCATGGCTTTGGGTGCGAATGCCCTCAACCCGTTGATCGCTCTGATGCCACCGATCATCAAGGGTTGTGATGTTGCTGGCAATGATCCGATCGTCGGCCCCCTCCTCGCCGCCATGACGGCAGAGGCGTCGCAGCCCCAGATAGGCAGCGCCACGGTCTTGTCACGCATGGCGGACGTACTCGTCGCGCGGCTTATTCGCTGCTGGGTCAATTGCAGCGGAGCCTCGACCAGCGGCTGGCTCGCCGCGATCCGTGATCCTCATATCGGTCGTGCGCTGGCAGCCATGCACCGAGACCCCGGCCATGACTGGACGCTTGAGACCCTTGCCGGCGTGGCAGGTCAATCGCGCTCGATCTTCGCGGAACGCTTCAGCGCCATCCTAGGGGAGGGCGCGGCACGGTATCTCGCCCGTCTGCGCATGCAGCTTGCACGAGAGTTGCTCGGTCAAAACATGTCGGTTGCCGAGGTCGCTTCTCAATTGGGCTATGAATCTGAAGCTTCTTTTGCGCGCGCCTTCAAGCGCATCACCAGCGTTTCACCTGGCGTTGTGCGCCGCACTATTTCCGGACGAACGGACATGGAATTCGGACTTTAAGACACATATCATCCTGGAAGACTCCGCTATTAAGGCCTCCAAACCTTGGAGGTACTTTCAATGACGGACACAACATCACAGCTTGACGGCCCCGCGATTGGCCTCGATTCTACCGTCCCGAGTACATGGAGCCCCACGACCTGGTTTGCCGTTATTTCAATGGCAGCCACAAGCTTTGCGCTGGTATCCGCTGAATTCCTGCCGGCAGGTCTGTTGACACCAATGGCGCGTGACCTTGGCGTTAGCGAGGGAACCGCCGGTCAGGTTGTCACCGCCACCGCGTCTGTTGGCGCGGTGACGGCCTTGTTGAGCAATGTTCTCATCGGCAAACTGAACCGGAAGACTGTCCTGGTTGGCCTAAGTGCCTTGGCTATTGGTTCCAATCTCGTGGCCGCGCTCGCGACCGATTTTTGGTTATTGTTGTTGGGCCGAGCCGGGCTGGGGATCGCGCTCAGTGGTTTCTGGGCGCTTTCAGTTGCCGTCGTGGCCAGATTGGTTGGCACCAATGCGACAGGTCGAGGCATGGCTATAGTCACCCTCGGCGTCTCTCTTGCCACCATAGCTGCACCATCTATGGGTGCTTTGATCAGCGATTGGCTCGGCTGGCGTGCCGCCACGGCCATGACTGCAGGACTCGCAGCGATTGCGATGCTACTGCAGATACTCAGCTTGCCGACACTACCCGCAAGCACGAGCAATAGTCTTTCCGACGTCTTCCGGCTGACGAAACGGCGCACTGTTCAACTGGGAATGCTTGCCATCCTCTTGCTGATGACGGGACATTTTGCCGGCTCGGTCTACGTGCGACCCTTCCTCGAACAAGTGACGCTCCTTGGCACCGGGCCGATTGCCTTGGCGCTCCTCGGGTTTGGCATCGCCGCTGTGATCGGCAATGTCGCCGGCGGCCGACTGGCAGACGCAAATATCCGCATGGCGCTCGCTGTCACCGGCGTATTGATGGCGTTTTCGGCGCTTGCTCTCGTCCTCTGGGGTGCACATAGCGGCATCGCGTTTGCCCTGGTTACAGTTTGGGGTTTCGCTTTTGGGATGGCTCCGGTGGTACTGCCTACCAACTTGTCCCGGGGCGCAGCGGACGCCTTGGAGGCTGCTGGCAGCCTGATGGTCGTTTCGTTCCAAGTCGCCATCAGCATAGGTGCGCTGTTCGGCGGCTATGTGGTCGATCACTATGGTGCCTCAGCGCCATTGACATTTACAGCCGTCTTAGCGGCATCGACTATCGTTCTGGCGTTGCTTCAGCCCCGCAGCTGACTCTTGGAGCTCCGGCCAAGGTGAGCAGAAGAGGCGAGGTCTCAAGTGGCCGGAGTGCCGGGTGACGCTAAATCCGTGACATGGCGGTGCTTTCTCGCTCCGGCGAGGAAGCACCGCCCGATCGCCGATGACCGCGACAACAACAATCTCGATTAAGCGGCGCGTAAGATCGGTGCTCACGACTAGCACGGCAAGTCTGTGCCCCCATTGCGGTCATTCAACCCGATCTTCGATATCCTGAAAGCTGCCGGTCCGATTGGTCAATGAGCCCGATGAACCTCGAAGACGAAGCCGCCAAAGTTCATCACGAATTCTGGCGCCGAAGCATCTGGGCAAGGCATAGTCTCTTTTGTCCGAAATGCCGCTGGGGCGAGCATCGAGGTGGTGTGTCTGGACCAGTTCCGTTGCATCTTTTCAAATTGGGTCGTCACCCATTGCCCGCGCAGCAACGCACCTCCTGCAGAACGGCAGGAAACATGGTAGGATCGCGAACTCGCTTTCCGTACTGATGGAGACCGTGATGGACTTGCTTCGGCGGCTGAGGGATCTGTGCGATGCCTTCAACGCTCATGATCTCGATCTGATCATGACCTACTTTGCTGAAGATTGCATATTGGAGATGCCACGCGGGCGCGATCCATGGGGGTCTCGGTTGGAGGGTAAGACCAAGGTGCGAGAGGCTCTGGCGTCGCGCTTTCAGGGCCTGCCTGACGTTATCTACAACAACGCCGAGCACTTCGTTGATGAAGCATCCGGAACCGGGATATCGAGATGGACCCTCGTGGGTACGTCGGTCAACGGAACAAGGACGGAAGTCCAGGGTTGCGATCTTTATACGTTTCGGAATGGTCAGGTGATCCGCAAAGATTCCTATTGGAAGATCGTCGAGTAGCTATAGGACTGGATGTTGACGCTCTTGAAGTGCGTCAGCTTTGAGCCCTCGGTCAGCTTCCGGCCCCAAATCCACTTTCCATGCTTTGGATTATGCTGAGCTTGTGGGGCGTTGCAGGAACTTTCTGAGTATAAGGAGCGCCCGCACATACAGCGACGGACTTCACCTCGTCTCGGTCGCCATTGGCGTGTCGCGAGTCACCAACGCTAACGAAGGAACCCATCCCGTCCAAACTCATCCCATCCAGAGAGGTTTGAAGCCTCGTCGGAAACCGCCTGCGTAGGCGGCGAGGTTTTTGCGCGCTGCTTCAACGAACGCGTGAGTTTCACCTTGTACGCAGCCCGTCGCCTGTTGTCGGCTGCCGCTGTCGCGTCATGCTCCCGCCATTCCTCAACGACACCCCGGTCGAGAATGTCTTCGACTACCTTGGGATCAAAGACGTGGAACGTGATCTTTTTAGCCCGGCCACGCAACTTGACAGTTCGCGTTCCCGCACTGGGCAGCCGACCGTCTGCGAGCCAGCGGTGTCTCTCGCTCGTTTTAATCGTTAGGATGTCCTGTATCTCGCGCGGGATGACAGGCAACGTTTCGATGTCCTCCAGCGCTCTGGAGACAATGGTCGACGCGGCTTGAAACTCGGTCTTCGCGTTCGCGGACATCGACAGGATCAGCTCATTTCCTTCGAGTATGAGCGATTTCTTCGATGGAACCGGGAGCCGAGCTCGCATCTCGAGAAGTATCCCTTTCGCACGGACCGACGACCCCAGCGTCGCCGCGGGCGTCAGTGTCCATGTCCTGAGGAACTCGATCTCGTTCTTTTCGTGCTTCGGCATGAAGCTTAGATGGGTTTCACATCCGGCCACATCAACGTTCGTTACGTCAGCGAACCATTCGGGGAGCGCTGTAGGGGTCGTCGTAAGCGCGGGGATGTCAATGCGACGTTCAGCACCTCGACTTGGTGACCTGACACGCGCCATCACCTTCGACTTATGATTATTTTCGGACAAAACTAACCGAGCGAACGACCGCACCGACTGGACGGCGACCTGAAAAAGCAAGTGAAATCAGTGCATGGTAAGGTGCCCGGCGACGATTCAAGAGAGCGTAATCAGTTATCGAGATGAAACCGCTCCTTGCAGAGTGCGATCATCTGGCGCACCGGAGCCCAGTCGCCGAGTTCCTCGCGATAGATCACCCCCGTCCGCGTGTGCCTGTAATTGAGGTTGACCGGCACCGGGACGATGCGTGGGCAGGAGGTCGCCAGAACGGCCGCATCGGGCAGCAGGCAGAGGCAATCGCTCCGCTGAAGTATCGACAATGTCGAATGCAGGCTCTCGCAGCTCAGCCGGATGTCGGGCTCTCGCCCCAGCCGCTCGAAAAGACCGTGCTGCGTCGTGGCCTGATAGATCGGAAGCTCGGAATGGACGAGCCAGGGATAGTCGAGCAGGCGCTCTGGCGGAACCGCTCCTGCCGCATCGCGCGCGGCGAAGATCGGATGATCCTCACGTGCCATGACATTGTTGATCACTTTTGTCAGCGGAAGTGCGACGAGGCGGAAGTCTTGCGGATCATCGATCGTCATTCCCGTGAACAGCATGTCGAGGCGCCCCTCCAGGAGATCGGTGAGCGAGTTCGCATAACGGCTGTTCCTGAGCTCGAACACGATCTTGGGGAACCGTTGCTGCATGTCGACGAGTAGTTCCGGCAGGATTGCGGGACGCCACATCGGTCCGGCGCCGATCCGCAGATAGGCCTTGCCTATTGCCCTGTCGGACATCAGTTCCTGCTCGGCCACTTCCCAGTGACGCATCATCCGCAGCGATTCTGACAGGACTCTCTCCCCGAACAGCGTCGGACGGACGCCGCGTGCGTGCCGCTCCAGAAGCGGCCGCCCGAAATGGGCCTCCAACTGGGCGAGAGATCGAGACAGGGCGGGCTGCGTAAGGTTCAGCCGCTCGGCGGCACGACGCAGGCTGCCTTCCTCCACGATCGCCTGCAGTCGGAAGAGGTGGGTGATCTGATCCAGCATGGCAGTGATAAGCTTCGTTTATCGGTCGCGCCGTTAATTGCATTTTTCGTGCATTGCCTCAACTGGTATGACTTTAGAACGCCAAGAATGTGTATTTGGCAGAATCTTATTCGCTACATGCAGCCTGTCTGGCCGGGGAGCGGGCAAGTCAGGCTCTCGGGGAGGAGAGCATGCGAAACCGATTGATTTTGTCCGCCTTGACGGCGGCTTTTTTATCCGTGCCGCCGATTGCCCAGGCAGAGGTCGGGAACAGTCCTGAGACGCTTGCGCTCGCTGGCATTCTGGATAATGACACCTTCGACCGTGCCGGTCTGTCCATCGGCCATCGCGCCCAATACTGGATGCCGGTCTTCGATACGCTGCTCTACACGGCCCCCGACGGCAAGACGATGCCGAACCTGGCCACCGAATGGCGCTTCAACGGCGATGGCACGGAGCTGACGCTCAAGCTGCGCGAAGGCGTCAAGTTCACCGACGGAACACCCTTCAATGCGGAAGCGGTGAAGGCAAACATCGAATATCTGCGCGACGGCGTCGGGCAGAACACCTGGATGGCCGGCGCCGTCAAGAGTGTCGAAATCGTAGGTCCTGCCGAGCTGAAGCTGCACCTCAAGGAGCCAGATCCGGGGATGCTCTTCAATCTGGCGACCGTCGGCGGCGCGATGGCGAGCCCCGCGACGCTCGGCAAGGCCGATTCCAAAATGCTACCGGTCGGCTCCGGGCCTTACATCTACGACACGGCGCGCTCGGTGACCGGGCGCCAATACGTCTACAAGCGCAATCCGGATTATTGGAACGCCGGCGCCTTCCCGTTCGAAACCATGACGATCACGCCGATCAACGATCTCAGCGCGCGCATGAATGCGCTGAAATCCGGCCAGGTGGACGCTGGCGCGGGCGAAGGGCAGGTCGTCACCGAGGCCGAGGCGAGCAAGCTGACGGTCTCTCGATTGCCCGTGGACTGGCTGGGTCTGTTTCTCTCCGACCGCGACGGCAAAATGGTCAAGGCGCTGTCCGATGTCCGCGTCCGTCGCGCGCTCAATATGGCATTCGATGAGAAAGCGATCCTGAAATTCGTCGCCCGGGGTTATGGCGAAGTCACCGACCAGCCTTTCGTGCCGCCAAGCGAGGCATTTGATCCCTCGCTCGACGGGACCTATCAATATGCCCCGAAGGCGGCCCGTGCACTGCTTGCCGAAGCGGGTTATCCAAACGGCTTCAGCGTCACCATGCCGGATATCGGCACGCTTGCTCCCTACACCCCGATCATCACCCAGCAGCTCAAGGATATCGGCGTCACCGTCAACTGGGTGAAAGTTCCGCCGAATGTCACGATCGCCGAGTTGCTGTCCGGCAAATACCCGATGTTCCTCTTCCGTCTTGGCAGCCAGTCGCCCTGGGCCGACTTCAACAAATTCGCCTTTGCAAACTCCCCCTGGAATACTTCCAAGGCAAAGGACGAGAAGCTGGAGGCTCTCCTGAAGAAAGCCCAGTATACGCCTCCAGGCAAGGAGCAGAATGCCGCGATGCAGGCCGCCAATCGATACATGGTCGAGAACGCCTTTTTTGCGCCCTGGTTCCGCATCGACAGCATCTACATCTCCAACGCGCAGGTGAAGGTGCAGATGCAGGCCCAGAACATCGTGCCTTGGCCGCGCAATTATGCGCCTGCAAAGTGAGTTCGGACGCCGATGATACGGTATCTCCTGAAACGGGTCGCTTCCGGCATCGCGCTGCTTTGCCTGGTCTCGACCGTAACTTTCATGATGGTTTTCGGTGCCACAGGCAACGTCGCCCGCAACATCCTCGGTGAGAATGCGACGGCCGAGCAGGTGACGGCACTGAACAGCCGGCTGGGGCTCGACCGACCCCTGATGGTCCAGTTCGGCGATTGGGTGAGTCATGCCATCCGCGGCGACCTCGGCCCGTCATGGACGATGAGCGAGAGCGTGGCGTCTGCACTTGCGAGCCGACTGCCCGTTACCTTGTCGATGGTGACGATCGCCGTGGCAATGATGGCACTGCTGTCGGCGATGCTCGGCATTGCCGCGGCTGTCCGCGGCGGCTGGGCGGACCGTGCCATCCAGATCGTCAGCGTCGCGGGTTTTGCCATGCCGAACTTCTGGCTTGGCCTGCTGCTCGTTCTCACCTTCTCTGTTCAGCTCGGTTGGCTGCCTGCGACGGGCTACGTTTCCTTCGGTGCTTCACCGTCCGCATGGGCGGCCTCCCTGGTGCTTCCCGTAACCGCGCTGGTGCTGTCAGGAATAGCCTCGGCCTCCCAGCAAATCCGGGGCGCGGTCATCGACGCGCTCAAGCAGGATTACGTGCGCACACTCCGCGCCCGCGGCGTCAGCCCGCGTTCGGTGCTCTATCGCCATGCACTGCGCAATGCGATGCCGGCGGCGCTGACCGTCCTTTCGGTACAGTTCATTGCGCTTCTCGGCGGCGCCGCCGTCATCGAGCGCGTATTCGCCATTCCCGGCATGGGCTCGTTGACGGTCTCGGCTGCGCTGATCGGCGACGTGCCCGTGCTCATGGGCGTGGTCGTGACGCTCATCATCGTCGTCGTTCTGGTGAACATCCTGATCGACTTCCTCAACGCATGGGCAAATCCGAAGGTGAGGATGTCATGAGCGATATCAACACCGCCCAGGCGCCAATCCCCGCCGCTTCGCAGCGCCGTCATTTCGTCCGCTCGGTGCTCTCCAATCCGACAGGTCTTGTCGCCTCGCTGGCGCTGCTGGTCGTCATCGCTTCGGCTATCTTCGCGCCTCTGCTTGCACCCAACGATCCGTCCGCCGTCCAGATATTCAAGGTCAATGCTGTCGCCGGCGACGGTTATCTCCTCGGCGGCGACGGTTCGGGGCGCGACATATGGAGCCGTCTCGTCCATGGCGGCCGCAACACATTCCTGGGCGCGCTGATCACGGTGGTCATCGCCGCATCCATCGGGGTGACGGCGGGGCTCTTCGCCGGCTTTTACGGCAGGAAGCTCGATCTGGTGGCCCGCTGGATCTCCGACGGCATCATGGCACTGCCGGCACTGATCGTTTTGCTCGCCTTCTATCAGGCGCTCGGGGCCTCCATCTACCTGTCGATGGCGGTCTTCGGGGTGATGCTGTCGCCGGGCTTTTTCCGGCTGACGCGCAATCTCGTCAATGGTGTCAAGCACGAGCTCTATATCGACGCGGCACGGGTCTCGGGCCTCAGCGATCTCCGGATCATCACCCGGCATATCCTGCTTTCGGTGCGGGCGCCGGTGGTCATCCAGACCTCCATCGTCGCCGGCATTGCCATCGTCGTCCAGTCCGGTCTCGAGTTCCTGGGGTTGGGCGACCCCAGCACGCCGACCTGGGGCGGCATGCTGCAGGACGCCTTCTCCAACATCTATGTCTCGCCGCAGGCGATCCTCTGGCCAGGGCTGGCAATCACGGCAACGGTGGCGTCGCTGGTGCTGCTTGCGAATGCCATTCGCGACCGCATGCAGCAGGGCGGCGTTCAGGTCAGAGCGCCGAAGGTCCTTCCCCTGGCAGCGAGCCAACCGCTGCCGCAAGCAGCACCCGACGTGCTCCTCGACGTGCGGGATCTGGTCGTTGCCTATCCTGCGAACGACGGCTGGCGCGAAGTCGTCAAGGGCGTGAGCCTCAGCCTCAGGCGCGGTGAAGTTCTCGGGCTCGTCGGCGAAAGCGGATCGGGCAAGAGCCAGACGGCCTTTGCCATCCTCGGGCTTTTGTCGCCCGGGGGCCGGGTTGTCTCCGGCTCCATCCTGTTCGACGGTATCGATCTCGGAAAATCTTCCCAGGATGAGGTGCGGGCTCTTCGCGGCAAGCGCATAGCCTATGTTCCCCAGGAGCCGATGGCCAATCTCGACCCGGCGTTCCGGATCGGATACCAGCTCGTCGAGCCGATGATGACGGTGCTCGGGATCTCCCGGGCGGAAGCGACGCGGCGGGCGCTGAAACTGCTTGCCCGCGTGAAGCTGCCGGATCCAGAACGGGTATTTCGCGCCTATCCTCACCAGATCTCGGGGGGCATGGCCCAGCGCGTCCTCATCGCCGGTGCGGTCGCCTGCAGCCCGGACCTTCTGATCGCCGACGAACCAACCACCGCGCTCGACGTAACCGTGCAGGCGGAAGTGCTCGATCTTCTGCGCGACCTGCAAAAGGAGTTCAACATGGCGGTCATGCTGGTGACCCACAATTTCGGTGTCGTGGCGGATAGCTGCGACCGGGTGGCCGTCATGAAGGATGGCAGGATCGTGGAAATCAACTCCGTTGCCGACCTCTTCGCCGCGCCGGCGCACGACTACACTCGCATGCTTCTCGATTCAGTTCTCGAGGATGGCAAGACCCGCACATATCGACCGCCGATGACGGAGGAGATGCGGGCATGAACGATCAGATCCTTGTCGATTGCCGCAACGTCAACGTCCATTTCGGCGCCCACCATGTCCTGAAGCACGTTAATCTCACTATCCGCCCCGGTGAAACCGTAGGTCTCGTGGGCGAGAGCGGATCGGGCAAGACGACGCTCGGGCGGGCCATTCTCGGCATCGGTCCGGTCAGTTCCGGCGAGATATGGTTCGACGGAGAGAATATCGCCGGGGTGCCGCCCCGTGCGCGCAAAGGCCAGGCGGCCATCCAGGCGGTCTTCCAGGATCCCTACAGCTCGCTCAATCCGTCGATGACGATCGACGACATCCTGACGGAGCCGATTGTCGCACGTCGGCTTGCCTCCCGTGCCGATGCCTCCCGCCAGGTCCGCAAGCTGCTCGATCAGGTCGCCCTGCCAAGCGACGCGGCGGAACGGTTTGCCCGCGAGTTTTCCGGCGGCCAGCGCCAGCGGATCGCCATTGCCCGCGCGCTGGCGCTGTCTCCGCGCCTCATCGTCTGTGACGAACCGGTCTCGGCACTCGATCTTTCCACCCAGTCCCGGGTCATGGATCTGTTCATCGAAATCCAGGAACGGACGGGCGTCGCCTATCTCTTCGTTTCCCATGACCTGGCGGCGGTGCGTCACATCTCGCACCGTGTCGCGGTGATGCGTTTCGGCGAGATCGTCGAATTCGGGGAATGCGATCAGGTGACGGCTCGCCCCGCTCACGACTACACGAAGCGCCTGCTTCTCGCCGCGCCCGTCGCCGATCCCGCAAGGCAGGCGGAACGGCGCGCGGCGTTCCGCGCCCTCGCAATGACGGCCTAGATCCATGCGCGCCATCGTCCTGATGTTCGACAGCCTCAACCGCCGCCTTCTGCCGCCCTATGGCGACAGGACTGCCCATGCGCCGAATTTCGGGCGGCTTGCGGAAAAGACGGCCACGTTCGACCGCTGTTATGCCGGTTCCATGCCCTGCATGCCGGCGCGGCGCGAAATGCATACCGGCCGGTACAATTTTCTCCACCGATCCTGGTCGCCGATCGAGCCGTTCGATGACAGCGTGCCGGAATTGCTGAGAAACGCCGGCATCTACACGCATCTGGTCACCGATCATCAGCACTATTGGGAGGATGGCGGAGCCACCTATCACACGCGCTTTTCCTCGCACGAGTTTTTTCGCGGCCAGGAAGGTGACCTTTGGAAAGGCGTCGTCGAAGGTGTCGATCGCAGGCGTCTCGTCGACTTCCTCTACCAGATGAAGCGGCAGGACCCCATCAACAGGACCTATCTCAAGGACGAGCGTGACCATCCGCAAACCCGAACCTTCGATGCCGGGCTTCAATTCATAAAGGACAATGCCGGTCAGGACGACTGGATGCTGCAGATCGAGACATTCGATCCGCACGAGCCGTTTTTCAGTTATGCCGAATATCACGCGCTCTACCCCGATACCGGCGAGGATTTCGACTGGCCGCCCTATGACCGCGTCACCGAGGCAGAAGAAAGGGTCCTCCAGGCGCGGCACCGCTATCTGGCGCTGCTTTCGATGTGCGACCGCAATCTCGGCCAGCTGCTCGACATGATGGACGAGAAAAACATGTGGGACGATACGATGCTGATCGTCTGCACGGATCATGGCTACATGCTCGGTGAAAAGGGCTGGTGGGGCAAGTCTGTCATGCCGTGGTACGACGAGACGATCCACACGCCCTTCTTCGTCTGGGATCCGCGGGCCGGGGTTGCCGGCGAACGGCGTTCCGCGCTCGTCCAGACCATAGACATAGCGCCGACGCTCCTCGACCTCTTCGGCCTCCGGCCAACGCCTGATATGCAAGGGAAACCGCTCCTCGATACGGTCAGAAACGATGCTCCGGTCCGCAAGGCCGGACTATTCGGGAGTTTCGGGGGACATGTATGCGTCACCGACGGCCGTTACGTCTATATGCGGTGCTGCGCCGCCGAGGACAATTCGCCGCTCCATGAATATACGCTGATGCCGACCCACATGCGCGCGCGCTTCTCCCCAAACGAGCTGTCGAAGGCGGAGCTCGCGCAGCCTTTCTCCTTCACCAAAGGGGCGCCAGTCCTGCGCATACCGGGATGGACGATCCGAGGCCCCTGGGTCTTCGGGACCCTGCTCTACGATCTCGAAACGGATCCGGAGCAGAAAAATCCGCTCCGAGATGATAGCGTTGAGTTGCGGATGGCCGAGCTGCTTGTCGGGTTGATGCGCGCCTCCGATGCGCCCCCCGATCAGTTCGAACGACTGGGCCTTCCGGAGACGGGACCGGTGCGCAGCGAACATCTGCTCATCGAAACACAATGGGCACAGGTGGTTTCGGGCCAGCGCAGCGTGGCGCGGGCAAGCGATTTCCCACGAGGGGCTCGGGTGGCGAATATCCCGATCGCGAAGCTCATGGCCGAAGAAACGACGCGCCGCATCTTGATCGCCGCGGTTCCTCGTCTCGCGGACGAGCCGCTGCCCGCTCCACTCGCCGCAAAGACGCTCGTGCAGGCCGCAACGGCCTGGCCGGAACTGGACCGGGAAAAGCTCGAGGCGCTGGAACGCGCGCTCACCGAGCAGGTTTGAACGGAGGGACCGATGCCATCGATGCTGGATCATCTGACGAAATCACCCTTCAACCTCGGTCGCGAAGCCCTCGACTGGGTGACGCAGACGTTTCAGGCTTTGAACGATACCGCCCGCGCGGCCCAGCTTTTCAATCTCAATTCCCGCGGTGACGACCGCGAGACGGAGATCGTCCGCCTCGGCGAGCTGCAGCCGGGGGGCATGACCCGTTATTTCGGTGCCGACGGCACGAGGGAACGCGAGCATATGGCAGCGATCCAGGCCAAGGCCAAAGTCCCTCTGCTCGTTTCGGCCGATCTCGAAGGCTCCCGCATGAGTCTCCCCTTCGGCACGGCTGTCCCCAACCCGCTGGCGCTGGCCGCCGTCGATGATGTCGAGCTGACCGAGGCGATTTCCGACCTGATGGCGCGGGAAGCCCGTTCCGTCGGGATCAACTGGTCCTTTACGCCGGTTCTGGATATCAATGCGGCCTTTCGCAGCCCGATCGTTGCAACCCGGGGGTATGGCTCGGATCCGGCGCTGATAAAACGTCATGCGCTAGCGCAGATGCGCGTCTTCCAGCGGCTTGGCCTTGCCGCGACCGTCAAACATTGGCCGGGCGAAGGCTATGACGAACGCGACCAGCACCTGGTCACCACCATCAATCCGCTATCGATGGAAGAATGGCGCGCCACCTTCGGCGTGCTTTACAAGGCTGCCATCGATCAGGGGGTCAAGTCGGTCATGTCGGCGCATATCGCGCTGCCGGCCTATCTCCTGGAACGCGATCCCGACGCGGGTGAAGAAGCTTATCTTCCAGCTTCGGTCTCTGCGCCGCTCAATACCGCACTCCTGCGGGGCGAACTTGGCTTCAATGGCCTGATCGTCTCCGACGCCAGCGAGATGGCCGGCCTTTCGGGCGTGATGCCGGCGCATGACGCCAAGATCGAGATCATCGCGAGTGGCTGCGACATGGTTCTTTTCTCCTCCAAGCCGGAGGCGGAAATTGCTGCGGTGCGTGACGCCGCCCATTCGGGGCGCATATCAGCCGAGCGTTTCCAAGACGCGGTCACGCGCGTCCTCGCCTTCAAGGCGTCGCTCGGCCTGCATTGCAGCGTCGAGATGCCGATCCATGTGAGGGAACCATCCGTCCAGAACGTGGCCAACGAGGCTTTTGCCCGCGCGCCAACGCTGGTGAAGGACAGGAACGGCACGCTGCCGCTCGATCCCGAAAAACATCGCCGCATCCTTGTCGTTTCGGGTGGGATCGTCGAGCCGATGCCGAATGCGAGGCTGGATTTCAAGCTGCCGGAAATGCTGGCTGCCGAGGGTTTCGAGGTGACCCTCCATCCCTATGGCACGCCACTCGATGCGGAAGGGCACGACCTCGTCCTCTATCTGTTCGGCGAAGAGACGCTTCTGACGCGCGGGCGTATTTTTCTGGATTGGCGGGCACTTCACGGGGATTTCAGGGCCGCCATGAAACGGCCATGGACGAGCCTTCCGACGGTGATGATCTCCTTCGGCTTTCCTTATTATCTCTACGATGCCCCCCGGGTGCCGAGCTATATCAACGCCTATTCCACCCACGAGGCGATGCAGGCCGCCGTTGTCGAGGCGCTGATGGGGCGTAGGCCGTGGAATCGCAACAGTCCCGTCGATCCCTTCGCCGGAGCGCCTGACGCGCGATACTGATGGGCTCCGGAATGCATGCCGGACGAAGCATGCAGGCCCCTCCGATCGACCAGACCGAGACGCCACCTGTGATCAAGGACCATTGTCCTTTCCAGCTGCGGCGTCATAGGCGATCCGGAAGCCTGTATTGCTCGAGGCGCTATCCGGGGAAAGGCCCATTCGCGCTGCGATCCGGTAGCGGTAGCAGTAACTTTTGTGGCAGAGGAACGAGCCGCCCTTCAGCACCTTGTCGGAAAAGCGTCTCGCCTGCTCGTTGCGCGCCTTTGCCTGTTTCGACAGTGAGCGCACCTTGAAAGGGTCGGCGGTCCATTCCCAGACATTGCCGGCGAGATTGTAGAAACCGGCTTCATTCGGGGCAAAGCTGCGCGCCGGCGCGGTACCGAGATATCCGTCCTGCAACGTGTTGGTGTCAGGAAAGCGGCCCTGCCAGATATTGCAGAAGATCGCCTCGTCGGTCGGCTCCTCCTCGCCCCAGGGATACCGCCGGCGGCGGTTGCCGCCACGCGCAGCATGTTCCCACTCCGCTTCCGTCGGCAGGCGGCCGCCGACCCATTGCGCGAACGCGAGCGCATCGTTCCAGGAGACGTGGGTGACCGGATGGTCGAGCCGATCGTCGATGGAGCTGCCGCGACCCTCCGGCTGCCGCCAGGTGGCATCGTCGATGCGCCTCCACCAGGGGGTACCGACAACGCCACCCGTCGCGAGGCTGATGTCACCAAGCAGCGGCGCGAACACGGCGGAAGAGCCGAAGCGTTCCGATTCCGTGACATATCCGGTCGCTTCGACGAATTCGGCAAACCGGCCGATCGTGACCGTCTCGGCTTCGAGGTGAAAATCCTGCAGCGAGACCCTGCGCTCCGGCCCCTCGCCATCGGCGGAAATCACCGGGTCATGGGTTCCGACGAACGTATCGCCGCCCTTGACGGCAATTGTTTCCCCCCGGAGGCCGCGAGAGATCGTGTGTGCCGGTGTGCCGAATATTCCCTGCTCCGTTTCCCGTCTCGATCCTGAACAGCATCCACTCATCGCGTTTTCCTGATATGCCTTTATTCGTTCGCGGCTTTCAGGCCGTCGGCCTCCTGATCGCCCGCAACCCACGACTTCGCCTTGGCAAATGTATAAACGCTCGATCGCGGGAATGCCAAAAGCAATCGGACGATGAAGGCCGGAAACGGGCACAAAGTCACAAGCGGAGCGGATGGAGCCACGCAGTCCGCTAGCGGGTGACGCGGCCCGCCCAATTTCCCGCTCGGGAAATAGTTTAGCTGGATTGCCCTCCGCTCTTTTTTGTTCCCGATCGGGAAATTTTTCTCGACAAGACGGCTGGTATGTTGCTTTTTTTGATCACCGCCATGGTCGCAGGTGATGCTAAAAAGACGATGATGCTAAGAGATGAGGCGGACAAACTCGCATTGCGTCTCGACAATGGCGAGCCGGGCTGGAATAGATGTCGCATTACCTTTAACCTTTTAATGGGTAGCGCGTTGAGTTTGGCAACGCTACCGGTCGTCATTACATATCGTCCCCACTCCTTTATTGTGTGATTTGACGCACATGCGAACTTAAACTCTCCCGAGACCTCACTTCCTACAGCATCAGAGCTTTGATCCGTGAAGATAGAGTTGTCGGTTTCATCTGCAAAATCTCTGCGGCCCCGCCCTTGCCGGATATTTTTCCACCGCTGCAGTGCAGGGCGGAGAGAATGTTTTCCCGCTCCAGCTGTCGCATCTGGCTCTCGGTTATGACCGTGACGGCAGGATCGGGGTGGCGGGGCTGTGCCTTGCGCGGCGCCGGCGTATCGGGCAGGTCGAAATCAAGCTTTCCATGCCGTGAAAGAATGGCTGCACGTTCGATAACATTCTGCAGTTCACGCACATTGCCTGGCCATGCATAGCGCTGCAAGGTTTGAATATTGGCGTTCGACAACGTCAGATCGTGACGTCGAGCAAGACTCTGGCGTCCGAGAAAATGCTGTGCAAGCAGTGGGATGTCTTCGCGGCGATCTCGCAATGGCACGGATTCGATCGGAAAGACCGCCAGCCGGAAATAGAGATCCTCTCGAAACTGCCGGTTCTGCACGGCCCTTTTCAGATCGAGATTAGTGGCGGCGATGATCCGGACATCGACCTTTCGCGTCCGCTCCTCGCCAACGCGCTCAAACTGCCCCTCCTGCAGTATCCGTAAGAGCTTGCCCTGCAGTTCCGGCGGAATTTCGCCGACTTCGTCGAGAAACAGGGTTCCCCCGTCGGCCAGTTCGAAGCGACCGATCCGGTCCCTCAGAGCGCCGGTAAAGGCACCTTTGGCATGGCCGAAAAACTCGCTTTCGAACAGTTCGCGCGGAATGGCGGCGCAGTTGACTCGAATGAGAGGCCGGTCCTTGCGATCGCTTGCCTCGTGGATGGCGCGGGCGATCAGTTCCTTGCCGGTCCCGGATTCGCCGGTGATCAGCACCGTCGCATCCGTCGGCGCAACCAGTGCGATCTGGCGAAGCGTTGCCTGGATGGGCTCCGATCTGCCGACAATCCCGGCCGCATTCGTTTCGATGCGGATTTCTTCCTGCAGATAGGCGTTTTCCAGTTCCAGCCGCTGGCGCAGCTGATCCACCTCCATCAGGGCCGCATGCAGTTTTTCGTCGGACCTCTTGCGCTCGCTGACATCACGAAAGACGACCACGGCGCCGACAACAACATTGCGGTCGCGGATCGGCGTCGACGTGTATTCCACCCATACCGGCGTGCCATCCTTGCGCCAGAAGATCTCGTTGTTCACCCGATGCACGGAGCCGTCGTTGAAGGCAGCGTAGATAGGGCATTCGTCATGCGGGTAATGACTTCCATCCGGGCGGGTGTGGTGGATGATCGTGTGGATGTCGCGGCCTGTCAATTCTTCCGCAGTCCAGCCGAGAAGGCGCTCGGCAACCGGATTAACGAACGTGGTCTTGCCCTCGGCATTCACGCCATAGATGCCTTCACCTGCGGCCCGCAGGATCAGCCTGTTTTCCCGTTCGATATCGCGAAAAACGCGTTCGGCGCGCTGCCATTCGGTCAGGCCGCCACCCATGAAGTCCTCTGCGGCATCGTCAATCGAGCGCCGCTGCCGTTCTGCGAGATCGTTGACGGCAAGCAGGATCAGTCGCCCATCGCTGCCATCATTGATCAGTGATCCCAGATACTCCACACGCAGTTCGCGTCCAAGGGCGTGACGCGGCAGCAAGCGGGTCGTGCGGTACACGCGCTGCGCAAGGACAGCCTGTGTGAAGACGATCAGCGTCGGCAATTGTTCAGCGTGTAGATCGCTGACCTTCGTTTCCAGTAGAAGATGATGATCATAGCCCAGCAGGCGGCACGCTGCCGCGTTCGCATCGACGATTACATCCCTGTCGGCATCGATGACGATCTGGGCCTGCGGTGACTGGTCAAAAATATCCTGTCGGGCAATCGACACACGAAATCTCGTAAAAGAAAATAACGACATTTCGTTTATAACGAGATATTGTAAGTCATCAAGTGATCTGATTGCCCGGATTTGCGGGCGTTTGCGCGTTTCATCCGTTCTGGCACGGCCTTTGCAACACCGTTCTCACAAAAAGGGGAGCGGCTGCCATGTTCGAAAATCCATTTGATCGCAAGACCATTCTTTCATCCTCAGGCTGCAGTTGCGGCCGACATCGGAGCGAGCAGGAGCATGCCTCTGCCTTGCGAGCAATGGAAGTGACTGACGGCGAGGAAAAGCTCTATGAAAATGTCGTCGCCTCAACGGTGCTACGCGCGATGTTTCCCAACGATGTTTCCCGTCGGACGTTTCTGAAGGCCACAGGCACGGCCACTGCCGTGGCTGCCATCTCTCAGTTCTTTCCCCTGGCCACTGCGACGGAAGCCTTCGCGCAGACTGGGCCGCTGGAGAAGGCCAAACTCAATGTGGGCTTCATCCCGATCACCTGCGCCACGCCGATCATCATGGCCGCGCCGATGGGTTTTTATGAAAAACAGGGGCTCGCCGTCCAGGTGATCAAGACGGCCGGCTGGGCTGTCATTCGTGACAAGACGCTGAACAAGGAATATGACGCGGCGCATATGCTGTCGCCCATGCCGCTCGCCATCACCATGGGCCTCGGCTCAAACCCGCAGCCCTATGCGGCGCCGGCCATTGAGAACATCAACGGTCAGGCCATCACCCTTGCGATGAAGCACAAGGATCGGCGCGACCCGAAGGACTGGAAGGGCTTCAAGTTCGCCGTTCCGTTCGATTATTCCATGCACAATTACCTGCTGCGCTACTACCTGGCGGAGCATGGCATCGACCCGGATACGGACGTACAGATTCGCGCCGTGCCGCCGCCGGAAATGGTGGCAAACCTGCGTGCCGAAAATATCGATGGCTTTCTCGGCCCCGACCCGATGAACCAGCGCGCCGTCTACGATGGCGTCGGCTTCATCCATATCCTGACAAAAGACATTTGGGAGGGACACCCGTGCTGCGCCTTTGCCGCGTCGAAAGAATTCATCAGCGAAATGCCGAACACCTACGCGGCGCTGCTGCGGTCGATCATTTCCGCCACGGCTTACGCGCATGATCCAAAAAACCGCAAGGAGATCGCCACCGCGATCGCCCCTGCCAATTACCTGAACCAGCCTGAAACGGTGCTCGAACAGATCCTCACCGGCACGTTTGCGGATGGTCTCGGCAAGGTCGTCAAGCAGCCGGGCCGAATCGATTTCGACCCGTTCCCCTGGCAGTCCTTCGCCGTGTGGATCATGACCCAGATGAAGCGCTGGGGGCAGATCAAGGGCGATGTCGAATACACGGCCATCGCAAACGAAGTTTTTCTCGCCACCGATACTGCCAAGCTGATGGCCGAGGTGGGCATGCCGCCGCCGAAGGAAACCACCAAAACCTTTGTCGTCATGGGCAAGACCTTCGATCCCGCAGAGCCGCAGGCCTATCTCGACAGTTTCCCGATCAAGAAAGCCTCCTAAGTGCAGACATCACTGACGATCAGGGCAGGACTGCTGTCAGTCCTCATCCTCGCGGTCCTCCTGTCGCTCTGGCAGTTCTCCACCATGGGAATGAGCCAAACGGCGGATATGGACCCGGAATATGCCAAACTGATGGGGCTGACGGCGACGACCGGAAAATCGGCGCTGCCGGGGCCGATGGATGTCGGTGCCGCGCTCTGGAACTATCTGAAGGACCCGTTCTATGACAACGGCCCGAACGACAAGGGCCTCGGCATCCAGCTTGCCTATTCGGTCGCCCGCGTCCTGCTCGGCTATCTGCTGGCAGTCGTGGTAGCCATTCCGTTCGGCTTCCTCATCGGCATGTCGCCGCTCGTCAGCCGTGCGGTCGATCCCTTCATCCAGGTGCTGAAGCCGATCTCACCGCTCGCCTGGATGCCGCTCGCGCTCTACACGATCAAGGATTCCGCCATTTCGGCGGTCTTCGTGATCTTCATCTGTGCCATCTGGCCGATGCTGATCAACACGGCCTTCGGTGTGGCGGCCGTGCGCAAGGAATGGATCAATGTCGCCCGCACGCTGGAGGTCGGCACGCTTAGGCGCGCCTTCACCATCATCCTGCCGGCGGCGGCCCCGACCATCCTCACCGGCATGCGGATCTCGATCGGCATCGCCTGGCTGGTCATCGTTGCGGCGGAAATGCTCGTTGGCGGCACCGGCATCGGTTACTTCGTCTGGAACGAGTGGAACAACCTGTCGATCACCAATGTCATCATCGCCATTCTGGTGATCGGTGTCGTCGGCATGCTGTTCGATCAGGTGCTCGGATGCCTGACCCGCCTCGTGACATTTCCGGAGTGATGCAGATGGCAAAGTTTATTTCCATCGAAGGCATTGCCCGTCGCTACCACGGCAAGGGATCGACATCGCCCACGACGATTTTCGAAGATCTCTGGTTATCGCTCGACCGCGGCGAGTTCGGCTGCGTGATCGGCCATTCCGGCTGCGGCAAAACCACTGTTCTCAACATCCTTGCCGGATTGGAAGCGCCGAACGAAGGCACTGTCATCGTCGACGGCCAGGCGGTAACCGGGCCAAGCCTCGATCGTGCGGTGATCTTTCAAAGCCATGCGCTGCTGCCGTGGATGACGGTGATCGGCAATGTCTCTTACGCCGTCTCCTCCCGCCGGCCCAAATGGAGCCGGTCGGAAATTCGTACACACGCGCAAAAATTCGTCGATCTCGTGGGGCTCTCCGGTTCGGAGAACAAAAGGCCTTCAGAACTCTCCGGTGGCATGAAGCAACGTGTCGGCATCGCCAGGGCACTGTCGATCACGCCGAAGATGCTGCTGATGGACGAGCCGTTTTCCGCGCTTGACGCGTTGACCCGCGGCACGCTGCAGGACGAAGTTCGCCGCATCTGCGACGAAACCGGGCAGACCTCGTTCATGATCACCCATGATGTCGACGAGGCGATCTATCTCGCCGACAAGATCTTTCTGATGAGCAATGGGCCAAATGCCGTCGTCGCGGAAGTGGTCGAAAACCCGCTGCCGAAACAGCGGTCGCGCGTCGATCTGCACCGGCATGCCGATTACTACGCCGTCCGCAACCATATCATCGATTTCCTCATCAGCCGCAGCAAAGGGTTTGCCTCATCCGGCGCACCGCATGATCCGCGTCATGTGCCGGTCGTCATCCCGCGTGCAGCCGCCGCGCAAGATGATGCCGCCTTGCTCTCCATTGGCCGCAGCCGCTGACCTACAGACATCTCATATTTTGACAGGAGACTGACATGAAACGTGCCGACCTCACCGAAAAGCTGCTGGATATCAAGCGGGACAATGGCTGGAGCTGGAAACATATCTGCGAAAAGATCGGCGGTTATTCCGAGGTTCTGATCGTCGGCGCCATTCTCGGCCAGATGAAACTGACCAAACCGCAAGCGGAAAATGCCGGCGAGCTTTTCGGCCTTTCGCCGTCTGAAATCCGCATGCTCAACGAGACGCCGATGCGCGGCTCTCAAATGCCGCCGACCGATCCGCTGATCTACCGTTTCTATGAACTGGTCATGGTCAACGGTCCGGCCTGGAAGGCGCTGATCGAGGAAGAATATGGCGACGGCATCATGTCGGCGATCGACTTCGACATGCAGATCGAACGGGTTGCCAACCCGAAGGGGGACCGCGTGCAGTTCACCATGTCGGGAAAATTCCTGCCCTACAAATATTACGGCGCCAGCGGCAACGTGCCGGAATACGGTTATCGTGAGGAATAAGCGGGAAGACGCGCCATGGGCATCATACCGCCCTTCATCCGCGAGACAGCTATCGCCAAGGTGCGCATGGCCGAGGACGGCTGGAACAGCCGCGATCCCGAGCGGGTGTCGCTTGTCTATACGCCCGACAGCCGCTGGCGCAACCGTGCCGAATTCCCGGTCGGGCGCGCCGAGATCATCGCCTTCCTGAAGCGCAAATGGGCGAAGGAACTCGATTACCGGCTGATCAAGGAACTCTGGGCCTTCGAGGGCAACCGCATCGCGGTGCGCTTTGCCTATGAATGGCACGATGACAACGGCCACTGGTATCGCTCCTACGGCAACGAAAACTGGGAGTTTGCCGAGGATGGCCTGATGGCCCGCCGTCTTGCCTCGATCAACGACATGCCGATCAAGGAAGAAGACCGGAAATTCTTCTGGCCGCTCGGGAGGCGGCCGGACGACCACCCCGGCCTGTCCAATCTCGACCTCTGAAAGAGAAAGGAACGGACGCACTTCAAGACGCCCGACGATCTGGAACATCATACCTTGTTGCGATCGACAGAACTCACCCGCAACTGGGAGCGCTGGCTCGGACCGCGTGCGCCAAGGATATTCTCAAATACCTGCTTCATCAATCTCGAAAGCTCCGGCCTCGAACTGACGGTCGCCGTCAAGGGACTCGGCATTGCCATTGTCCGCCAAACGCTGGTCAAGCAGGAGCTAGAGGATGGTCAGCTGGTTACTCTGTTTGAGAACGAAACGGTGCATGAGCACTACTTCTGCATGTTCGCCGATCCGAAGCTTCGGCCCGAGAGTTTGCGGTTCTTTCGCACCTGGCTGAGAAACGCGGTGATGGAATAGGGCGGCCGGTGATCCGTTTCGCCTCAGCGCCAATCGGCATCCGGGGGTGCGGCATGCCTCCGGGTTGGCCCGGCACCTGCTCTTTCGCACTTGCGAAGGGCATCACAAAACAAACATCATTTCCGGTCAACTAGATCGTCAGCGGTCTCCAGCCCTGATCAAGGCTGCCGGATCGCGCCGCCGGACGAGACGATCGACTCGTTCGGTCACTAGGAATGCGCACTAGGCTACCAGGGGAAATTGCATGGAGAGATCGATGACCGAAGTGTCCAGCAGATAGGCCCACCCATTTTAATGCAGCAAGGAGATCTCACGCATCATGGGCGCGGAACCTGCGGCTTGAAAAGGAGCCGGAACTCCGCGGAAAAGGGTAGCTACGGAATGATGTCGCTCACGTACGATCGGTATTTGTCGCGAAGAGGTCGGTCATGAGCATCGCCGATCGCCTAGTCACCGGAAGTCTCTGGGTCTCCCTCTCGAGGGTCATCGTCAATGGGTTGTCGACCCTCAGTACCATCATCCTGGCCTGGTATCTGCTGCCGTCGGATTTTGGTCTCGTCGCGCTTGCGACGACCATGCTCGCCATCGTGACAACGATCACCGAGCTTTCGTTGAACGAAGCGCTTATCCGTCACGAAGCCCCGGAAGAATCCCATTTCAGTGCCGCATGGACATTGGCTGCGACCCGCGGCCTGATATTATGCGCCTTGTTTGCCGCGTTCGCCTATCCGGCGGCCCTCATCTACGACGAGCCGCGCCTTTTCGGCGTCCTCCTTGTCCTGAGCCTCAGCCTCCTCATCAACGGGTTCGCCAATCCGCGAAGGATCATGCTCCAGCGGGAACTGATTTTCCGGCAGGAGTTCGTGCTGAACGTTGTCCAGAAGATTGCCGGATTTGTGGCGACCGTCGCCATCGCCGTCATCTATCAAACCTATTGGGCGCTGGTGGTCGGCACATTGGTGATGCAGATCACCAATGTCGTGGCGTCCTATTTCATCCTGCCGTTCCGCCCCCGGATCACCTTCTCCCATATGCGCGAATTCTTTTCGTTTTCGATCTGGATTACCGCCGGGCAGATCGTCAACACGCTCAATTGGCGTTTCGACTACCTGCTTATCGGCAAGCTGCTGACCGGCTCCGCCCTGGGATATTATTCGCTTGGCGGACAGCTGGCGATGACGCCGACGCGCGAGGCGACCGCGCCGCTGACCGCCACCATCTATCCCGCTTTTGCCAATGTCCGCCACGATCCCGCGCGTCTCGCCGCAGCCTATCAGCGAGCGCAGGCATTGCTGACGGCGGTTGCGTTACCCGCCGGGATCGGAATGGCGGTCATCGCAGATCCCCTGGTCAGGCTCGTGCTGGGTGAAAAGTGGCTTCCGGTGATTTTCATCATCCAGGCGCTGGCGTCCGTTTATGCGCTGCAGACATTGGGATCCCTCAATCAGCCTCTCGGCATGGCGCTGGGGCAAACCCGGACCCTGTTCATTCGCGACGCGCAAATGCTTCTCGTCCGGATCCCGGTGATCACGATCGGCCTGGTGTTCTGGGGGCTTCCGGGGCTGATATTCAGCCGCGTGCTCACCGGCCTCTTCAGCGCTTTCGTAAACATGATCATCGTCAAGCGCTTCATAGATGTTTCGGTCTCCGCACAGCTATGGGCAAATTTCAGAGCGCTTGCCAGTTCGGCCGTCATGGCTGTCGGCGTCTCGCTTGCTGACCGCTACATGGGAGTTGAGACCACACATACCGGGCTGGTTATACAACTTGCCGCCCTTATCTGCCTTGGAGGCGTTCTCTATTGCGGCTCCAGTCTCTTTCTTTGGCTGGTCATGGATCGTCCAAACGGTCCGGAGACTGAAGTCAGAAAGATCGCCGCCAAGGTCTTGTCCAAAGTCAGTCACGCCTGATCGCGGGGCTTGTTCTTCTAAACTTTTGAAAGAGAGGCATAATGTCAGGTGCTCAGCAATCCGAACTTATCACCAAGCTTCAGGACAGGACCCACGATTGCCTTAAAGAGTTCATCCGGCCCGATGAACCGATAGCGATACTGGACTTTCCTGATATCAGGAATTGCGGAGATTCCGCGATCTGGCTGGGAGAGATGGCCTATTTGCAGCAGCGCTACGCAAAGCGGCCCTCCTACGTCTGCACGACCGACGACTTTTCACCGGATGAACTGAAGAGCTCCGCCCCGAATGGCCCGATCTTCATCCATGGGGGCGGCAATTTCGGCGATATATGGGTGTTTCACCAGGATTTCCGGGAGCGCGTGATGGAGCTGTTTCCCGACCGGCAGATCGTCCAGTTTCCGCAATCGATTCATTACAAGTCCGCAGAACGGCTGGAGCAGAGCAAGCGCGCGATCGGCAGGCACAAGAACTTCGTGCTCCTGGTGCGAGACGAGGAGTCGTTTCAGTTCGCGAAGGAAAATTTCGATTGCCAGGTCTATCTGTGCCCGGACATGGCCTTCTGCATCGGCAAGATAGAGCCCGCCGCACCGCAGTTTCCGGTCCTTGCGATGCTCCGCCAGGACAAGGAGCAGGTCGGAACTGTCGACTTTTCCGCCTATCCGGACATCCCCAAGGAGGACTGGATTACCGAGAGCCGATCGAAGGTGCGCGTTGCAAAAGCGCTTGGGGCTGCCTCCGCACTGCTGCATCTCACCCCCTCCGAAATGCGGCTGCGGAAGCTGGATGCGGCGGCCAACAACCGCTTTCAGCGCGGCATACGGCAGATTTCCCGCGGAAAGGCGATCGTGACGGATCGTCTGCATGTGCATATCTGCTCGCTTCTCATCGGACGCAGCCATGCTGTGCTCGACAACAACTACGGAAAAATCCGCCGGTTCATGAACGCCTTTTCCGGAGGCACCGATCTCTCCTACAAGGCGACTTCGCTCGACGACGGCATCAGGTGGGCAAAAGAACAGGCAGGTGTCGCGGCATGACGCTGCCTGAGATCAACGACCGGAGGCTGTTATGAGTGTTGTGACCTTCATCATCCCCGTACGGCACCAGGACAACGCGCGCGACTGGGGCATCCTGAAGCGAAACCTGACGCAGACCGTGGCATCCATCGCGAACCAGACCAACCCCGACTGGCGGGGGGTCATCGTCGCCAACAGGGGTGCCGATCTTCCCGTCCTGCCGGAGAAGTTCTCGGTGGCATGGGTGGACTTTCCGCCGAACGACATCCACGAGCGGGGCGATGCGACGGAAGAGGATTTTCTCGATTCATTCCGCGCCGACAAAGGCCGCCGCGTGCTTGCGGGCATGCTCACGGCCCGCGATTGCCGCTTCTTCATGATCGTCGACGACGACGATTTTGTCAGCGCCCGAATTACCGAATATGCTGCCCGGCACCAGAACGAGAACGGCTGGACGATCGACAAGGGCTATATCTGGGACGACGGCGGCAGCATTCTGCTGTGCCGCGACCAGTTCAACCACTATTGCGGAACGTCGCTGATCATTCGTTCGGACCTCTACGGACTGCCGTCAAAGGCGGAAGACGTTTCCCTTCCATGGATCAAGGACATGCTTGGCAGCCATGTCCGCATAGAATCGATTCTGGCCGAACGCGGTACGCCCTTGAATGCCCTCCCGTTCCGGGGTGCGGTCTACCGTGTCGCCCACAAGGGATCGCACAGCAAGGCGCCCAGCCTGATCCATATGTATTTCCTGAACAGGAACGTTCTCAGGCGGCCTGTCCGGGTTCTCAAGAATCTGACGAAGCTCCGACCGCTGTCGGCGGGATACAGAAAAGAGTTTTTCGGGCTTGCCGCCGGAAAGACGGAGTAGATATCGCGGCGTCCGGTCGACATGCACCGATCACACTACCACTTCACGCTGAGGAGTTGTCACATTATCGAGCGGCGAACGAACGACCGCGCTGTTGCCTGAGATCAGGCAATGGCACCCGTCACTATTTTCCAATGCGCCATGGCGCGGGCACGATGAATGTGAGTGGCAGGAGCAGAGCGGCTGCGATGCGGTGCGAGGCATCGTCAACTTAACGCAGTGACCGTAACCGCTGTGCCGCCCACCGTTTCCCTGCCGAGTTCATAGCTCAGGCTGTGTGGCTCTGTTTCCGTTTTCCTCTCAGCTTGCGGATGGTCGAGGACATGCTGGCGGCACGAGGGATTATTGTCTCACACCAGACGGTCCGGCTGTGGGCAGAGAAATTCGGACGGACCTTTGCCGACGAGATCCGCCGCCGCTCAGCCGGTCGGCTGGGTGACAAGTGGCATCTCGACGAGGCCGTCGTTTCGATCCGCGGCAAGAAGCACTGGTTCTGGCGTGCTGTCGATCAGGACGGTTTCGTCATGGAGGTTCTGGTGCAAAATCATCGCAATGCCAAGGGCGGCCAAGCGTCTGATGCGCAAACTATTGAAGGGCCAAGGCCACACGGCGCGAGTGATGATCACCGACAAGCTCCGATCCCGACGACGCTGCAAATCGCGAGATTATGCCAAGTGTCGAACACCGCTCGCATAAAGGCTTGAACAGTCGGGCGGAAAACTCTCATCAGCCATTCCGGCGACGGGAACGGATCATGAAACGCTTCAAGTCGCAGCGCCATTTGCAGCGTTTCGCCTCCATCCATGATCTTATCGCCAACATCCCCGCCACGACATTTCCTCAAGCCTTCATCGCGAACTGCGTTCAGAGGCAATGAACCTCTGGGCAAAAATCGCTCGCGCCTGAACCGCCATGGTGCAAGCGGCCTACGATTGCCTCTTGAATGTTAAGTTTACAATGCCCTCTCATGTTTAACTGCGAAACGACCTCACCTCACTACACCTTGAATATCAGCATAGATGGCCTCGATGCGTGCCGCCTCTGCGTCGGTGAGCGCCGAAAACTCCCTTTCACGAGCCCGCTTCGACAGTCGCCCGTCGTTCTGGCGCAGGAAGCGGAACAGGAGGTCCAGCAGGCGATCGGGCATATCGATCATCTGCTGGACCTCGATCTTAAACGCGTCATAAATGCGTAGGAATGCTGTCTCGGCTGGCAGGTCCACATCAATTGTTCGGGCTACACACTCGAACAGGAATTCGGCCTGAGGCGTCGCATCGAAGTAGCGGTAGAAGTCGGCTGTGTCGTTCAGCACCGTGACATTACCACGATCGGTCGACTGCCAATGAACAACCGGCAACAGGCGGCGTGAATAGCTTTCCAGCACGGTTCGATAGGCATCGATGCGGTCCAGGATGACTGACGAGACCGGAAAGACGAGTCCGGGAGGATTGAACCCGTGCTCGGCGAGAACATGATGGACTAGATAGCGGTGCAGTCGGCCATTTCCATCCTCGAAAGGGTGGATGTAGACGAAGCCGAAGGCGAGAGCCGCGGCGGCGAGAACAGGATCGAGTTGCTGTGCCGCGCCTCGGTCGAAAGAAGTCAGGCCGTCGATCAGAGAGGGCAGATCTTCATGTCGGGCGCTGACATGATCGGGGATTGGCGCGCCCGTCAGGCGATCATGCTCGCCGATGAAGCCACCCTCAACGCGCAAGCCAAGATGAACGAAGCGCGCGTCGCCGATGACGATGCGCTGCAGCCGCTCCAATTCGGCGCGGTCTATCGGTCGACGCCCGGCTTCACCGATAACCTGGGCCCAGCGCTGGATGCGATCTTGCGGCGGATCTTCTCCCTCGATCTGAAAGCTTGAGCGCGAATCCTTGAGCAGCAGGAATGCAGCGGTGCGTGCAAGCAGGTCCGCCGGCACCTCATCGATCAACTGGCGCGCTTCGTTGCCAAGTCCGCGTGCAACGAATGCTTCGAGTGCGGGCGTGCGGAAGATCATCGGGCAGAAAGCTGGTGTGCCGGGCAAGTTATTCTTCACGCGATGTCTTGTTGAACTCGTTCCACCCACCGAGAATTGCCGGTCTGGATCGACGACAACGGCGTAGGTGCCCTGTGCCGCGTCGGGCAGATCAAGCCGTGTATTCAGCAGCCATTCGTAGAGAAACCACAGCCGTCGAGCATAGGCGCCAGTAGGCGCCGCGCGCACCATGTTGGTGATCGGCTCAGGACCTGTTGCCCGGAACAGGGTTTTCAGAACGGCAAGATCCAGTCCTTCGTAGCGTAGGGCAAAGGTTAGGTGTCCGGTAAGATTGTCGTCCGGTTGGTGGCGCGGTGTGTAAACGTTCCATCCTTCGGCCTGATAGACTTTGTGGCGAGGACCGATCGCTGAGAGGATGATTGGCACAGGTACGGGTAATTCAAAGGCATCGATCAGGGCTGCATAGCCGACCGGGAGGGCGGCTTCCGGCATCGAGCGGTCGTGAAAAATACTGACAGCTTCTGAAAATGGCTTTCTCTGGCCCTGTTCCATGATTCCTGATACTCGTCTCTGAAAAACGGTTCCAGATCAAGGCTCTCATGAAATTCGATGATAAGCAATGAATTTCAATGACAGAGAAGCCTCCTTCGCGAATATTGATTCCAACATGGCATTGGTGGAGTGTCGTTTGGCAGAAGTTAATCGGGTCTTCCTCACTTTGTGTGGTGCCCCTGTCAATTGAGCGGTAGCATGCGTTCTGCTACCATCCTCCGGGTCAATTCTGCCATAGAGCGCCCATTTGATCGTCTTCAATCAGCTGATCTGATCTCTGCGGGCCGCTACTTCACCGGAATTCTCCTCGGCCCGTACGGCGCCCAGCATTTCACCCACAGCAAATTCCACCATCACACAAAGTGAGGAAGACCCGTTCTTTGGGCTTTCCGCCGGAAAGACGGAGTAGATATCGCGGCGTCCGGTCTAGCTCGGCGCCGCTGACGAGTATCGCAAGGCTACGGCGTGGCGATGCGGATTGCCGGGGAAAGCGGCCGGACCTGACGGCCGGCCGCTTCGGAATTCGTCGCGGTGATTAAACGGCGCCGCGGGTTTCCACGTAGATCGCGTAGACCGAGTGGCTGCTCGCCATATAGAGGCGGTTCTTCTTCGGGCCGCCGAAGACAAGGTTCGGGCACCGCTCCGGAAGCTTGATGAAACCGATCGCCTTGCCGGCCGGGTTGAATATCTTGACGCCGTTCAGATCGTCGGGCCTGGCCCCTGCAGCGCCGTTCGATCCCCAGCCGCACCAGAGATTGCCATCGATATCGATCTTGAAGCCATCGAGACCGCCGTTGTCGTCGGCCGTCACCAATGCCGTCTTGTTCGACAGCTTCACGCCGTCTGCGCCGACATCGTAGCTCCAGATCATGCGGAATGGCGATGCGCGGCCTTCGACGATGTAGAGCTTCTTTTCATCCGGCGAAAATGCGAGGCCGTTCGGGCCTTTCAGCTCGTCGGTGACGAGGCCAAGCTTGCCGTCTGGCGATATGCGATAGACGGAGTGCGGCAGCTCCGCCGTGGCCTTCTCGCCCTCCCACTCACCGGCGATGCCGAAGGGCGGGTCGGTGAACCAGATGGAGCCGTCCGATTTGCAGACGATATCATTCGGGGAGTTGAGCTTCTTGCCGTTGTAGTTGTCTGCGAGCACAGTGATCGACCCGTCATATTCGGTGCGGGTGACCCGGCGTGTCAGATGTTCGCAGGAAAGCAATCGGCCCTGGCGGTCGCGGGCGTGGCCGTTGGCATAGTTGGAGTTGGCGTTGTAGACGCTCCAGCTCTCGTTGGCCTCGTCATAGCGCATGACCCGATTGTTCGGAATGTCGCTGACGAGCAGATAGCGCCCGTCGCCGAACCAGACCGGACCTTCCAGCCAGCGAGCACCAGTTGCGACCTGTTCGAGCGAGCTACTGGCGACGCGATATTTCGCAAAGCTCGGATCGAGGATTTGGATCGCCGGATCGGGATAGATGGGGCTCGGCGTAAAGCCGATCGCTTGCGCGGACGCCATTTTCGGGAAGGTGGTAGCCAGGGCGGCCGCTGAAAGCGTCATGATGTTGCGGCGTGAAAAATTCACGTTGAAGTCCTTTGATTATGGATAGTTGATTTCATATCAATTTTGCCCGGTTTAACGGGGAACCAAGACCATGGTCCGCCTCCCAATTAAAGGCAGTCCATTGTGCGCCGCAACAAACAAGATTGCCTTCTGCCGCCGTTGGTTAAGCAGTGGTGAAAACCACCGGGAGGTCCGTATTCGCATTTGATGCGCTGCGGCAAGGGTAAGATTTTATTATGAAAAAGCGCCTATGACGAACGGAGGATCAAGTTCGATCACCATGCGCATGATGTGCACCGTCCGGCACGGCTCCGGCATTTTTCACTTTTCAATGCACTGTCGTCCTTTCAGCGTTTTTTGAGGTATCTGATGCTCAAGAATTTAAAGATTAAAACAAAATTTCTGATGGCGATTGCCATTCTCGCGGTTATTTCGCTGGCAGGCCTGATGTATGTCACCAGCAGGTTCAGCGCCGCCAACGAGGCCTATTCCGGTTTTCTGCAGAAGGAAAGCAACGCAGCGACCTTCGGACCCCGCGGCGCTGCCGGCATGTGGACCGCAACGACATGGCTCAGCCGCGCGCTGGCCCAGGACCCAGCAAGCGCGGCTTTCCAGGATCTGTCCGGCCGGTTTTCCAAGGAATTTGCCGGCGCCCGTGACCGGTTGACCCAGATCCCGGCGCTGGTGCCGAGCCGCAAGGCTGCGATCGACGAACTGCTTGCCGGCGCCGACGCGCTGAAGGTAGTCGGCGACGATCTTCTCAAGGCCCATACCGCAGGCGACCAGGAAAAGGTTCGTACGCTTTCCGCCAAGCTCGACCAGGCGATCGTCGATCTCTCGCCGAAATTCGGTGCCAATAACGGCGCCATGGCCGAAATTCTCAACAACGGCGCCAAGACGCTGAGCCAATCGGTCTCCAGCACGATCACCTATGCGATCTGCGGCATGCTTCTAGGCATCGCGATCGCCGCCGTCCTGTCCATGACCATCGCCCACCGAGGCATCACCGCTCCGATGGCCCGCCTGCGTGAGCGCATGGCTTCGCTGGCTGCCGGTCAGACGCAAGCTGCCATCGATGGTCTCGACCGCAGGGACGAAATCGGCGAAATGGCCAAGGCCGTCGCCATCTTCCGCGACAACGCTCTGGAGCGTGCTCGCCTGGAGCGGGAAGCCGAAGACAATCGCGGCCTGTCCGAGCGCGAGCGCAGGGAGCGCGAAGCCCAGAAGACCCGCGAAGCCGCCGAGATCAAGTTTGCCGTCGACAATCTGGCGGAAGGCCTTAGCCATCTGTCGGACGGCAATGTGTCCTATCGCATCGAAAAGCAGTTCACCTCGACGCTGGACGGTGTCCGCAACGACTTCAACGCTTCGGCCACAAAGCTGCAGACGGCCCTGGAGCAGGTGGCGGAGAATGCCCGCAGCATCCAGGCCGGTTCGGCGGAGATCAAGGCAGCCGCCGACGATCTGGCCAAGCGCACCGAGCAGCAGGCAGCTTCCGTCGAGGAAACCGCCGCGGCTCTCGAAGAAATCACGACCACCGTGAAGGACGCCACCAAGCGCGCTCAGGAGGCCGGCGCGCTGGTTGCCCGCACCCGCAGCGGCGCCGAGAACTCCGGCGACGTCGTCCAGCGTGCCGTCAAGGCGATGGAACAGATCGAGAAATCCTCGGGCGAGATTTCCAACATCATTGGTGTCATCGACGATATCGCCTTCCAGACCAATCTTCTGGCATTGAACGCCGGCGTTGAAGCGGCCCGCGCGGGCGATGCCGGCAAGGGCTTTGCCGTGGTCGCCCAGGAGGTGCGCGAACTCGCCCAGCGCTCCGCCAAGGCCGCCAAGGAGATCAAGGCGCTGATCACGACATCGAACGAGCAGGTCAATGCCGGGGTGCAGCTGGTGGGCCAGACCGGACAGGCGCTGGTAACGATCGTCGCGGAAGTGCAGGAAATCAACCGGCACGTCAACGCGATCGTGGAGTCAGCCCAGGAACAGTCTTCGGGCCTTCAGCAGATCAATACGGCCGTCAACCAGATGGACCAGGATACCCAGAAGAATGCCGCCATGGTCGAGGAATCGACCGCCGCAAGCCATGGTCTCGCCCGGGATGCGGCATCGCTCAACGAACTGCTGGCCCAGTTCAAGCTGCCCGGTCAGCGCCACGTACCGCGTCCGGCCGATCACCGCGACACGCCGGCTGCCTCGCCGGCCCGCAATCTGGCCCGCAGGGTTGCCACGGCCTTCTCCGGCGGCTCCGCGGCCGCTGCGGTCAGCAACGATTGGCAGGAGTTCTAGGCGCGTCTTTGACCGGCAATCTGCGTCCGGGCGCTACCTGTACCCACGCCTTAGCGCCTGCGGCGGCTGTCCCAGGCTTCTCAGGAACGCCCGCCGCATTCGCCCGGCGTCGCCGAAACCGGCGGCCTCGGCAATATGTTCGAGCGGCGCGTGGCTGGTCTCGACCGCGATGCGCGCCGTTTCGAGCCGCAGGCGTTCGACAGCCTTGGCGGGCGTCGTGCCGGTTTCGGCTGCAAACGCCCTGGCAAAGTTGCGCGGGCTCATCGCCGCCTGGTCGGCGAGGCGCTCGACGGTCAGCCGCTCGGCCAGATGCTCGCGCATCCAGCCGATCAGTGGCAAGAACCTGCCCGTGTGTCCCCCGAGATCGACAAGCGCTGAAAACTGCGACTGGCCACCGGGCCGGCGCTGATGAACGACGAGCTGTTGTGCCGTTCTGCGCGCAATGTCCGCGCCCAAGTCATCTTCTATGAGAGCAAGCGCCAGGTCGATACCGGCGGAAATGCCGGCCGAGGTCCAGACATGACCGTCCTGGACATAGATGCGGTCGGCGTGCATTTCTATCTTGGGGTAGCGGCGGGAAAAGTCATGCGAGCTGCCCCAATGGGTGGTGGCACTGCGCCCATCAAGCAGCCCGGCTTCGGCGAGCAGATAGGCCCCGGAACAAACGCTCGTCACGCGCCTTGCGCTCGTGCGTTTCAGCCATTCGAGAATTTCGTGCACCGCCGCCATGGAGCGGATGATCTCGCCGCCCGAGATCATCACGGTGTCGAACGGCCCATCCGCAAGCGGGGCAGCCGACAGTTTGAGGCCTGACGAGCTCTCGATCTCGCCGCCGCCCGGCGCCATCAGCACCAGTTCATAACTCCCCGGCCGGAATCGCTCCGCCATTTCGAAAGCCGACGTCGGCCCGGCCGCATCGAGAAGCTGAAAACCCGGATGCACCACGAGAGCGATTGTGCGAGCCATGGCGGTTTTTGCCCGATTAATGTCATTTCAGTCAGACGATAGCAGCGGTAACTTTGCCTGCAAACAGATGCAACCGATCGATCGGGCGAAACTAATCATGACGTGGCGGTTTGTTCTTACAGGCGGACTGGGGCTTGTGGTGGTCTTCCTGGTAGTCGCTGCGGCCTGGATAATCTCTCTGCCGTCTGCTTCTTCAGCCGGGACCGTCAAACCTATTCCCGGCGAGGAGACACGCGCTACGGTCGAGGCCTTGAAGCCGCCCAAACGCGTCCGTCCCCTGATCGCCATCGTCGGCATCAACGACGGTACGGAGGTCACCGACTATCTGATGCCCTACGGCATCCTGCGCCGCGCCGATATAGCGGATGTCGTAGCACTGGCGACGCAGCCCGGGCCGATGGCGCTCTATCCAGCACTGAAGGTCGAGCCGCAGGCGACGATCGAGGATTTCGACAGGCAGCATCCGGAAGGTGCCGATTACGTCATCGTCCCGGCCATGGTGCGCGAGGATGATCCGGCAGCGTTGGGCTGGATCAGGAACCAGGCGGAAAAAGGTGCGATGATCGTCGGCGTCTGCGTCGGCGCCAAGGTGGTTGCTGCCGCCGGCCTTCTCGACGGCCGAAAAGCCACGACCCACTGGTATTCGCTGGACGCCATGCTGCGGGAACATCCCAGCATCCGCCATGTCGCGGACCGCCGCTTCCTCGTCGACGGTCGCGTTGCGACGACGACAGGCATCAGCGCCTCCATGCCGATGTCGCTGACGCTGATCGAGGCGATTGCCGGGCGTCAGAAAGCCGAGGCTGTCGCGGCCGATCTCGGCGTCGCGAATTGGGATGCGCAACACGACAGCGGCGCCTTCAGATTCACGCGGCCCTTCGCATTGACGGCAATCGGCAACTCGCTGGCCTTCTGGGGCCGGGAAACGCTCGGCATCGAGCTGTCTCAAGGCGTGGATGAAGTTTCGCTCGCTCTCGTCGCGGATGCCTGGTCGCGCACCTACCGCTCGCGCGTGATGACCTTCGCAGCCGGCGCGGATGCGGTGGAGAGCCGCAGCGGCATCCGCATCATTCCCGACGAGATGACCGCATCGACAACGCGCGTGCCCGGCGCGCCGCTTGCCCGCAAACCGGCGGAAGCGCTGGATGAGACGCTCACCGCCATCGCCGAGCGCTATCGGGAGAACACGGCCAATTTCGTCGCCATGCAGCTTGAATACAGGAGACGAGTGACGCCGCAGTAGATGCTCGCGGCCTGCAGTTTCGTGCGTCTCGAAACGAGAGGAAGGAACCAGTCATGAAGGCAGTCATTGCAGGCGCCGGCATCGGCGGATTGACGACCGCGCTTCACCTCCACGAGGCCGGGATAGAGGTCGAGATCTTCGAACGTGCCGACGAAGTTCGCGAACTGGGAGTCGGCATCAACATGCTGCCGCATGCCGTGGCCGTGCTGGCCGATCTCGGGCTGCTGCCTGGCCTCGACGCTGCGGGGATAAGGACGCGGGAGCTGATTTACACCAACCGTTTCGGCCAGGTCGTGTGGCAGGAACTGCGCGGCCTGGATGCCGGCCAGGAGGCGCCGCAGATCAGCATCCATCGCGGCAAGCTGCTCGGCGTGATCCACAGGGCGGTCACCACGCGTCTCGGACCCGATGTGATCAGAACCGGCTGCCGGGTGGACGGTTTCGAGCAGACGAAAGACGGGGTCGTTGTTCATCTCGGCGGACACGACGGATGGCGCGGCACGGCGCATGGGGACCTGCTGATCGGTGCCGATGGCATCCATTCCACGGTCCGCGCGCTGCTTTATCCCGATGAAGGGGCGCCGATCTGGAGCGGGATCATGCTGTGGCGCGGCGCCACGCGCTGGCCGATCTGGCGCGACGGCCGGACGATGGCGATATCAGGCGGCAATTTCGCGAAATTCGTCTATTATCCGATCGAAGCCGATCCGACGGAGCCTGGCATGCGGCTGACGAACTGGGCCGTGATGGCCAAGGTGGGGGAGGCGGGCGCTACGCCGCTGCGCCGCGAGGATTGGAGCCGGTCCGGTATCCCGGGCGAGGTGCTGCCCTTCGTGCGCGATCGTTTTCACCTCGATTTCGCCGATCCCGCCTCCATCATCCAGTCAACCGAGAATTTCTACGAATATCCGAATTGCGATCGGGAGCCTTTGCCCCGCTGGTCGCTCGAGCGGGTCACCCTGCTCGGGGATGCGGCCCATCCCATGTATCCGGTCGGCTCCAACGGCGCGAGCCAGTCGATCCTCGACGCCCGATGCCTTGCCGGGCATCTTCGGACGCAAGACGAAATCGAGGCGGCTCTTTTTTGCTACGACGCCGAGCGCCGGCCTGCCACGTCGGAAATCGTGCTGGCGAACCGCCGGGGCGGACCCGAAGGCGTCATCGACATGGTCGAGGCCCGAGCGCCCGACGGTTTCGACGATGTCGACGCGGTGGCCTCGTTCGAAGAACGCCAGGCGGTGGTCCGCGGCTATGCTTCGCTCGCTCGTGGGCGGAACCGGTGAGCAGGGTGGCGGATCACTCAGAACAGATCCGGCCTGATCCCGGCAGCATCCAGCAGGAAGTCGCGGCTTGCCTCCAGTTCCGACCTCAGCCTGGCGATGTCATGACCCAGCAGCGTGCCCTGCCATTTGCGGATCTTGCCGGCGCAAAGCACCGTCGAGACGTTCGACCGTTCCATCAGCGTGACGACGGCGCCGGGGACGTGGTTGAGCGGGGCGACATTGATGGCATTCGCATCGAGCAGGATGATGTCGGCTTCCTTGCCCGGCGTCAGCGTGCCGGTCTTGTGGTCGAGCTTGAGGCCCCGCGCGCCTTCGATCGTCGCGAAGCGGATCACGTCGATCGCCGACAGCAGCTTCGGATATTCCTCGCCGCGCAACGCCTTGTCGTTCGCCAGCATCCGCTGCAGCGTGATCGCCGAGCGCATCTGCGTGAACATGTCGGCGGTCATGGTGCATTCCACGTCCGTCGACAGGGACGGTTGAAGACCGAGGTCGAGCGCCTGTTGCAGCGGCGGATTGCCGTGGCGCATCTGCATCTCGATAGGCACCGAAAGCGATATATGCGAGCCCGCATCGGCGGCGCACTTCCAGGCCGTGCCGCTCATGCCGGTCATGTGGATGAAGATATTGTCCGGCCCGAATTTTCCGGCCTCCGCCAGCTGGTCGAAGATCGGCTGCATGCCGAAGGTGCCGACCACGTGCAGCGCGATCGGAATGCCGAGCTCGCGGCCGAGCGCCCAGGCCTCCTCATGGAACGGCAGATAGATTTCGCCGCCCATGACCATGGTCAGCAGCTGGTCGTCGCTCGCAAAATGCTCGGCCTTGATGCGTCGCGCATCGCCCGGATATTTTGCCGCGTCGCCCCAGCCTTCGAAATATCCGAAAACGCCGCGCCGCCCGGCATCGCGCAGGGCAGAAACGGCGGCATCCGAATGCTCCGGCGAATGATGGATCTGGCTGACATCCATGACGGTCGTCACCCCGGCGTCGATCTGGGAAAGCCCACCGAACAATTCGGAAATGTAGACATCCTGCGGCCGGTAGAGCACGGAGAACTTCTGGAGCATCCATTCGTAATAGTTGGCAGCACTTTCCGGCCGCCCGTCATTGATCAGGATCGCGTCGGCAAGCAGGCTTCGGAGCGCCGTCTCGAACTGGTGGTGGTGGGTGTCGATGAAGCCTGGCATGACGACCATGCCCGAAGCATCGATAACTGCGGCCTCCGGCGCGTTGATCGAGGCGGCGACCTCGACGATCCGCGAGCCGCGGATGAGCACGTCGCCCCTGGCAAAATTGCCGACCGCGCCGTCCATCGAAAGCACCGCACCGCCGCGGATCAGAGTAAGGCGATCGGGATCGCCGACGCCCACGGGCATATTTGCCGGCGCGGCGACGACCTTGCCGGAGCCGCTACCGAGTTCCGCCGGCGCATGCGCCCGGTTGTTGCAGAATCTGCACATGGTCTTCCCCTCCCAGCCTGAAATGATGATGCCCTCCGTTGCCGGTGCGGCGGCGGAGAGCTTCGCTACGACCCGTCTCTCAGCGTGCGGCTGCCTGCCACAGCGCTATCGATGGGTAATCCTTGCCGTTCCAGTGCTTGAGCTTTTCCGCGAATTCGCGCTGGAAGGAGAGGGGACCGTGCTTCGCCATGTAATCCTCATCGTAGATGGCGATGAAGATCGTCAGCGAAAGGAAGAAATGTGCGCCCATCTCGAACAGCGCCACATAGTCGTGGTTGATGAGCGCTTCGCGTTCCGCATCGGTGAGGGAGTTGACGGTCGAGAGCTCAGCATCGTTCAGCTTCGGGCCGATCGACTGTTCCCAGCTGGCGACGAGCGAGCGCGGGTCTTCCTTGTAGCGACGCAACAGGTCCGGGTCCCGGTCGACGGTGAAGAGGAACTTGTTCACATAATACTTGCTCATGCGTCTGCTCCTTCCGGATACCAGGTGAAATAGGCCTCCATCGTGTGGAAGAGGTCGAGATTGTCATGATAGGCGGTCGGGATCGGCCCTGCGATGCCCATCATCAGGATCAGGTCCATGAAGCCATGGGTCGCGTTGCCGCTTTTCGTCATGCTGTCATGTGTCACATTGGCGAGGATTTCCTCGATATTGCCGGTCGACAGCCATTCGATCGCCTTGCGGTCGAATTCCGGGTCCGGCCCCGTTTCCTTGAACTGGCGCGGACCGCCAAGCTCCAGCGACAAGTGCCCGCTGCCGACGGCGGCGATGCGCTTGTCGGAGGGGAATTCGTCGATGATCTCGCGGATGGCGCGGCCGAGATCCCAGAAGCGCTTTGGCGAAGGCAGCGGCGGCGCGAAGATGTTGGTGTAGATCGGCACGACCGGCAGGTCGGCATCGGGGCGTGTGGTGATGATCGGGCAGATGATCGAGTGGTCGAGCTTCAGCTCGTGGCTGAAGGCGAAGTCGAAACCGCGGTCCATCAGGCCCTGATGCATGAAGTTCGACAGTTCCTCATGGCCTTCCAGCACATATTTCGGGATGCCGAATTCGCGCTCTTCATTGTAGAAGGTTGCATCGTAGCGCGGCGCCTTGCCGATCAGGAAAGTCGGATAGTTGTCGAGGAAGAACTGGTGGAAATGGTCGGCGCCGACCATGACCAGGATGTCCGGCTTGGCGCGGGTCAGCGTTTCGCGATAGGCCTCGACCTTGCGCTTCCATTCCGCCGCCTGCGGCATCTGCTGTTCCGGCGGCATGGTCGTCGCCTTCAGGTAAAAAGGGTGGTGGGTGGTCGCAAGGACCGCTGCCAGGGTTGCCATCTTCTCCTCCGAATCTGTCCCGTCTATTAGACTGAATTTTTACTGCGCCGCAGCCGCCGTCTGCGTTTCCAGGGCCGGCCAGGCTGCCGGATCGCTTTGCAGTGCCGAGCGGATCTCGTCTCCGTGCTGGTTGACGACAGGCGCGGCCCTCACGGTCCTTGCGTGTTCCCCATCGAAGGAATAGGCGGGCCGAACCGTCTGCTCGGCACCTTCGATACGGCCGGCGACCGGCACGAACATTTCCAGATGCTGCGCCTGGGGATCGTTCAGCACATCGGGGATCGTGTTGATCGGTGCGAAGGGCACGTCGAACTTCGAGAAACGCTCCACCCATTCCGGCCGGGTCCGGGTCGCGAAGATCGCGTTGAGCTCGGCATTCAGCGCGTCGTAGTTGTCGATGCGCTTCAGCCGCTGCGAGAACCGGTCGTCCCTGGCAAGTGCCTCACCCTCGATCGCCTCGACCAGTGCATCCCAGAACTTGTCGAGCGAGGAGAGGTGGAAGGCGAACAGCTTGTCGTCCTTGCAGCGCACGATGAAGGCCTGCGCCAGGCGGGGGCGATCGACGCCGCTCGGCTCTTCGCCAAGCGCGAAATAGCCCATGAACGGTTCGACCGCGAAATGCATCATCGCCTCGATCATGGAAATGTCGATACGCTTGCCCTTGCCGGTGCGGCCGCGTTCGATCAGCGCCGCCGAAATGCCGAGCGAGGCATAGATGCCGGTGATCGCGTCGGCGAGCGCCGGGCCGATGAAGCGCGGCTGTTCAGGATCGATGGAGACGCTGAGGAAGCCGCTGACGGCCTGGGCGACGGAATCGTAGACCGGCCGCTGCGCATAGGGGCCGTCCGGACCAAACCCGCTGATCGAGCAGTAGATCAGCTTCGGATTGATCTTCGACAGCGTCTCGTAATCGGCCCCGATGCGGGCAGCCGCGCCGGGCCGGAAGTTCTGGATATAGACGTCGGCCTGGGCAATCAGCTGGTAGAAGATTTCGCGGTCCGCGTCGCTCTTCAGATCCAGCCCGATCGCCCGCTTGTTGCGGTTATAGGCCTGGAAATGGGCGCTGTAGAAACCGGTCTTGAAGCTGCGATAGGGATCGCCGTTGCCGGCGGATTCGATCTTGATGACGTCAGCCCCGAGATCGGCGAGCATCATCCCGGCGCAGGGACCGGTAATGAACGTGCCCTGCTCGACGATGCGGATTTGGTCCAAAGCTTTCAGCATGTCCGGGTCCTAGTTCTCGTTTGCCACGAAGCCGTCAGGGGCCGGGCCGTCGTATTCGATGGCGCCGGCAGCGGCGGCGGACATGATGAAGCCGATCGGCCTTGTCTGTTCTTCGAGCAGGTGGCCGATCAGTCCGGCGGTGCGGGCAAGAAGCGGCACGCCCTTCAGGGCGAGCAGCGGGTAACCGGCATCGAGCAGCACACAGGGAATGGCGCTCGACACGTTCATGACCAGCCGCTTGCCGATGATCTCGGGGATGAGCCTTTCGACCGTCTTGGCGATCTCGCAATGAACGCCGGCGACGCCGAGTTCGCGGGCTATCGCGAGCAGGCGTTCGGCGCGCGGGTCATGCCCCTTGTGAAGGGGATGACCGTAACCGGGCACCGGCTTCTTCTGTTCCTTGCAGGCGCGCAACAGCTTTTCGGCAGCTGCCTCCACCGAACTGCCGCTCGCCTCCGCCTCTTCGCGGATATCGCGGAAGAAGGCACCTGACGTCTCGGAGGCTCCGAGAATGACCGAACCGCAGCCGAGAAGGCCGGCGGCGACAGCGCCCTGAACCGCTTCCGGGGAGGCGGCGAGCGTCATCCGCGCCGCCTGCACGCTCGGCACCAGGCCATGTTCGGCGATCGCCACCAGCGTCGCGTCGAGCATGCGGCGCTGTTTCTCGTTCGGCAGCGATCCGGCGACCAGCAACCAGGTATATTCCGTGAAGGAAATCGAGCCGATGAGATTGTCCACGAGGTCGTGGCCGCGGACGATGATCGTTTCCGGGTTGGATGTGCAGATCGCCTGGTATGGCGCCGATTGCTTGCCGATTTTCATGCTGATATCCTTGAAGAATGGTTAGGCTGCAGCAGTCGCCTTGTCGGCGAAGCGGCTGGCCCATCGATCGAATTGATCCATGAACTGCTGCAGGAAGAGACGGGTTTCCTCATTGGTCACGTCGCCTTCCGGGGTGATCAGCCCAGGCGTGAGATGGATGAAAGCTTCCGGCAGCCCCATCACGGCAACGTCGAGGCAGCCGAGAATGGCGCGCAGGTGCTGCTGTGCCGCCGCGGTGCCGATCCGGCCGTAGGAGGCGCCGGTGATCGCCGCAGGCTTGCCGGCCCAGACGCTGCTATCCCTCGGTCTCGATCCCCAGTCGATGGCGTTCTTCAGCATCGCCGAGATCGAGCGGTTGTGCTCCGGTGTCACGAAAAGCAGCGCATCGGCTCGCCTGATCTCGGCTTTCAGCCGTTCGACCTGCGGGGGAGTGCCTGCATCCAGAATTTCCTGGTCGAAGATCGGCAGATCACGGATCGTCACCCATTCGAATTCCATGTCGGCTTTCGCGAGCTTCGTCAGAGCAAGGGCCAGCAGCCTGTTCAGCGACGCTTGCCGCGCGCTGCCGACGATGACGGCGACTTTCAATCGCGCCATGAAATACCTCCCGTGCCAGTCTCAAAATTATTCGCTTGGCGAATTTATATTCGTATAATGAATTTCGATGACGCGAAGTGTCAAGCCCTGTCGCGGAGGCTCGCGAAAATTTAGGAAGGCAACGTGGATCAGCGGGTGGCGGGGTTCGCCGGCGCCAGTGAATGCACGAGGGCGGGGAAACGGCTGAACAGCTGCGAGAGCCGGTTGGCCGCAAGCCGCAGTTCCGGAAGGCGCTGCTCGACCAGTTCCTCCGGCGTCAGCCGTGGCGTGTAGCCAGAGCTGTTGATCGCACAGACGACCCGTCCGGTATTGTCCTTGACCGGGACGGCGAGCGCCGTGATGCCGTAATCGAGCTGGTCGACGGTGATCGAATAGCCCTTGGCGCGGGTCTCAACCAGGATTTCGCGGAGTTCGGCCTCGTCGGTCACCGTGTAGTCCGTCAGCTTCACCGGCGTATAGGCCTCAAAAAACCGGTCCATCTCCTCTTCCGCAAGAGCTGCCATCAACACCCGGCCCATCGAGGTCGCGTAGGCCGGATAGGTGACGCCGAGGCTGGCATTGCGCCTTACGCCGCGGCTTTCGGAAAGATGGGCAATGTAGAGCACGTTCGTGCCGTCGAGCACGGCCATGTTGGCGGCATCGCCGAAAAGCGAGGTGATCCGGTGCAGTTCGGGAGTGACCGCTTCTTCGACATTGAAGGCGTTCAGGTAGGCGGAACCGAGGGTGAGGATGCGGGGAGCGAGGAGAAAATGCTTGTTGTGCCGGCGGATGAAACCGAGCGCCTCGAGCGTCAGGACATTGCGCCGGACGGTGGCGATCGACATGCCGACCTTGCGGGAAAGCTCGGCCAGCGTCATTTCCGGGTCCTTGGCGTCAAAAGCCTCCAGAACCGACAATCCTCGTGCCAACGCCTCGACGAACTCGGGCGAATTGCTGTCAATCATCGGAAATTCTCCTGCTGTACGGCATTTCGTTCGCACACGGGATTGACAAGCGCAAGACCTGCTGCCTATCGTTATGCGAATATTTATTCTGCTAGCGAATTTTCTTGGGAGGGAAAAGCTATGAAGACAAGGCGTCAGTTTCACAAGCTCATGGCGGTAACGGCTGCGGGTCTTGCCGCGCCTGCAATCCTGGGCAGCAAGGTATTCGCGCAGGACAAGCCGATCCGGGTTGGCGCCAGCGTGTCGCTCACCGGTCCGCTTGCGAGCACCAAGAACGGCCAGATCGGTTACGAGCTCTGGCGAGACGATGTCAATGCGGCAGGCGGCCTTCTCGGCCGCAAGGTCGAACTGGTCATCTACGACGACCAGAGCAGTGCCGCCAACGTGCCGGCGATCTATTCGAAGCTCGTCGATGTGGACGCCTGCGACGTGTTGTTCTCGCCCTACGGCGCCAATCTTTCCGCGCCGGTCATGCCCTTCATCAAGCAGCGCGACCTGTTCATGATCGGCATGTTCGGCCTTGCCGGCAACGATGTCGCCAAGCACGACAAGTTCTTCCACAGCGGCCCATGGGGACCGAACTCCGGCCGAGATTGGGCCCGCGGCTTCTTCGACCTTGCCAAGGCGCAAGGGGTCAAGAAGATCGCCATCATCAATGCCGATCTGGAATTTTCGAAAAACGCCGCCAAGGGCGGCGCGGAAGTCGCCAAGGAATACGGCATGGAGATCGTGTTCAATCAGAGCTACCCGCCGAACACGTCCGACTTCTCCTCGATGATCCGCAATATCAATGCGGGGGATCCGGAGGCGATCTTCATTGCCTCCTATCCCGCCGACAGCACGGCGATCATCCGCGGCGTCAAGGAAATCGGCATTTCCGACAAGGTGAAACTCTTCGGCGGCGCCATGATCGGCCCGCAATACGGGGCGCTGCTCGGTTCGCTCGGTCCCGAACTCAACGGGCTCGTGAACTCGCATACCTTCGTTCCGGAGCCGACCATGCAGACACCGGCGATCAAGAGCTTTTTCGACCGGTACACGCCGATTGCCGTCAAGCAGGGTGTCGATCCGCTCGGTTTTTACATTCCGCCCTTCTATTATGTCGCCGGCCAGCTGGCGGCGGCCGCGATCACCGGTTCGAAGTCGGTCGATCCGGCCAAGATGGCGGCCTTCCTGCATGCCAACAGCGTCGATACGATCGCCGGCAAGATCGCCTTCAACGAGATCGGCGACTGGAAGGAACGCCGCGTCCTGATGGTGCAGTTGCGCGGCATCAAGGGCAACGATCTCGAACAGTTCCGCAATCCGGGCCATCAGGTCATTCTCGACCCGCCGTCCCTGAAGACAGGCGATCTCGCCGGACCCTACAACAAGGCGCGCGCCAGCTAATCCCTCAACCGATCCAGAGAGCCGGCGAGATGCCGGCTCAAGGACCCTGTACATGCTATCGATCGACATTCTGCTGAACGCCATCGTGACGGGCATTCTGCTGGGCAGCGTTTATGCATCGCTCGCCCTCGGGCTCGGGATCACCTTCGGCATTCTCCACATCCCCAATATCGCCCACCCGACGCTTGTCGTCGCCGGCGCCTTCTTCGTCTACACGCTTGCCCAATGGGGCCTCGATCCGATCGTTGCGGCGGTGATCGGCCTCGTCCCCTTCTATCTTCTCGGGGTCGTGCTCTACGCCTTCTACTCGGCTGTCTTCGAACGCAAGGGCGGCGCCAATGTGCTGCAGAGCCTGACGCTGTTCTTCGGCCTGTCGCTGGTGATCGAGATCCTGTTGTCGCTCGGCTTCGGTTCCGAGCTCAAGTCGGTCAGCGTTTCCTATATCGGCTCGAGCCTCAAGCTCGGCGTCCTCACCGTTCCCTACCGGCTGCTGATCCCCGCGCTTCTCGCCCCCGTGACGATCGCAGCCGTCTGGTTTTATCTCAGCCGCACCAATTCCGGCACGGCGATCCGCGCGGTGGCCCATGAGGAGCGGGCACTTTCGATCGCGGGCCTCAATCCGGCCTCCGTCAAGCGGCACGCTTTCGGCATCGCCACCGCGACCGCCGTCATCGCGGGAGCCGCCCTGATCATGGTCGGCCCGATCGAGCCCTTTGCCGGGCGCTACCAGATCGGCCGGGTCTTTGCGATCGTGGTTCTCGCCGGCATGGGGTCCATTCCCGGCAGCCTGGTGATCGCCATCATTATCGGCATCGCGGAGGCGCTGGTCTCCAGCTACCTCAATCCCTCCTGGTCCCCCGGCGTCGCCTTTGCGATCCTGCTGCTGGGCCTCGCCCTGCGCCCGCAGGGCCTGTTCGGAGCTGCGCGATGAGAAAGAACTCCCTCGTCTTTCTCGCGGGTATCGTCATAGTCCTGGCGCTCGGCTTCCTGATGCCGTGGCTGCTCAGGAACCCGTTCTATTTCTTTGCTGGCTATGTCGTCCTTCAATATGTGACGATCGCCACCGGCTGGAACATTCTCGGCGGTTACGCGGGCTATATCAATTTTGGCGCGGCCGGTTTCTTCGGCGCCGGCGTCTATCTTTCGGCATTCCTGTTCACCACGTTCGGCCTGCCGCTGCCGCTCTGCATCCTGGCTGCCGCGATTGTCGGCGCCATTCTCGGCGTGCTGATGGGCTACCTGACATTGCGTATCCAGGGCGTCTATTTCGCCATCGCCACGCTCGGCCTCGTCGTTGTCCTCGAAACCATCGTGCACAACATCTCCGGTCTCGGCGGGGCGAGCGGCATGGCCGTCTACGGCCCGCGGCCGCCTGCCTGGAGCCCCGGGCCGTCGCAATACAATTTCACCGTCATGCTGGTGATCGCGGTCGTCAGCGTCGCACTCGCCCGCTGGGTGGAGATTTCCTGGATCGGCCGCGGCCTGAGGGCCGTGCGGGCAAGCGAGGACGCGGCGGAATGCTCGGGCGTGCCGACGCTTCGCCTCAAGCTGGTCGCCTGTGCCCTGAGCGGTGCGGTGCTTGCCGCGGCCGGTGCGCCATATCCGTTCTACACGTCCTTCGTCGAGCCGGTCACCGCCTTCAGCCTGATCATCGGTCTGAACGCCATCGCCATGCCGCTGATCGGCGGCACCCGAACCTGGGTCGGTCCGGTGATCGGCGCTCTTCTGCTCGCCTCGGTGCAGCAGATCGCCACGGTCACCATATCCTCCGAACTCAACATTCTTTTCGTCGGCGCGGTGCTGATCGCCTTCGTGGCTTTTGCTCCGGGCGGGATTTCCGATCTCTTCGGCCGCAATAAAGGGAGGGCCAGATCGTGACGGAACCGGTTCTCTCCCTCAAGGGCGTCGAAAAACTGTTCGGATCGTTCCGCGCGCTCGGTCCCGTCGATCTTGTTGTCGGCGCCGGCGAACGGCTCGGCATCATCGGTCCGAACGGTTCCGGCAAGACGACGCTCATCAACTGCATCACCGGCGTCTACCAGCCTGACAAGGGGTCGGTATATTTCGAAGGCCGGGATATCTCGCATCTTCAAGCCCACAAGCGAGCCCGGATGGGCATCGCCCGCAGTTTTCAAATCCCGCGGCCGTTCACTGGCATGACCGTGTTTGAAAACCTCCTCGTCCCCCTCGATTACTGCCATGTCGAGGGCAGCAAGCAGGAGCGGGCAAGAGCGGTGCTTGCGAGCGTCGGGCTGTCGGGCCGCAGCTCTGATCCGTCCGAGAAGCTCACCCAACTCGAATTGCGCAAGCTGGAACTGGCCCGCGCGCTTGTCGGCAACCCGAAGGTCCTTATCGCCGACGAGGCGATGGCGGGCTTGTCGGAGGAAGAGATCGACGAAGTGCTGGCGATTTTGCTTGCGCTCAACCGGTCAGGAGTCGCGGTGATCATGATCGAGCATATCATGCATGCAGTGATGCGCTTCTCGCAACGGGTCGTCTGCTTCGAGACCGGCCGCCTGATCGCTGCCGGAACCTCGTCCGAGATCGCCGAAAATCCGCTCGTTCAGAAGGTGTATTTCGGTGAATAGGCTGATTATCGAAAACCTGTCGGCCGGTTACGGCGCCGTCTCGGTCCTGCGAAAGGTCTCGCTGGAACTGAACGAGAGCGAGATGGTGGCGCTGCTTGGCATGAACGGCAACGGCAAGAGCACGCTGCTCAACTGCATCCTTGGTTTCGTGCGGGCAAGCGCGGGGCGGATCGTGCTCGAATGGAACGGCAAGAACACGGACCTCACGAAACTCCAGCCGCACGAGATCGTCCGGCTCGGCCTGTCGATCGTCCCGGAAGGACGCCGCCTCGTGCCGAACATTTCGGTCGAAGACAATCTCAAGCTCGCGGGCAGCAATCCGCTGGTCCGCGACCGGATGAAGCAGAACCTCGCCTATTGTTTCGAGACTTTTCCGCTGCTTCTGGAGCGGCGCCGCCAAATCGCTTCGACCATGAGCGGCGGGCAGCAGCAGCTGCTGGCGATCGCCCGTTCGCTGATGACGGCGCCGAAGATCATCATCATCGACGAACCCTCGGTGGGCCTGGCGCCGATCGTCGTGCGCGACGTGCTGAATGCCATCACCCAGCTGCGCGAAAAGAGCAACATGACGATCCTGATGGCGGAGCAGAGTTTCTTCCAGGCGATCGACGTGTCGTCGCGGGCCTATGTGCTGGCCCATGGCAGCATTCAACGGGAGTTCAAGCGCTCGGACGGCGAGATCGCCCATGACGAGATCCGCCGCGCCATGCTGGGCGCGTATTGAGGGAAACACAATGACGATGCCAGGATCATGGTGGATGGCGGAATTCAGGTAGGCGCGCGCTCGAGATTTCGTCGGACGATCGCCTTTGCGACCTCGGGTCCGCCGAGCATGAAGCTTCTGACGCCATCGCGGACGATGTCGTCCAGCGGTTCCGGGGTGGCCGTCGCATATACGAACCGGCGGATCGCCAGATAGAAGATGCGGCCGTGGAGACCCCAGAACAATTCGGTCTCCCGTTCGGAAAGCGGTGCCTCGTCCGGGCCGGGCAGGCCCAGTTCGTGGCGGAGTTCCAGGCAGGCAGGTTCGACGATCTGCCGGCGCACGATGTCGAGATAGCGCGTCGTGATGTCGAAGGTCTTCAGGCCGGAAAAGACGAAGATCCGGACCCAGTCGTAGTGGAAGACGCGCTCCACATATCGCAGATAGAATTCCGTCAGCCGGCTTTCCAGTGATCGGCCGCGGTCGATGATGAGATCGGCCCAGCTATCGTCCCAGCGGCTGAGATAGACATGTTCGTAGACCCGCTCGATCAAGGCTTCCTTGCTGGGAAAATGCCGGTAGATCGCTGAATGGGTGATGCCGATGCGCTTGGCGAGTTCGCGGGTCTGGCCCTCGAAGCCGTGCTCGGCGAAGAAGCGGACAGCCTCTTCCAGGATGAACTGTTCGCGCTCGTTCGCCCGCATGTATTGCTTGGGACGCCGCGGTTTTTCTCCGCCACCTTTGCGCTCGAGGCTCTTTTGCTGATCCGTCATGCCTGCCCCGATCTGCCACGCCCGTCACCGAGTCACCGGTAACTCGTTTCGCATAGCGATACCGCGCCCGACGTTTAAGACCAAGTGGTAATTTTATTTGAGACCAGTTGGTTATTTTTCTTGACCGGCGGGTCGGCCTGCGAGATATTGTAACCAGATGGTCACAAATCCGGAGGGCCACGTGGGAGGAGCCGGTGAAGGCGAGAGCTTTCGATTACATGCGTCCGAAATGCGTGCAGGAAGCATTGGAAGCTTTCGTCGGTGCGGATGGCGATGCGAGCTATATTGCGGGAGGGCAGAGCCTCGTCCCGGCGATCGCGCTTCGGCTGCAAGCCCCCGGCCTTCTCATCGATATCGCTCGCCTGGACGAACTGCGCGGTCTTTCCATCGCCGGCGGTCATCTGCGCATCGGCGCAACCACCCGGCACTGCGAAATTCTGGGCTCGGACCTCGTGCGGGAACATGCGCCGTTGCTTGCAAAGGCGGCTCCTTTCGTGGCGCACCCGGCGATCCGCAACAAGGGCACATTCGGCGGCAGCCTGGCGCTTGCCGATCCCGCATCGGAATTTCCCGCCATGGCGCTGGCGCTCGATGCGATCATTGAAATTGCCTCAGTTGAAGGCAGTCGCCGCGTCGGTGCAGGCGATTTCTTCATCGATCTCTATGAAACGGCGCTTCGGCCCGGCGAGCTTATCACAGCGGTATACGTACCCCTGGCCACCGCCAAAACCCGGACAGCCTTCGACGAATTGGCCCGCCGGCGCGGCGATTATGCGATCGTCGGGGCAGGCATCGATGCGCAGATGCAGGGCGGTTTTGTCGAACGCATCAGAATAGCCTTCCTTTCGGTGGGCTCGACGCCGGTCAGGGCGCGTGCGGTCGAAGCCACGCTGACCGGGCGACAGTTGACGCCGGAGGCGATCCGGCAGGCACAGGACGTGCTCGGCACGGAGCTTGATCCGGCCGGTGACGAGCACACGCCTTCTGAGATGCGCCGGCATCTTGCAAGGGTGCTGCTCGGAAGGCTGCTTGGTCGGCTGGAGGCGAATGTATGAGCGGCAAGGTGGCGATTTCGCTGGCCGTGAACGGCGAGACAATCGAGGCGCTGGTTGCGCCGCGCACCACGCTGGCCGATTTCCTGCGGCAGGACATCCAGCTCACCGGCACCCATACGGGCTGCGAAATGGGTGTCTGCGGCGCCTGCCTGGTCTTGCTGGACGACCGACCGGTGCATGCCTGCCTGATGTTTGCGGTGCAGGCCGATGGCTGCGCCGTCGAGACGGTCGAGGGCCTGACCCTTCGCAGAGCGATCGACGATCTCCAGAAGGTGTTTCACGAGCGCAATGCGTTGCAATGCGGCTTCTGCACTCCGGGCATGCTGGTGAGTGCCTACGGGATTCTGGCTTCCGGCGATGAGCCCGATCGCGACGGTATCCGTGACGCGCTCTCCGGAAACTATTGCCGCTGTACCGGTTATGAATCGATCGTCGATGCGATCGAAACGACGGCGAGACAGCGTCGGCAGCATAGGGCGGAGGAGAAGGCATGAACGCGTTCGCCGGCTCCATCGACAGGCCTAACTCCTATATCGGCCGCTCGGTATCGCGACCGAATGCCAAGCGCCTGCTCGAGGGCCGGGGGCGGTATGTGACCGATCTCGTGCTGCCGCGCATGCTGCATGCGGCTTTCGTCCGCAGTCCTTATGCGCATGGAAAAATTGTTTCGATCGATATCGAGGAGGCAAAGGCCCTCTCCGGCGTTCGCGCGGTTTTTACCGGCGAGGACCTGGCATCGATCTGCGCGCCCTGGACCGGCACGCTCGAGCATTTCACCAATATGAAGTCTCCGCCGCAAGTGCCGCTACCTCTTGAAAAGGTGATGTGGTCGGGGCAGCCGGTCGTTCTCATCGTCGCCGACAGCAGGGCAATCGCCGAAGATGCCGCCGAGCTGGTGATCGTCGATATCGAGGAGCTTCCGGCGCTGGCGGATCCGGTCGAGGCCATGTCTGCCGCGGCGATTTCGAACGAGTTCGCCGACAATATCTGCTTTGCGACGACGCTCGACAGCGGCGGCGTCGAGGAGGCATTCGGGGTTGCGGACACGACGGTCGAGCAGAGCTTCATTTTCGGCCGGCACACGGCGGTGACTCTCGAACCGCGCGCGATCGTTGCCGATTATGATCCGAGCGAGAACCGGCTGACTGCCCATCACGCGACCCAGACGCCCTATCAGTTCCAGGATGTCTATTCCCGCCACTACGGCATTCCGGAAGCCAACGTCCGCGTCATCGCGCCGGATATCGGCGGTTCGTTCGGAATGAAACTGCATGTCTATCACGAGGAGATGGCGGTCGTCGGCGCGTCGATCCTGCTCGGTCGCCCCATCAAATACGTCGCCGACCGGATGGAATCCTTCGTGTCGGATATCCATGCCCGCGACCACCGGGTAACCGGGCGTCTTGCCCTCGACAGGGAGGGTCGCATCACGGCTATGGATGTGGACGACGTAACCGCGATCGGCGCCTTTTCGAGCTATCCGCGCACCAGCGCGGTCGAGGGAAACCAGGTCATCCGCCTGATGGGCGCCCCTTATGACTTCTCGTCCTATCGCGCCAATCTTTCGGTCGTGTTCCAGAACAAGGTGCAGACCAGCCAGTATCGCGCCGTCGGGCACCCGATTGCCTGTGCCGTGACGGAATGCCTGGTCGATGCCGCGGCGCGCGAACTGGGGCTCGATCCGTTCGAAATCCGCGAACGCAATCTCATTCCGGACAACAGCTATCCCCGCACATCGCCGACCGGATACCAGTTCGAAAAGCTCTCCCACGAGGTCTGTCTCGCGCGGCTGAAGTCGATCATGAATTATGACGCTCTTCGTGCGGAGCAGGCAGGTCTGCGGGAAAAAGGTATCCTGCGCGGCATCGGCATCGCCCTTTTCGTAGAGATCACCAATCCGAGCCCGGCTTTTTACGGTGTCGGTGGCGCGCGGATTTCCGCGCAGGACGGAGCCATCCTCAAGCTCACGCCGTCCGGTGAGGTCCATTGTTCGATTTCCGTGACCGAACAGGGGCAGGGGACGGAGACCATCATCGGTCAGATCGTCGCGGACCAGCTCGGCATCGATCGTGAAAAAGTGCGGGTGATGACCGGCGATACCGATACGACGCCCCACGGTGGCGCCACCTGGGCCTGCCGGGGGGCGGGCATCGGTGGCGAAACGGCACTGCAGGCGGCGCGCAAGCTGAAGGCAAATCTGCTCGCCGTTGCAGGCCTCATCCTGCAGGCGCAACAGGGCGAGCTTGATATCCGCGCGGACTGGATCGTCGAGGCGGTCACGGGCCGACAACGCCTCAGCCTGGCGGAAGTCGCGCGCATCGCCTTCTTCCGGTCGGACACGCTGCCGCCCGGGACTCAGGCGCAGCTTTCCGTCGTGCATCACTATGCGCCGCAGGGTTATCCGTTCGCATTCACGAACGGGGCCCAGGGCTGCCTGGTCGAAGTGGATGCGGAGACCGGTTTCGTGAAGATCCTCAAGCATTGGGTGGTCGAGGATTGCGGGCGCATCATCAATCCGCTGCTGGTCGACGAACAGGTGCGGGGCGGCGTGGTGCAGGGGCTGGGGGCGGCCTTTTTCGAGGAATGCCTCTACAACGAGGACGGTCAGCTCACCAACGGTTCGCTTGCCGACTATCTCGTGCCGATGGCCTGCGAGATGCCGGATATCGAGATTTCCCACGTCGAAACGCCGACCCGGGACACCGAACTCGGTGCAAAGGGCTGCGGCGAAGCGGGGACGGCGGCGGCTTCCGCTGCCGCGATGAATGCCGTCAACGACGCGCTTGTGGGACACGGCGCGGTGCTGACGCAGATACCGATGACGCCGACGCGCATTTTGAGGGCGCTCGGCACGATCTGAACGCAATAACGATCCGATGTCAGGAGGAGGACAGGATGACAAACGAAATTGAGAAGCTGGCTTTAAGGCCGATCGCCCGCCGTGCAGCCCTTATCGGGTTGGCCGGTGTGGCCGGAACACTTTCGATGCCGTGGATAGCGCGTGCGCAGGCGGAAACCATCCGCATCGGGTTTCCGACGCCGTTGACCGGCCCCTTCGCCGCTGAGGCCAACGACCAGGTCCGCAGCGCCCAGCTCGCCGTGAAGCTTGCCAACGACAAGGGCGGAATTGCAGGCCGCAAGGTCGAGCTCCTGGTGCGCGACGACAAGCTGAATGCCGGCGAAGCTGCCACCCGCACGCTCGAACTGATCGAAAAGGACAAGGTCCATGCGGTGGTCGGCGCACTTTCGAGCGCCGTGCAGCTTGCGGTCAACGAGGTGACCCGCGCCCGCAGCATGCTGTACATCTCGATCAGCCAGTCGGACACCATCAACGAGATCAAGGATTTCAGCCCTTACACGTTCCATGAGGCGCTCAATCCGACGATGACGACCGCGGTCGTCGCCAAGCACAGTTTCAAGAAGGGTTCGAAGGTCGCCTACCTTGTTGCCGACTATGCCTACGGTCACGAGATGCTGCGCGGTTTCAAGCGGGCGGCCAAGGAAATCGGTGCGCAGACAGTCAGCGAAATCCTGCACCCGTTCGGCGCGGCGGACTATTCGACCTTCATCCCGACCATCCTGGCATCAGGCGCAGACATCCTCTGTATCTGCAATTTCGGCCGCGACCAGGCCAATTCCATCAAGCAGGCGGTGGATTTCGGCGTGAAAGACCAGATGAAGATCGTCGTGCCGGTGCTGCTGCACAACCAGCGGCTTGCAGTCGATCCCGAAGTCTTCGAAGGTGTCATCGGCGGTGCGAACTATTACTGGGGTCTGGAAGAAACGGTGCCTTCCGCAAAGGCGTTCAACGACGCCTTCAGAGCCATGTACAAGGGCACGATCCCGACCGACTACGGAGCCTACGGCTATACCGGCGTCGCTTCCCTGTTGATGGCCATCGAAAAGGCGGGCGGGACGGAGCCACAGAAGGTCATCGCGGCTCTGGAAGCGCTGAAATATGATATCGCCAAGGGAGAGCAGTCCTACCGCAAGTGCGACCACCAGTCGATGCAGTCGGTACTCGTCCTGGAATCCAAGGCGAAGAAGGCGATGAAATCGGATGCCGATCTCTTCAAGATCGTCGCCGCGGAACCTGCATCGGAGAGCGTTCTGCGAACCTGCTCCGAACTCGGCTTCAAGAGCTGATACCCTGGGACGGATGAGGTCATGACTGTCCAACTGATTGCAATGCAGCTGTTTTCGGGTCTCGCGCTGGGCGCCGTCCTGATCATGGTTGCGCTCGGCCTGTCGATCATCTTCGGCATGCTCGGCATCGTGAACTTCGCGCATGGTGCGCTGTTCATGGTGGGAGCCTATGCGGGGCTCTACGTGGCCGGCCTGACGGGGAGCTTCTGGTGGGCCCTCCTGATCGCGCCGGTCATGATCGGCCTGTTCGGCATGCTGATCGAGCGTTTCCTCATCCGTCCACTCTATGGCCGCTCGCCGGACGATCCGCTGCTTCTGACGTTCGGCCTCGGTTACGTGCTGGTCGAGGCGGTACGGATATTTTTCGGCACCGACGGCATTCCGTTCTCGACGCCGGCAGCCCTGCGCGGCGTGGTGAACCTTGGTATCGGCTTTTTTCCGCTCTACCGGCTGTTCGTCATCGGCGTGGTTGTCGCCGTCCTGTTGCTGCTGTGGATCGGTCTGGAAAAGACGAAATTCGGCCTGATCGTCAGGGCAGGTTCCGCCGATCCGCTGATCATGCGCGTATTGGGCGTCGATATCAGCAGATTGTGGCTGGTCGTGTTCGGGATCGGGGTCGGCATCACCGCACTCGGCGGAGTGCTTGCTGCTCCGATGCGCAATGTCAGCCCGGAAATGGGCACCCTGGTGCTGGCCGAGGCCTTCGTGGTGACGGTCATCGGCGGCATGGGCTCGCTTCCCGGCGCCGTCATCGCCGGCCTCATCGTCGGCGTCTCGGTCAGCATGACATCGCTCTTTGCCCCGGAAATGGCGACGATCGTCATGTTCGCGCTGATGGCGCTCATTCTGCTGGTGCGTCCGAACGGCCTTTATGGCCGCGCCGCACCTGGACTCTAGGGAGATCGCCATGTCCGTCATCAGAAATGCGGAACTTGTCCCAGCGCCCGCCCGACGCAGCTTCGCGACACTGTTTTCCAACGTCAGCCGCTGGCGGGTGCCGCTTTCAATCCTGGCGCTCTGCATCCTGCCTTGGGTGCTGCCCTCGCAGGCGCTGGCCGTCAACGTGTTGATCTACGGCCTCGTCGCCGTCGGCTACAACCTGCTCTTTGGCTACACCGGCCTGCTTTCCTTCGGTCATGCGGCCTTCTTCGGGGCCGGAGCCTATGCGACGGGTATCGCGATCGGCGCTTTCGGGGTCCACTGGTTCATCGCGATGCTGATCGGCGTGCTGGTTTCGGGCCTGCTTGCCACCGTCATGGGCGTGCTCGCCATCCGCACACGTGGCATCTACTTCTCGATGGTGACGCTCGCGCTGGCACAGCTCGTCTACTATGCGGCGCTGCAAGCCTCCTCGTGGACCGGCGGCGAAAACGGTCTGCGCGGCTTTACGGTCAGCGCCTTGCATCTTCCCGGCTTTTCGGTAAATTTCCTCGATCCTTTGGTGAAATATTACGCGATCATGATCGTGGTCGCGGCGGCACTCTGGTTCGTGTCGAGGGTATTGAATTCGCCTTTCGGCGCGGTGATCGAGGCGATCCGCGAAAACGAGACGCGGGCGCGCGCCTGCGGCTATGATGTCGAGCGAACCAAGCTGTTGTCCTTCATCCTTTCCGGCATTCTCTGTGGGCTCGCGGGCACGCTGTCGGCGATGCATCTTTCGATCGTGCCTCTGGACTCGCTCCACTACCATACGTCCGGCCTGATCGTGATGATGACGCTGCTCGGCGGCGCCGGCAGCTTCTTCGGTCCCTTCATCGGGGCGCTGGCGTTTCTTTCGATGGAAGACATCTTCTCGCTCTGGACATCCAACTGGCAGCTCATTGTCGGCGTGATCTTCATCCTCTTTGTCCTCTATCTGCCGAAGGGCATCTGGGGCACCTTGATATCCTGGGGGAAAAGCCGATGAGCGCACCCATCATGAGCGTCACCAATATCGGCAAGCAGTTCGGCGGACTGGTCGCGTTGAAGGATGTGACGGCCGATTTCCGGGAAGGCCAGATCACCGCCATCATCGGGCCGAACGGTGCCGGCAAGAGCACGTTCTTCAACATCCTGTCCGGTGCCCTGAAGCCCTCGAGCGGAACGCTTCGGTTTCGCGGCGCGGATATGGCGGGCGTGCCGCAGCACGACTATGTGCATCGTGGCATCGCCCGCTCCTACCAGATCACCAACATCTTCCCCAACCTTTCCGTCCTTGAGAACGTCCGTGTCGCGGCACAGGCTTTCCGGTCCCGCATGAACATCTGGGCGGACCGCAGTGCCGACCGGGATAGCCTGGACAGTGCGTCGGCTATGCTCGCATCTGTCGGGTTGTCGGCGCGGGCAGCGACGCCGGCTAAGTTCCTGGCGCACGGACAACAGCGTGCGCTGGAGATCGCTATCGCCCTGGTGGCGGATCCGGCGCTTCTTCTGCTTGATGAGCCGACCGCCGGGATGGGGCCGGAAGAGACGCGCGAGATGGTCGCTCTGATAGAGAAGCTGGCGGCCCAACGCACGATCCTGCTCGTCGAGCACAAGATGAAGATGATCCTCGGCCTCAGCGACCGCGTGCTCGTACTTCACCATGGCCAGCTGCTGGCCGATGGATCACCGAAGGAAATCCAGGCGAACCCCGAGGTTCGCCGCGTCTACCTGGGACAAAATGATGGCTATGCTTGAAATCGAAGGCCTGAACGGCTGGTATGGCGCGAGCCATGTGCTTCACGGGGTATCGTTCGCGGTGGAACCGGGCGAGATCGTCGCGCTTGTCGGCCGCAACGGAGCGGGCAAGACGAGTATCATCCGTTCGATCATGGGGCTCATGCCGCGCACCACCGGCGCCATCCGCTTCGACGGCGAAGACATATCCCGGCTAAAAGCGCACGACCGCTATGTCCGCGGCCTCGCCTATGTTCCGGAGGAACGTCGTATCGTGCGTGGGCTGACGGTGCTGGAAAACCTGCAGCTGGGGCTCGTCGCCGACCGCAATCGGATCGACGAGGCGGCCGCGATCGATGAGATCGCCCGCAGTTTCCCGCGTTTGAAGGAGCGCCTGCATCAGGAAGGTGTCACGATGTCGGGCGGCGAGCAGCAGATGCTGGCGATAGCCCGCGCCATGATCGCCCGCCCGAAGATGATCCTGCTCGACGAGCCGTCGGAAGGCATCATGCCGGTGCTCGTCGAGGAGATGGGCGCACTGTTCAGGCGGCTGCGGGAAGAGGGGACGACGCTGCTCCTCGTCGAGCAGAATGTCGAATGGGCGCTGAACCTTGCCGACCGGGCGGTTATCGTCGACCAGGGCGAGATCGTCTATCGCAGCGATGCCGCAACTCTTCTGGCCGACAAGGACATTCAGGAGCGATACTGCGCGGTCTGAGCCGCAATCCACCGATCCGATCATCATCGAACACAGGGCTTCGTCGGTTACGCGACGAAGAGCGATATTTCTATGGAAATCACTGGAGAGTACCGGCTGGAAGAGCCACGTGACAACGTGTGGGCAAGGCTCTTCGACCCCGATGTCCTGCGCCGTTGCATTCCGGGCTGCAAGGAACTGACGCAGACGGCCGAGAACAGTTTCGACGCGAAGGTCGTGCTCAAGATAGGCCCGGTTTCCGCAACCTTTGCGGCCACCGTCGAGATCATCGATATCGAGGCGCCGGAGAGCTGCCGCATCATCGGCAAGGGAAACGGCGGCATCGCCGGTTACGCCAAGGGAGACTGCGTTGTCAGGCTTGGTCAGGATGGTGAGGCCACCATCCTGACCTATAGTGCCAATGTGGACATCGGCGGAAAGATTGCAGCACTGGGCGGCAGATTGGTGCAGGCGACATCGAAAAAGCTTGCCGACCAGTTCTTTCTTTCATTTTCATCGCGCGAAGATTAATGCGGGCTGATGTGGCTTGAAACGGAAATCCCCCTCACTTGAAGTGGGGATTATCCTCCCGCTCCAGCACCGCCCTCACGGCCGTCCGCTCGAGCATCTGGTTCTGATGCCGCGTGAAACTCTTCAAGCTGTCCATGGGCAGTCCGTTGCTCCTTCCCCAACCGTAAAAGACGAGGGCGTAGGGATCCACCACCGTGTACCGGTCGCCCATGATCCACTCGTTGCCGGCGATCAGCCCGTCTATCTCCTGCATGCTCTCCCAATAGGAAGACACTGCCTTGCTGCGAACGTCGTCATAAACGTCTTTTCTTTCGACGAACCTATATGGCCTGAATTTCGCTCTCTGGAAGATATGAGGTGTATTCGAGAACCAGGCCATCTGGGAGATGCAGAGTGTCTGGCCGAGGGTGTCGGCCGGGAACAAGCCGGCGTGAGGACTGGTCAGGGCAATAAACGTCAATATGGCGGTGTTCTCGGTGATCACCCTGCCATCCGGCGCGATGAGTGCCGGCACCCTGCCACGGGGATTGATTGCGAGGTATTCCGGAGTGAGATGCTGGTTTTCCGAGAGCAGCGTCTTCACCGGCCTAAACGGCCTGCCGGTCTCCTCGAGGGCGATGTGCGATGCCAGCGCACAGGATCCGGGACTGTAAAACAATGTCAATTCGCCTGTCGGGTTCGATATTCCCCCCGCAGCTGCAGATTGATCCGTCATTCTCAACTATCCTTCCTATTCGATGCGAGCAGAAGCTTTCCCGGACGCGCGATCCAAGAGTCGATGTCCCATCCGAACTCAGCCGTGCTCGCCGTCTCGTCATGCCATCAGGGCCTTCATGATCCGATCGCGGGTCATCGGCATATCGTGGATGCGCGTACCCAGCGCATGGGCGACCGCATTGCCGATGGCGGCTGCCGTTGGGCCACCTGCGCATTCACCGACGCCGATCGGCGGATATTCATTTGCCTCGACAAGCTCGACGCGAATCTCTGGTATTTCCGAAAAGCGGATGACCGGATAACTTTCCCAGTCGAGCGTCGCGATACCCTGCGGGCCGAAGCGGACCTCCTCGATCAGCGCCCAGCTGATGGCCTGGACGATATTGCCTTCGATCTGGTTGAGAATACCGTCGGGATTGATGGCGAGCCCGGCATCGACGGCGCACCAGATATTCGTGACCCGCACTGCCTCGTCCACCTCGACGGCGGCGGCGACCGCCGCATAGGCCGAAGAATTCTTGTAGCGGGCGAGGCCGATGCCCAGCCCGCTTCCAGCGCCCCCGGCATCACGGGATGACCAGTTCGCCATCGCGGCCGCTTTCTCAAGGACGCGACGGGCGCGAGGGTCGGAAAGGATGGCCAGCCGGTATGCAACCGGATCTTCACCTGCGCGCCCGGCCAGATCATCTAACAGGCCTTCGATGGCGAAGACGTTCAGCGTCGCTCCGAGGCCACGCAATGACGAGGTCCTTACCGGCACGTCGTGGATCAGATGCAATTCGATCCGCTTCGGGCCGATGTCGTAAAGAGGAATGCCGTTGCGGGCAGCGCCGCCGCCGCGCTCGAGCGGAATGTCGAAGGGCTTGCGGTCAGGTGGCGGCGTCTTCATGGCGTGGGCGGCGAGCAGACTGGCGCCGCCGACGCCAGGCCGCTGGCCATGGGTGGCGCTCCAGATTTCCGTGGTCCAGTCGACGGGCTGGCCGGCCCCGTCCAGTCCCGCATGGACGGTGACGGTCATGGCGGAGGAGAGCGGCTCATAGCCGAATTCCTCTTCGCGCCGCCACATAAGGCGGATCGGCTGGTCGGGTAGCGCAAGTGCCACGAGGGCAGCGTCCAGGGCGGCGTCGTCGGCACCGTTGTGGCCATAACAGCCGGCTCCCTGGACATGATGGCAGGCAACCGCGTCGAGAGAAAATCCGACCGTCCTTGCGATATTCTCCCGCAGCGGATGCATGCCTTGCGCATGGGACCAGACGGTAAGGACACCATCGCGGTAGAGCGCAACCGCGCAGGATGGCGCGATGGAGCCGTGCGAAAGGAACGGGCGGGTGAAGCGCGCGCAGACGCGGTCCATCGCCGGCTCCGGTGGAGGATCGCCCATCAGACGATCGTCCGACGGCTGGGAGGCGACCCAGTCAGGCGTCGCCTGTTCGGGAGCGAGACTGAGGGCATTGTCCCAGATGGCGCGCTCCGTTGCGGCGACGGCCGCAGCGCGGACCGCGGTCTCGTCGGCGCCGGCGAACGCCACGAAGTTATCAAGGCGAACGATGCGAATGTCGCCTCCCGCTCTGCGCCGGATCATCTCCTCATCCAGTTGCAGAAGCATGGCGCCAGGCCCGGGCTGGCGCAGTGTCCGCGCGTGCAGCATTCCGGGAAGCATCATGTCCTGGATGAAGCCGGACCCGGTGAGCTTGGCCGGCAGATCCAGCCGTGGGACAGATCGGCCGACGAGACGGTGAGCGCTTAGCGGTTTGGGCGGAACCGTGCCCGTGGCCTCGGCGGAAAGGTCGAGTTCGCCAGCAATGCTCCAATAGTCGATGCCGCTCGGCGAACCGTTTTTCAAGAAGGCGCCGTCTGCGACCGTCAGTTCGTCGGGAGCGGCGTTCAAACGCAGCGCTGCTCGCGCCAAGGCAAGGGCACGGACTTCCGCCGCCACGAGCCGGATCGCGGCACCGGAATGCTCGATGGACCAGCTGGAGGCGGTATAACCTTCGCCTGGACCCTCGACGCTGTTACCGGACATCATCCGCACCTGATCAATCCGAAGATCCAGTTCCTCCGCAGCGATCTGCGCAAGCGCCGTCAGCACGCCCTGGCCGAGTTCCACCTTGCCGGTGCCGATCCGCACCGTGTGGTCGTCCTCGAAGCGAAGCCAGCGGTCGAGCCGGGGATTGTCCTTCAGGCTGAAGGTAAGCATGGGCATCAGGCCACCTTCTCACGCATGTCGGCTGCCGCCTTGAGCACGGCACGCAAGATGCGGGGGTGCGAGCCGCAGCGGCAAAGATTTGCGTCGAGCGCGGCGGCGATTTCGGCCCGCGTCGGGTCGGGATTGCGATCGAGGAAAGCCTTTGCCGCGATGAGAATGCCCGATAGGCAATAACCGCATTGTCCCGCCTGCTCGTCGAGGAATGCCTGCTGCAGCGGGTGCAATGCATCCGCCGAGCCCAAGCCCTCGACCGTCGTGATCGTGCGGCCGGAAAGCGTACCGATCTCCCGGCTGCAGGAATAGGCGGCAACGCCGTCGATCAGAACCATGCAGGCGCCGCATTGCTCCAAGCCGCAGCCGTACCGGCTGCCCTTCAGCCCCAGGTGATTGCGCAGCACGTCCAGAAGCGGAGCCGTCGAAGGCACGTCCAGCTCATGCACCTGCCCATTGACATTGAGAGTGAGGCATTCGTTCATCCAGTTCAATTCCATCCTTGTGCCAACATCTCCAAGTCCCGCCGAGAGGTGTCGCGGCCAAGTGATTGCGGCCGCGACGCCGATAAGCCTTCCTGCGCCTGCGACGATCAGCTCAGGTCGGCTCGACAAGCCCGGCCTTGACCAGCGGCTCGATCGAGCGGATCTCGCGTTCGATCGAGCTGGCCATTTCGTCAGGCGAATTGACGACGGGGGTCAGTCCAAGCGATGCAAATTTCTTCTGTGCCGCTGGGGTATCGCTCCACTCCTTGATGGCGGTATGGATCTTGGCTACGATCTCCTTGGGCAATCCCTTTGGACCGACAGCGCCGAACCACAGGGTCTGTTCGTATCCGTTGAGGCCCTGTTCTGCGACGCTCTGCACCTCTGGCAGCTCCGGAATTCGCTTCGCCGAGGTCACCGCAAGCCCGCGGATTTTTGCCTCGCGGATATGGGGAAGATAGTTGGACGGGGCATCGAGCGCGAAGTGGATGTGTCCGCCCAGCAGGTCGGCCAGCAGCGGCGGGGAACCTTTGTAAGGAATATGATTGATCTGCACGCCGGCCATCTGGCCGATGATGGCAGCGGCTATGTGCCCCTTGGTCCCCGCGCCCGGATTTCCGATATTCACCTTTCCAGGGTTTGCTCTTGCATAGGCGATGAGTTCCTGGACCGATTTCGCCGGAGCCGAAGCGCTTGCACTGAGCAGCGCCGGGCTTTCAGCAACAATCGAGATCGGCGTGAAGTCCACCTGCGGATCGTATGCAAGGTTCTTTTGCACCACCTTGTTGGCCGCAATCGGCGCACTGCCGCTGATCATGATCGTGTAGCCGTCGGCTGCTGCGCGCGCGAGCCTGCCGCCGGCCAAGGCCCCGGCTGCGCCAGCGTGGTTCTCGATGACGAATTGCTGGCCGTATTTGGCCGTCAATGCGTCGGCGACCAGCCGGGCAATAATGTCACTGGTGCCACCCGGGGGATAGGCCGAGATGACCACGACCGATTTGCTCGGCCAACTGTCGGCCAGCGCAATTCCCCTGGACGCCAGCATGGCAGCTGTCCCGCCCAATACGATAAATTCCCGCCTTTTCATTATACGTCTCCTCCCACCCGTTGAATCGAGCTCCATAGGCGCAACACTATCGCGCCGCATTGTGTCCGCGAACCTCTGACTGAGACCATTCCGCTGCTTGGAATGGTCCGTTCAATCGCAAGCCCGGATGGCCGTCAGTCCTTGCCGGCAAGCCAGCGTTCCTCGCCTTCGTGAAAAGCGCTCAGTTGGTCCGGCTGATCGTCGCCCAGCAGATCGGGCTTTACCGCCACCCCGCGAGTGTGCTGGATATAAGCCAGGAATTTGTAGGAAGGCCGCATCGTCGACAGGACGGACCAGTCGATGGGAAGTACCTCCGACGGGTTGACGGGCTTGACGATATCCCTTTCGAACAGGACCTCGAACGTGAGGAGCCTCCACGCCCCGCCCTCCCGCACCGCGCGGGAGAAGAACCGGCAGAAGACGTGAAGGTCGATTTCGACGCCCTCAGGCCTTGCGCGGTTGAAGATCATCGCTGGGCTTTCCACCGTTGCCCGGTCCCCCGTCACTTGCGCAAAGGCGGGAAAGACCCAGTGTTTGCTGTTGCCGGTCGCCTTCATCCATTCGCGCGTAGCGTCCACATAGGCCTGACCGCCGCGTCCCTCGTACCAGCTTGTTCGGACATAGGCGTCGCGGTGGAAGCATGCGCTCATCACCTCAAAACGACGCTGGTCACGGGCGAAGCGTTCGCGGCGCACGAGATCGAAGAGTTCTTCGCGGTCTAGCAGGGCCCTTAGGCGCGTGCCGTCGTCCTGTTGCATAAGCTTCTCCTGGAAGTTGGTGCGTATGGATCCGTGCTGTACCGATCAGTCGACCTCCTGCAGCCCTTCCTCGCGCACTTTGCGAAAGCGCGGCGACACGATCGAAAGGAGTAGCAGGGCGGCGACGACCAATGTTCCGAGACTGAGGGGGCTTGTGAAGAAGACGCTTGCATCTCCGTGAGAGATCAGTAGCGTCCGGCGCAGATATTCTTCCGCCATGGGACCAAGGATCATGGCCAGGATGAGCGGCGCGGGCTCTGCTCCCATCCTCTTGAAGAAATATCCAAGCACGCCGAACAGCGCCATCATGTACACGTCGAAAACGCTGTTGTTGATGCTGTAAACGCCGATTGCCATGAACACGCAGATCATTGGGAACAGAAAATGGTAGGGCACCGAAATCAGCTTTGCCCACATGCCCACGAGCGGCAGGTTCAGGAAAAGCAACATCAGGTTGCCAATCCACATCGAGACGACCAGGCCCCAGAACAGGGCAGGCTGCTGGGACAGGATTTCCGGCCCCGGCTGGACACCCTGCACGACCAGCGCTCCAATCATCAGGGCCATGGTGGCGGTTCCCGGCAGGCCGAGCGTCAGCATCGGTATGAAGCAGGTTTGCGCAGCGGCGTTGTTTGCCGCCTCAGGCGCCGCTACCCCCTCGATCGCACCCTTGCCGAATTCCTCGGGACGCTTCGAAATCTTCTTCTCCAGAGCATATGCCGAGAAGGACGCAAGCAGGACGCCGGCGCCGGGCAATACTCCGAGCAGGACCCCGATGCCGGTGCCGCGCAGGATCGGCCCAGTCATCCGGCGCCAGTCCTCGGCCGTCGGGAACAGGCTGCTGACGGGCGCGACCCCGACCACCCGTAGACGCTCGTTTTCGAGGTTGATGAGGACGTCGCCCAGGCCGAATATGCCGGTGGCGACGACGACGAAGTCCAGCCCGTCGAGCAGGTAGGGCGAGCCGAACGTGAACCGCGCGGCCCCCGAATTGATGTCGGTCCCGATCATCCCGAGGATGATGCCGAACAGCGCCATGCCGAAGGCCGTCAGCAGCGATCCGCTGGTCAGCACCATGGACGTAATGAGGCCGAGCACGATAAGCGAGAAATATTCCGCGGGCCCGAAGGTCAGGGCAAGGCTTGCCAGCAGTGGCGCTGCTATCACGATGAAAAGCGTTCCCACCGTGCCGGCGAAGAAGCTGCCGATTGCGGCCGCCGCCAGCGCGCGACCGGCTTTGCCCTGCTTTGCCATCTGGTGCCCGTCGAGCGTGGTGACGACGGAGGAAGCCTCTCCTGGAAGGTTCATCAGGATCGCAGTCGTCGAGCCTCCATACTGCGATCCGTAAAAGATGCCCGCCAGCATGATCAGTGCTGTGTCGACCGGCAGCCCGAACGTGAACGGCAGGAGCATGGAGATCGTCGCGATCGGCCCGAGGCCGGGCAGGACACCGACCGCGGTGCCAAGAAGCACTCCCGCAAAACAATAGGCGAAATTGGACAGCGTCGTTGCCGTCGAAAACCCCAGGAGAAGTCCATTGAAAATGTCCATGTCAATCCTGCAAAGCGGTTAGAAACCGAGAACCCGCAGCCAGTTTCCCACGATGGGGATGGGCAGGCCGAGGAGTTCGATGAAGATGACGGAGCAGAGCGCGGCAAAGGCGAGAGACCCTGCGACGGCCTTCCATCCGATGTGAAATTTGATGCTCGTCGTCGCGCTTAAGATCGTCAGCAGGAGAATGGCCAGCGGCAACCCGAGTGTCTCGACCGCCAGCCCGAAAACCACGACCGCGCCGGGGACCAACAAGAGCGGCTTCCATCGAATGGCGGGCAGCATTTCCGGTTGGACCAACTGCGCGCGAAAGAGGACGAGCAGGCCCGTCAACACCAGCAAACTTGAAATGATGACGGGAAAGTATCCGGGTCCCATCCGACCTGATGTGCCGAATGGGTAACTCATCGCAATTGAAACGGACACGACACCGAAAACAACGAAAAAGAGTCCCAGTAAAACGTCTTGGCTCAGCTTCATCCGAGGCTCCCATTCTCAAAATTGTTCATGCAACTTGCGATAATGCCTACTGATTTTTCTGTTCAACAGCCGAACCAATACCTTTCACCGCGTCGCAGTCATTCACAATACAAAGCCGGCTCGCGCTGGCAATGTCACAGGCAATCTGTTTCGCCAGACGATCGGCCGATGATGCGGAAGCAGCGAGAAGGCCGCGGCCGAGGGCGCCGCCGCCTCTCGGATATCTGCGGCCTCAGCGGCTAGAGATGGCGGCCTTCGTCGACCGGTATGACGATTCCCGTCGAACTGGTGAGGTTGACGATGCAGGCGGTCACTGCCCGCGCGACATCGTCGGGAGCGGTGATCCTGGCAAGAGGAAGGCGCTCCGCGACTTTCTGCAGCTGATCCCGGGTTCGGTGAGGAACAAAATCCGTATCCACCCCGGCGGGCGAAACGGAGAAAACGCGAACTTTGGGCGCCAGCACCTTGGCAAGCGCAATTGTGAGCGCATCCAATCCGCCCTTCGCCGCAATATAGGCCAGGCTGCTTCCCACACCGGTCCGGGCGGCAATAGAGGAGATATTGACGACGGCCGCGTTGTTGCCTTGCTCCAGCATCGGTCGAAACGCACGAACCATCGCGAACGGGCCTCTGAGGTTTATCGCTATCGCGCGATCGAATATGTCGTCGGTGAGTGCGTCGAGGTCATTGGCCGCGACCGGGGTTGTCGCACCCCCGCAATTGACCAGGGCATCGAGACCACCGAATTTTTTACCGAATTCGACGGCTGCCTCCGCGACGGATGCCGGATCGTCGATCGCGATGCGCAGGGCGCTGTGGCCGCTGCCGTGAAGGCTCTTGACGACGTCATCGGCCATCTCCCGGCGGCTGTGGTAGCCGACGACGATGGTCGTGCCCATCTCGGCGAGCCGCGCGGCGATGGCGCGCCCGATCCCGCTGTTTCCACCGGTAACGAGCGCAACTTTTGGAACTGCCAGTTCCGGAACTTCAATCAGTGGCATTTTTCCTCCCGAAAAGACCTGCCGAGAATAAATTTAAGCGGAGTATTCCTGGAGAGCGGCGGCAGCGGCCGACCGGATGAAGCCATGGTCGCTCGACACCAGCATCGCGCGCGCGCCGAGTTCGGCCGCAAAATCGAAGTCGGCCTTGCTGGTCGGCAACATCATGAGCGGAATGTCGGCCTGCCGTGCCGCCGCCGCGATCCGCCTGCTTGTTTCCGCCACCTTGGCGCCGGCCTGCGGATCGCCTCGGTATGCTGCCGTCAGATCTCCCCTGCCGATGAATAAAGCGTCTATGCCGTCTACCCTGGCGATATCCCCCGTCCGGTCAACGGCTTCGAAATCTTCGATCATGGCGATACAGGCGACCCGGCTGTCCTGCAGCGACATATGATGCACCGCGTCAATACTTCCCCAGTTGCTGGCGCGCGTCAGCCCGGCAAAACCTCGGCTGCCTCCCGTATATCGGCAGCTGCGTGCAATGGCCTGGGCCTTTTCGACCGTACTCACATGCGGGACCATGATCCCCATCGCCCCCGAATCGAGCGCCGACAGGATGTTTGCTTCGCTGAATTCGGCGATGCGCACGACGGGCGCGATATTTGATGCACGAGCGGCAAAGATCATCAGGTCGGTTATGTCGCGGCCGAGCGCGGCATGCTCTTGGTCGATCACCACGAAGTCATAACCGATCGCTCCCAATATCTCGACCACCTGCGTCGTGGGAAGCTTGAGGAATGTGCCGAGCATCCGTTGGCGTGTCAGCAGTCGTTCACGGAATGCGGTAAAAACGGGACGCTGTTCTGTCATCTGGCTACCTTTCGTTGCCGATCCCTAGCCATTTTATTGCCGGGAGCGAAGGCAATTGCGGCCTCGTTTCTCCCTGCGAAACATTCCCACCCGGCTGGCGTTTCTTCTCGCGAAACGGGCGGCGATAACGATTGTGATCCGTGGCTTCGGATGCGAGCCAATGTCTCTCAGGACAGTGCCGATCATTCGCACATGACGCTCACGGGGAACACAGAATTTGCCCAATCCAACCATCATAAGCTGCGCCGTCACAGGCAATATCACGACAGTCGATCAGACTCCCTATCTGCCGGTCACTCCGGAGCAGATCGCCGCGGCCTGCATCGATGCTGCGCGGGCGGGCGCTGCGATCGTTCATATCCATGTGAGGCATCCGGACGGCAGGCCCAGCATGGAGTTGCAGCACTATCGCGAGGTTGTCGAGCGCCTGCGGGCAGCGGACGAGGACGTCATCATCAACCTCACGACGGGCCCCGGAGGACGGTTCGTTCCCAGCGAAGACGAACCGCGCATCGCCGCGCCCGGGACCACCCTGATGCGACCGGAGCAGCGGGTCGAACATATCGCTCACCTGCGGCCCGAGATCTGCAGTCTCGATTTCAACACGATGTATTCCGGCTCTTCCGTCGTCATCAATACGCCCCGCAATCTCGCAGTCATGGCGGACATCATCCGGAATGCGGGCGTACTGCCGGAGATCGAGGTATTCGATACGGGAGACATACAGCTCGCCAACCAGTTCCTTCAGGAGGGGAGGCTGGCGGAGCCCGCACTGTTTCAGATCGTGCTCGGAGTGCGTTACGGGGCAATCGCCACGCCGGAAACGCTGATGTACATGAAGTCGCTTCTGCCGGCGGGGGCTCATTGGGCAGCCTTTGGCGTGGGGCGCTGGGAGTTTCCGATGCTGGCGCAGGCCTGGCTGCTTGGCGGCCACGTTCGGGTCGGCCTGGAAGATAACATCTATCTGGAAAAAGGTGTCCTTGCCGCGAGCAACACCGTGCTCGTCGAGAAGGCCGTGCGCATTTTAAGGGAGCTGGGAGGCACAATCGCGACCGCCGGCGAAGCGCGAGAAATTCTGGGGCTCAAGAAGCAGCTTCCCATGCCACGCTAAATCCTGCCGGCGGCCCATGCCGCTCGGCCGGTTTCCCGGGAACGCGCGGCGCAGCCCTGCCTCAAAACAATTCGGTTCCCTGGCGCAAGCCAGACGATTTCGACGACAGCCAGCAGTTCTGGCAGACAAGCGGAGATGCCAATGTACGTTCAGAGTGATCCACGATCCAATCTGTCCAATGCTGCAAAACCTGGCGGCACAAAAGTGCACAACAGCTATTTCGGCTCGCAGCTTGCCCTGTTCTACGAAACCGTGCCCCAGATCGCCGATGCCAACGGCGACACATGGATCAGCCGTGGACAGAACTTTGTCGTTGCATACAGCAACGCGAAAGAGGGCGGCCTCTTCTCACGGCGGTCGCAGCCCGATGAATATGCCTTGATTATTCCCGACAAGGAGACGTCGGTCGAAGTCACGACCGCAGAGGGAACCACTATCGTTCCGGGATATTCCATCGCCTTCGTGCCGCCGGGCGACAGCTCGATCCGGGTATCCACGGGCGGCTGCATCGTGCGCCTTTTTACACCAAAGTCCGAGGACCTCGCCAGCATCGCCTCGAACGCGGATGCCTTCCTCGGGGTGCATCCCAATGTCCCGCCCTTCGAAGCCTGGCCGGAGCCGCCCGGCGGGCTGAAGTTGAAGTGGTACACGCTGGAGGTTCCGGACGATCCGTCCCGGTTCGGGCGCATCTACCGTTGCACGACGTTCATGATCAACTACCTATCGCCGCGCGTCGGTCCTCGCGAGCGGGACAAGGTGTCCCCGCACCATCACGACGATTTCGAGCAGTGCTCGCTGGCGTTAAGCGGTTCCTTTACGCACCATCTGCGCTGGCCCTGGACCACGAACATGAACATCTGGCGGGAGGATGAACATCTCTACTGCGAATCGCCGTCGATCTGTGTCATCCCGCCGCCCTCGATCCACACGACAACCGCTGAATCCGCCGGGATCAATCAACTGGTGGATATCTTCGCGCCACCGCGGATGGATTTTTCGCAAAAGCCGGGCTGGGTCCTCAACGCAGAAGATTACCCGATGCCGCAGTCCTGACGAACGATCGGCCGGCCGCCGGCAACGGGTATCAGGTGTCGACGGCGGCTATGGAACGGTGTGAGCAACCGCCGGATCGACGGCAAGGACAACTTTGCCGATCTGGCGGTTTTCGTCCAGGATGCGATGAGCCTCCTGCACTTGCCCGAACGGGACGACCTGATGGATGCGGGTGACAATGCGGCCGTCCTCGATCAGTGGCCAAACGTGGTCGACCAAGTCTTTCGCGAGCCGCCCCTTGTAGGAGGATGGCCTTGGCCTGAGCGTCGATCCGGTGATCGTCAGTCGCCGGCGAACCAGCGTACGGATATTCACCTGCGCCGTGCTGCCTTGATGGCTGGCGATGAAGACGAGCCGGCCGTCGTCTTTCAGGAGGTCCAGCTGGCGCTGCGTCTCATCTCCGGCTTGCCCGTCCAGGATGACATCGACCCCTTCGCCGCCGGTCAGGTCGCGGATGTGTTCATCCCAGGTATCGCGGTAGTCGACCGCGGCTTGCGCGCCAACGATCTTGCAGACCGCCCGCTTCTCGGCGGTGCCGGCGGTCGCAAAGACGGTCGCGTCTCGAAGATGTCTGGCGATCTGGATGCCGGCCATTCCGACCCCGCTGGTTCCGCCCTGGATCAGCAGGGTCTCCCCATATGCCAAACGCGCAAGCCAGATCAGGTTGTTCCAGGCCGTAAAGAAGACTTCCGGAAGCGAAGCAGCCTCGATAAAGCTCAGGCCCTTCGGGATCGGCATGCATTGCACGGCCGGCGCCACGCAGAACTCCGCATACCCGCCGCCGTTGACGAGCGCGCAGACCAGGCTTCCCACCCGAAGCCCGTCAACGCCTTCGCCGACCTCGTCGATGATACCGGCAACGTCGAGACCGGGAATTTGCGAGGCGCCCGGCGGCGGCGGATAGAGACCGCGCCGCTGCTGGACATCCGGCCGATTGACCCCGGCTGCGACGACACGGATCAGCACGTCTCCGGCCTGCGGCCGCGGCCGCGGTCGTTCAACGATCCGGAGAACTTCAGGCCCGCCTGGACGTTCGATCTCGATGACTTGCATGTGGCGAGGTCAGCGAAACGGAATGGTCACGTCGCCAATCCGACCAGCTTGGCCGGATTATCTGCAACCATGGTCCGCACGTCCGTTTCGCTGAATCCCAATGCCAGGCAGAGCTTGATGGCCTGGCGCATGCCTTCCACCGGCGTGGGATTGTCGACCTGTCCGAGATCCGAGCCGATCGAGGAATGCGCAACGCCTGCAGCAAGAATGTGTTCTTTGAATTCCTCCGGCGCATAGGTGTTGAAGCGGGAATCGACGTACAGGCCGGCGGACTGTTCGATGAGGGCGCCCAGTTGAGCCAGTTCGCGAACGTCGTCAGGGGTGAAATGGAGGCCATACATCGGATGGTTGACGAGCAGACGCTTGACGCCCCGGGCACGCGCTTCCTCGAAGAGCTTCCAGATTTCCCAGACATGCAGATGTCCGGAGGACAGGATGGCGTCGAATTCCGCGATCATGTCGAGGATCTGCTTTACCTCGTCCAAAATGTTCCCATAGGCATCGACAGGCGTCAGCGCAGGCGAATGTCTAAGCTGGACATTTGAAGCAAGCCGGGTCTTGCGATGCGCGCTGCGGATGTGATTGGCTGCCTGTGCGGTCGGCATCCAGATCAGCTTCGCGCCCATTTTCAGCTGGGCGTCGACGACGAACGGGTTCAATCCGCCCGTCGAATTGTTGAGCACGAGGCCGCTGAACATCGACAGGCCGCGGTCTCCGAACAGCCGCTCCATCATCGGGATGACTGGCGCCACCGAATAGTGATGGTCCTTGAACAGAAGTCCCCGCATACCCGCCGCCGCCGCCTCCTCGGCGGCCTCCATGTGGTCGAGCTGCCGGGGCATCGTGGACGGACCGGAGTGAACGTGAAGATCAACTGCGCCACGCAGCAAAGTGCTGGCCAATTCATCGTCAATACCGGCGATAAGCCTTCTGACTTCCTGTCTATTGCGGTTCACATCGTCTGCCGAAGCCATGGCAATCTCCTACTTACGTCTTGAACCTCCCTAAAGCTTGACTCCAGATCGCGACAACCTATCATCCCCGGCATTTCGCTAGTCGAAACAGCCATCTAGATTCTACGGGAGGAGGATCCATGGGCATTCGAGCAATCGAACGCGCGATGAACGTTCTGCAAGAGCTGAACCTTCACCCAATCAATACAATTGCCCAACTGCATGCCCGGACAAAGCTTCCGAAACCTACTCTCGTTCGCATCCTGCGCACGCTGGAGGAAGCCGGATATGTGGAAAACGATACACGGCAGGGAGGCTATCAGGTCAGCGGGCTGGTGACGTCCCTGAGTTCCGGCTTTCACAAGGGACCGCTGGTCGTGGAAGCAGGGCGCGCCTGGGCCATCGCAATGACCCGCAAGCACAAATGGCCGATAGCGATTGCCCTGCCCGACTACGACGGGATGGTGGTGCGCTTCAGCACGGTGCCGGACAGCTTTATTTCGCCGTTTCACAGTACGGTCAACAAGCGCCTCTGTCTGCTTACGCGCGGACTGGGGCTGGCTTACCTGGCCTTCCTCGACAAGGATGAATTCGACCTGATCATCGACGTGCTGAAGAGGTCGGATGATCCGGAGAACGCGCTCAGCCATCATCCAGCCGAACTGAAGCGGGTTATCGGCAAGGTTCATCGAGACGGCTATGCCACCCGGTCGTCGCTTGTAGAGCCAAAGAACTCCAACACCATCGGCGTTCCCATCATCGGCCAGGGCGGGCGGGTCCTGGCGAGCATAGGACTGACCTACTTCACGTCGGCCTTCGGCTCGGAACGGGAGGCTTGCGAACGCTACGCCCCGATCCTGCAGTCGGCCGCGGCTGCGATCTCGGAAGATCTGGACCGCCTCTCCAACAGTTTTGCCATCTGATCCGCTACGGTCGCCTGCCGGCCCCGGATCATCAATTGCTGGGCCTCGGGGAAGTCGTCTCGTCTTGGCCGAACGTCTCACCAGGATCTGATGCTGATTTGCGGCCAAATCACCGGATACGGCCGCTTTTCAAAACATGTTCGGTGCCGTTGCGGACATGCCGCGTCAGTATGTCCTGCGCCCCTTCGACATCGCGTTTCATGGCAAGCTCGAAAAGCCGCCGGTGGTCGTCCACCACCGGCTTGCCGCGAAAACTTTCGGCCAGCAGATGGTAGCGCAGGAAGCGGTCGAAGACGGACGAGAGCGTCGCCATCAGCGTTTGGGAATTGCAGGCCGAGACGAGCGCCTGATGAAATTCCCAATCGTAACGTACCCAATCGACCGTGCGTGAGGCATCGCCCTCGAGAAGCTGGCGCTCGATCGCCGAAAGCTTGTGATGTGCCGCGACGATCCGCGCTTCCCAGTCGAGATCTCCCGTTGCGAAGGAGAGGCCGATCGCATGGCTTTCAAGCAGGATGCGAAGATCCGCCAGTTCCAGGAGTTCCTGCCGGGACGCAGGGCTCACCTCGAACCCACGCTGCCCTTCGGCGATAACGAGGTTCTCTGTCGTGAGCCGGCTCAATATTTCCCTGAGCGTCGAGACGCTGACCGAATAGCGCTCCTTGGTCTGCTCCAGCCTGATTTTGGAACCGGGGGGCAGTGCGCCGGAAATGATATCCTGGCGTATCCGCCGGAATACGGTCTCGCCGATCGTCTGGGCTGCCTCTTTTTCCGATTTCAGCATGTTTCCCCCTTTGAGCTGATCGTATATAGCTGATGAAAAGGAAAATATAGGATATAGTTCTGTTAGTATGCTGTTTTCTGTTTCATGTCTGAAACCTCGAAAAGTCAGGCAAAGGCGGAATTGACTTATACGAACTATTTCGTACAATATAGAGGTGCAACGTTCTCGGGAGGAATGGCCTGCACAAGGGAGGCTTCGTCGCAGGTAAGCGGCGCGCCGTGAGGAGGAGGAACCAGCCCATGACATTCGATCTGACCCGCCGACACTTTCTCGGCGCCACATTGGCAACTGCCGCCCTGTCTGTGCCGGCGCTGGCACAGGACAAGCCGGTCCTGAAATTTTCCGCGGTATTTTCCGAGCAGGATATTCGCGCCCAGATGACCAAGATGTTCGCCGAGGCGATTGCCGGCTCGTACAAGCTGGAGCCTTATTACGGCGGCAACCTCTTCAAGCAGGGCACCGAACTCGTCGCCATCCAGCGCGGCAATCTGCAGATGGGCAATATCGCTCCGCAGGATATATCCAACCAGATCCCGGAATGGTCGGTGCTCACCTCTGCCTATCTGTTCCGCGATGCGCAGCATGTGACCAAGTTCTTCCAGAGCGAGGTCGGCGCCGAATTCAAGAAGATGGCCGACGAGAAACTCGGCGTTCATATTCTTGGTCCGACCTATTTCGGTGCCCGGCAGATCGGTTTGAAGCCAAACAAGAAGATTACCACGCCCGCAGACATGGCGGGTATCAAGCTGCGCATGCCGGGTGGCGATGCATGGCAGTTCCTCGGCGCCGCGCTCGGGGCCAACCCCACGCCGATGGCTTATGCCGAAGTCTATACCGGTCTGCAGACCGGCGCGATCGACGGCCAGGACAATCCGCTGCCGAACGTCAAGAACATGAAGTTCTATGAAGTCATGTCGCAGATCGTCATGACCTCGCACCTCATCGGCTACGACCTGCTCACCATTTCCAGCAAGATCTGGAAGGGCATGAGCGCCGATCAGCAGAAGGCCTTCCAGGCTGCTGCCGACAAGGCGATGAAGTGGAGCGAGGACCAGCACCTTGCGCAGGAGAAGACGCTGGTCGACGAATTCAAGAAAGCCGGCCTCAATATTTACGAGCCGGACATCGCCGCCTTCCGCAAATTTGCCCAGGAGAAATACCTGGCCTCCGATCTTGCCAAGTCTTGGCCGAAAGGCGTCCTCGAAAAGGTCGCAGCCATCTGAAATAGTCCGCCCAAGGGCGGGCTCCTCACAAATGCAGCGGCGGGCCGGAGCGGCGAAACGCCCGGCCTGGTGGCTGAACCTCCGGGGGAGGGGGTAAATGAATTCGAAACTTATCGCTGCCGGCGGCTGGCTGCGGCGCCGCGCCGAAAATCTCCTGGCGCTGATGCTACTCGGCATGTTTGTCGCCTTCGTTCTGCAGATCATCTTCCGTTACATCCTGAACCTGTCGATCGGCTGGACCAACGAGATCAGCGTCGTGTTGTGGATCTGGATCGTGCTGTTCGGCGCTGCGTTCGTGGTGCGGGAAGTGGAGGAGATCCGCTTCGACTTTTTCTGGGCAGGCGCTGGCGATAAGGCGCGGCGGATCATGCAGACCATATGCGCGATGGCGCTGGTCGTCATGTTCGGCATCTCTCTTCCGGCAGTGATTGACTATGTTACCTTCATGAAGGTGGAAAGCACCGCTTATCTGAAAATCCGCTTCGATTACCTCTATTCCATCTACATCGTCTTCGCCGTCGCGATGATCGTGCGTTACATATGGCTCGGGGTGCTCGCGGTTCGCGGCAAGGCGCCTGAAGCCTTTGATCCCACCAAGGCGGGCTCGGGCGTATGAACCTCACAAGCCCCTTTTCGATCGCGATCGTCGCCATCACGGCGCTCGCCTTCCTTGGCCTGCCGATCGGCCTTTCCATGATGTGCGGCTCGATCCTCTATCTGCTCCTCGCCGGCGCGGACATGGGCACGGTGGCCGAGCAGTTCCTGAACGGCATGTATTCGAATTACGTCATCCTCTCTGTGCCGCTCTTCGTGCTGGCCGCGGAGTTCATGAATATCGGCTCGATGACCGAACGGCTGCTGGCGTTCTGCAACGTGCTGGTCGGCCGCTTCCGTGGCGGGCTGGCGCAGGTCAACGTGGTGCAGAGCATCATCTTCGCCGGCATGTCGGGGTCGGCGATCGCCGATGCCGCCGGCAGCGGCCGGATGATGCAGAACATGATGACGCGGGACGGGCGCTATACGCCAAGCTATGCCGCGGCGTTGACGGCCGTCACTTCCGTCATCGGCCCGATCATTCCGCCGTCGATCCCGATGGTGATCTACGCGCTCGTATCGGACGCCTCGATCGGCTATCTCTTCCTCGCCGGGATGGTGCCTGGCCTGCTGATGGCCGGCCTGCAAATGATGCAGGTGGCGATTACCGCGCGGCGCAGAAATTTCCCGGTCGAAGATCCGGTGCCGCTACGGGATATTCCCCGCATCACCTGGCGGGCCTTCCCGGCGTTGATGATGCCGGTCGTGCTGCTCGGCTGCATCTATTCCGGTATTACGACCCCGACCGAAGCCGCCGCGCTCGCGGCTGCCTATGCGCTGGTCATCTCGCTGGTCATCTACCGGAGCATCAGTTTCGGAGCCTTCTACGATTCGCTGTTGCTCAGCGCCAAGTCGACAGCGTCGATCGGCATGTTGATCGCCGGCTCTTTGGTCTTCAACTATGTCGTGACGATCGAGAATATTCCGGACGCTCTTCGGGTGCTGTTGACCAGCTGGGACCTGACACCCACCGGCTTTCTCATCCTCGTCAACATCCTGCTGCTTCTGCTCGGCTGCGTGCTGGAAGGCACAGCGATCCTCCTGATCATCGTGCCGGTCTTCATTCCGACCGCCCAGGCGCTCGGCATCGACATGGTGCATTTTGGGGTCGTGGTGGTCGTCAACATCATGCTCGGCCTTGTGACGCCGCCCTACGGGCTGCTGCTCTTCATCATGACGAACATCTCCGGCGTGCCGGTGAAGGACATCATCAAGGACGCGGTACCCTTCCTTTTCTGGATGGTGGTCAGCCTCGTCATCATCACTTTCGTGCCGGACGTCGTCCTCTGGCTTCCGCGCCTAATGGGTTATCAGGGGTGAGCCTATGAAACCGATCTATATTCTCAACGGTCCGAACCTCAATCGGCTCGGGAAACGCGAGCCGGAGATCTACGGAACCACGACACTTGCAGAAGTGGAGGCGGGGTGCCGCGAGGCGGCGGGCGGACGCCCGGTCGAATTCCGCCAGACCAACAGCGAGGAAAAGCTGATCGACTGGGTGCATGAGGCGATCGACGAGGGTGCGGGGATCATCATCAACCCCGCCGCCTTCACCTTCACATCGCTGGCGCTCCTCGATGCATTGAAGATGTTCAAGGGCCCGATCATCGAGTTTCACATCAGCAACATCCATCGCCGTGAACAAATCTATCACAACTCCTACGTCTCAATGACAGCGACGACGGTGATGGCCGGTCTCGGGGCTGCAGGTTATCCGCTGGCGGTCCAGGCCCTGGAACGACTGATCGAAGAAAAGAGAAGATAGCTAGGTTGAGAAGTTGCGCCCGGGTAAATAGGTCTCTCAGCCCAAAAGGCTAATATTGACAGGCAATGTATACAGATCTATTGCTGGTAGAACGGCATGGAGGGGGAGCAGGCAGGCCGGCGGTTTTCTTGGTTGGGCATGGAATTCCTTTTTACCTCGGTTTTCTTACGGTTTCGATCTCCGGATCGAAGTTGGTCGCTTTCAGCGGCAGTTTTTGGCAAAGCGCGGCGTAAGAAGCAGCTATGTATACACACTTTTGTGAAGCCTCGCCCCAACTGTCGGAAACGACCGGGAAATGCGTGGTCACGCTCAGCCGGCGAAATGAAAGCGGAAAATAGTCGGACGCCAAGCCAGCACGCCCGTTGACTGTTGGTTGTGATGTCCCCGATATATCCGACAGGCTGTGATGGGCCTGACGCCGCAAGGAGGATGCGGTCCGTCACCAGGAGCTTTGAGAACAGTTCGTCTTTGAGGAGGAAAGAGAATGATTACCAGAAGAACATTGATGGCTGCGGCCGGTCTCGCCATGGGCGGCCTCGTTGCCATTCCGGCGTCCGCGCAGGAAACGGTCAAGATTGGCCTTATTCTGCCGATGACCGGCCCATTCGCGTCCACCGGCCGCCAGGTCGAGGCGGGTGTGAAGGCCTATATGGCGCTGAACGGCGATACCGTCGCCGGCAAGAAGATCGAAGTCGTGCTGCGCGACGATGGCGGCGTCGCCGACCAGACCCGCCGCATCGCCCAGGAACTCGTTGTCAATGACGGCGCCAAGATGCTGATGGGCTTCGGTCTGACGCCTCTCGCCATGTCGGTGGCGCCGGTTCTCAACCAGGCGAAGATCCCGGCGATCATCACCTCGGCCACGACCTCGGCGATCATGCCGCAGTCGCAGTATTACGTCCGCACCTCGATGGGCGGCCCGCAGTCCGCCGTTCCGGTGGCCACCTGGGCGGTGCAGAACAACCTGAAGAAGGTGGTGACGCTGGTCTCCGATTACGGCCCGGGGATCGATATCGAGCAGGGTTTCACCAACCAGTTCAAGAAAGACGGTGGCACGATCGTCGAGGCGATCCGCGTTCCGCTGGCGAACCCGGATTTCGCCCCCTTCCTGCAGCGCGTCCGTGACGCCAAGCCCGACGCGGTCTTCGTTTTCGTGCCGGCCGGCATCGGTGCGCAGTTCATGAAGCAGTATGTCGACCGCGGCCTGGCCGACGCCGGCATCAAGCTGATTGCCACCGGCGACGTTACCGACGACGACCTGCTGAACGGCATGGGCGCGGTCGCCAAGGGTGTCATCACCGGCCATTTCTATTCGGCCCTGCACGACAGCCCGGAAAACAAGGCTTTTGTCGCCCAGGTAAAGAAGGCCGCTAACAACATGCGCCCGAATTTCATGGGCGTCGGCGGTTATGACGCCATGACGCTCGCCTATATGGCCCTGAAGAAGACCAATGGCGATACCGACGGCACCAAGCTCATCGAAGCCATGAAGGGTGCCACTTGGGTCAGCCCGCGCGGCCCGATCACCATCGATCCGGTCACCCGCGATATCATCCAGGACATCTACATGCGCGAAGTCAAGGAAGTGAACGGCGAACTCTACAACGTCGAATTTGCGACCTTCCCGAAGATCAAGGACCCGAACGCCAAGTAAGCGAGGTTGGTACTGCCGAGATAGGAATGGCGGGCTTCGGTCCGCCATTTTTGGTTTCGGGCCTGCTTACGGCCATGGGGACGTTGCGGTCAGGCGGCAAAATATTACCAGTCCGAGGCGTAAGCTTTGCGGGTCTTGGCAGAGTTTGCGGCCTCAATCTAACCACGAACGCGGCTAGCGAGTTTGGCGTGAAGCGCCGGCGTATGCCCATCGGCGATAGGGGAGGGCGGATGTTTCGACCGTCATCGGCCGCCTGCATACATCGTCCCCAGCGCCGTGGTGTCAGTCGGTTCAAAGCTCTTCTCGAGGGATTTTTCGGTGCTCGATCGACGATTTGGGCCATTCTCAACTTGAAGAGCAATGCGTCCGATAAGGCAATTATCGGACGTTATGGCGTGGCGACAGGCGGTGCCGTTTTAGCAGATATATGACCTCACAAGCGCACGCAGTAAAATCAACCCAGCCAGGGGTCGACGATGATCGCGCCCGTCCCCTCGAAGTCCTTGACGTTGCGGGTGACAACCGTCAGTCCGTGAATGAGTGCTGTCGCAGCAATCAGGGCATCGACTTCATTGCGCCTGCCGGGGATATGTAGATGGGCGCAGCGTGTCGCGACGGCATCGTCGATGGATATTATCCGGCCGGCAAATTCAGGACGGACATGGTTGTCCAGCCAGGTCCGCAACCGTGCGCCTTGCCGGGCATCGCGACGCTGCACGCCAAGGATACTGCGCTCCAGTTCCAGGATGGTGATCGCCGAGAGAAAAAAGGATACCGAATCTTCCCGTCCGACCCACGCGACCACATTGGCGTCGGCCCTGCCGTCGCCGATCTTGCGCAGTTCGGAGACGACATTGGTGTCGAGCAGATAGGTCAAGACAGATCCACGGCGCGCGAAACAATCTCGACACGCTCGGGCGAGAAATCGATCTCCGAAAGTCCGGGCATGGACAGAGTTTCGATCAGGCTGCGACGCTTGCCAGAAAGACGCTTGAAGTCGTCATAGGTCATCAGCACGTGCGAAGGCCTGCCCCGGTCCGTGATGATCACAGGTCCATTTTGCGCGGCTTTCTTGGCGCTGCTGACATCACGATTGAGTTCACGGCTTGTGAGGGTAGACATGGTAATGCACTCCCATGTAGGTACGTACCTACATATGGCATGGATCGTGGCTGATACAAGGCTAGGCGTCATAGGATGGCGATTTTTATCGCGGCGTATGCGGTCGCGCGTTGAAGGTTGCTTCAGGAAAGAGACACTCCGCTGTCCGGCAAGAACGGTCGTCTTGACGGCGCGTTTAACAATGCAGGCGTCGGAAGGGATATGGAAGCCACTCCACGAACTGGAAGATTTCCAGCGAATATTCGCAACCAATCTCAAGGGCGCCTTCCTGTGTATGAAACACGAAATCGCCGCGATGCTGAACGATTGGCGGAATTGTGGGCGGGGGCCGGCAATTCCTTTTACGGATCAATCAAATGGGGCCTGGTTGGAATGACAAAATGCGCAGCGCTTGACTATGCCCGTAAAGGCATAGGGGTGAACGCGACTGCGCCCGGTCCCACGCTAAGGTCTTCATTCTGGTTCGAGCTTACGGCTATGGATTTCCGCCAGAGCAAGCCCAGCTTCCCCGGCGACCGAATAGATCAGGTAACGCCTTCCATCTTCTTCGTAGACCGCTGGATCACGAAGTTGCCTTACAGGTTCATCTGCAGGACCAATCACCGATGGTTCGATGGGAAGCCGTCCGCCTTCCCAATCCCGCTCTGGCCTAAGTAAGATCCTTGAGGGCCCTTCCCGCCACGTCAACCATTCTCCGTTGAGCAGGACTTGTGCGTACAGCAGGCACTCGGGAGCATCGCCTCGATTGCTATAGACCACGTGAAGGACATTGTCTTCTATCCATACTGCGGAATGACGCATATGACGCGTAAACAGCATAGGCCCAGCACTAAATCCAGAGATTCCGTCAGATGACCGATAAATCTGCCCTGGCATCGTAATCGCGTACACCCAAGGACCGTGAGTGAATAACCGGGCATACGGGTTCATCAGATTGTCAGGTTGGGCTATGAAGTGGATGCCATCAGGCGATATCGCCAAGCGTGTAAACTGATTCTTGATCTCGTCGCCGCCGTGAAAAAACATGCGGAATTGCTTCTTTTGATGATCAATGACGATCTCTGGGGACGCCAAATGGTGGGTGAAACCGGATTTCGAAAGCGGAAGCGTTCCCTCCTCGTAGATAATCCACGGGCCTGTCAGACGATCTGCATATGCAAGGCGGATATGATCTCCTCGATGATGGGCAAAATAGAGATAGTAACGTCCAAGGGGGCGCTCTACCCAAGAAGGGACCCTGATCAGGCTCGGTCCATTGATGTTAGTCCCGATCCGCGGCGACATGGCGGGCACGATGATGGGTCGGTCCAGAAGCCGCACCGCAACGAGTTCATTGTTCTCCACGTCTTGCCTCCCAGTCTCGCGGTCAGGTTACCGGCTCCCGGTTCGGAGTAAACAGCCTTAGTGAGTGATACATCTTTCTCAAATCGGCAAAGCTGAGAGCTACCTCATCGGCGACATAGAGGGACTCGAATCCGGATCTTTCTGTCTTTGCGAAAGCACTCTTGGCATATTGCTGCCTTCTCGGAGCTACCTGGCGTTCGTAAGATTGAGGTGTCGTAGACGACGGCAGATTCGGGAGGATACCAAGAACGAACGGAACCTGCCGGTGAAGGAGACACCGAGAACTTAAAGATCTGCGAGCGACACTTCGTTCGCAAAACAGATCTCTGCAGAAGACCGATAGTTATGCCGACAATCCAGAAGTCGCGCTGGAAGAAACCAGCTGAAAGCACCATCCAGATAAACAACCTGGCTGTCCTGTTGTTCAATCGTGCAGACGCATCATCTTGAGGAGGACGTGATGATTTCGAAAATGTTGAGAAGCTTTGCCTTGGCCAGCCTGGCCATAGGTTTGGCGACTGTTGCCGATGCTCAACAACCCTGGGAGGACGTTGTCAAGGCGGCGAAGAAGGAAGGAACTGTCACGTTGTACACGTCGCAGGTCGGCGTTCCTCAGCTTGACGAGATCTTGTCTGCATTCACGGACGAATACGGGATCAAGGCGCTGAAGCTCGAACTTCGAGGGAGCGAGTTATTTGAGAAGCTGCGCCTCGAACTGGCGACCAACCGAGGTGTCGCGGACATGTCCTTCAGCGGAGGTTCCGTGTCGCTCGAGGCGATGGGCGTGCTCGATAAACACGGTGCCATACCCAATGCAACTCGGCTAGCGCCCGACTTTGCAGGAAGCGAGCTGAGGCTGCCGATCTTTTCGCAAAGCATGGGTATCGTGGTCAATGCTTCAGTGCCGAAGGAGAAACGCCCGAAAAGCTGGGCAGATCTCGCGGATCCTGCTTGGAAGGGCAAGATCCTATCCGACGATTTTCGCTCCGTTGGAGGCGGCGGCCTGTTTTTTGCGGTAACCTACGACAAACTCGGCGAGGATTATCAAAAGCGTCTTGCTGAAAACAAGCCCGCCTTCACTCGTGAAATTCGAGACAGCCCTCGTCGTGTCGCACGCGGTGAGTACCCGATCTACATTCCCTTCATTCTGCCCGATACGCTACTGAACAAGGGTTTGCCTCTTGAAGTCATTCTTCCGTCCGAGGGTGTTGTTTATGGCAACTTCGATGGAGCCGTTGTCAAGAACGCGCCCCATCCCAATGCTGCCCGGGTGCTCTTGAATTTCTTCCTCTCTGACAAAGCCCAACTCATTTATGCAGGTTCCGCACGGCGCCCGACGGTTGCCGGTCTTGAGGATCGGTATCCTCCTAACGTCAAAGATTTTCTGCAAGCTCCGTTGCTCGGCACGCAGGAGGACGCGACGGTTCGAGCCGAAATGCTCAAGCGCGCGACAGAAATGTACAAGTGAGGCAATGCGAGTGATGTTGGATGGCAATCGCTTGTGGGATGATCTTCTCACCCACGCCGGCTTTGGGGACAAGGCGGCCGGCAGTGCTGGGGATCACGCCACAGCAAGCTGGATCGCTGGCGAGCTTTCCAAGGCTGGATATCAGCTGGAGACGATACCCGTTCCTGTGCCGACATTTCGCTCGCGTCGATGTGAGCTGGTAGGACAGGGCTCCTCGATTGAGGTCTACCCTCAGCCCGTTGTTTTCCCAACGCCGGAGCATGGCGTGGAGGGGCGATTGGCGATGGTTCATAGCCTTTCTGACGCACAAAGAGCGGCGGGCCGCATCGCCGTCATTCTGCTGCCCTATGGTCGTCATGCCGCGATCTGGACGTCAGCCGTTGGACCACTCTTAGAAGCGGTTACAAAAGCCGACGCTCTGGCTGCAATCATTCTGCCGTTCGGCCCGACCGGCGAGATTGTCGGCCTGAACTCTTATGCGGACCGGCCGTTCGTTCCGTTGCCCGTGGCCATTGGCCGTCCGCTTGATTTGCCTAGCTACGCGGCGATGGCTTCTGCCGGACAACCTGTAAGGCTCTACCTAACTGGAGACGTGGAAACGGGCGATAGTCCGACGTTGGTCGCACGGATGGCTCGTGGCGATCGATGGATTGCGTTGTCCACTCCTCGATCTGGGTTCTTCACATGCTCGGTCGAGCGCGGCACTGGTACGGCAGGTTTTCTTGAGATCGCCCGGTGGCTGCCAAGAGCGTTTCCCGCGCACTCCTTGTTCTTGATGAACAGCGGAGCCCATGAGCTGAGGTTTGCAGGGACTCACGCGGTGTTAGACCTCGCGCCCGCACCCGATAAGACAGATGTTTGGGCACATTTTGGCGCGGGACTAGCTTCTCGCGCTCGAACAGAAATTCGTGGTGGTCGAATGCTTGACGTTGCGGATTTCAACCGAATTTGCATGGTGACGCCCGCTTTGCACGAAGCGGCAGGGGCAGCTTTTGCCGGTTTGCCAGGATTGGACGATCCGCAGTGCGTATTATCGGAAGCGGGTGAATTATCCACGATCGTACAGAAAAGTTACAAAAAGGCTTTCGCCTGCTTAGGGGTCAATTGGAGCTGCCATACCAGGCTCGATCTTCCGACGGAGGTTTCACGGAGCCTACTCGAGCCGGTGATCGAAGCGCATCGTCGCATGATAGAGGTCTCTGTTCACGGCAAGTGATCGAGTACCATATCTTCTCGCTCGATGTTCCTTTTAAGCGCGATCCATTCTCGGTTTCGCGGATGTGGTCTTCGACGGCTTGAGCATCGTGGGTCATTGTAAGCAATGCCTCGCGTGGGTCAGGATGAAACGTGGCAGGGGGTGAATTTAACCCGCGCGCGCTTCCTGCCAATCGCACCTGAAACTCAGTTTAGGGTGCGATTGGTTAGTTGCTTGGGTGGCAAAGCGGTGACCTACTCAGCCGCGAGTGCTTCGCCTAAAGGCGGGCCCTCGGGCAGGGGTGGGGCCAGTTTGCTGCGCCCTTCGAGGTCGTCCAACAGCGCGATCCATAGGGAGATGCACAACCCGACCATAACGACGAGGAAGGGTGCTGCCGCGATGATCGACGCGGTCTGCAGGCCTTGCAAACCTCCCATCACCAGCAACACGCAGGCCGACGCGCCTGCAAGGACGCCCCAGAGGACGACGACGCCGCGTGCAGGCTCAAGTGTGCCATGAGACGACAGCATGCCCATCACAATCGAGGCGGCATCCGCTCCCGAGATGAAGAAGATCGCAACAAGGAATATCGCGAGGAACGAAGTGAACGCGGTTCCCGGATATTGTTCGAGTAGCGCAAACAGCGAGATTGCGGCACCCTGATTGTTGACCGCCTCGACAAGACCACCAGCCCCCATCAGTTCCGAATGCAGCGCCGTACCACCCATGATGGTGAACCAAAGGAAGGTTACGCCGCTCGGAATGAGCAGGACGCCAATGACAAATTCGCGGATGGTGCGCCCTTTTGAGATGCGGGCGATAAAGACGCCGACGAAAGGCGCCCAAGACACCCACCAGGCCCAATAGAAGATCGTCCAACTCCCTAGCCACTTGCCGTCGCTGAAGGCGGCGGTGCGGAACGACATTGTGACGAGATCGGCCAGGTAGTCGCCGAGCGCTTCGGTGAAGGTGTTGAGGATGAAGATGGTCGGTCCAACGACAGCCAGGAACAGCAGCAGCGCGGCGGCGACCACCATGTTCATGTTGCTCAGGAACTGAACGCCCCTGCCCACCCCGGACACTGCCGACAGGATAAACAGCATCGACAGCACCGCGATGATCGCAAGGGCAATGCCTGTCCCTTCACCAGTTCCCCAGAGAAAATTCAGACCGCTGTTGATCTGCTGTGCACCAAGTCCAAGCGACGTCGCCGTGCCGAACAGTGTGGCGATGACGGCAAGAATATCAATCGTTTTACCGATCGGACCATTGACCGCCTTGCCGAGCAGGGGGGTGAAGGCGCTTGAGATCAGGATGGGCAAGCCCTTGCGGTAGGTAAAGTAGGCGATCGCCAGACCGACAATCGCATAGATGGCCCAAGGGTGCAGGGCCCAATGAAAATAGGAATATTTCATCGCAAGCAGTGCAGCTTCCTTGGATTGCGCGACCGCCAGCCCGTGAGGCGGTGCGCCAAAATGGAAAACTGGCTCGGCAACGCCCCAGAACATCAGGCCGATGCCCATCCCGACGCTGAACATCATGCATACCCACGAAACCGTCCGGAATTCCGGAAGCTCGTCATCAGCCCCAAGCCTGATCTTGCCGAAACGGCTGATCGCCAGGAAGCCGGCAAAGACCAGGAACAACGCCGTCGAGACAACGAAGCCCCATCCGAAACCGTTGATGATCGCCGAAAGCGTGGCCTGGGTAACCGAGGCGAGGCTATCCGGGGCCAATGCTCCCCATGAGATGAACCCGGCTGTTATCGCTAGGGCCGGCCAGAATACCGCCGGATCTACGCTTCGCAGTCTGTCTGTAGTCGACATGCTTTATCCCTCCAGATTTATGTAGTGACGTTCCCTTTGAATTTCCGGATACCGCGACGGGGCCGACTTCTCGAAAGAGGCCAGGTCGTGGGCTGATAATGCTGTTGAGGTAGCGACGCCGGACGCGCCTTTGTGTTTATGCGGATCTACGGCCGCTTTCCTTGGGTGATTAACAGATCACTCGCTTGCACTCGTGTCAGTTGCGACCATGAGCTTGTCCAAAACCGAATTCTTGTAGGCGAATTTCGTGGCTACTTGCGGAAGAAGCCGGCATTCGAAACAACGCGGCTAATGATGGACAAGACCGACCGGAAGACTGCGGTCTCGGCATTTTTGGGTTGTCAAAAGAGTAACAACAGCGATGTTGGGCCATCAGGCCGCAAAAACCTCGCTCTCTTTGCGCATGACGAGCGCGGTGAAATGGTTGCAGGCTATCAGCCTATACAGCGTGGGGCTGGCTATTTATCCAGTGCCTGTGGGTTTTGGAGAGCAGTCGAAATCAGGGGCTAGCAGGCTCGTTAATGGCGCGGGCCGAAGTGGAAGACTTGGCCCGTGTGTTGATTTCAACCGAGAACTTTTAAGGAGGCTGGCGTCCGCGGCAAGGTTTCGACGGAGGTCTTCGACGATCGCAGTATGTAGCTCTTCCTGAGACAGTTTCTGCACTCAAAGATCAAACCGTTAAGAGCCGCCGGTTCCATAGACCGACAATGCCACCTACTGGACGCCTAAGTAGGCAATAAAACATGACGTTTAGCGGGCCAGCGGCTCGATCCCATCAAGAGCAAAGGAATAGACCGGAGGTTCATATGCCTCGCCCAAAAGGAAACACCCGACAGGATCGTCGTCACTCGTCGCCAGGCACACCGTAAGATGGAGCGGCCAGCGGGTTAAGTGCCCGCGTCACGTAATCCCCGGCCTGCGGCTTGTAGACGTCCCACGCCCGCGCCACCGCTGCGATCGGGCAGCCATCGTCCAGCCAGTCGATCCGGAGTTCGGCATAGGGCCAGGTTTCCTTGTCGACAATCAGCAGGCCCGCCGACCGAACCGGGCCGGCTTCGCCGCCCGCATCGACGGCCGCTCTGAGCGCGGCGATCAGGCGGTCACCCAAAGTACCCGAAGTGGCCTCGAATGAGTCGATCATCACCTTCGGCACGCCGTCATTGGCCAGAAGGTTGCCGGCGGCAACACATTGGTGACCTACGGCGGAGGTCCAGGTTCCGAGAGCGTTTCGGCCTGAATGAATAGCGGTCTCGCCGTGCGCATCCACCGCCAGCAACTGGCGATAGTTCGGAAAATCGTCGCTCTGTTGTGCCGAGGTCACGGCGTCCGCCGCGCTTGCACCCCTTGCAAGTTCGTCCAGCATCCTTGGTCCGAGCGCGGGATTGGTGACGTTCTGGGTCGCAACCGCGCCGATGCCGGCACGAGCCCAGGCGCATCGAGAGGCGACCGCAGGCGATGAAGACGAAATCGCCACGCCGAACTGGCCGGTCTGCTCACAGCGAGCGACGATGGAGAAGGTCATGGGAACTCCTGTGTCCGGACGACGGGGATAACGTTTCCGGTCTGCAGCGTGCATCGGCCGGTAAATGCCTGCCGAACGCTTTGAAAAACTTTCAGTCCGGAATGACGGCCGTCGCGTCGATCTCCACAAGCCATTCCGGTCGTGCCAGCGCCACGACGACGAGCCCGGTGCAGACCGGGAAGACGCCTTTGATATATTCGCCCATCGTCCGGTAGACGGCCTCGCGGTGGCGAACGTCGGTCAGATAGACGACCAGTTTTGTGACATGCTCCATCTGACCGCCGGATTCCTGCACCAATTGGCGAATGTTCTGCATCACCTTGTGCGTCTGCTCGACTGGATCATGGCTGTCGATAGTCTTGGCGGTGTCGAGGTCCTGCGGGCACTGGCCACGCATAAAGATCATCGTGCCGCGAGCGACAACCGCCTGGCAGAGGTCGTTGTCGAGCTTCTGCTCGGGATAGGTTTCCTTGGTGTTGAACTTGCGAATGCGCGTATGTGTCATTCTCTTCTCCATCGGATGGTTCATGCGGGATGCCGGCAGGCCTCTGCCGGTCCATCAGGATTTCGGCGTGTAGGCGAGGTAATTGTCCTGGATGAGGATGTGGTCGGCCAAGTGTTTGGCGTCGTGCCATACGCCCCAGATGAAGCTCGAGCCGCGGCCAGAAAGCCAAGGGAGGCCGAGGAAATAGATGCCCTTTTCTGCCGAGACGCCGCGTTGGTGTTTGGGGCGACCGGCCACGTCGAAGGCATCGACCTTCAGCCAGCTATAGTCCGAGACAAAGCCCGTCGCCCAGATGATGGTGGTGACACCGGCCCCGCGCAGGTTCAGCTCGCGCAGCGGGTTGATGACACAATCGACCTCAGGCCCGAGGATACGTGCAGCCGGCTCCTGTGGAAGATCGAGACCGTTGCGGGCGACAAATGCGTCTGCCTCGTCGAGCAACGACAGGTAATTCTGGTCGCCGCGATCGAGGTTGCGTGCAAGATCGTCGGCAAAGGAAACCGATCCCTCACGGTATGCGGTGGTCATGCCGGCAAGCACCATGCCTTGCGATGCCAGGCGGCGGAAGTCGATTGTCTCGCCGCCGTGCGCACCGCTGACGGCAATGGTCACATGCTCCGAGCCGGGGGCCTGCGCCTGCGCGTCCCATTTGCCGAGAACGCCGAGCCACCAGACGAAATCGCGGCCGCGATAGGCGCGGGGAGGGCGGTCATGCGGGCCGATGGATAAGTAGACCTTGCGGCCGGAAAGCATCAACTCCTCCGCGATCTGGACGCCAGACGAACCGGCGCCGACGACCAGCACGGCGCCGTCTGCAAGCTGGGAGGGATTGCGGTACTCGCTCGAATGCATCTGCGTGACGCCGGTATCCGCGGGCACGATCGGCGGAATGCTCGGGCTCTGGAATGGTCCGGTGGCGACGACGACGTTGAAGGCTTCGATCGCGCCGTCGGATGTTTCGACGCTGAAGCCGGGGCGGTCTTCAAGCCGTTCGACCTTGGTGACTTCGACACCGCAGCGGATCGGCGCCTTGTGCATGTCGGCATAGGCTTCGAAGTAATCGGCAACGCCATCCTTCGGCACGAATGCATCCGGGTGGCCGGGAAAATCCATTCCGGGAAAGCGGTCGTGCCAGGCGGGACCGTTGGCAACGAGCGAATCCCAGCGCATCGAACGCCAGCGTTCGGCAATGCGGCCGCGCTCCAGCACGATGTAGTCGACGCCGTTGCGGCTTAAGTGTTCGCTCATGGCCACACCTGCCTGGCCGGCGCCGACAACCAACGTATGGATCTTCTCGACTGACATGCACTCGCCCTTTTCTGTTTCGCCAAGACCCGCCGAACGGCGTCAGCTATGGTTCCGCTCTATCGAACGGTTGGCATTCGGAAAATTACGATTTGTTGCAGCACTGGTTAGGATTGGCGAAAGCAGGGCAAGCGGCGCGGCGAAGCGCTGTTGCCAAGTCAGACTGCAGGAGAACATTTACATTTTGGAAAAGCGCAAATAATAAGCTGGCATCCATCCCTTCGCATTGGCATGGGCTTACCCGTCGGCCTTCGGGCGTGACATTTGGCATCGGGGCCTGAAATGCGTTTCACACTGCGTCAGCTTGAATATTTCATTGCCACCGCCGAGGCCGGTTCCATCACGCTGGCATCGGATCGCATCCGTGTTTCGCAACCCTCCATCTCCACCGCGATTTCGCAGCTGGAAATCGAGCTTAACACCCAGCTTTTCCTGCGGCGCCACGCACAGGGTCTGTCACTGACACCGGCCGGCCAGAAACTGCTGCTCCAAGCCAAGGCAGTGATCGAGCAGGCGCAGAGCCTCTATACGGCGGCGTCCGAAGCGACAGACCAGATTCGCGGAACTCTGTCGCTCGGCTGCCTTTTGACCTTTGCGCCCATGTTGCTGCCGGAAGTCAGCCAGAGCTTCAAGGCTGCCTATCCCGGCGTAACGGTCCGGCCGACTGTCGCGGATCATCGTACGCTGCTGACGCGGCTGGAGCGCGCCGAGCTGGATATCGCGCTCTCCTACGATCTGTCGGTCCCCGAGGGCTTCGAGTTTACCCCGCTTGCCGAACTGCCGCCTTATGTTCAGGTAGCCGAGACCGATCCACTGGCGGAGCGTTCGGCGATATCGCTTGCCGAATTGGAAGAACATGAGTTCATCTTGCTCGATCTGCCGCTGTCCCGGGATTATTTCTTGGGGCTTTTCGCTGCAGCCGGTGCCAACCCGAATATTGTTGCTCAGATCCAGCATCAGGAAGTCATCCGCACGATGGTCGCCAGCCGGTATGGTTACACGCTCGCTAATGTCCGGCCCAAGAACAAGGCGGCGCTGGATGGCCGGGGGCTTGTCGGCCTCCGTCTGTCGGGTGATCACAAGCCGATGCGCATTGGCCTGATCCGCGTAGGCCAGCAGGTCTCCACCCGGCTGGTGCGGACTTTCGAAGAGCACTGCAGCCATCTGATTTCCGACAGTTACGTGCCCGGCATGGAAGCTCCGATCCTCAACCTGCGTCGGACAGGGCAGAGCTAGGCTCGCTTTTTTCTAATCGCCAGTTCCGAATATCCTATTTTTCTTTTTGATCGTCGGCTGACAGTGTGCGCGCCGAACGCCGCCTGACCAATTCGGCGGGTGCCGCATCATGGAGTCCAGAATGCCAGAGAAGACCCAGTCCGCAGACCAGACGATCGCTTCCATCGTCGATAGGATGACCAACCAGGAAAGGGTCGATCTGCTTTCCGGTTTCGGAATGTGGAAAACTGCGGCGGTTCCCGCTTACGGCATCAAGCCGATCGTCATGACCGATGGCACCTATGGCGTACGTTATTCGATCCCGCAGATTGACAGCGATGAGCGCGGCGGCATGGATCTCGATGCCTTCCTGTCGGTGGTCAACCAGCGCGCCAGCGACGTCGCCATCGCCTGGGGCGAAATGAAGCCGGCAACCTGCTTCCCCAACGGTTCAGCCATGGGCAACAGCTGGGATGAGGATCTGATGCAGCGGCTTGGCGTGTTGCTCGGCCAGGAATGCCGCGCCATGGGCGTCCATCTGCTGCTCGGGCCTGGCATCAACCTGCGCCGCACGCCGCTTGCCGGCCGTTCCTATGAATATTACTCGGAAGATCCATTGGTAACCGGCAAGCTCTCGGCCGCAGTCATCGAGGGCATCCAGTCCCAGGGTGTCGGCACCTCGCTCAAGCATTTCGCCTGCAACAATTCCGAAGTCGAACGCACCACGATGGACAGCGTCGTTGAAGAACGGGCGTTACGGGAAATCTACCTCAAGGGTTTCGAGATCGCCATCAAGCAGTCCAAACCCTGGACGATCATGTCCTCCTATAACCGCCTGAATGGCGTGCAGGCCTCGCAGGCCCCCTGGCTCCTCAATGGGGTCCTGCGCGATGAATGGGGCTTTGACGGCGTGGTCGTTTCGGACTGGCACGGCATCAAGGACCGTCCGGCCTCGCTGATGGCGGGTGGTGATCTCGATATGCCGGAAAGCCCGCGTCGCAAGGCGGATCTTCTCGCGGCGCTTGACAGCGGCGCCGTTCCCATCGAGGTGGCGAACCTGTCGTGCCGGCGCATGCTGGAGATGATCGAGCGCTGCAACGCAGGCGCAAGCCGGCCGCTACCGGTCTATACTGCCGAGGAGCACCATGCCGAAGCGCGCGCGATGGCCGCAGCCTCGATGGTTCTCGTGCGCAACGGAGGTCTGCTGCCTATCCGGCCCGACATGAAGAATATTCTGGTTGTCGGTCGCGATGCCGGCACTCCGGTCATCCAGGGTTCGGGTTGTGCGACGACGATTCCGACCATGGTCGACCAGCCGCTGGAGCAACTGGAACAGGCTCTGGGAAGGAACCACGTCCTGACGTTCCGCGAGGAAGCCGATACCGAAACGCTGGCGTTTGCGGCCAAGGCGGACCTGGTTCTGGTCTACACCTCGACCGAGGGCGCATATGATGGTGAAGGTTCCGACCGCACCACGCTGGCGCTCGGCCCCGGTCAGGATGCGATGATCGCAGCCCTCGCGGCGGCCTCGGAAAAAGTGGCGGTGGTGATCGCCTGCCCGGATGCGGTGGAAATGCCGTGGGTCGATGTGGTGAAGGCGGTACTCGTCACCTTCTACTCCGGCCAGGCCATGGGCGGTGCCGTCGCCGACGTGCTGACCGGCAGGGTCAATCCATCCGGCAAGTTGTCCGTCACCTTCCCGAAGCGCCTGGCTGACGTGCCCGGCTTCCTGCATTATCCGGGTGAAAACGGTCGACATATCTATGGCGAGGGCATTCATGTCGGCTATCGCGCTTATGATCTGCGCGAAATCGAGCCGCTGTTCCCCTTCGGCTACGGCCTGAGCTATACCAGCTTTGCCTATTCCGACCTGACGGTTTCATCGCCGCAGATTGGGCTTCAAGACGCGATCACCGTCGCCTTCACCGTCACCAATACGGGTGACCGGACCGGTGCAGAAGTCGCGCAGCTTTATCTGCAGGCGCCGGGCAAGCGGCTGAAGCGTTCACCGCAGGAGCTCAAGGGTTTTGCCAAGCAGGTGCTGGCGCCGGGCGAAAGCAAGCGGGTCGAAATCATCATCAAGGGTTCGGATCTGACAATCTGGGATCCGGCGCTTGGGCGCTGGGTGCTGGAAGGCGTTGATGCTCGGCTGGTCATCGGCGCCTCTTCGCGCGATCCAAAGCTGGTCGCCGATCTGACGATCAAGCCTTCGGTCCTGCCGTTCTGTCGCATCGCCTACGATACCCAGCCGGCCTACGTCCTGCCGAATGCCATCGCCTGCGAGCACATCTGCGCCTATTTGACGAACCGCTGCAATATTTCGAAAGATGATGCGATGCGCATGCTCAACCACTGCTCGAATTCGTTCTTCGGCATCTTCACCTCGCTCGAACGCCGTCTTCGTGTCTCCATTCCGGAGGCCGAGGTTGCCGGACTGATCTCCGAAATCAACGCGGCGATGGACGGAGCGGAGTCAAAACTGTGACCTCGACTGAGGATTGGCTGGAGCGCCTGGTCGCTCATCCCACGGTCAGTTCCGAGACGAACCTGCCGCTGATCGAGGAGATTGAGGCGACGCTGGCGAATGCGGGTGCAGTCTGCGAGCGTTTCTATGATACGAGCGGGCAAAAGGCGGCACTTCTGGTGCGTCTGGGGCCTGATGTGCCGGGAGGGCTGATGCTCTCGGGACATGTCGACGTGGTGCCGGTCGCCGGGCAGGACTGGACCGTTCCCCCTTTCAACCTGACCCGGAAAGATGGCAGGCTTTACGGGCGCGGCACGACCGACATGAAAGGCTTTGTCGCTTCCGCCATGGCGCTGGCCGAGGCAATCGATGTCAGAAGCTTGGCCGCTCCGCTATGGCTTGCCATCTCCTATGACGAGGAGATCGGCTGCGTCGGCGTCAGGCCGATGCTTGAAGAAATTGTAGGGCGGGACATCCTGCCCGACCTGATCGTCGTCGGCGAGCCGACATCGATGCAGCTTGGTCTCGGCCACAAGGGCAAGATGGCTTTTCACGTCAAGGCCCGAGGCGTTCCGCGCCATTCCGCCGAAGCGCCGCTTGCACTCAATGCGCTGCATATCGCCACCGACTTCGTATCCGGCCTGCGGAAATTGCAGGACGAGATCGAAGCCCGAGGTTCGCGTGAACCCGGTTACTCGGTGCCTTACGCAACGGTGCATGTCGGTAAGCTGTCGGGTGGAACCGCGGTCAATCTGGTGCCGGATCAAGCGGAACTACTGATGGAATGCCGCATGATGGCGGCCGACGATCCGCTTGCTCTTGCCGAGCAGGTCCGCAAGGCCGGCGCGGCAGCCGTGGCCCCCCATAAGGATCGCTTCAAGGAGGCATCGATCGACATCGAGATCACCGGCAATTATCCGGGCCATTCTATCGATCGCAGTCATCCGGTGGTGCAGGCCTTTGCCTCCTGCCTGCCGAAGGGAGCGAGGGACTGCCGTGTCAGCTTCGGCACGGAGGCGGGTCTGTTTGCGCAGGCGCTGGACGTTCCAGTGGTGATCTGCGGCCCCGGCAGCATGGATCAGGGGCACCGCCCGGACGAATTCATCGAGGAAACCCAGCTTGCCCTGTGCGATGCAGTGCTTGCCGAGGCTTGCATTCGGTTTTGCACAAGCCGCCGGCGGTTTGCTTCGTTTGTCCCAAAGCAGATGCACGGAAAAATGTAATTTACCGAAGCCATCGCGACGGGAAGAGTAGGGTTGATGAAGGCCAAATAAAAACGCCGGAGGGTAAAAATGAATAACAATGTATCACGCCGTGGTTTCATGAAGACGACGACCGGGCTTGCCGCGATGGCGCTTGCAGCTCCGGTCATTCTGAAGGGCAACCGGGTATTTGCCGGCGAAACGCTGGTCGTACGCGACATGGGCGGCGCCTTCTACGAAGGTTTTAAGGTTGCCTTCTACGACACCTTTGCCGCCGAGACGGGTGTTACTATACAGACCAACACCAACGAGCCAGATCCGATCCCGCAGTACAAGATGGCGATCGATACCGACACCAAGCTGTTCGACGTCGCCCTAATGACGCCGGAACACGTGCTGCGCATTCGCAAGCTCGGCAACAACTATATGTTGCCCCTTAACATCGAAATTCCCAACAAGGTGGACTTCGCCCCGCACACGTTCGAACCGGATTTCGCCGGCGTCGCGATCTTCGCGCTCGCCATGGCTTACCGCAAGGACACCATGAAGACGGTTCCGACCAGCTGGGCCGATTTCTGGAACGCCAAAGCTTTCAAAGGCCGCCGTGGCATGTGGCGCAGCCCAGTTACGACGCTGGAAATGGCATTGCTCGCTGATGGCGTTCCGCTCGACAAACTCTATCCGCTCGACGTCGATCGCGCCTTCAAGAGCCTCGACAACGTCAAGTCCAGCATCGACATCTGGTGGACCTCGGGCGCTCATGCAACCCAGCTTCTTCAGAATGGCGAACTGGACATGATGTCGACCTGGTCGACACGCGCACAAGCAGCCATCAATGCCGGCGCACCGGCTGGCATCGTCTGGAATGGCGGCCTGTTCAACATCGATGGGTGGACCATTGCTGGCAACACCAAAAAGGCCGATCTTGCCCGCAAGTTCATCGAATGGTGCCTGGATGCAAAACGTCAGGCAGCCTACACGGGCATCCTGGCTTGTGGCCCGACCAACATGAAGGCCTACGAGCATCTAAGCGCGGAAAAGGCTCAGCTTTTGCCGACGGCACCCGCCAACATCAAGGGCCTGGCTGTTCTCAATGCTGCCTATTGGGCAGAGCATCAGGACGAACTAACCCAGCGCTTCGAACAGTGGATTCTGAGCTGATTTTCAGCGGGAACGACCACCTGAGCTTCAGGTCTCGCTGTTCGGCGAGGCCGCTTATCTGACAATGGATGGCCGGTTCTGCGCTAAGCTGGACGGGCCATTTCAACAAACAGGACATCCATGGCTGAACTTTCCGCCAAAGACACCTTCTCACGGAAGCGCCTGAGAGCGGATAGCCTCTGGCTTACCATGCCGGGGCTTGTCTACATGGCTCTGTTGCTGATCCTGCCGGCTGGCGCACTGATCTGGCAGTCCTTCATCGATCCGAGATCCGGTGCTTTCGATCTGACCGTCTATCGGCAGATGTTCTCGGCCGGCGTCTACGTGAAGGTGCTCGCCAACACGTTCGCCATCTCTGCCCAAGTCACCATTGTCTGCCTTCTGGTCGGTTATCCCATCGCTGTCTGGCTGGCCGGCATGCCGGAACGTCGCCGGCGCATGGCTATGTGGCTGGTCCTGCTACCGTTCTGGGTCAGCCCGCTTCTGAAAAACTTCGCCTGGATCGTGCTGCTCGCTCGCAAGGGCATTGTCGCGCAGATGTTGACCGGCATGGGTTTCGATACCCAACTCGACCTGCTCTACGGCCGCGGCGCGGTTATCTTCGGCATGGCGCATGCCATGCTGCCTCTCGCGATCCTCACAATGCTGCCGACCATGCTGTCGATCGACGGTCGCCTCATCCCCGCCGCCATGACCATGGGCGCGAGCCGTAGCCAGTCCTTCTGGCGCATCTTCGTGCCGCTTTCCATGCCGGGCGTTGCCGCTGCCGGCCTACTCATCTTCGTGATGGGCCTCGGGTTCTTCATCACGCCGGCTCTCCTGGGCTCGCCACGCGAAACGGTCATCGGCCAGATGATGATTACCCAGGTTCAGCAGCTGTTCAACCTGCGGCTTGGCGGCGCTCTTGCGACCCTCCTTCTTGCCGTGACTCTGATTACCATCGCCGTTTACGACCGTTTCTTCGGCATGTCGGCCGTCTCGGGCAATAGTGCTGCAGCCCGGCGCGGCGGCGTTATCGGTGCCATCGGCAGTGCAATGATCGAGATTGGTGCGTTTGTCAGCGACTTCGTTGCCAGCCTGTTCCCAGCGCGTCTTGGCCGTCGCGTCTTCACCACGTTCGTTTGGGTTGTTATCGCAATCATGATCGTGCCGGTTCTGGCATTCCCACCGATGGCTTTTTCCGGCTCGAGTTTTCTTGAGTTCCCACCGAAAAGCTTTTCGTTGCGCTGGTTCCAGACCTATCTCAGCTCTGATCAGTGGATGGGTGCAACCGCGCGTTCAGCCGTGGTCGCGATCGTGACAGGTGTTGTCGCAACCATCATCTCGGGCATGGCGGCCTATGGACTGGCACGCACACAACGCAAGGCCGGCGGCCTGATCTTCCTGTCGTTCATGCTGCCGATGATTGTACCCAATATCGTCATCGGCGTATCGTTGTTCTATGTGCTTGCTAAAGTCGGTCTGATCGCGACTAATACCGGCATCATCCTCGGCCACACGCTGTCGGCCATGCCGATCGTCTTCGTCATCCTGCTGACTACGTTCCGGAGTTTTGACTGGCGTCTGCTGCAGGCGGCCGGAACACTCGGCGCAAACGGCTGGCAGCAGATCCGTCTCGTCCTTCTTCCACTGATCAAGGGCGGTGCCATTGCGGCCTTCCTGTTCGGCCTGCTGCACTCCTTCGAAGAACTCACCATAGCGCTGTTCGTAGGTGCGGGCGTCAAACAGACGCTCCCAAAGCAGATGTGGGACGATATCATTCTCAGCATTTCTCCGACCCTGGCTGCTGCCTCGGTCTTCATCGTGGCGGTGGTGACAGTGCTCTTCGTCATCGCCGAAAAGGCAAGGCCGCGCTGACATGCGAAACCCCGCCGATCCCATCACGACCAAAGGAACCGCATTCGACATGTCAGCCGCCTCTGCGAACACGCCGGAAATCAAACTTAAGGTGAATGGCCTTGCCAAACTCTACGGCCAGACCACCGCACTCGATCATGTCGATCTCGAAGTCCGCACGGGCGAGCTTCTCACGCTTCTTGGACCCTCCGGCTCCGGCAAAACGACGCTTTTGCAGCTCATCTGCGGCCTGCAGGAACCGACGTCGGGCACCGTCATCATCGACGGCAAGGATCAGACTCACGCACCGGTCAATAAGCGCGACATTGGCGTCGTATTCCAGAACTACGCGCTCTTCCCGCATATGACAGTGGCCGAAAATGTCGGTTTCGCACTGAAAATGCGCCGTCTGCCGAAGGCCGAGATCGACGCCAAGGTGGCTAACGCGCTGGAAACGGTCGGCCTCGCGCATGCAGCATCACGCTCTCCCTCGCAGCTTTCCGGTGGCCAGCAGCAGCGCGTCGCCTTGGCCCGTTGCCTCGTCTACGATCCGGCGATCATCTTGATGGACGAGCCGCTCGGCGCGCTCGATGCCAAGCTGCGCGAAGCCATGCAGATCGAGATTAAACGCATCCACCGCGAGACGGGGGCGACGATCATCTTCGTCACCCACGACCAGCAGGAAGCGCTGGCACTGTCAGACCGCATCTGCCTGATGAACGACGGCAAGATCGCCCAGCTCGGCACGCCGCGCCAAATGTATGACGAGCCGCAGAACCTGTTCGTTGCAGATTTCATCGGCGTCTCGTCGATCATCCGTGGCACCGTGAGGGCCGGCGCGCTCGAAACTGCCATCGGGACGCTGCCGATCGGTGGCGAGGGTCCAGCCGACGGTACGAAGGGTGCGATCGTCGTTCGACCGGAAGTCATCACGCTCGGTGAAGGCTTCTGCGAGGGCCGGGTGCGCGAAACCGTCTATGGCGGTTCGGAACTGCGTGTGATCATCGACGCCGGCAAACAGGAAATCATCGCCCGGGCTCCCGCTCAGGCCGGCGACGTGGCGGTTGGCTCAATGGTGCGCTTCGGCTGGGCGCCGGACACCGCCCGCTTCCTCGCCGACAAGGGCTGAGCTTCAAGGAACCGAGACATGAGCGCCTTGCGTTTCCTCTATGACTGCGACCCCGGCGCCGACGATGCGCTGGCGATGCTTCTGGTGCTCGGCCGACCCGACGCGCTGGAGATGATCGCGCTCACATTCGGACAAGTGCTGATTACCCGCCGTAACGTTATTGGGAGAGGTTGAGGCGAGGGGGAAGCGACGAAATAAAGTCGGTCAACTGATCGCCCAAAAGCTGGACGTGGTCGCTTGCCGCCTTCTGCGCGGCGTCGGGATCGCCCGCATCGATCGAGTCCATGATCCGCACATGCTCGGCCAGCGTTCCCAGCATTCGCCCCGGCTGATAGGTGGCGCGCAACCTGTAGGCGCCGATCCGACGGCGGAGCTGGATAGTTTGTTCGGCGATGAAATGGGTATGCGCTGCCTCATAGAGCAGGTCGTGGAACTGCTGATTGATCTTGTAGAAGTTCACCGGATCGCCGGCTTCGTACGCCTTGACCAGTTCCTCATGGACCGCGCGCATGGCGGCCCGCTCAGTCGGCGTCGCGCGGCGCGCTGCAAGCTTGGCGCATAGTCCCTCGAGAGAGGCCATGACATCGAACATCTCGATGATCGCGGGTATCGACAACAGGGCGACATGCGTGCCCTGGCGCCCACGCGTTTCGATCAGGCCGATGGCGAGCAGCGATTTGATCGCTTCGCGGACCGGCGTTCGCGAAAGCCCGAACCGGCGCGATAATTCCATCTCGTCCAGCCGCTCGCCGGGCGCCAGACGGCCGTCCAGGATCATCTCCTCGAGATGATCACGCAACTCGTCCGATCGTGTCGCTTGGCGTGTCGCGACGACATTGGATATGCGAACCGCATCTTGGTTCAATTCGAATGCTCCTCTGCCGGCGTTGCTGGTGACCGGTCGGGCTTTAGTGGCGCGCATATACGTTCATTTCTCTGCTGCATTCAATATCATATAATCAGTATACCAAGTGGGCGATGCAACTTCTGATCTTGTCCACAATCATCGCCGGCGCTTCTACCATGGGAAAGTGGCCGGAATCGTAGGTAGCGATCGTGGTTTTGGCGAAACACGGCATGGGCTCGGGATGCGCCAGACGCGCCACGTAAAGTGAATTCAGCAGCATTTTCGGACAAGTTACCAGCGGCCAGCGATCTTCGGCATTCCAGAAGAACAGGTCGTCCTTGATATCCAGCGCGAAGTCGCCCGGTGCCGCGGCCAGCATGCCCTCGGTGATCCGGGCTCGCATGGCCTCTTCGGTGGTCGGATGAACGATCATATCGACCATGGCCCGCATCCGGCCTGGATAATCCACCTGGAAATCCTCGTGCCGACGCCGGATCTCGTCATCCGGCACACGTCCGTAATAGTCCCGGTCGGACAGCGTATCGAGACCGATCACCGCGGCCACTCTCTGCGGTGCGGCAATCGCCGTCTCCGTGGAGATGGGGCCGCCCATGGAGTGACCGACCAGGATGGCGCCCGAAATGTCGAGATGATCGAGGACATGCGCGACCGCCGCGCCCATGGCCGCGATTGTCTGGCCGCTTGCAGGCGGCGGTGCAGTGCCACCGAAACCGGGATGTGAAAGGACAAGGACCCGGAAATTGCGGGCGAGTTCGGGCCCGATGATATCCCAGTGATCGGCGCTGCCGCACCAGCCATGGATCAGCACCAGCCAATCTCCTGCGGCGCCGAGCGTACGATAGCCGATCTGGCCGCCGAAAGGCGCGTCCAGGAGAAGGAGATCGCTCATCTGCTCAGCCCTTTATCCCGCTGGTGGCCATGCCCTGGGTGAAGTACTTCTGGAGCAGCAGGAAGAGCAGAATGAGCGGCACCGTGGCGACCGTCGCTCCGGCAAATGTCTCGCCCCAGTTCGGCAGCTGGGTCGGCGAACCCTGCTGGGCGATTGCCACCTGGATGATCTGGCGCGCAGGATCCTGGACGATGACCAGAGGCCACAGGAAGCTGTTCCAGCAGAACAGGAATGTGATGAGCCCAAGCGTCACCATGGGTACCTTGACGTTCGGCAGGACGATGGAAAAGAAGATGCGCACATGTCCGGCACCGTCGATGCGCGCCGCATCCTCCAGCTCGGCCGGCAGTTCCTCGAAGGCCTGTTTCAGCAGAAAGAGACCGAAGGGGCTGGCGATCCAGGGGATCATGATCCCGACCAGCGTGTTGGAAAGGCCGAGCCCGGAAACTACCTGGTAGAGGGGCACCATCATAGCTTCGATCGGCAGAAGGAAGGTCAGAAGGATCAGCATGAAGACGACATTGGCGCCAGGAAACTTGATGCGGGTCAGCGCATAGGCGGCCATCGAGCACAGCAGCAGCGTGAACACCACCTGGCCGATCGCGACGATCGCCGTGTTCGACAGGGCTCTCAGGATATTCGTGCGCTCGAACAGCGACACATAGTTTTCGATCGTCGCGCCGACCGGCACGAAGGCGCGCCAGGAGAGCGGCGTCACGTCGCCAAACACGGTGAACTGGTTCTTGAGCGACGACGCTACGACCCAGGCATAGGGCGCCAGGAAACAGGCGATGATCAACAGGATGATCACGAGAGTAAGCGCGGTGCGGCGGATGCGGGTCGTTCTCATGTCAGTAGTTCCACCGCGATCGCAGGAGAGCCATCTGGACCATCGAGATGGCGAGGACGACGAGCAGCAGCACGACCGAAAGCGCCGAGGCATAACCGGCCTGCTGCATGATGAAGGCGGTATTGTAGATGTGGTAGACGATCAGGTTCGTCGCCTCCTGCGGTCCGCCCTGGGTCATCAGGAAGGCGGGCGCGAAGGCTTGCAGCGAAAACACGGTCATGATCACCACGACGAACAGCGTGGTCCGCGACAGGAGCGGTATGGTGATGTTCCACAGCACCTGCCACCGCGTGGCGCCATCGATGCGGGCCGCCTCGCCCAGTTCGGAAGGCACGCCCTGGAGACCGGCCAGAAACAGGATCGCCCCGAACCCGACCTGTTGCCACAGCGTCATGGCGATCAGTGATGGCAGGGCCTGCTGGGTGCTGGTCAGAAACGGTTGCCGGGCGATGCCGACGATATCCAGCGCGCCGTTGATCAATCCGTTCGACGGGTCGAGCAGGAAGGACCACATCGTCGCGATCACCACCGAGGACGTGACGACCGGCAGCATGATCATGGTGCGCACCAGGCCGCGCGCGGGCAGTTTCGAATCGAGGAAAAGGGCAAGCGCGAAGGCGATCGGGATGACGAAAACCACTACGCCGAAAGCGAAGAGGAAGGTGATGCCAAAACTTCTCCGGGCATCGTCGTATTCGATCATGTCGGCGAAGTTGCGCAGGCCGACAAATTTCTCCGCCGCCGGGTTGAGCAGCGAATAGTCGTAGAAGCTGTTTCTCGCCATCACCAGCAGCGGAACGTACTGGAAGATCAGCAGCAGCAGCATGAAAGGCGCGAGAAAGCCGACAGCGACCAGACGCTCCTGCTTTTGCCGCCGGGTGGCGGCCTTGCGTGGCCGGGTCTTTGCACCCGCCGGAACGGTAAGGGTCTGTTCGCCTGTCGACATTCTCGCGTCCATTGTCATTATCGGTCGAGGATACGCTGAACCTTCTTTTCAGCGTCCGCCATCAGTTCTGCCGGATTGCCACCGAAGGCAACGCCGCGAAGAGCCTCGCTGACGATCTTGTCATACTGGGCGAATTTCGGGCCCGGCGGGCGCGGCTGGCCCCAGGACTGCAGCTGATCGACGAACACCTTCATCGGATATTTATTGTAGACATCGAAGCGGGAGAACAGGCTCTTCAATGTCGGCAGATTGCCGCGCTGGCTGACGTTCATATAGGCATATTCGCCCCATGACATATCGACCACGAACTTTGCGGCGATCTCGGGATGCTTGGAGCGGGCGGTCGCACCGAACGTGGTCGAGCCCGTATGCACGACCGGCGTCTTGAAATACGGCAGCGGCGTGATACCCCATTCGATTTTCGGATCCTTGATCAGCGCGTTGCCGGCGGCCGGAGTATCGATGTAGAAGCAGGCCTTGGCATCGAAGAAGGCGTTCGGAATGCCGACCTTCGGCGCGACGCCTTCAGCGTTGAACATGGACTGGTAGAATTTCAGCGCTTCGACGGCTTCCGGCGTATTGAGATAACCTTCAGCGGTCTTGCCGTCCGGCGCGAACGCCCAAAAGGTCTTGTAGGCGCTGCTGGTCGGGGCTACCTTCGGGTCGCCGGCGGAGCGCTGGTAGATCAGGTCCTGATAGACGAGACCCGGCTGCCCGTTGCCGAAGCGGGTCGGGCCGAGGCCCCAGACCGTGGCGGCACCTGCCGGACCCTGTTGGCACTTCTTGAAGGCTTCGAGCGCCTGGGGCCATGTCCATGCCTCGGCAAGCGTCTGCGGCGGCTTCACGCCTGCGGCTTCGACCAGCTTCTTGTTGTAGTACATGGCAACGGTGGTCTGCTCGATGCCTGGCGAATAGACCTCGCCATTGTAGCTGTGCTCGGCCTTGGTGGCCGGCAGGATGTCGTCATCCCAGCCCTTCGGCAGGTATTTGGTGATCGGCAGCAGGATGCCGGCAGCCGCGTAGGACTGGGTGTTCGGGCCGTCATAGACGATGATATCAGGCGGGTTGGAGCTGGCTGCCTGGACCGAAATCGTGTCCGCGAGCTGCGGGAACGGGACTTCGTTGACTTCGAACTTGACGCAAGGATTGTCCTTCTGCCACGCTTCCATCGGTTTGGGATAGGGGTAGTTGCCAGGCGTTCGCAGGATGCGCAGCGTCACGGTTTCGCCGGTGCAGGCAGGCGTGCTTTGCGCGTTGGCGCCGGTCGCACCCAACGCCGTGGCGCCGAGCAGACTGGCAAAAACGATGGAATAGATCTTCATCAGCCGTTCTCCTTCTGGTGTTTTATCGGACGGCGTTTTTCAGATGGTGCCGCCGGTATCGGGGTCGAAAAGCGACATGCGGTCTTGCGCGATGCGGAGCGGCTGCTGACTTCCTTCGGGGAGCGCGTGCTGCGGCGCAAGCATGGCTGCGCAGGGCACGCCGGCAAGGGTGAAGTGAACCAGCGTGGTGGGTCCGAGCAGTTCGGCCATATCGACAGGAACCGAAAGATCCGGCTCGCCGTCGCCGGCCAGGAAGTGTTCCGGCCTCAGACCCACTTCGACCGTCTTGCCCACATACGGAAGGAGAGCATCGCGCCGGTCGGCTGGCGACGGCAGGGTGGTATTGTTGAGTTTCAGCACCGGCGCCCCGCCGTCCAGGGCGACTTGCGCCGGGAGGAAGTTCATAGAGGGGCTGCCGATGAACCCGGCCACGAAGCGGGTGGCGGGACGTTCATAGAGTTCCTGCGGCGTGCCCTGCTGCTCGATCTTACCGTTGTTCAGCACCACGACGCGATCGGCGAGCGTCATCGCCTCGACCTGGTCGTGGGTCACGTAAACGGTTGTGGCCTTCAGGCGCTTGTGCAGCCGGCGGATTTCCGTACGCATCTGTCCGCGCAGCTTGGCGTCCAGATTGGAAAGCGGTTCGTCGAATAGGAAGACTGCCGGATCACGAACCATGGCGCGCCCCATGGCAACACGCTGCCGCTGGCCGCCGGAAAGCTGCTTCGGCCGCCGGTTCAGCAGTGCGGAGATCTCCAGCACCTTGGCGACTTCCTCGACCTTGCGGCGTATTTCCGCTTTGTCCACTTTGGCGAGTCGCAGGCCGAAACTCATGTTCTGGGCGACGGTCATATGCGGATAGAGCGCGTAGTTCTGGAAAACCATGGCGATGTCGCGCTCGCGCGGATCGAGCTCGTCCACGCGGCGATCGCCAATCCAGATCTCGCCGCTGCTGACCTCTTCCAGGCCGGCGATCATGCGCAGCGTCGTGGACTTGCCGCAGCCCGAGGGGCCGACAAGCACCACGAATTCGCCGCTGCGAATATGCAGGTCAAGTCCATCGATCGTTGTTGCCGAAGCACTCTCGTAGGTCTTGCCCACCTTTTTAAGCTGAACGTCTGCCATGCCGGCTTTGAGGCCTTTTGCTCTCGAAAATTCCAGAGACCTGTTGGTCCTGCCATCCGGACATTAAGGGACGGAACATGTATTCGTGCAATAGGTAAATGTATACGGATATTATTTTTTTATCGTCCGGCCTAATTCGCCTATTTATTCGGCTAATTGCCTCTTCATTTTGCTTATATTGGCAGCATGTTGGAATAATGTAGCCATTAATTCTCTTTCTAAGGTTGAAAATTTCAGTCCTACGCAAAAAATCCATGGACAGAGCGCGGAAATGGCGTATGCAAAAAAGAGAAATATGTATTCAACATAGGAGACGCAGGTGGAACTGAATCTTGCCGGCAAAACGGCCCTCATCACCGGAGCATCCCAAGGCATCGGCTACGCGATCGCGAAGGTTCTGGCCGCTGAAGGTTGTCACCTCCACCTGGCCGCCCGCAACGGCGCAGCCATGCAGGCCCTTAAGAAGGAACTCGCCCAGTATCCGGTCAACGTTACCGTGCACGAGGCGGATCTGAGCACGACCGAAGCAATGGTCGCACTCGACAAGGCCTGTGGCGACTATGATATCCTGATCAACAATGCGGGTGATATCCCCGCCGGTTCGATCGAGGACGTCACCGACGAGGCCATCCGCCGTGGTTTCGATCTCAAGGTCTTCGGCTACATTACCCTTTCGCGTGAATTCTGGAAGCGCCGCAAGGGCCGCGACGGCGTCATCATCAACGTCATCGGCAATTCCGGCGAAAACTGGGATGCCGCCTATTTTGCTGGCTCGACCGGTAACGCAGCGCTGATGAGCTTCACCAAGGCACTCGGCGGCCGCAGTCTCGATCAGGGCATCCGCGTCATCGGCGTCAATCCCGGGCCGGTCGATACCGCGCGCATGTTCAAGATCATGAAGCGCAAGGCGATCGACATGCTCGGTGATGAGAGCCGTTGGAAAGAACTCTACGACAAGTATCCTGGCAAGCGCCCGGCCACGGCCGAGGAAGTCGCCGATCTCTGCGCCTTCCTCGCCTCGCCCAAGGCCGGTTACATCACCGGCACGGTCGTCACCATCGACGGCGGTATCGCGGCGCGTGGTTCGGTGATCTGACGATCATGAGCGACGCCCGCATTCGGAACCGCTATTTCGACGACCTGTTCTCGACGCCGGATCTGGCGTGGATGGGGCAGAACACCAACCACATCCCCGCGCATCCTGCTGTTCGCGAGGCCATGATCCGCTCGGTCGAGGCAGGTGAATTCAATGCCTACGCGCCGCCGATGGGTTTTGAGGCGCTTCGAACCGGGATTGTCGCCGATCTCGGCGTCCTGTCCGCAGAGGCGCTGGTGACGGAAGGTGGCGTCAATGCGCTGGCGATGATCTGCAAGGCGCGCGCCAGGCCCGGCACGACACTGGTGACGACGGATCCGACCTGGAAATGGCCGTGCATGTTTGCCGAACAGGCCGGTGCCGAAGTCATCCAGATTCCGATCTATGACCCTGCGACCAAATACAAGCTGACCCCGGATGCCCTGCGGGCAGCCGTCGACGAGCGTTGCGCGCTGATCTACATCGTCGATCCCAACAATCCGCTCGGCATCCGCTACGACCGCGAGGAAATCGAGGCCTTTGCCGAGATCGCCCGTTCGGTCGGCGCTTTGATGATCCACGACTGCACCTACCGCGATTTCGCCGACGGCCACACGCCGGTCCTTCAGGTCGCGCCGGAAGGTACCGTCGTTTCGCTGAGCTTTTCCAAGTGGCTGGGGCTCGCCGGCATGCGCATCGGCGCGCTCGTCGCGTCCCCCGCGCTGGTCGACGAGTTTTCGTCCGCCTCGACCTCCGTGCTCGGTGCATCTGTCGTCGCCCAGCGCGCCGCGATGGCCGGGCTTTCGGTCAAAACCGAATGGATGAAGGACGTACGGATTATCGACAGGGCGAACAAGGCGATGATCGTCGCGGCCGCGGAAGCTGCCGGCATCACGGTGCCGGTCCAGCCGTCGCACGGGAATTTCCTCGTGCTGGAAACGGCGGCCACTGGCGTTTCGCCCGAAGCGATCGTCGAGGCGGCCCGCCGCGAAGGCGTCATGATCCGGCAGGGTCGGTACCACACGGCGCGTTTCGGCGACCGGTTCATCAAGGTCTCGACCTCGGTGCCATCAGCCTGGGCCGAACGCTTCTGCGAAGGCCTGCCCGGCTATATCGCGACCGCGCGCACACTGAACGACGTGCCGGCCCTCTTCTAGGGCCGGTCTCTTGACCCAGCAGATTATACGGGAGAAGCCGGTTCATGTTCGTGACCAGCAAGGATGGCATCAAGCTCTATTACGAAACGGCAGGCGAGACCGGAACGCCGATCCTGTTCATCCACGAGTTCGGCGGCAATTACGACGCCTGGGAACCGCAGATGAACTTTTTTCCCCGGCGCAACCGCTGCATCACCTATGCGGCCCGCGGTTATGCTCCGTCCGATATCCCGGCGGGTGTCGAACAGTATTCGCAAGCACTGGCGGCAGAAGATGCCCTGGCCGTGCTCGACGGTCTCGGCATCGAGAAGGCCCATATCGTCGGGCTGTCGATGGGCGGCTTTGCGACGCTGCATTTCGGCCTGCGCTTCCCTGAGCGGGCGCTATCGCTGACGGTTGCCGGTGCCGGTTACGGCACGGAGCGCGCCACGGCCGATTATTTCCGCAATACGTCGCTGAAGGTCGCCGATAATTTCGAAAAGGATCCGGTCAGTTTCTCGAAGATCTATTCGCTCGGCGCAAGCCGCGTGCAGTTCCAGAACAAGGACCCGCGCGGCTGGGCAGCTTTTGCGGAGCGGCTGTCGCGGCACTCTGCCGTTGGTGCGGCCAACACCATGCGCGGCGTACAGTGCCGCCGGCCATCTTTCTGGGACCTGGAAGACGAACTGAAGAAGATGATGGTTCCGACCCTGATCATGTCGGGCGACGAGGACGATCATTGCCTCCAGCCGAGCATTTTCCTGAAGAAGACGCTTCCCGCCAGCGGCCTCGCGATCCTGCCGAAGACCGGCCATACGCTCAATCTCGAGGAGCCAGCCCTGTTCAACGCGCTGGTATCCGATTTTATCGCCCAGGTGGAAGCGGGCGCCTGGAAAGTGCGCGATCCGCGCGCCGATCCGGGACAGGTGATGCGGACGGAATAGCGCAATGACCGGCGTGGCCTCGATATCCCCGGAGCGGCTGTGGTCGCGGCTCATGGAACTCGGCAGAGATGGTGCCCTGCCCGAGAAAGGTGTCAATCGCCAGGCCCTGTCGGCCGAGGAAGTTCTTAGCTGGAGCCGCATCATCGCATGGGGCACCGAGGCAGGCTTGAAACCCTCCACGGACGCGGCCGGAAACCTTTTTCTGACACTCGACGGCAAGTTTCCCCACCTGTCGCCCGTCGTCGCCGGCAGTCATATCGACAGTCAACCGACGGGCGGTCTTTTTGATGGGGCATTCGGCACACTGGCGGCGCTCGAAGCCGTAACGGCTATAGCCGAGGCGGGCATGATACCGGAGCGGCCCATCACGGTTGTCGCATGGATGAACGAAGAGGGCAGCCGGTTTGCGCCCGGAATGATGGGGTCCGAGCTTTTCGCCGGCAGGCGAACGATGGATGAGGTCATGGCGGTCAAGGACGCCGTCGGTATCTCCGTCGCCGAGGCGCTGGCCGCCGTGCATGCCGCCTTTCCGGATATAGAGCATCGGCCGCTCGGTTTCCCCGTCCACGCCTATATCGAACCGCATATCGAGCAGGCGGACGTGCTCGAACGCGCCGGCGCGGTAATCGGCGTGGTTTCCGGCATTCAGGGCAAGAAGACCTACGAGATCATCATATCCGGACGCGAAGCGCATGCCGGCACCGAGCCGATGGAGCGCCGCCAGGACGCGTTGCAGGCGTTTGTGCGCATGGCGTTGCGCATGCAGCAGGACATGGCGGTCGATGACGTGGTGAAATTCACTATCGGCCGGCTGGAAATCCAACCCAACGCGCCGTCGGTCGTGCCCTCCAGCGCAGTCTTCCGCATCGATCTCCGGCATCCGGACAATGCTGTGCTCGACCGGCTCGGCCTGCGCCTGGAGGCGATCGCTGCCGAAGAGGCGCATCCCTGCAGCTTCCATATCAAACGCCTGGTCGATGCCCCCTCGAACACTTTTGACGAGGGGCTTCGGGCAGCGATACGTCGTTCCGCCGGCCGCCATGGCTATTCGGCGCTCGATTTGCTTTCGGCGGCAGGGCATGATGCCCGGCAGATGGCGCCGCTTGCCCCGAGTGCGATGATCTTCATCCCCTGTCGCGCCGGTCTCAGCCATCATCCTGACGAGTGGGCTGAACCGGAACACGTCGCAGCCGGCGCGGCCGTTCTTCTCGATCTGCTCCTGGAGCAGACAGGTCTTTCACAGAAATATGGAGATGCATCATGAGCACCGTCAACGACATGGCCGAAATGCCGGTTCAGCTGCCTCGCAATCCAGCCAATGCTGCCGAGGCGCGCAGCCGCTATTTCAACTCCGGCAATGCCTTCAATATCAAGCTTCCGCCGGTGCCGGGCAAGATCTTCACCGACGAACCGACCAGCGCTTTCGCGCTTGAAAAGACGGGGTTCATCAACTGCGATCTGTCCGCCGAAATGCAGTGCCCCTTTCCGGCGACGACCCCGTTGATGTTGGCCCGCTACGCGGTGGTCAAGTCCGGGGAAGTCCTGGATACGACGCTCACCAATACCGCGTCGATCTGGTACGTCATCAAGGGTAAGGCCGCTCTCTCCGTAGGTGACGAAAAGGCTGTACTGGGCGAGGCAGACGTCTTCCTTCTTCCCGGTGGCGTGCCTTCTGCCGTCACTGCGAGCCAGGACAGCATCTTCTGGCTGGTGGGCAATGATCCGCAGTTGATGTTCGATGCCTCGGCGCCGATCGTCGGCGAGGGCGCTGCCGTCAGCTTCGTGCATTACCCGGCAGGCGAGATCAGCCATCAGCTCGACGTGGTTTATGGGACCAACGCCAATGCCAGCACATCCGGCCATGCGCTGATCTTTTCGGCTGAAAAGACGGAAGCAAGCCGCAATATCGCAACGACGATGACCCTGTCGCTGAACACTCTGAAGCCGCGGAGTTTCCAGCCCCCGCACAAGCACAACTCCGCCGCGATCACGCTGGTGGTCAACGGCGATCCGGCCTATTCGATGGTGGCGGATGCCAAATGCGCCTGGTCGCCCTGGGCGACGCTGGTGACACCTCCGGCTGCCAAGCATAGCCACCACAATGACGGAGATACCCGGGCCGAATTCCTGATCGTCCAGGACGGTGGTTTCCACTATCATGCCCGCACGATGGGTTTCGAGTTCTACTGATATGCGGCTGATCATAGACACCGATACGGCGGGAGACGACACCTACTCGCTCCTGCTCGCCATGCGCACCCCCGGCTCGACGCTGGAGGCGGTGACTATCTGCGTCGGCAACGTGCCCTTCGACCAGCAGGTTGAAAACGCTCTGGCGACCATCGAGGTGGCCGGTTTCTCCGGAAAGGTGCCGGTCTATCTCGGCGCCCGCCGCCCCATGGTGAAGCCCTGGGAAGCATCCACCATGCACGGCAACGATGGAATGAGCGGCGCTAACCTGCCGATCGCCCGTCAGCGGCCGGAAACCAGGCATGCGGTCGATGCCATCATCGAACGGGTGATGGCAGAGCCGGGCGAGATCGATATCCTGGCCCAGGCGCCGCTCACCAATATCGCGCTGGCGGTGATGAAGGAGCCGCGGATCGCCAAGGCGGTGCGCCACCTCTGGATCATGGGCGGCACCGACAATGCGGTCGGCAATATCACGCCCTGCGCCGAATACAATTTCTTCATCGATCCGGAAGCCGCACGTATCGTCTTCGAGGCTGGTTTCAATATCACGCTGTCCACCTGGACGTTGACCATGCGTTCCGGGCTTCTGGAGGGCAACCAGCTGGACGAGATCTTCGCGATGCAGACGCCTCTTTCGGAATTCTACCGGAAGGTTTCTGCGGTGCCGCGCGAGACTGCGGAAGCGCGCTACGGCCGGCCGGTCAGCACCCATCCGGATTCGCTGACCTGCGCCTGCGCTCTCAACCCGGATCTGATCGAATCCTCGCGCGAGGCCGTGGTGCGCATCGAGACGTCGGGTGAAATCACCCGCGGTTTTTCCGCCATCCACCCGCCGAAGCTCGGCACCCGCTGGCCGGAATACAAGGTCAACGCCCGTATCATCGAAAAGGCGTCGACCGACGGTTTTCTCAAGATGATGAAGCAGGCATTCGCCGAAAACTGAGGTTTCGGCGGGAGCGATCCCGCCAATCCGTTTCGATGTTGCGGCGTGGCTCAGGCCGCCGGCGCCAGTGCGCCATCGAGTGCGTCGGCATCGACCGCCGTGGCATCCGATCGGATGGTGACGATGGGGGGCACGTCCTTGCCGACCTTCTTGAAGCAGGCAATCATCGCATCCAGCCAGACGCCTTGCTGCGGCAGGTCTTCCACGGCGGCGATCACTACGTCATAGCCGTTCTTGCGGTAATCGATAAGGTCGCCTACGGAAACCTCGATCAGCCTTTCACAGCTTTCCGGTTTTGCCACATGCGGCGGCATCTTCATGATGCCCCAGCCGCGCTCCACCAGCGCATCCGTGAAGCCGCTCGGCGGTGCTTGCTGTCTGCCGTAAAGTGCCGAGCCGGGATTGACGACGAAATCGGCGATGACCGCAATGCGGCGACTTCTCAGGTCTTCCCGGATCACGCTGCATTCTCCTTGCCTTCGGTCAGAAACTCATCGAGCTCGAGCATTGCCTTCTGGAGATCGAAATCCTGCGCATCCATCGCGACGCCCGTGGCGCGCGGGAATGCAAGGCCGCGTTCCTCGAACTCGAACTTCAGCTCCTCCATCCAGATGCCCATACCGGGTCGACGATCGCTGCCGCCATGGACCGCGCCTTCCGGGCGGCCACCCCAGGATGCCTTGGTGCTGGTGAGACGGACGCCGCTTGACGGACTGCCGTCCAGGCCGACGATGACGACGTCGTAGCCGGCATCCTGATGAAGCATCACCAGATCCACGACGCTTTTTGCCAGGTTGCGGCAATGGCGCCGGTAACCGGGTGTGTCGTACTGTTCTCGGGATGCCCACCACCGGACGGCACCCATATGGCTCATCTCGGGGCAGGGCAATTGCTGGAGCTCAAAGCAGTTCTTGACCAGCCGCTCGACCAAGGGAGAAAAAACGCCGGCGCATTTCGCGAACTCACTGACCTTGGCATTCTGATTCATGAGACAGTGCGCCACATAGGCTACTCGTCTTGGTTCATCCTGCATGATGTGCTTCTCCCGATGTCTTGATCTGCCCGATACGGATAGTCGAAGTCTGCCATGCGGTTAGCTCGACAGGTTGATTGGTCTTCGATGCAATCGCCATGCCACTATTCTGCGCCTGGCCGTTTTCAGCAAGTTGAGCGCTTCGCTGGAAATGCCGCCCGCCACAATGCCGCAATAGCGGTCAATCTGCGTCCAAAATATGCGCATTGCGTATGCATATTTTTGCTTTTTGGATATTTGAATTGTGATTTGCCGCATGGTGGCACCTTGATGGCTCGATCCTGCCCGAAAAACCCCTAGATTGGTGGTATTTTTTAGCCACTTGTAAAGCTGGCGTGTTTGGCATGATGCTTGCTTGCATCCTTAATGGTAATAATTGCATGCAAGGAGATGCCTCTCGATGACCGACATGTCGATTGCCTGGAGCGAGGACTACGCATGCGGATTGAATCCGGGAGCGCGCGGTCTCGCGGGCCTGTTGAGGCCGGTAAAGACCAAAGCCCTTGCTGCACCCGCCGCGGAACCGGCCTGGACCGTATCGCGCGACAGGCCGCTCATCGAACTCCGCAAGGTATCCAAGAGCTTTGGCCCTGTGATGGCGCTGGATAACTTGGAGGCAACCATCCTTCCTGGTGAGCTGGTGACGGTGGTCGGCCCTTCCGGCTGCGGCAAGAGCACGCTGTTCAATATCCTCGCGGGCCTCGAAGAGCCGAATCCGGGCAATATCCTGCGTTTCCGAGGCAGGAGTTCTGCGGCCTCGGAACTGCTCGGACAAGTTTCCTTCATGCCGCAAAGGGACCTGCTGCTGCCATGGCGAAACGTCATCGACAACGCCATCCTGGCGCTGGAGATCGAAGGCATGCCGCGGGTGCAGGCCCGGGCGGAGGCGCTGAAGATGCTGCCGGAATTCGGGCTTTCCGGATTTGAGGCGCAATATCCCAATCAGCTCTCGGGCGGCATGCGCCAGCGCGTGGCCCTGATGCGTACGTTTCTCTTCAAGCGCGATCTCATGCTGCTCGACGAACCATTCGGCGCGCTGGATGCGCTGACACGAACCATGATGCAGCGCTGGCTGCTCGACGTTTGGCAGAAACACCGGCGCACCGTGCTCTTCATCACCCACGATGTCGACGAGGCGATCTTCCTCGGCGACCGCGTGCTTGTCATGACGGCCCGGCCGGGCAAGGTGAAGCTTGAACAGAAGATCGACTTGCCGCGCCCCCGCAAGGCCGACATCGTCACGTCGCCCGAATTCATCGGGTTGAAGAAGACACTCCTCGACGCCATCGAGGAGGAAAGCATGAAGTCGTTCATGACTTCAGGACATTAGAATATGAGAGGAAACACGGTGGCCAGTGAATATGCCGAACGTCCCGCCCACATTCCCGAAGCCGAGTGGAAGGCGCGCGTCGATCTCGCCGCTTGCTACCGCATGGTCGCGCGGCTGGGCCTGGATGACCTTATCTACAACCACATTTCAATGCGTGTACCGGGGCATGACGACCAGTTCCTGCTCAACCCCTACGGCTTCCTGTTTGGCGAGATAACGGCCTCCAGCCTCGTGCGCATCGATATCGACGGCAACAAGCTCGACGACACGCCCTATACGATCAATAAGGCCGCTTTCGTCATCCATGGCGCCATCCACAAGGCCGTGCACGATGCAGCCTGCGTTCTCCACACCCATTCCGATGCCAGCACCGCGATCTCCTGCCAGAAGGACGGACTTCTGCCACTGACGCAGTTTGCCATGCGCTTCTACCAACGCCAGGCCTTCCACGATTACGAAGGTGTGGCGATCGACATGGACGAGCAGGCCCGCCTCATCGCCGACATGGGCGACAACCGGGTGATGCTGATGCGCAACCATGGCATCATGACGCTCGGTCGCACGCCGGGCGAAGCCTTCATGCTGCTTTATTATTTCGAGCGTGCCGCGCGCATTCAGCTCGATCTGCAGGCTTCCGGTGCCGAGCTTCTGACCCCGCCGCACGAGGTTTGCGAAAAGGCGGCACGTCAGTTCTGGGAGAACAAGGGTGACATCCTGATTGCGGGGGAACGGGAATGGCCCGCGTTCCTTCGCCAGCTCGAACGCGAGGGATCGGATTACCGCCGATAGTCGGGAGGAGAACGACTGACGCAACCATAACCAACAAAGAATCGACAGAGAGGGACTATGCTTAAAAAACGACAGCTTCTGGCGGCGTTTGCCGCAACGTTCATCGGCATTCAGGGCTTGGGCTACAGCGCAACCCCGGCCGCTGCCCAGCAGACAGTCAATGCCAGCCTGCGTCTCAAATGGTTGACCCAGGCTCAGTTCGCCGGCTTCTACGTCGCGCTGGAGAAGGGATATTATAAGGATGAGGGTATCAACCTCACCATCAACCCCGGCGGCCCCAATCTGTTGACCGAAAACCTGGTGGCGACCGGTGCCGACACGTTCGGCCTTTCGGGCGGCACCGACAGCGTCTTTAGCGCACGCGACAAGGGCCTGCCGATCGTCTGCATCGGTGTTGCGCATCAGGTGACGCCGTTCGTCTTCGTGACCTACAAGGACGGCCCGGTAAAAACCGTCCAGGATTTCAAAGGCAAGAAGGTGACGGCATGGTTCACCGGCGCAAACCACGTGCTCTCGGCCATGTTGGCCAAGGCGGGCATCAAGGCTGGCGAAGTCGATGTCCAGCCGCAGCAGGTCTCGATGACGCCGTTCATCGACAAGCAGGTCGATGTTGCCACAGCCACCCGCTACAACGAACTGCAGATCGTCGCACAACGCGCCGGCATGGACAATCTGCGGATCTTCGTTCCCGAAGATAGCGGCGTCTCTTTCCCACGCGACACGCTGATCGTGTCGGAACAGACTGCCAAGGAAAAGCCGGAACTGGTCGAGAAATTCCTGCGTGCCAGCATCAAGGGGTGGAAATACGCCCTGACCAACGAAAAAGAAGCGATCGACATCGTCATGAAGGTGGCGCCGACTCTCGACCGCGCCCAGCAGGCAGTCATGCTGTCCGAGATCAAGAAGCTGATGGTCGCCGGCAAGGGCGGCACTGATGGCCTCTTCGCCATTGACAAAGCAGCCGTTGGCTCCGCCAACAGCCTGCTCGCTGAATACAAGGTGATCTCTAAGCCCGTCGATCTCGATGCCGCGTTCAACGACAGCTTCCTGTCGAAGATCCCGGTTGCGGAAAAGCGCCTGTGAGCCTCTCCGGCGTGTCCGGTGCATCCCTGTCCGCCGTAAAGGCGGGCAGGTTTGTCTCGATCCTGAAGTCTCTGATCTGGGTCGCGGCATTGCTGCTGCTAGTCGAACTGATCGTCGTGGCGCTAGGTATCAGACCTTACTACCTGCCACGACCAAGCGCGATCGCAGCCGCATTCCTTGCCACGCCGCAGGCTTATCTGTTGAGCATGTGGCGCACGCTGCTGGAAACGGTGATCGGCTTCGTCGCCGGCAGCCTTTTCGGCGTTGCCATGGGCGTTCTTTTCCATCGCTGGACCCTGCTCAGGGAGCTGTTCTTTCCGCTCTTCGTGGTGTCACAAACCATACCGGTCATCGCCTTCGGCGCCGTCGTCGTCCTGTGGTCCGGCAATACGCTGCTCGCCAAGGCCGTTATCGCCTTCTACATCAGCTTCCTACCGGTGACAGTGAACGCGCTTCTCGGCTTTGCAACGGTCGATCCGCGCCAGGTCGCGCTGATGCGCAGCTTCGGCGCAAAAGAGGGTCAGATCCTGCGGCGCCTCTACCTGCCGGCCGCGCTGCCGCAGATCTTCGTCGCCCTCAAGCTCGCCTCGTCGCTGTCGCTGATCGGAGCGATCGTCGGCGAATGGTTCGGGGATACGACTGGCCTCGGCGTGCTGCTGCTGCAGGCCATGTACAACGAAAACGTCGTCGGCATCTGGGTCACCATCGTCGCTTCCGCCTGCCTCGGGATCGGCCTTTACGGAGCGGTCTCCGAAGCGGAAAGGCGGATCGTCTTCTGGGGAGCGGAACAATGAGCCCCGTCACCGCAAGCAGCAACGCGCGCCGCATCAGCCGGGGTTTTGCCGGGGCCTTCCTCCTCGCGGCAATCTGGGAACTGAGCGTCCGCGGCTTTAACCTGCCAGCCTATGTCCTCCCTTCGGTGAGCAGCATTCTCGCCGGCATGTTCGCCGATGCGGGCAAACTCGCCGCCGCCGCTCGCTTCACCGCCGCCGAGGCCCTGACTGGCTATCTACTGGGCTGCGTCATCGGCATTGCGGTTGCCGTCGCGGTCAGCATGGTCCCTCGCACCCGCAGCTCCGTCATGTCGGTTGCGACGGCCATCAACTCGGTGCCGGTTGTCGCCTATTCGCCGCTCGTCCTGCTCTGGTTCGGCATCGGCATGACGTCCAAGATCGTCATGGTCGCCGTCGCCGTCAGCTTCACCGTCTTCCTCAGCACCGTCGCGGGGTTGGATCGCGTGGATCGTAAATCGATCGATCTGGTCCGCTCGTTTGGGGCAGGGCGGATGGCGGTGCTCTGGCGTCTGCGGCTCCCAACAGCTTTGCCGCTGATCATTGCTGGCATGCGGGTGTCCACCGTCCGCAGCGTCATCGTCGCCATCGTCACCGAAATGCTGGGTGCTTATGGGGGCCTTGGCTGGGTGATCTATCAGGCCGTGCTGCAGATCGATTTCGTGCAGGTCTGGGCGGCGATCATTGTCGCGTCGGCGATCAGCCTCTGCTTCTTCGGTGTGATCAGTTTCATCGAGCAGCGTTACATTTTCTGGAGATGATCAATCCTATGACGCGCAGCATTCACTTCGGCCTTTTCCTTCTGGGCACCGGCAGCCATGTCGCCGGCTGGCGGATACCAGGGGCGATGGACAGCTTCCAGGATATCGAAATGATGCGCCGCGTTGCCAAGGAGGCGGAGCGTGGTCTGTTCGACCTGATCTTCATGGGCGACAACCTCAATGCGGACCCCGGCGCCCACCCGTCCTACACGGCGCGGCTCGAACCGCTGACACTTCTCGCGGCGATTGCTGGCGTGACGCGCCATATCGGCCTCGGCGCCACGATGTCGACCACCTACAGCGATCCGTTCACGGTCGCCCGCGCATTTGCTTCACTCGACCATATCAGCGGTGGCCGCGCCGCCTGGAATGCAGTCACCACGGCCAACCCGGCGGCGGCGGCAAACTTCGGAACGATCCATCCTGATCATTCCAAACGTTACGAGATCGCAGAGGAATTCCTGTCGGTGGTTCGCGGTCTGTGGGACTGTTGGGCCGACGACGCGATCGTCGCCGACCGGGAAAGCGGCGTCTATATCGATGCGGCAAAAGTCCGCGCACTCGATCACGACGGCACCCATTTCAAGGTCAAGGGCCCGATCAACATCGGGCGCTCCCCCCAAGGGCAACCGATCATCCTGCAGGCCGGCGGCTCCGGTCCGGGACAGGAACTCGCGGCCAAGTCCGCCGATGTCGTCTTCTCCGTCACCCAGGATCTCGACGAGGCGCGCTCTTTCTACGCCTCCGTCAAAGGGCGGCTTCCGAAATACGGCCGCACTGCGGATTCGATGGTCGTCTTGCCGGGCGTGATGCCAATTGTCGGGCGCACCGAACGCGAGGCCCACGACAAGCTCGCGGAGTTGCAAGGCTTCATCAGCGAGACCAACGGGCTTTCCATTCTAAGCGACCGCTTCGGCGTGGACATGAGCCAATTCGACCTTGATGGGCCGATCCCCGATATCGGCCCGTCAGACAATTATCACGCCTTTGCACGGGTCATGCTGGACAAGGCGAAGCGGGAAAACATGCGCCTGCGTGACCTCTACAACCTGGTCGCTGCCGCACGCGGCCACTGGGTTCTCTGCGGCACACCAGATTATGTGGCGGATACGCTTGAGACCTGGTTCCAGACAGGTGCGGCGGACGGATTCAACATCATGCCGTCTCATTTTCTGGGCGGATTGACGGATTTCGTCGATATGGTTGTTCCGATCCTGCAGGAGCGAGGGCTCTACCGCACGCACTACGAGGGAACAACGCTCCGCGATCGGATGGGTCTCCCAAGACCTCCGCGGTCTCAAAATACGCGACCTGTGTGAATTACACGCTTTCAAGTTGCTCACCGAGAGATGATGGGTGTCCGCTTGCGTCAAGGGAACGGTCCCGAGAGGCATTGGTGCAGGGATCATGAAGAGGTCAGCCTTCGGCCTTTGATGGCGCGGGCTATTTCAATGCCGCTGACCGTGCAGCATTACAGCGGACGGATCTTGGGCGTGCGGTGTCAAGCATCCGGTTGAGAACAGCATTTTAGTTTCGCGCATTGGCAGGGATGTGCAGTGAAGCCCCCGCCTTTTCAGCCACTGCCCGCAGACGTTTGTCTCTGGTCCATAAGGCCGCTCGCTGATCAAGGAGAACTGAGGCCATCAAGTGCGCATCTGTGTAGCCAATGCCCATACTGAAAATGGCGTGGCGATCAATCATCATCATGACTTCGTCGTGTGTTGCGACGAAGGCTTCGCGCTGGGCCGCCAGGAAAGCTATCACGCTACTGCGATCCCGAAGGCTGCCAAGTGCGAGTTCTCCGATCACGGCTGGATGGCATAGGAGACGATCGTCCTCAATAATCCTACGCAGTTCTGAATCGGTATGCCGGAAATGATCGATCCAGATGGACGTGTCGGCAAGTATCATTGGTCAGTTGCACTCCGGCGGCGTGGGGCTGCCTCCGCATCCGGCATAGTTCCACCAAGCGCGATGAGGCGTTTTCCCGACTCCACACGCACAAGCGTCTCCAACGCTTGGCGGACCAGAGCGGCGGTTTCTTTCGTGCCGGTTAGGGACCTAGCCTTTTCCATGAGGGTGTCGTCGAGATTGATAGTCGATCGCATCGTTTGGTTTCCTGGATTCTGGTGCTATGGATAGCACCATTTGGTGATGAAATCTACGCTTGGTCTCCACTCAGATACGTCCGCCGTCGGATGCGGAAGTCTAGCGACGTGGTATTTTTGCCCGGTCCCGAGCACCCCCAAACTTAAAGCAAGTGCAGCCTAGCCAGCGATATGCGTCGACATCGTGCCCCTGAAACTAAGAAACTGCAGGCGCGCGGGTTCGTATCCCTCAAGAGCTGCAGACGGCGTCTCTTTCAATAGCTGAAGTCAAATCGTCGCTGGACAACCGAATTTACCTCCCACATATATCAGCGCTCGCATGGAATCTTCCTTCATGATCGCTTTGACACGACCGACAAGGACTGCATGGGTTGGTGAATCGTATTCGCATTCCAGCCGGCAGTCGAAGACGCTGAGCGCATCGGCAAGTATGGGTGCGCCGGTGGCAAGCCGGGTCCATGCGCCGTAATTAAACCGGTCGGAACCATAGATCTTCGTCATTCCGGCAAAGCACTGGGCGAGTTCCGCCTGGCCGTCGGCAAGGAAATTTGCAGAGAAGCAGCCATTGGCGCGCAGATGCGGCAGGATGGCGCTGTTGCGGTTCACGCATGCAAGGATCATCGGTGGCTGGTCGCTGAGTGAGCATACGGCGGAGGCGGTCATGCCATGGCGTATTTCGCCATTGCCGGTGGCGATGATCGTCACCGGCGTTGCGACTTTTTTCATCGCCGTCCTGAAAATCTGGGCATCGATCGGCGGCGCATCCATCTGCTCGGCGATCTTGATCGTGTCCACTATCATTATGCATCTGCCTTTCGACGATCGTTTCGGGAGGGGCGGAGGAGGTCGGTTTATTATTTTGCCATCGGTGTGGATGTGTCGCCGCCGTTCAGCCATTTCAGGATCGCGATCAGATGTTCGCGCGTCGCCTGTTCCGCCTCGGCAGCCCTGCGGCCGCGAATGGCATCGACGATCATTTCATGGTGTCGCCAGCCGGTCTCGTTCGTATAGGCCGGCAGACGCGTCCGGATTGTCTCGTCCCAGGTGAGATCCATGACCTGCTCGAGCAGATAGGCCGCAAGGATATTGTGGCTCGCCACCGCGATCGCCCGGTGGAAAAGGTTGTCATTGCCGCGATCGAAGACCGTCGGCTCGGCCAGCGCATGGGCAGCGATGATATCGTCGATTTCGGTCGGCGTGCCGCGGATCGCCGCCAGACGGGCGATCTCCGGTTCGAGAAGCAGGCGGACTTCCCATAATTCCGCCGGACTCGTCCGGCTTGCAATATTGGCGCGTGTGGCGATTGCCTGCTTTGCGTTGCGGGGCTTGCCCCTGGTTGGCTGGGCACTGCGGCCACGGATTTCCGGAATCCTGTTGTCGTCGCGCAACGTCGAAAGCGCCTTGCGCAGCAGATGGCGGCTGACGCCGATCTGCTCGGCCAGCTGCCGCTCGGGCGGAAAGTCGCCGTTTTCGGCAAGGCCGAGAATGGCCTGGGTAACCTCCTCTATGGAACTGGGAGGGTTCTTTGCATCGATGCCTGCGTTCATGGTGCTCCTCCAGATTTTCCGAATGATGCAAGCCGGATATGGTTTCCGGCTTTCACCCGAAAAACTGTGCCTGTTGTTCGGCAGCCCTACGGGTCGCCGTTTTGGTTTCTTATGCGACCCAATGTATATGGTTGGTGCAACCAAATGTCCATATTGTATCTTGGTTGAATATCGGTTGCCGGTCTAATTTTCTCAGTTGTGCACATAAAATAGCCTATTTGCGCTGTGCCTAAATTTTTTTCACGAATTCTGAATGTAAAATAATAAAGTAAAAACAATATTTTAGACAGACTATTTTTCTGGATTCCGATGCTGCGATTGCGAAATTTTACGAAATTCGCGAAAAGTTCGCTTGCAAGGTTGTCAACCAAAGTCTAGCCTTCGATAAGGTTTATGAGGCGGTTGTGCATTTGGTTGTGTGAATCCGTTGCATCAACCAAGTGCGATCAAACTCATCCCAAGAAATAGATCCAGCGCGAATGCTGCGAAAACAGCCCGACGCTTTTGTCCGATCCGGACCTTCGGACCGGCCGGAAACCTGTGCGCCATCCCGCCCGACCAAGCTTGCGGCCGGACCCGGAAGAAGACGGAAGTCAGATATGAACACCATGACGACAATCACTCCCAAACATGCGCTGAAAACCGGTGAGGAATTCAAGGCCTCGCTCGATGACGGCCGCCAGCTCTGGGTGAACGGCAACAAGATCGCCAAGGTGATGGACGAGCCAGCACTCGCAGCCGGTGTCGAGCTGATGGCGTCGATGTTCGACGACCAGTTCACCGAGGAATATGCCGAGGCGACCACGGTTCTCGACAAGAAGTCCGGCCTCGTCACCGGTCGCTCCTGGCAGGTGCCGGAGACGAAGGAAGAGATGATCGGCCGGCGGATGATGATAGAATACACATCCCGCAAAACGGTCGGCACCTTCGGACGCCCGCCCGATCTCGGACCGACGCTCGCCGTCGGCATCCTGGCGCATCTGCATCTGTTCAAGGATTTCAAGTCGGCCTTTCCTGAATGCCAGCCGGATTTCGCCGAAAACGTCCAGCGTTATGTCGAATTCGGCCGGATGAACTCGATCACCTGCGCCGAAAGCCTGACCGGCCCGCAGAACGACCGTTCCTCGCCGCTTGCCCAGGCCGCCTCGCTGCTGCGCGTCAATCGCGTTGAAAAGGACGGCGTCTATATTTCCGGCGCCAAGTCGGTCGGCTCGATCGCGGCACAGACCAACGAGATCTTCTTCTCCAATCTCGCCTATCCCGGCACGCCGGCAGAAGCCGCAATCTGGGGCGCGGTTCCGATCAATTCCGAAGGCATCAAGCTCATCAGCCGCGAGATGCTCTCCAATCCGGGCGCCGATCCCTTCGATCATCCACTCGGCTACAAGGGCGAGGAAGCCGACCAACTCGTCATTTTCAAGGACGTCTTCGTTCCGAAGGACCGTATCTTCAACCTCGGCAACGAGCATGTCTCGGCGATTTCCGGCAAGGCGACACTGTTTGCCCATTACCACGTGCTGACCCGCCTCAAGGTAAAGTCGGAAGTCTTCGTCGCCTGCGCGAGGATGGTGACGGAAGTGCTCGGCACCGGCCAGATCCCCGGCGTCCGCTCGATGCTCGCGGAGATCATCGAATATAACCGCACGCTCGAAGCCTTCATTCTCGCCGCCGAGGCCAATGCCGAGATCAACGAGAGCGGCGTGATGTGCCCGGACGTGATGATGATCACCACCGGCCGCCTCTGCGCGATCCGCAACTATCCGCACATCATCCATGTCCTGCAGGAAATGTGCGGCCAGGGCCTCGTCATGCGCTTCGGCAAGGCAGCCTTCGAAAATCCCGACATTGGCCCGGATCTTGCAGAGCTGCTGCCGGGCAAGGGGGTGACCGGCATGCAGAAGGAGAAGCTGATGAACTTCATCTGGGATCTGACCTGCTCGTCGCTCGCCGGCCGCGTGGCGCTGTTCGAAAACGTCAATGCCAGCCCGGCGCCCCGCATGCGCGAGCGCCTCGTCTCCGAATTCGATACGTCCGCCATGGTCGCGAATCTCAAGAAGATTGCCGAGCTCGACTAAGGGATTTCACGCAATGCCTACTCAACATGAAATGGTGAAATTGTTCACCGAACAGCTCAAACTCTGCGCGATAAAGCCGGAAGAAACGGTCATCATCCTCTGTGAGGACGATATTCGCGCCGATTATGCCCAGGCCTTCATGCTGGCGGCGCGCGATCTTGGCGCCACGCCCTTCCAGATCACGGTTCCGCTGCGCGAAAAGCGCTCGGCCCGGCAGACGACGGGCAAGACCGCGATCGCCGGCAACCGGCCGGTGATCGAGGCGCTGAAAAAGGCTGACCTTATCGTCGACGTGATGGGCACGCTCTTCTCGCCGGAACAGGACGAGATCTGCGCGGCGGGCGCTCGCATGCTGTTCGTCCGCGAGCCTTACGACGTGCTTGCCCAGAATTTCCCGAATACCGATCTGCGCCGCCGCATCGAATACGGCGAAAAGCTTCTGGAGAAGGCAAAGACGCTGCGCATATGGTCGGATGTCGGCACCGATGTCACCTATGAAATGGGCGGTTACCGGGTGATGACCCAATATGGTTATACCGATACGCCCGGCCGCTGGGACCATATGGGCACCGGCCAGGTGCTGAGCCAGGCCACCGACGGCAAGGTCAATGGTACCGTGATGATCATGCCGGGCGACACCGTCACCGCCTTCCAGCGGATGATCGAAAGCCCGGTCAAGCTCACTATCAAGGACGGTTTCGTCACCGATATTGAAGGTGACGGAATGGATGCGCCGCTGCTGCGCGATTACATGGAGAGCTTCAAAGACCCGCGCGCCTATGCGATCAGCCATATCGGCTGGGGCCTGCTCAACACCGCAACCTGGTTCCACCGGGCGATCACCCGCACCCGCACCCAGGAAATCAGCGTCAACTCGCTGAGCTATTACGGCAACGTGCTGTTCTCGACCGGGCCGAATACCGAACTCGGCGGCACGAACGACACGATGTGCCACATGGATATCCCGCTGCGCAAAACCTCGCTGTCGCTCGACAACGTCACGATCGTCGACAAGGGCAGCATTGCCATTCCCGAAATGGCCGTCTGAACCGTCCCGGCCCCCATGTCGGGGCCGATCCGATGCCTGAGATCCCATGCCTGACCGGCGGAGAATACAGGAGAAGCGATGACTCCGATCGATGCATCCGAGCCTGCGGAAAAGGCCAACAGGCTCATGCCTGGTCCGCCGCCCGTGACGCTCACGGCGTGGCAGAGACAGCAGCGGGGCCTGACGGTTTCGCTGATGGCGCTGCCGACCGTGGCGATGATCGGGCTTTTCGTCATGCCCCTGCTCGTGCTGCTATGGATGAGCTTTGGCGGTGGTACGAAAACCGGGTTTTCGGTTCAGGGTTATATCGACCTGATGCAGCCGGTCTATCTGAAGCTGTTGATGTTCACGCTTCAGCTGGCGTTCATTACCACCGTGCTCTGCGCGCTGTTTGCCTATCCGCTCGCGTATCTGATGGTCAATGTCAGCTCGCGTTTTGCCGCCTGGATGGGCGTCGTGCTGTTCATTACGCTGTGGCTGAGCTTTCTCGCGAGAACCTTTGCCTGGATCATCATCCTGCAGCGGCGCGGCATCATCAACAACTTCCTGGTCGGCATCGGCGTCATCGATAGTCCGCTGGAGCTCGTCTATAATAAGCTCGGCGCTTATATCGGCATGGTCCATATCCTTCTGCCGTTCATGGTCCTGACCCTGATCCCGGCCATGAAGGCGATCGATCCCGCCTATGTCAGGGCAGGCTTGAGCCTCGGGGCAAGCCCGGCAAGGGTGTTTCGCGACATCTACATGCCGCTCAGCCTTCCCGGCCTCGTCGCCGGATCGATGCTGGTCTTCACGCTCGCCTTCGGTTTCTTCATCACGCCGGCCATTCTCGGCGGTGGCCGTGCGCCAACCATCGTCATGGCGATCCGCGACCAGATCCAGCAACTCGGCAATCTTCAGCTTGCGGCAGCCACATCCATGGTCCTGCTTGTTTTCTGCCTCGGCCTGCTTTTCCTCTACGACCGCATCGCCGGCATCGACCGCATCTATGACAAGGGAGGCAAATAATGGAACTCCTCGTCCAGGGCAATGCCGCCCGTTCCCTGAAGATCTACGGCTGGGTGATGCTCGTCATCATCATCCTGCCGGTGATCATGATCGTGCCGATCAGTTTTGGCGCCGGCAGTGCCATCGTCTTCCCGCCGAAGGAACTGTCGCTCGAATGGTATTATAACCTCATCGACGATCCCCGCTGGGGCCGCGATGCGCTGCTGTCGTTGCGGGTGGCGGCCCTCGCCACCCTGCTTGCGACGGTCACCGGCACGGCTGCGGCGATCGGCATGTCGCGTGTAGAGAACAAGGCGCTCTCGAAATTCCTGAAAATGTTCTTCATCGCGCCGATGATCGTACCGCTGATGGTGATTTCGGTCGGCCTCTATATCGTCTTTGCCCGCAATGGCCTGCTCGGTTCGATGTGGGCGCTGGCCTTCGCCCATGCCATCGTCGTGCTGCCCTTCGTCGTCATGCCGGTCATGTCGCGGCTCGCGAGCCTCGACCCGGCCTATGAGCGGGCCTCCGCCTCGCTCGGAGCGACCCAGATCCGCACGCTCTTCGAGGTGATCCTGCCGCTCCTCGTGCCGGCCATCATTGCCGCCGCGATCTTCTCCTTCGTGTTTTCCTTCGATGAGGTCGTGCTTGCGCAATTCCTCTCGAGCCCGCGTTTCGAGACCCTGCCGAGAAAAGTCTGGGACGGCCTCAGCCAGAACGGCCTCGACAAGACCATTACCTCCATCGCCTCCGCCCAGCTGTTCCTCGTGCTTGTAGCTTTCGCAGGCTGGAACATCTGGAAAGCCGCTCGGACCGGTGTTCTCGCCAGCCGTGCGAAAACACTCGCCGCCGCTGCCGCGAATGCCTCGCCCGCCGTTGACCTCCCTGCCAATGGACCCCTGCCCATGAACGTCGCACTCAAGACCGCTCCGCCCGCCATCGTCCCTTCTGCAGAGGCAGGTCCCGTCAAGGCCGGCGAGCAGCATGGCTACGGCATCGATTTCCAGCACATAAGCAAGTTCTACGGCGACAAGGTCGTTGTCGAAGAGGCTAATTTCTCGGTCAGGCCGGGCGAGTTCCTGACCATTCTCGGTCCCTCGGGTTCGGGCAAGACCACGCTTCTGATGCTGGTTGCCGGCTTCATCTCGCCCGATGCCGGCCGCCTCATGCTCGGCAAACGCGACATTTCCCGCGTGCCCCCGCACCAGCGCGATATCGGCGTCGTCTTCCAGTCCTACGCGCTCTTCCCCCACATGACCGTTGCGCAGAACGTCGCCTATCCGTTGCGGGCCCGCGGCGTCTCGAAATCCGAGCAGCAGGCCAAGGTGAAATGGGCGCTGGAGCGCGTCCACATGCAGGACTTCGCCGAACGGCGCATCGCCCAGCTTTCGGGCGGCCAGCAGCAGCGCATTGCGCTTGCCCGCGCCATCTCCTTCGGTCCGCGCGCACTTCTGATGGATGAGCCGCTTTCGGCGCTCGACCGCAACCTGCGCGTCGATATGCAGCGCGAGATCCGCAGCCTGCAGCAGAGCCTTGGCCAGACGGTGATCTTCGTCACCCATGACCAGGAAGAGGCACTCAACATGTCCGACCGCGTCGCCGTCATCGACGAAGGCCGGGTTCAGCAGGTCGCTACGCCGCGCGATCTCTATCTGAAGCCGCAGAACAGCTTTGTTGCCAACTTCTTCGGTGAATCCAACCTCTTCCACGGCGTGGCCGACGGCAACAGCCTGAAATGCGGCGACCGGGCCTTCCCGATGATCGAAGCGCGTTCCGATACGGCAATCCTCTGCGTGCGGCCGGAAACGGTGCGTCTCGCAGCTCCAGGCCAGCCGGCGCCGGACTGGGCGATCGAGGGCACGCTCGCCAATGCCCGCTTCCTCGGCAGCCTTCTGCATATGCAGTTCGCGACGGGCCACGGCACGCTCGTCGTGACGCGGCCACTCGATGGCACGATCGACATTCCCGAACGGGGCGCCGTCCGCCGCCTGTTTTGGGCTCCGGAAACGGCACACGTCATGACCCACTGATGGCCAATGCCGTCCAGACAAAGCAGGCAGAAACACGATTCATCCAACCGCCCCGAATGCCTCCCAAGCACGTCCACGGGCCAGCACTTCCGACAGGAGAGACCGATGAAATCTAGATTTGGATTGTCCGCCCTCGTGGCACTCGCGATGTCATTGCCGATCGGCCTCCACGCTGCGGAAGTCCCCCCCGAATTCAAGGGCACCGGCAAGCTCGTGGTCAACAACTGGGGCGGCCCGACGGTCGAAAAGATGCACGCCGCCTGGTATGGCGATTTCCCCAAGGCGACTGGCATCGACGTCACCTTCACCTCCATTCCCGACGTCGCCAAGCTGAAGATCATGAGCCAGGTCGGCAATGTCGAATGGGACGTGGTTGATTTCGAAGGCGCGCAGATGCTGCAGGCCATGAAGGGCGACCTGCTGGAGCCGATCGATTACGACCTGATGTACAAGCTGGTGCCGAAGGATCAGCTCGATCCGGCGCAGATGACGAAATATGGCATCGGTTCGATCGCATTCGGTACGATCATGGCCTGGAATACCGAGACGGTCGGCAAGAAAGGTCCTGCCAACTGGACGGAATTTTTCGACAAGAAGGCGTTCCCCGGCCGCCGCGCGCTTTATGCCCGGCCGAAGCCGACGCTGGAAATCATGCTGATGGCCGATGGTGTGGCGCCGAAGGACGTCTATCCGATCGATATCGACCGTGCCTTCAAGGCGCTGGCGAAATTTGGCCCGAGCGTCGATCTCTGGGTCGAGGAGACCTCGCAATGGGACGTGCTGATCCAGAACAAGGAAGTCGACCTGATGGGGTCGAGCCTGGGACGCACGGTCACCCAGATCGACAAGGGTGAGCCGCTCGCGATCAACTTCAACCAGAGCATCATGGAACAGTCTTTCTGGACGATTCCCAAGGGCGCACCGAACGTCAAGGACGCCCAGAAACTGGTGGCCTGGATGATGCAGGCCGAAGGCCAGAGGGCGTCGCTCAAGCTGTTTCCCTATTACAGCGTGGCCAACAAGACGGCGTATGACGGCCTGCCGAAAGAGCTTCTTGCGAAGATGCCCGGCACGCCGGAACACTCGGCCAACAGCCTGACGATCAATGCCCAGTGGTGGCTGGAGCATGATGCGGAAGTCCAGACCCGTTGGCTCAACTGGCTGAGCAGCCGCTAAGCCGGCGCTCCATTCTCTGAGCTGCAATTTTTGCCTTAGCCGGCGCGGATGTCGCGCTGGCCGGGGCAAGGCATGCCGAATGTTATCTCGTCCATCCCCTCCGGAGATCATCCCATGATGAAAGAGAATGACCCATCCTATTCCGTTCAGCTGGCGGAGACCGCAGGCACCGAACTCGACCGCCGCAGTTTTCTTGCCGGAATGGGCGCCACGGGCCTTGCGCTTGCAACCGGCATCAAGACCGCCCTGGCGCAGGACATGTCGCTACTGAAGGGGTCGGGCGACGTCGTCGTCTGCACCTGGGGCGGCGCCTCGACCGACGCCATGAAGGAGGTCTGGTTCAAGCCGTTTTCCGAGGTGAGCGGCGTCAACGTCTCGACCGCTTCCGTGCCTGACATCGCCAAGCTCGAAGTCATGGAAAATGTCGGCAATGTCGAATGGGATCTTCTGGATGCCGAAGGCACCCAGATGGAACTGGCGATGAAGAAGGGCCTTTTGCAGAAGATCGATTACGACCTGATCTTCAAGATCGTGCCGAAGGAGCAGATCGACCCGAAGGTGATCAAGGAATATGGTGTCGGTTCGGTCGGTTTTTCGACCGTGATCGCGTGGAACACGACGCTGTTCGGCAAGGACGGTCCGAAGGACTGGAAGGAATGGGCCGATACGACCCGCTTCAAGGGACGTCGCGCCCTGTATGCCCAGCCCCGGCCTTCCTTCGAGATCGCCCTGATGGCGGCTGGTGTTCCGCCGGAAAAGATCTACCCGATCAACATCAACGACGCCTTCAAGGCGCTCGACGAGTTGCGGCCGAAGATCAATCTCTGGGTGGAAAAAACCTCCCAGTGGGGCGTCCTGATGCAGAATGGCGAGGTCGACCTGATGGGGTCGAGCCTGTCGCGCACGCTCGATGAGAAGAAGAGGTCCGGCAAGGTCGATTTCACCTTCAACCAGAGCATCGTCGAACAGGATTACTGGGTTATCCCGAAGTCCGCTCCCGGCGGCGCCAATGCGCAGAAGCTGATCGCCTATGCGCTGATGGCGAAGGGTTCGCTCGGCTTTGCGACGAAGATGCCGTTCAGTCTGGCGAATACCTCGATCTACGGCGACATCCCGGCCGAGATGAAGCAGCAGCTTCCCGGCTACCCGGAAAATTCGGCCCGCAACGTGCAGATCGATCAGGCCTGGTGGGTGGCGAATGCCGATCAGGTCCGCCTTCGCTGGCTCGACTGGATGAGCAAGGGCTGAGCCGACGCTTCTCCGACAAAAGGCGAGGCCTGAACCTCAAGGCCTCGCCACCACGATTGCAGTGCAGCCCGCAGGAGTCGATATGGAACTGTCCGATATGACCGCCCGCCAGATGTTCGAACATCTGAGCAAGAACCCTACACGCCCGCGTTACGGCTTCGGCACCCGCCCGATGCTGATCAATGTCGACCTGCAATGCGCCTATACGCAGCCGGACATCTACAAGACAGCCTATGAGACGGATCCGAAGCAGACCGAATACGTCAACAAGCTAGCGTCGGAGACGCGCCGGCTTGGCCTGCCGGTCATCTGGACCTATGTCGCCTTTTCGGAATCCGGCGACGATTGCGGTGTGTTCGGTTCCCGCACCGATACGCCGGACAGCCTGCAGAACATCAAGGAAGGATCGCCGCGCGCGGCGCTCGATCCGCGCCTCGATGTGGTGAAAGGTGACGTCATTCTCAACAAGAAGATGCCGTCCGCTTTTTTCGAGACACATGTCGCTTCTCTCGCCACATACCACAAGACCGATACGGTCATCGTCACCGGCGGCTCGACCTCCGGCTGCGTGCGGGCGACGGTTGTCGACAGCCTGTCGCGCGGCTATCGGACGATCGTGCCGATCGAATGCGTGGCCGACCTACATGAGAGCCCGCATTTCGCCAATCTCTACGACATGCACAAGAAATATGCCGACTGCATTCCCGTATCAGAGGTGATCGACTGGTATGCGACACTCGGCTGACATGGTTGCCATGGAGCAGGACCGCTTCGTTGTGCAGGCTCCGGTCGTCCATGACGGCGCCGGTGCCCTGCCGGACGAATTGCGTGGATCTGTCCTGCTGCTCGGCAATTTCGACGGTCTGCATCTCGGCCATCAGGCGCTGCTCGCGCTTGCCTCATGGCGGTCGAGGAAAACTGGAAGCCCTCTGGCGATCCTGCAATTCGACCCGCATCCCCGACATCATTTCCGGGGAGAGCAGGGGTTCCTGATTTCGGGCAATGCGGTGCAGAGGCGGCTTCTGGCCGAGGCGGGCATCGACCTCATCTATGCGCCCGTCTTCGACGCGCAGTTTGCGGGCCAGGCGGCGGAAAGATTCGTGCTCGACCATCTCGTCGCGCGGCTTAGCATTTCGGCTGTCGTGACCGGCGCCGATTTCCGCTTTGGCCAGTTCCGCGCGGGAGACGTGCAACTGCTACAGACGATTGGCCGGATGTGCGGTTTCGCGACCCATGTTGTCGGCGAATGCCGGGATCGGGGAGAGGAGGGCGTTCGGATCTCCTCCAGCCAGGTCCGCCAGTTCATCAGGAGTGGTCGGTTGGATGAGGCGGAACGCCTGCTCGGGCGCCCTTTCGAGACGACGATCGAAGCCGGCCCGACCGGTTGGCAATTCGATGTGATGCAGATCCTGCCGCCGGATGGAATTTTTATGGTTGAGGCACGAGAAGCCGCCGGCAGGGGGCTGGGCCGACGGATGCTCGTCCTGAAAGGACGGCGTCCCGAAGCCCGGCTGCCGGCCGGAACATCGACCCTTCTCTGGCATGCGGCGGCATCTGTCGGAGCAGCGGAACCGGGATCTGAAAGGACTGAAAATGGACTATGACAGTCTCGATGCGCTCGCCATGGCGGATCTGGTCAGACGCGGCGAAGTGGCGCCGGATCACTTCATCAAGGAGGCGAAGGCCCGGATCGCGGCATTGAATCCGAGCCTGAACGCGGTCGTGCACCATTTTCCGGATGAAACGTCCTACGCGACCGAGGGGCCTTTTGCCGGCGTGCCACTTCTCCTGAAGGATACCGGCGTGCCTTTGAAGGACATGCCGATCACCTCGGGCACGCGGCTTCACCAGGATGTCGTCAGCTCCGCCGACAGCACGATGGGCACACGGCTGCGCAAGGCGGGTTTTGCCTTTCTCGGCCGCACCAACACGCCCGAACTGGCGCTGAGCTTTACCACTGAAGGCACGTTTTATGGGCCGGCCCGGAACCCCTGGGATCTGACGCGCACGCCGGGTGGTTCTTCCGGCGGTGCTGCCGCAGCGGTCGCGGCCGGCATCATGCCGATGACGCAATGCTCGGATGGCGCAGGCTCGATCCGCGTCCCGGCCGCCCATTGCGGCGTCTTTGGCCTCAAGCCCTCGCGCGGGCGCAATCCCTTTGGTCCCGCCATCGTCGAAACCGTTGGCGGCATGGGAACGCTGCATGCGATCAGCCGGTCGGTGCGCGACAGTGCCGCCATGCTCGATGTCACGCACGGTGCCGATATCGGCGACCCCTGGGGGCCTCCTCCGATGGAAGGCAGTTTCCTCGATGCCGTCTCCCGCCCGCCGCGCTCGCTCAAGATCGGCATGGAAGTCACCGGTGATGCCGATTGCCGGGCAGCCGTCGAAGCGGCGACCGCTCTCTGCGAAAAGCTTGGCCACAAGGTCGAGCTGGCCGCTCCGAACTATGACCGCGAGGCGGTGAGTTGGGCCTGGCTGACCATCGCGGCCGTCAATATTGCCCGCGGCATCCGCAACCTTGCCAAGGCAAAAAACATCGCCGATCCGCTGGCACTGCTTGAACCCGTCAATGCCGAATGGGTGAAGATGGGCGAGGGACTGTCCGGCACCGACTATCTCGGCGCAATCGACGCGCTGCATCAGTCGAGTCGGGCGATGGGCCGCTATTTCTCCGACTACGACATCTATCTCTCGCCGACGACTGCGGAAGTGGCTCCGAAGCTCGGCCATCTATCGGGCGTGGGCCTCGGCGTTAAGGAATTCTTCCAGCGCTTCTGGAACCACGCGCCGCTGACGGCGGTCTTCAACGCCTCGGGATGCCCGGCCATGAGCGTGCCGCTCTACTGGACCGAAGCGGGCGTTCCCGTCGGCGTTCATTTCGGTGCCGCCTTTGGCGCCGAAGCCCTGCTGTTCAGCCTTGCCGGCCAGCTCGAAGCCGCCAGCCCCTGGGCGATGCGTCGTCCGAAACTTTCAGCCTGACATCCCGAAGGTGACATCATGACTATGAATTCGTCAAAGCCATCCGCCGCCGACATCACCGCGACGAGCGCACGCGCGATCGCCAAGGCCGTTGCCGCCGGCACGCTCACTGCCGAGGCCGTCACCGAAATGTGGCTCGATCGCATCGCCACGGCCGAGCCGTCGCTGCACGCCTTCATCCATCACGCGCCCGAAAAGACCCGTGCGCTCGCTGCCGTGGCGCCAAAAGGGCCGCTTGCCGGCGTCCCATTCGGCATCAAGGATGTCATCGAGACGCGCGACATGCCGACGGAATACGGTTCGGCTGCCTATCCCGGTTGGCAGCCCTGCCGGGATGCGCCGGTCGTCCATCTCGCCCGCCAGGCCGGCGCGGTCTTTATGGGCAAGACGGTCTCGACCGAATTTGCCACCGCATCCCCCGGCGCCACCGTCAATCCGTTCGATCCGAAGCGCACTCCGGGCGGCTCTTCCAGCGGCACGGCGGCGGCGCTCGGTGTAGGGCTGATCCTGCTCGGCCTCGGCACCCAGACCTCAGGCTCCACCATCCGCCCGGCCGCCTATTGCGGCGTTGCGGCAATGAAACCGTCGCCGAAACTGATCGAGACCTTTGGTGTCAAGCCGTTGTCGCAGACGCTCGATGTCGTCGGGCCGATGGCGCGCGACATCCGCGACCTCGCGCTGCTCGTCTCGGTCTGCATGCGGCGGCCGGAGCTTACTCCGGATATTCTCACCCCTGAAGATACTCTGCCGCTTTCGAAAATGGGGCTCTGCCTGCCGCTTCACGATCCTGTCGCCGATTTTTCGCCGCTCGAACGGGCCGCCTCCGTGCTTGGTTCCGTGTCGACACAGACGGTACCGGCCTGGTTCGAGGCGCTCGGCCGGGCGCAGGTCGATGTCTTCGGCTGGGAGGCTTCGATCGCGCTCAGCACCGACCGCGACCTTCATTGGGACAAGCTGACACCGGACACTCATGCTTTCATGCAGCGGCAGGCAAAGAGCACCTTTGCAGGCTGGCAGGCCGGTCTTGCGGCGCGGGATCATGCCCTTGCCAATCTCGACGCCTTGTTCGGCGATACGGACTTCCTTATCACTCCGTCCGCACCGGGTGAGGCTCCACTCGGCCTCGAACGGACCGGGCCTGCAACCTATAATATCCGCTGGACCTTGCTCGGCTGCCCGAGTGTCACCATTCCGGCCGGATTCGGCCCGGCGGGTCTGCCCGTCGCACTTCAGCTGGTTACCCGTCCGGGCGAGGATGCCGCCCTCCTGCGGCAGGCTGCAGCGGTGGAAGATCGTCTGCGCGCTGCAGGCATCGAGGCGCGGCCTTCAAAATCGTGATGAAGGTCTCGACATTGCCGGTGCCGTTGCAATGGCTGCTGTTGCTGGCAGCGGGCCTCGTCCTCGGACAGGTGCTGCAACTGCTTTCGCTTCCCGCCGCATTGATGCTCGGCCCGATGGTCGTCGGCATCGTCATGGCGCGGGGCGGCTGCGAGGTTCGTATTCCCGGCGTCATGCACCGCATGGCACAGGGTGTTGCCGGATGTCTGATCGCCGCCCATCTCGATTCCGCGCTGCTGGTGCGGATGGGCGAGATCTGGCCGATCGTCATCGTCTTCGTAGCGCTGACCTTCCTTGCCTCCTGCTTTACCGGCTGGATGTCGGCGCGCACGTCGGGGATAGACGGCGAGGTCGCTATCTGGGGTTTTCTGCCGGGAATGGCAGGTACTGTGATTGCCATGGCGCACGAGCACGGTCTCGACAGCCGTCTCGTGGCGCTGATCCAGACGGTGCGGCTGATGGTGGTCATCACAACCATGGTCGTCGCGGCGCTATTCATCGTCGGTGCTGCGGTTGCACATCCGGCCGCGGGGTCTGCGCCGGATCTCGCCTCGATATCGATCGTGCTGGGCCTGGCATTCGTCGGCGGGCTCAGTGGCCGTTATCTGCGCTTCATTCCATCAGCGGCATCGCTGGTGCCCTTGACGCTTGGCGGGGCGCTGCAGGTTGCCGGCGTCAATCTCGCCGTGCCGGCCTGGCTGGTGGCGCTCGCTTATCTCGCCTTCGGTGCGCATATCGGCCTTCGGATGACACCGGATATCTTGCGTGTCGGCACCCGTGCGCTGCCGTCGCTGGTCGGCGCCGCATTCCTGCTGATGTTGCTTTGCGGTGCTTCGGGTGCCGTGCTTTCGGTTATCGCCGGCGTCGACCTGATGAGCGCGCTTCTGGCGACTGTGCCGGGCAGCATCGATTCCATCGCGCTGATTGCCGTCAACGCCGGAGCCGACATGACCTTCGTCATGACGCTGCAGACGCTGCGTCTATTCGCCGTTTCGATCTTCGGCCCCTTCGTGGCGCGCAGCATGGTCAACATGCTGCATCGCTGGAAGCCAAGTTAAAGCTGACATCAACAGGGAGACAATTCGATGCACAAGCAGATCATCAAGGCTGACGTGCCGGAAAACGGCGGCGCCTACAATCTCTGCGTCCGTTACGGCGACATGCTCTATCTTTCGGGGCTGGCGCCCTTCGACGCGGCCTTCTGCGCTAAGGTTGCTGCCGCCCGCGCTGCCGGCACCAAGGTTCCGCCGATGCCCGACACACCGTTTCCGCGACAGGTCGAGATCATCATGGAGAATATCAAGAAACTGGTCGAGGCAGCCGGCTCCAACATGGATTGCCTGCTGAAGACCAATGTCTGGCTGAAGGACCAGACCCAGGCCGAAGAATTCGAGAAGGTTTATATCAAATATTTCTCCAGCCGCGAGACGTTACCCGCCCGCGCCCGCATGCAGGCCGGCCGTACGCCGATGGATTGCGGACTCGAGATAGAAGTCATCGCCTACGTGCCCAACGACGACTGACATCCGCATCCCGAGGACCGCCCGATGAGCAATTTTTCAAAGACGCAGCGTGTCAGCAAGGATGTCGTCTGGACCAACGGCGGGCTGGTTGCCGCCCACCATCGGACCGCAGCTGAGGTCGGTGCAAAGATCTTGGCAGAGGGTGGCGATGCGATGGATGCGGCGATCGCCACCTCCTTCGCGCTCGGCGTGGTCGAGCCATGGATGAGCGGCCCGATGGGCGGCGGCATGATGACGCTCTGGCGTGCTGGCGAAAAGCGAGCCGAAACGATCGAGTTCGGCATGCGTGCGCCGGTCGGGCTCAAGCTTTCGGATTATCCGCTGGTCGAAAGCGGCGGCGTATCGGACCTTTTCACCTGGGCGCGCGTCAAGGATGACCGCAATATTTTTGGTCCTCATTCGATTGCCGTCCCCGGCCTTGTGGCCGGCATGGAGCTTGCCCACCAGCGCTATGCGACGCGGCCTTGGTCCGAGCTTCTGGCGCCGGCCGTGGCTTTGGCGGAAAAGGGCATGTTGGTCGACTGGTATGCTTCGCTGATGATTGCTTCGGTGACGCGTCAGCTGGCGAAGGACAAGGACGCGGCAAAGCTTTTCCTCATCGACGGACAATGGCCGAACATTGCCGGCTGGACCGATACCAAGGAAAGTCGGCTCGACCAGTCGGTGATGGCGGCCGCGTTGCGGCGTCTGGCGGAAGCCGGGCCGCGGGATTTCTACGAAGGTCAGCTGGCCGAGGCACTCGTCTCTGACATGCGCGACAAGGGCAATCCGCTGTCGCATGAGGACCTGAGGGCTTACCGCGCCCGTGTCAGCCCGACCCGCACCGTCTCCTACAGGGATGCAACGATCCATGCGCCTTCCGGTCTCAGCGCAGGCAGTGAACTGGTGACGACGCTGCGGCTGATGGAGGCTGAGCTCTCGGCCGGCAAAAGTCCTGATTCCGGCAGTTATGCCGCCATGGCCCGTGCCTTGCGAGCGGCCTATCAGGACCGGCTCGAAAATGCCGGCGACGAGAGCTGTGATGCGGAAGCGGCCCCCTGCACGACATCCTTTAGTGTTGTCGACAAGGCCGGCAACATGGTCAATGTCACACAGACGCTTCTGTCGAAATTCGGCAGCCGCGTCGTCTCGCCTTCGACTGGCATGCTGATGAACAACGGCATCATGTGGTTCGACCCGGAACCGGGCAAATCGAACTCGCTTGCGCCCGGAAAAGCCTGCCTGATGAATGTCTGCCCGACGATCGGCGAACACCGCGGCCGGATGTTTGCGATCGGCGCTGCCGGCGGACGAAAAATCCTGCCGGCGGTCACCAATCTCATCAGCTACATGGTCGATTTTGGCATGAGCTTGGAAGAGGCATTTCTTCATCCGCGGATTGATGTCAGCGGCCTCTCACAAATCATTGCCGACGAGGATCTCTCAGCGGAGATCCAGTCGGCTCTGGCCGAGATTGTGCCGACTGTCGCCGCCAAGCGCACCGTCCATCCTTATGCCTTCGCGGTGCCGGTTGGCGTGATGCGCAGCGAGGGCCGCAACTGCGGCGCCACCGAGATCATGGCGCCCTGGGGCGATACCAGCCTGGAGGAAAGCTTTATCGGCCGGTAAAGCCGGCGGAGAAGTTTTCGGCAATCGCCAGAACCGCCGCCTGGACGGGGCCGGATGTGATGCTCGGAATGACCGAGGCATCAACGACATAAAGATTGTCGAAGCCGCGGAATTTCAGCTTGGCCTCCACCGAGGCGGCGATGTGTTTTGCTGGCCAGTGCGGTCTTGCGAGGGAGGTGTCGCTTGGCAGTAAAATGGGTTCATCCTCAATTTCTGTGATTCAGCGGCAGCATTCTCGCCCTCATCAGTTCTGGCCCAGCGCGGCCGTACATTGCTCGCTTCAGCATCTTGAGGCGGTTGATCTGCCCTTCGGCTTGACCGTTGCTCCAAGGGAGTTCGATTGCATTTTTGGCGGCATCAATATCCCGGCGCAAAATGGACTATTGCCGTCAGTTCGGTGTCAATGGCATCGATCGCCAGAACCTTCAAAAGCTTTCGTCTTCCGGGGCCAAATGCTGGAGTGTATTCAAGCGTGCGGTCGCGACTTCGCTGACTACGAATTTGAGCTCGGGCGCCCAGGGATATGGCTTAAGATTGATTTTGAGAAGCCGCCGTCGACGCAGAGGTCTTGACCGGTGATGTAACTCGCAAGTGGGCTTATCAGGAACTCAATCGCATTAGCAATGTCTTTTGGATCGCCGATCCTGGAAAGTGGGATCAGATCCTCTCTCGCCCGCTTAATCGCTGGATCGGCATACATCTTTGCGGACATTGGAGTGTGCGTCATTCCCGGAGAGACGATGTTCGAACGAATGCCATCCGGCGCCCATTCCAAGGCAAGGGTCTTCGCAAGCATGGTTAGCGCTGCTTTGCTTGGACTATATGCACCTGATCCCGCATGAGGTACTTGTCCCGACATTGACGATGTGAAACACGCTGCGCCTCGACTCTGCTTCAGATGCGGATAGCAGTATTTCGCAAGGAGCCATGCCCCGCGAAGGTTGACCGCGAACATCTTGTCCCAATCTGCAACCGACAAATCACAGATATTTCCGGGACTTGCGATGCCAGCATTGGCAACAAGAGCGTCCAGACCACCAAACTCCGACACCGCAGCCTCTACGAGGTTCGGGGCCACATCGATGTTGCCCAGGTCGCCGGACAACGCAATAGCATCGCCTCCCAACGCGCGCACCGACCGCGCAACGTCCTCTTGCCCTTCGGAGGAACCAAGGCCACACACTGCGATCTGAGCACGCTCGCCTCTTGATGCAGCAGCTTCTGCGATACGTATACAAACCGCCGCGCCAATTCCGCGGCTTCCTCCACTCACTAAAACTTTCATGGACACTTCTCCCATTTCTATTGTGGAATTGTATGGAATTCATTTCCAAATCACAATGTAATTCTAAATGTATTCCAGATACGAAAATTGCTGAACTGTGCCTGTCCAGCAAGATGGCTTGTTGTGGCATCTAGGGCGTCAGGGCACTCACAAAAACTTGCGTTCGCCAAGGCATCGTGGGCGAAGCGCGCTCATTTGCCGACGCGGTATCTTCCACCGAGCGGAATTGCGATGCGGGGTTTATCAATCAACCCTCCAGCCCCTCTTTTTGAGCTCCTGAATCGCATTGTTAACTTCCAGCAGCGGCTCTTCTTCGCGAATAACCTCGAGGACGACGCTATCAATACTAAAAACTGAATCGACGGCTCGCCCGAGACCCTCAAAATCTATGATCCCCGTGCCGATAGGATCGTGGCCCCAGACGTCCGTACCTGTATCCGAGATATGCACGAGACCTATGTGAGAGTGATGCAACCGAAGACTCGCTACTGGATCCTCGCCAATGTAGGCCGCGTTTGCGACGTCATAGACGATGCCCAGATTTTCGCTTTTGATTTCCTCGACGAGACCGACGAGTTCCCCGATTGTCGGTCTGAAACAATAGGGGGTGTTCTCCATGAGCAGCCGCACGCCGGCTTGCTTTGCAACCGGTAGAAGCACGTCAAGACTCTCATATAGCCATCCAAGGGTTTGCGGGATGGTGGGAGAAATCATCGGACGACGCGTTCCTGGAGAGATTACAACGTCGGCTACCCCCCAATCGACCGCGAGTTGGATGACATCTTTAATGTGGTCAGTGCTTTTGCGCCTCATATTTGCGCCTGGGCTGGCCAGATTAATATCATATCCGCCAGCATTCAGCGACCTGACGCTCGCTCCGTGGTCCTGCAGTTGCTTTCTCGCATCCAAGCGCGAACTTGTCGACATTTCGTCCGGCCAGCAGTGTGGGGAACTCACGGGAACTTCAAATACTGTAAAGCCATGCCGGATAAGTTCAGACATCGCCTGTATCGCAGTGGATTTCCAAAGGTAGGAAAAAGTATTTATGATCATTGACGTCTCCTAGTCGCTTTCAGCGCGACATCTAGCTGCGTGATGCGGTTTTATCTGCAATCTAAGAGAGAAAGATCGCAGGCCAATGGACCGATCTCGATCATCTCGGTCGCCAGAATTTGTTCAGAAATGATGCGCTTTCCAGAATTGCTCTGTCCGGGTCAGCTGAAACGATCTCGAAAATCGAAGGTCCGCGATAATCGATGCTCTCCAGAACCTGAGCGATAGGTTCAAATGACACTGCGCCTCCTCCAGGTGGATCGTGACGAAACTCTTCTAGGGGCGTGTCTGCAACGTAGATGGCGGACAGATGCTTTTTTAATTTAGGAATCACGTCGATCGCCGGATCGCGCCCGAAGGCAGCATTCGCAATGTCGTATCCCAACCCGATGTTCGTCCAACCGTAACGATCGAAAAAGGACAGAAGGTCGGTCCCCTTATATAGCCACGACAGCGGATGGTTCTTAACTATGAGCTGGACCTGCAGATCGGCCGCGCGCGGCACAAGGATGTCGAGAGACGATTGAAAACATTCAGTGAGCTTCTCAGGACTCGCCGGGAAAACAGGGTTTGTCTTCCCAGGGTTGATGACTACTCCAGCGGCACCCCAGTCAGCCGCAAGTTCCAACGCAGCGGCAACAACACCGCAAGAGTAGTTGCGGCATTCGGGCGTCAGGGCTGCAAGATTAACGTCGAGATTTGGCTGATTGAGGGTTTCGATGCGAATGCTTCGTTCGTTTAGAAGACTTTCGACCGCCTTGCGCTCCGCGACTGTCGCGGTACTCGGCCAAAAATGCCCCGGGACAAGCATCATTTCGAAGCTAGAAAAGCCAAGACCAGAAAGATGGCGTAGGCAATCGAGAGCGGAGTAACGGGTCGTGTAAGAGTAGGTGTTCACAGTGTAGGAAGCGTTCAACTGCATCACTTCGGGCTCCTTTTTCGTCATCCGTAAAGAGGCCTACGACAGCGCAAAATCCAGCACATCGTTCTCGCCCAGTTGGACGGATAGGTCCCCCGGATTGGTAATTTCGAGTGCGCCACAGAGGCTTCCCGTCGTGATAATCGAGCCTGCTCTAAGCACTTCGTCAGGCCTGGATCGATTGTTCGCGTATCCGCAGAGCCAGGTAAGCGGATCCTTCGTCGGATGCTCTGCGGCAGCGTCGAAAACGACCTGCTCGTTGAGCCAAATCTTGAGGGGAAAACTCGAACCGGGCTGAAGAACTGATAGGGTTAGAGCCGGCCCTCTTACGTATCCAATATTTCCGAGGCGGTCTGCCAGAAAGGCCTGGAAGGAAATGCTGCCACCTTCCAAAATGCCGCTCCAAACCAACTCTGCACCAAGGTACACGTTTGAAACTGCGGCCTCGATGTCGACCCGCTCATAGGATGTGTCGGCCCGAACAGGAAGATCCTGGCAAAGCTCCACGGCAACTTCTATCTCCAGTTTTATGTTCCTTCGCCATGCGATAACCGCACCGGAAGGATTATCGAAGTATGGATGAAGCGGAGCGATAACAGGTTCGCCGTCGGGCGATTTGGCGACTTTCCAAGCCGGGATGTCTACTCCTTCGAGTTTCGACAACTGCCTCTGCACCTCTTTTGCGTCCTCAAGCGCTAAGGGCATTGACACGAGCTGACCCGTCGGAATCTGTCTTCCGTCAAGACGGAGGCTGCGAAGTTGATAAGCCAACGCAATTTGATCAGGTGTTGCTAAAGTAGGGATCATTTCTGCCTCTTGGACGGCTTCGCTTGAAAGATGACGGCGCGCTCCGCGGATGACCATTGTTCTTCAATGCGTGGCGCTCGTTCCCACCCATTGAAGAAGCAAACTCGACGGTGGCTAGTGGCTAGGAGACTTGCTTGATCCGCTCTCTGAACCTGTCGGTCCCTTGCCGAATATGGTCTAGCAGATCCATGACTGCCCAGTGCCGCTCGGCAATGTCATAATCTGTGACACGGGAATGAACGCTCTCAAACGTGCCAAGGCGCTTGTGCCAAACCTTGGCAAGACCGGGATAGCCCATCGGCTCGGCCATCGCTGCCAGCGCCAGGAAGTTTTCAAGTTCGCGGCGCAAATCGCTGTCTTCGGAAGCGTGCTTGTAAAGCCAGGCGTAGAGGTCTGGGTGGATGTTGGTGAAGACGCCAGAGAAGCCTTTCGAACCTGCGCGCATAGCGGCAGCGGCGATGGCCGCATTGGCGTTGACGATCGCAAAGCCGGAATCGCCAGAAAGCGCGACGCGCCGCTTGACCGTTTCGAGGTCGCAGGAGACATCCTTCAGCGTTACGAAGCGGCCGGTGTCGCGGCACAGCTTGAATTCGTCGTCGCTCAAGAGGCGGCGATAGGGAGCAGGGCATTCGTACAGACCGAGGGCCAGGTCGCTGGGGAGCCAACTCAAGATTCCATCGAGGGCGGAACGGAATGCTTCGGTTCCGGCATTCCCGGTGTCGAGCCGGTTGCTGACCAGGACAAGCGCGTCAATACCAGTCTCAGCCATCGCCACCAGTTCGGCGCGCTGGTCATCCCGGCTCTCGCTGATGTGTCCTGATGAGATGACCGGCACGCGCCCGGCCGCCAAGGAGACCACCTTCTTGGAAAGCTCAACTCGCTCCTCCAGCGACAACTTCTGCATCTCGCTCGACTGGCAGACGGCGAAGAGCGTATCCGCCCCGTTGTCGATGTACCATTCAACAAGTCGCTCGAGACCTTCCCAATCGATCCGGTTATCCGGCGTGAAAGGGGTAAGCATAACGGGAACGATCCCCTGGGCTTTGATCTTCATGATGTAATCTTTCGCTGGGTTTTTCGGTTAAAGCGCAGTTCCTGCCGGCAAGCCTGCGGCGAAACCTGCCATCAGGCGGATCTGCGCAAGCAGCATGTCATTTCCATCAGATAGGGTTGCGCCGGCTGCCTTAGCGGCGCGCAGTAGTTCCGTTTCGCCGCTCAAGCTGGCGATGTCTGCGATGACCATTTCAGGCCGTATGGCGGCGGCCGGCATAGGAAAGACGCTGTCACCCTTGACGCCGATCGGAGACGCATTGATGACGATATCGTAGTCCCAGCCTGCCGATCCATCGACTGCAACTGCGCATTCCTCGCCACGGAAGGAATTGACCATATTGGCGGTGAACGCGATGGATTCGGCCGAAAGGTCCATAAGATCGATCTTCCCTACGCCTTGTTCAGCTAGCGCAAAGGCGATCGCGCGGCCTGCTCCGCCTGCCCCGACAAGCAGCACACGGGCGCCGCGCAGTCGCGATTTCCCCCCTCCAAGTCCTTCAACGAAGCCCACACCATCAAAGAGCGCGCCATGCATCTGGCCGTCCTCGCCACGCTGGACGCAGTTGACGGCACCGACTGCCTTTGCCGTCGGCGTGAGGGTTGAACACCTCTTGGCAGCCGCCACCTTGTGAGGGATGGTCGTGCTGATACCGCAAAGGTTGGGAATCGCAGCAAAAATATCCCACGCCGCGGCGAAATGTTCGGCGGTTATCAGAAACGGCACCGCGTAGATGTTAACTTCGGCGGCGGCAAAGATCGGGTTGATCAGGCGCGGCGTCTGGACCTGGTGGATTGGATCGCCAAACACAGCGTAGATACGTGAGTTGCCATCAAGGTTGGGAATATTCACGCGCATAAGTTCATTCCTTGCTGAACAGGCTGCGACAGCGATCGATCGCGATGTCCATCACCTCCGCTGGGTCGCGAGACCACCAGTCGGTGGAGAAAATCTCTACCTCGACCGCTCCATGGTAGCCGGCATCTTGCATCATCGAGTAGATGCCGCGCAGGTCTATGATCCCGTCTCCCATCATACCTCGATCGGTCAGGAGATGCCGCGTAGGGATCAGCCAGTCGTTGACATGAAATCCAAACAGCCGGCCGGCGTCGCCCGCCCGTTCGATTTCGGCTGCCAGTCGCTCGTCCCACCAGCAATGATAAACATCGACGACCACACCGATGCCCGGTCCTAATGCTTCGCAGAGGGAATTTGCATGGGAAAGGCTGGAGATCACGGTGCGATCGCCGGTAAGCATTGGATGAAGTGGCTCAATCGCCAGCTTCACTCCGATCTTGCGTGCGCGCTCAAGGACTTTGCCAACCAGATCCTCGATCCGCCGTCTTGCTGAACCCAGATCCTTTTCATTATCTCGCAAGCCTCCTGTAAACAGGAAAACATGATCAGCCCCAAATCTTGCTGCGCGCTCAAGCTCCGCCCCAGCCCGGTCAAGGCAATCGGCTGCCAACGGTCCAACGCGATTATAGCCTGAGACCGCCATCCCGAAATCTTGCAAAACAGAGAGAGCGTCTTTTTCGCCGACCTTGGCAATCTCGTCTCCCCAAATGGAGACGGTCTGAAGTCCTCGCTCCGAGCAGAGGCGAAGAAACGTCAACATATCTGCTTTCTCTCGCACAGTGGCGTGGTTGAAGACAATGTTTGTCATCGGCCCTCTTCGTGTTTGAATTTCAGTGGTCCTCGGACATTCGACAGGTCGCCGCCACAGCCTTGGTATCCGGACGGGTCGCTCGGTTGGGCCGAAAAACGATGGGCTTTTTGCCTGACAGCAAAAGCGCGATCGCAGTCGGCTTTTGCTAGTCCACCTTCCTCACGTAACGCCGAACCTCCTTCGCGAGCCATGGAGAGACATAGCCACGGTCAGCTTCCTCAATGAGCGCTCCCGGCGGCACAAGTTCGTCAATCTGGTCAAGCGTCGATGCGTGAAGAACGGTCTCAAACCCGGCTTCCATGGCCTTGAACTGCTCGAGCGTACGAGGCCCGAGGATCACAGACGTCACCGCGGCATGCGCTAGGGGAAACGCCTGAGCCATGTGCATGAGGGACAAGCCGGCCTCAGTTGCGACGCGTTCAAGTTCTGGAAGCAGTTCCAGTTTACGCCTGTTGCCCTCGCGCTGCATGTCGAAGCGGGTTTGCAGGATAGGATAGTGTTGTCCCCACTGCCCTTTGACGCGCTCGGCCCGGGAACCAGACGGCGTGGAGCCATCGGCTTTGTATTTGCCGGTTAACCAGCCGCCGTTCAGGGGGCTCCAGGCGGTAAATCCCATACGATAGTGTTGAACTGCGGGAAGGGTTTCTCTCTCTACGGCGCGTTGAAAGATCGAGTAGGGCGAGCTCTCATTGATGAACCGTGCCGTCTTATTCAATCGGCTAACCGATTGCGTCTCAGCAAGGTACCAGCTCGGCAGTGTCGAGGAGCCGATGTAGCGAACTTTGCCTTGGGTTACCAGGTCGCTAAGGGCGCCCAGTGTCTCATCGAGATCAGTTTGAAGGTCGGGCCGATGCATTTGGTAAAGATCAATATGATCGGTATTCAGCCGGCGCAGGCTATTTTCGACCTGCTTCATAATCCAGTAGCGTGATCCGCCCTGTTCGTTGCGTCCTTCACCGGCCGCCAGACGAAACTTGGTTGCGAGCACCACCTTGTCCCGACGGCCTGCAATCGCTTTGCCGACGATCTCTTCGGCCTCTCCATGGGAATAGGTGTCCGCAGTGTCGATGAAGTTGATGCCGCGGTCCAAAGCATGGTGCACGATGTCCATGCACTCTTTTTCGTCAGTATTCCCATCTGATCCGTAGCTCATGGTCCCCAGCATGTATTCGCTGACCTGAACTCCCGTCCTCCCAAGGTAACGATACCTCATAGCCGATGCCTCTCTGCGGGTTTGAAAGCGGCTCGGTTCGGATGGTGTTCACGCACGATCTGCGATCGCCGGGCACACCGATGCCGTCGGCTTATTTCAGCCGGCGAAAAGCCTGAACACGGGCCGTCGAAACCACTAATCTTCGCGTCGACGATCGGCGACGCGCGTTGATGGTAATGTCTTGGCGGGCGCTGGATGGAGGAGACTATTCACCCCCATCCAGCATTTTCATCTGCAGTTAGGTCAATTACTGCGCCTTCGCGAGTGCCGCGCCATACCGTTCGGTCAGCTCATCGTAGGCATCTGCCGGCGATCCGTCTTTCAGGATCATTCTTTGGAAAGCTTCGCCCAAGATGGTATGATACGTGGAGAGGATGGGGGTGTAGGTCACAGTTTGGCCGCGCTGGGCTACCAGGTCAGCCCACTTCTTCTGATCCGTACCGGCATCGCTCTGGAAATATGGCGCAGTGTACGCTGATTTACGCGATACAACTTCGCCGCCCTCGGCTGCGAAAGCTTGTGCCTCGGGTGACACCATGAACTTCACGAAGGTCCAAGCGGCACCCTGATTGACGGTCTTCTTGTTGATCGCAATGTTGTAGCTGTAGACCGTCTGTTTGTCATTTGCTGTATATCCTGGCGCCGGCGCCCAGGCCAAATCATCACCGCCACCTTGCTGCTTCACTGTCTTATAACGATACAGGCCGAAAACGGCCGACGCCGCACTGCCTGACCGGATCGCGTCGTGCAACTCGTTGAACCCCATCTGCGCGCTACGCAGCGGCGTCACCTTGCATGTCGTATAAAAATTTTTGATCGTTTGCGCCGCTTTGATGAACGACTCTTTTGAGAAAGCAATCTTACCATCAGGGGTGAAGTATTCACCGCCGTTTCCAGGCAGCATTGTACTCAGGAAGAATTCGCCCAGGCTCTGGGCGCCACCAAGGCCGCCTGTGGCTCCCAGCGGAACGGCGAACGGAATCGTGTCGGATTCGCCGAATTTGGCACCTAGTGCACACACTTCATCCCAGGTCGTCGGCGGCTTCACCCCGGCCTTCTCCAGCATGCTCTTGCGGTAGAAGAGGATCGGAATGCGAAAATCCTGGGGGAGAGCATAAAGCTTTCCGGCGACTTTCGTGCTGGACAGCGGCAAGAGCCAATCCTCATCCGGGATGCCGTCCTTCTTCACCAAGTCATCGAGCTGGAGAAGATTTCCAGTTGCAGCAAATTCGGGAACAGCAAAGCCGACCACGCGGATCACGTCCGGTGTCTGGCTGCCGGACTTGATAGCACGAGCTGCTGTTGCCCCCGTCGGATCGACAAGGAGCTCGACCTTGATGTCAGGGTTCTTCGCCTGAAAAGCGTCGATCATCTTGGTCTGAGCAGCAGACCGGGGATCCTTCGAATTGTTCGGATCCAAGAACGTCTGGTAGATGATCTTTGTGCTCTGAGCAAAGGCTTGCGGAGCAAGGAAAGCGAAGATGGCGGTACTAATGCCCAGTGCCGCGACCGATTTGATGAGTTTCCGTTTTGATGTGGTTTGCATGCGTCTTCCTCCCAGGTTGAACAAGGTGTGTGGATGTTTTGTGTCCGTCATCAGCCTTTGACAGCGCCTGCCGTAAGGCCGGAGATGAACCACTTCTGAACGAAGCCGAACATGAAGATAACGGGCGATGATGCGACCATGACAAAGGCCATCATGTAGGACCAGGAAATCCCGACAGCGTCGAAAACCTGATTAACGAGGGCGACCTGGAGGGTCCGTTTTGCAACCTCGGGCGCAAAAACTGCGACGGTAATGTAATCATTCCAGGTCGTTACAATGCCGATCGTCGCGACAGCCGCTATACCGGGACGTATCAGCGGCAAGATCAGGCTCCAGATGATCTGGAAGCGGGAAGCGCCGTCGATCATGGCCGAGTCCTCGATTTCGATTGGAACAGCCTCGACGAAGTTTGCGATGAACCAGACGGTCTGCGGGATGATCCTTGCCGAAAGGATAATCGTCACAACGACACCGCTGTTGAGCAAACCGACCGTTTCCAGCAGGTAATAGGTGGGAACCAGCAACGCGACTCCTGGCACCATTGAGGTCGCAAGAACCGTCAGCATCAACGCACGCTTGCCTTTGAAGGAAAAGCGTGCGGCGGCGTAGCCCCCGGGAATTCCGACGAGGAGAGCGATGATCACGGCACCGACGGAGTAAGCGACGGAGTTCCAGAGATCGGTCAAGAAAGCCGCGTCCTGCAGGACCTTGGTGTAGTTCTCCAGAGTTGGTGAAACTGGCCATAAGGTCGGAGGAACAACAACCGCTTCAACTTCTGTCTTGAAAGACGTTGCAAAGGCCCAAAGAATCGGCCCGAGAACGATAATCCCGATAATGAAGGATCCCAGGACGGCGGGTATTTGTCCGCCTGTGCGGTTCGAAAGAGCGCTACTCATGTTAGAATCCTATCCCGTCACGCGGCCGGTTAGCCGGGTGTAAAGAGCACCAAGGGCGACATTGATAATGAGGACGACGATCGAGACGACAGCAGTCGGCCCAATGTTGACCGCCTGAACGGTCCCACGGAAGGCTTCGAAACTGAGCGTTGTCGTTGATCCCAGTGGTCCTCCCCCTGTCATAACAATGATCAGTGTCATCAAGGTCAGGTACATGATGGAAAGCGTCAGCGCCGTGCTGCCCAAGGTGGGAAGAATTTCAGTGAGTGTCACGTAACGGAACTTCACAAACGCGCCACCTCCATCGATCTCTACCGCTTCGTAGAGTTCTTTCGGAATGGACTGCATGGCTGCCGTCGCCATTACCATGACATATGGGAACGACCACCAGGCTGTGACGATGATGATGAGGGGCAAGGCCATTCCTGGGTCCCCCAACATCAATCCTGGATCGATACCCAGTTTTTGAATCACATAGGGTATGGGCCCAAACGAGGGGTTGAGGAGCCAGAGCCAGATGCTGCCAACGACAGACATGGATAGCGTCCAGGGAAAAAGGATGAAGACGCGTAGAGCAGAACCTGTAACGCCCGCCCGGTTCAAAACCAGCGCTGAGGCCATTCCAAGGATTATGGCACCGGCCAGAGATCCGGCAACGTAGGTCAAGGAAATTATGGTCGTGTCCCAGAACTCGGATGAGCTTAGAACTTCGACGTAATTGGCGAGACCGGCAAAGCCAACGAGATCGTAGTATTTCGTTTTCTGAAAGCTCAACCAGATCACGAAGATCGTCGGATAGAGCGTAACAAGAAACAGGATCAAGATAGCGGGGGTAAACCACAGAAAGGGAGCCCAACTAAAGCGGTTTGCGCCGTCAGGGGCCTCCACGACGTCGCTTGCAAGGTTGGTCCCGCTTTGATCAGTGCTGAGTTGTAACGGAGGTATCGACATTCGATTGCTAATCCCGTGTGGCGCCTCAGGCAGAGTGGGGTTGTCGCGTGTTCAGGACAGGCGACGGCCAGTGCTCTCGCTGAAGAGATGAACGCGTGAAAGATCAGGGGCTACGGTGATGGTCTCGCCGACCTTCGGCAGAACTCGATCACGGAAGATGCAGACTATGGTCTGAGAGCCATGCCGGGCGATGATCTGGGTTTCAGACCCTGTGGGTTCGACGACCGTAACGGTTATCGGCATTCCTTCGTCACTTAGAGTTAGATGCTCAGGGCGAACGCCGTAAATCACCTTCTCCGATGTATCGGCAATACGCGCGGGCATTGGAAGAGTGTGGCCGTCCTCAAGAACGAACCGACCCTGCTCGACTTTGCCCTTAAGGAAGTTCATCGACGGCGATCCGATGAAACCGGCGACGAATATATTGGCGGGGTAATCATAAAGCTCAAGCGGCGCACCGATTTGCTCAACATAACCGTCGTGCATGACGACGATCTTGTCGGCCATAGTCATCGCCTCGACCTGGTCATGGGTGACGTAAACGGTCGTGGTTTTGAGCCGTTGATGCAGTTCCTTGATCTCAGCGCGCATTTGCACGCGCAACTTTGCATCAAGGTTCGAGAGCGGCTCGTCGAACAGGAATACCTGCGGATCGCGAACAATTGCGCGGCCCATCGCCACGCGCTGACGCTGCCCGCCCGAAAGTTCGCGAGGGTATCGATCAAGGAGTTTGGTGAGGCTGAGGATCTCAGCTGCTCGTTGAACGCGCGTCGCCCGCTCCTCGCGGGGCGCCTTTTTCAGCTTCAAGGAGAAGCCCATGTTTTCCGCAACGGTCATATGCGGGTAAAGGGCGTAATTCTGGAAGACCATAGCAATGTCTCTGGCCTTGGGAGGAACATCGTTGACGGTACGTCCGCCAATCTGGATCTCGCCACCTGAGATGTTTTCCAGGCCTGCAATCATCCTCAACAGAGTTGACTTTCCGCAGCCCGAGGGCCCGACCAGAGTTACAAACTCTCCTTCATTGATGTCGACAGACACGCCATGAAGCACGGGGACGGCGCCGTAAGCTTTGCGAACGGACTTGAGCTCAACACTAGCCAACTGTTTCCTCCTACCGGCCACCGAAGTGGCCACTCCCTTAAGGCGATCTCCACAATCGCTATTGGAACGTTATTCCATTAAGAAACGCGGGTGTCAACAGACGTGAGTGCTGCGTAGAGCGCTCTGAAAACTAAAAAGGCTTCTTATATAATGTTTCCAACGACTTGCGAATTTCTCGGCGCGTTGGTTTGCGGGCTAGGGGAGGCGATCCGATACGGCCAAAGTTGCGAAAGTTCATCGGCAGTGGCCTTCACCTGTTCCGCTAACTGCGGAAGTACGAGCGGAGAGAAGTGGTGGATTGGTCCCGCAATGCTCACCGTTCCAACAACCTGGCCTCCAACGCGAATGGCAGCTGCAACAGCGGCGACGCCAGGTTCAGCTTCCTCGATCGCCGTGGCCCATCCCCGTTCTTCAGTCTCATCCAAAGCGGCAGAAAATGTCTGCTTAGACGTGATAACACGCGGACCGCCTATGTCTGTCCGTCCCAGTCCACTGGCAACGGCTCTGGCGAGCGCCTCCTCCCGATCCAACGTGGCAAGCCACGCTTTTCCGTTCGCGGTCGTGTGCAACGGGACTTTTGCGACCAATTCTGGCTGGTAAATGAGGCCGGATCGCATGCCTTGCGAATGGGAAATCCACGTCAAACCATCGGGGTCGAGGATCGCGATCCTGCCCAACCCCTTCGTATTGCTGGCCAACCGGTCAAGGATCGGTTGGCAAATATCGGGGATTCGTGTGCCGGCCAGCAGGCGCTGGCCCATCACCGCGAGGCGCAACGAAAGCCGGTAGAAGCCGTTTTCGGGATCCTGTTCGGCCCAACCCAGGTCACACAGACTGTTGAGCAGCCGATGCGCTGCGCTCTTTGGGACGTCCAGTCGGCGGCTGATTTCGCCAAGTGACAGTCCAGTGGCGTTCTCACTCAACAACGTGATGACGTCGAAACAACGGTCTAGAAGGGATTTGACAAGGCGCATGGTACCACGATATTCGGTTTGTCGGAACGCTATTCCAATAGCATTGCGAGAGGCGTTTCACAAGGAGCCGCCTGGGCGGCGGTCCGCGGATCGTCGGATTCCATCCGGCCACCGCACTTGTTCTGTTTAATCACGGCCCCTTACCTTGATAAACCCGCAATAAACGGAGTCGAGATGAAGATCGCAATATTCGACGTCAGCCACTGGCACTTTCCGCTTTACATCGCTGCGCTGAAGGATCCGGGTATCGAGGTAATCGGCATATCGGACAGCGCTTCATTCGCCGGGCCTCGTTTTTCCGATCTGCTCAATTGCAAGCTCTATGGTTCCAATGACGAACTAATGGGCCAGGACTTCGACTTCGCGCTCGTATTTAGCCGTCATTCCGACATGGCCAAACTCGCAGAGAGTCTGATCGTCAAAGGCAAGCCATTCCTTATAGAGAAGCCATGCGGAGTAAATCTCGAGGAAGTTCGTCGTATTCGCAAACTTTCGGAGAAGCATGGCGTCTATGTGAGCGTGCCTCTCATTATGCGCGTGAGCGACCTGGGCGATCGTCTCTCTCCGGCTGCAGGATTGGCGCCGGAAGGGTTCCAGCATCTTTCCTTCAGGTTTATCGTGGGGTCGGTGGCTCGTTATGAGCGAAACGGGTGCGGTTGGATGCTTGACAAGGCGCTCGCGGGAGGTGGGTCGATGCTGAATGTTGGAGTGCACTTCATCGACATGATCTCAAATCTTACACAATCCCCGATCACTCAGGTCTCGGGCCAGGTCCAGATCTATCGACCTGACGTAACAGTCGACGAACAGGCTGTGTTCACCTGCCGCACCGGTTCAGGTCAGATCGGTGTAATCGAGACTGGCTATCTGTATCCCTCCACGGCGGAGGATCAGCGAGACTTTTCGTTCTCGATCTCGCATCGTCAATCTTACATTCGCGGTTACGCGGACCAGTTCTATGCAAAGTCGCGTGAAAACGAGAGGGCTAGCTCGACGACAATCGAATATAATACGGACGAGTATTACCCTGTTTTCCTTCGCCGCAGCTGGGCTGATCTCGCAAATAATCGTCCTCCAGTTGCCGGCTTGCTCGAAGCTGAGCGAGCTCTGGCCGTCATTGAGGCAGGTTATCGTTCGGCGGCAAACCAGGGCATGCCCGAGCACGTGGAGACCAGCTAGTTCGCCACGGAAATCAATCCCAACTGGCGCTCTAATGTATAGAGCTCGCCGGATCCTCGCACTAAATCGCTATGCCGACCTCTCCTTTCAGGGCTTGCCCATTCTATGACGAAACCTGACATCGAGATCATTGCTAAGGGACTTCAGTTTCCGGAAGGACCCGTCGAACTCCCCGACGGCTCGATCGCGGTCGTTGAGATCGGTCGCGGCAGGATCGTGAGGATCAGGGAAGGCGGAAAACAGGACGTACTGGCGGTCACCAACGGCGGTCCTAACGGGATGGCTTTAGGGCCGGATGGAGCGCTGTACGTATGCAACAATGGAGGGTTCTCCTGGGAACAGGAGGGTGATTGGTTGCGACCCGTTGGTCTGGCTCCAGATTACTGCGGTGGATTGGTCCAAAGGGTCGATATCGCTACGGGTGAGGTCACGACCTTGTATGACCAGTGCGACGGCCGAGCACTTAGCGGACCTAACGACATCGTTTTCGATAATCAGGGCGGCTTCTATTTCACCGATACGGGCAGGGTCCGGGAGTTCCACCGGGACCATGGGGCTGTCTATTACGGAAAAGCCGATGGCAGTTCGATAAAAAGGGTGGTGTTCCCACTTCTCGCACCAAACGGAATTGGCTTGTCACCCGATCTTTCGACGCTTTACGTCGCCGAAATGGAAACAGCACGGCTGTGGAGCTACGCCATCGCTGGGCCGGGGGTAGTCCATAAAAGACCTTTTCCGAGCCAGAGCGGCGGCGTGCTCGTTATCGGACTTGGCGGCTTCCAACGCCTGGATAGCCTGAAGATTGCGGCTTCCGGTAATATCTGTATCTCGACCTTGGTGACCGGATGCATAACGGTGATTTCTCCACAAGGCGAACTGCTTGACCAGGTTTGGATGCCGGAAATCTATCCGACAAACCTCGGGTTTGCGGGCCAAGATTTGCGCGACGCCGTCGTGACGCTATCGCTGACAGGTATGGTTGGCAGACTTCGATGGCCGGAGAAAGGTCTGAGACTGCAAAATCAGGGAACTGGATGACCTTGGCACCCCTCGGCAGAGGCCTCGTTTGCAAGAACGGCAGCTTTTTCATGGCCAATGCATTGACGATGGCCCTCCTGACAGGTGCCAGAGACCGCTTTTGTAGGCACCTCAGTTGGAGACTACCTAGCCTGAGCGCAACTAAGCCCAAAGCTCACAGATATGGTCGACAGTGAGGTCGGCTTGTCCGGTGATCATGTGCATGCCGGAATGGGTTTCGACACCCCTTGCTGCAGCCAGCGCAAGAAGCCTGGTTGTTTCCGGTTGGGCAATGACTTCAGCGAATGTCATCCCGGGCTGCAGGAGATCCGGACTGAGCGGTAGTGCGTCATTGTCTTGAAGGCCGAGTGACGTGGCATTGACGACGAGCTGGCCTGCTTCCGGCTCGGCTTTGCCTGCCTTGGCAACTTTTCTTCCAAAGTCAGCGTTCACCGTCTCCGCCAGCGCTTCGGCTTTGTCAAAAGTTCGATTCGACACCGTAATGCTGTTGGCACCTGCCTCGACGAGTGCAAACGCTATGGCGACCGAAGCGCCACCGGCCCCGATGATGAGAGCATCGCGACCATCAATCGCGATCCCTTTGGATTGGAGGCCCCGCACAAAGCCTTTGCCATCGAACTGGTAGCCTCGAAAACTGCCGTCGCGTTCGCGCCGGACGAAGTTGACAGCGCCGACCCGGGCTGCCACCGGATCGAGACTGTCGCAGAGACCGATCGCCGTCTGTTTATGAGGCAGGGTAATGCCGAACCCCACGAGGTTCGGCATCGCCCTCAGACCGGCCCAGATTGTGGCCAGGTCTTTTGCTGGGACATGGAGCGGGACAGAGACGATATCTGCCCCGCGTGCCGCAAAAAGAGGATTGACCGCAGCTGGCGACTTGGCCTGGGCGATCGGGTCGCCGATAATGCCAATCAGCTTGGTTGTACCTCGAATGCTGACGCCGCTCACCACGACAATTCCTCGCGCTTGAGCCAGACGATGCTGCCGTCCTCGATCCCGACAACGATATCGAGATTTCCGCGGCCGGCCCAATCAACAACTTCCGGAGAGGCGACATGCATTGCCATCTGAATTGTCTCGTCGCGGTGTTTGATCGGGATTGGCAATGCAAAGCGCGGCTCTTCCGGCGTTCCGACATTGCGGCAGTAGAACAGGCCGGCCTGCTTCGTTGTATTACGTGGCGCGCCGGTCTTCGGATCCGGTGGCACGCAGGCGCGGGCATGGGTGCCAAAAATAAGGTCCGTGCGACCTGTGCCTTCCCAATCGCAGAAGCACAGCTTTACGCGCCCGCGCCCGCCGCCAACATCGACCGTAAAACGAATAGCTTCGCCGTCTTCCCAACGTAGGAAACGTTTGTCGACGAGTTCCGTATCGGACGCCTTCCTCCAGTCGCTGAGGACCCCGTCCTCATCTAGTGCGACATAGTGGAGGTCGTTGTCCTTGAGCCAGTCGACGACCGCCGGTCGAACCCGCCAGACTGTCTTTAACGGCTTGCCCTTGAAGGTTAGGAACTCCTCCTCGCCGAAGCGTGGCGGCAGGATCTTTTCGCCGGTGTTGCGGAATAGCCGATGACGGCCCGTAACGTCGCTGACCAATATGTCCATGCTGCCATTGCCGGTCCAATCGGCAAGGGTCGGGCAGGAATAGCCGAACATTTTTTCCGACGGCCCCTGGATAGAGCCCGTCAATCCGGCTGCAAGCCGGACCGGCGTGTCGCCACCCTTCAGCATGACTTCCTTGTCGAGATAAATGATCCCGTCTTTTTCCCGGCTCTGGTAGAAGAGCAATTCGCCTGTGCTGTTGCCAACGACAAGATCGTAGTGCCCGTCACCGCTGAAATCATAGGCCGCGGGGCTTGGCAGGATACCCGCGTGAATCAATGGCTTCGTGGTCTCGATGCGGCCGTGCTGCTCGAAACGTGGAAGTCCGTCTTCGCCATTGCCGACGTTCTTGAGGAAGCTGATGTATCCATCCTCGGCACCGTAAAGGATGTCTTCGCGACCGTCGCCATCCCAATCGACGACGCAGGGGAGATGGATACAGTGTTCGAGTTCCAGAACCTTATCGTCTATACTGCGGATCAGGCTGGTCGGCTCGAAGGTTCCGTCTTCGCGCTGTCGGGCAATATGCAGGATATTCCAGAACTCGCCTGCAATGATGTGTTGCTGTCCAGTCCCGAACTGGCCGAATGCAGGCGCCAGCTGCCCATAGACCTCAAGTGGCGTGTCGCCGGCGATGAGGGCATGACCCTTTTCCAGCACGGGAGCTGCGAGCGTACCGTTGTTCTTGAATGCGTATAGGAAGCCCCGCAGCGGACCGCCGAGCCAACGTCCGGCGTCGTCATAGCCGCGATAGCCTTCGTCGTTCCATTCCAGACCGTTCGGCCAGTAGTCGTTCCAGTAGTCGCTACCGACGATCAGTTCCGCCACCCCGTCGCCATCGATATCGTGGAACCGGGCCATATGGAAATATTCGTTACCCCTAACCCAGTCGGCATCGAGGTCAAGGCGCACAGGGTCGCCAAATTCAGGGGCGCCTTTTTTTCCAATGTTGGGAAACACATAAATCTGCTTTCGCAGCCGCGACGCGGAGACAAGATGGAAAATATCCCCGTCCTTAACGGCAGTCACGTAGCCGCGGACGCTTTCAACCAGTTCTTCTTTGCCTAGGATAGGTGTGCCGTCAGGATTGGTGCCGATTTGGCGACGCAAGAAGACGCGACCGTCGTAGCAGGCGTCCCATGCAGAAATCAGCATGTCCTTTGTACCGGTACCGCTCCAATCGACGATCTCGACACAGGTGATGATCCGACCTGCGACAGGCGCCGACTTGACGTCCGGGTGGTATTCCAAAGTCTCCGAGCCATAGTCGGGACCGTGCCAAAGAGTGGCGTCGTCTTCCCATCTTGTTACGCTCATCGCAAACCCTCTCCACTTGCGGAATTAATTGGAAATGATTTCTAAAACGAAACTGCCTTTCAAATCCAGTGGAAAATTCAGTCTGGCGCGCCTTCGGGTGCAGGACATCGGGCCGCGATAGATAGGGAGGGAACGGCTGATGTCCGGCAAAGGGCTTGAGGATAAGCGCGAGTGTCCTCCGATGCAGCCTGCGTTACTGGCGGGCTGGCAGTGGACAAGCTGTCCTGGCGATGGCACGGGACTGCTTCCGTGATGGGACGTGATGAGGTCCGCAATGCCAGAGCCCGGGTGATCCTTGCAGATCCAACCGGCCGTGATCATGCTTCAAAGTAACCGTAGGCGCAGCTACCGCACTGCGCCGGTTGCAACGATCAGTGGCGTCATGGTTCGCTGGCGAACTCGCAGAGGCCAGATATCGCTCAGTTCTTCCGCAGCCTTTTTGAGGGACCGAACTAAGTCGGGCCAACGATCTTCGGTTATGCGCATAAGAGGTCCCGCAACGGAGATCGTTCCAGCGACCGGCGCTTCAGCATCAGAACTCGTTCGAAAGGGAACCGCGACGGCTGCGGTACCAGCCTCACCCTCCTCGACAGAGGTTGCGAAGCCGCGCTCCCGGGTTTCATTCAGTCGGACCCTGAGTTCATCGATTGATCGAGCAGAATTGGGACCAAGCTTCCGTTTGGTCGTAAAACCGCGAGAATAGACGATCTCCAGTGCGCGTTCTTCGGGCAGAGTAGAAAGCCACGCCTTTCCATTCGCCGTTGCGTGAAGAACGATTTCCTGTCCCATGTCCGGATCATATCGGAGGCCGGTTGTCGCACCTTGTGCGCGTGCCACCCATATCAAATCCTGACCTTCCAGGATCGCCAGACGGCAGTATTCTTGTGTTTCCATAGCCAGCCGATTCAGGACGGATTGCACCACGTCGGGAACGTTCCGGGCATCGAGATTCCGGAACGCCAAGGCGCTCAACCGAAGAGAAAGGGCATAGTTCTGGCTGGCGGCATCTTGGGTCACCCAACCGTGGCTAATCAGGGTCGTCAAGAGGCGATGGACCGCACTCGCCGGCATATCGAGACGTCCAGCGAGGTCGGACAACTCGATTGATCCTGCTTCTCCAGCCAACACTTCCAAGAGCGTCAGGCATCGTGATACGGCTGCGACGGTCAAACCTTAATCTCCTTTTCGTCAAGCCTATAAGGTTTGTTTCCAATATGGAATAGGCTTCCATAACCGATCCCCATTTGGTGTCGCTTGCCGTCAAGTCCCGGTTTGGCCTGCGGCCCGCGCTCGCCACAAACGTTCGGAATTGCTCCTTGAGCTTGATAAAAATAGAAACTGATTCTAAAAGGAAAATAAATTCTGATTATGTGCGATGCGCCGAGAGTGAGAACTGACCAATTTGTCAGGGCGACGTTCACTTCGATTACCAACAAAGATCACAGCGTTCGCATATGGCTTTGGGACCAATTTCGCGCCGCCGGCGGAAGCAAGCTAGGACATGTAGAATGATCGTCACCTTCGGATCCATCAATGTTGACCTCATCTACCTGGTCAACGAGATACCTCAAGCAGGTCAGACGGTCTTAGCCCGAGGATCCCGGACCGAGGCTGGAGGGAAGGGGGCTAACCAAGCGCTTGCAGCTGCACGGGATGGCGCAAATGTCGTCATGGTTGGAGCGGTGGGTAACGACGCCATCGCCCCTATCGCTCTTCAGAATTTGGAAAGCGAGGTCGATATCAGCCGTGTGGTCCGATCGAACGAGCCTACCGGCTCCGCCGCAATAATCATCGATGCCGATGGCCGCAATATGATCGCAGTCGCAGCAGGCGCCAACCTGGTAGCCCAATCCAATGGCGTTGAAGATGAGCTGCTTTGTAACGCAAGTTACGTCCTGATGCAGATGGAGAACGACGCTGTTCAGATTGAAAATCTAATCAGACGGGTTTCCAATCATCCCGCAAAATCGATTCTCAACCTCGCGCCGGCCTGTCGGCTGGACCGTGACCTTCTCTCTCTCGTCGATATCGTAATCGTCAACGAAGACGAGGCCGAAGCTCTTTCCGGTTGGCTTGGTTGCGAGCCGAGCGCAAGATCGTTGTCCGAGGCTCTCAACACCGGGGTTTTACGCACCATGGGAGGAGAGGGAGCCGAAGCTTTCATCAATGGCGAGAAAGTAACGGTCCCGGCGCTTCGCGTTGATGCTGTGGATACGACCGCAGCGGGCGATTGTTTTGTAGGCGTCCTCGCGTCGGGTCTCGATCGAGGCCTCTCGCTCGACGCGGCGATGCGACGAGCCGCAAAGGCCGCTGCGATTGCCTGCTCGCGTCCGGGAAGCCAGTCGAGCATTCCTCACAACGGCGAGACAGATAGTTGGACCTGAGGAAAGCCATGGGCAATCACCTGCGTGAACCCCGTCGGAATTGAAACCGCTCTGGTGCTAAAGGCCGCAGCGGCGATTTGGGTTATGTATCTCGCAATGAAGCTTTGGGTGACGGGAAGCAAAGATGTCATGGACCGCAGCGTAACCGCTCGACGCATATTTGTGACGACGATGCTCAACCCCAAGGCCCTTGTGTTCGGACTTGTTCTTCTACCTCCGCCGATCGCGCCGGACTTCCTGCCAAAGCTTACAATTTTCGTTGCCTTGGCAAGCATCGTTGCCGTGATTTGGGGTTTGATCGGCAGGTTGACGCAGGTCGGTGTGCGAAGCCATTGGCGCCTAGTGATACTTCAGCGGACCGCGTCCGGCTGGCTCGCTATCGTGGAACATTTTAAGGTGCTCTGTGCATACGTCATTGACCAGATCGAGAAGCAGCGCGGTTCGCTCTCCGAGCCAGATCAGCGCTTCCCCGCTGATTTCGTAGTATTTTGAGTACCGCGCCGAGCGTGTTGAACCAGGCGCGCTCGCGATGCTGATCGCGCGGAAAGGCCTCGGTCAGACGGCGGTCCTGTTCCTCGGCAAGCGAACGCAGGAACTTGATGTTGTGGGAAGGCGGGCCGGCAGCGATTTGGTGTCCGAGCAGTGAAGCGCAGGTTGCCGCGTGAGGTATGCGCCGATGGATCGAGATTGGCGGTTCCTCCGTTGGTGTCGTATGCATGGGTCCGACAAACGGGCAGGCCAGGTGCTCCATGCACTGCAGGGGCGTCGCACCAGACGGAGTTTAAGATTGAGCGTTGCCTTCACCAAGGAAGAGAGTTCCGAAACCGCAGCGGAAACCCTGCTGCCCGACCGTCCGATTTCGCCGCACCCGACTCTGGTGACGGAAGCGGGGTTGAGGGCTTTGGAGTTGCAGCTCCGACAGGCGCGCGACGCCTATGAGGCCGCAAGTGCGATCGAGGACGTCAACGAGCGGCGGCGGCAGCAGGCAAATCCAATGCGCGATGCCCGCTATTTTGCTGCAAGGGTTCACACGGCCCAGCTCGTTCCGGACCCGACGTCGTTCGAGAATGTCGCGTTTGGCAGCACCGTGACCTTCAGCCGCGACGATGGGCGCGTCCAGACCTATCGGATCGTCGGAGAAGATGAAGCGGATCCCAAGGCCGGATCGATTTCCTTTGCCTCACCGGTCGCAAGGCTGCTGATGAGCAAGGCTGTCGGAGATTTCGTCAGCGTCGGCGAGCAGGAGCTGGAGATCCTTGCGATCTCCTGAAGTGTTTGCATAACGGCTAGATACGCGTCCAAATGACCGAATGACGGGTTGAGCCGGCGTCCGGCAATGGCTATCAGGTGCTGACTGCAAACCGACCTTCCGCGAACCACAAGGCGCATTCCGGCATGACCCCAGATTTTCTCGTCACCCATTCGGGTGGCTTCCATGCCGACGAACTGCTGTCGAGCGTCGTGCTGACCCGGCTCTTTCCGAAGGCTCGGATCGTTCGCAGCCGGGCGCCGGAATGGATCACGCCCGGAACTGATCGCATCATATACGACGTCGGCGGCGCCTATGACGCTGCGGCGCAGGTCTTTGATCACCACCAGCGCGGTGCGCCGCTGCGCGGCGATGGCCAGCCCTATAGTTCGTTCGGGTTGGTCTGGAAGCACTATGGCCGTGACTACCTTGCCGCCCTGGGCTATCCTGAGGCTCATATCGAGACTTTGCATGCCTCTTTCGATTCGAGCTTCGTACTTCCGGTCGATTTGATGGACAACGGCGCGCTCAGCCCGTCGGTCGCGGGACCCCTGGCCGGCCTCACTCTGCCAGCTCTTCTGGAAACCCTGAAACCCGTGTTCGACGAAAAAGACCCGGAAGCCGAAACCCGCGGCTTCCACGCGGCACTCGCCATTGCTCGCAGTTTCGTCGAGGCGAGGATCGCTCAGAGCGCTGCAAAACTGCGGGCCGAGGCGCTTGTGCACCAGGCGATCGTGGATGCGGGCGAAGGGCGCATTCTGGAACTTCCTGTGGGAATGCCGTTCCGCCCGGCGATCATCAAGGCAGGCGCCGACCGTCTGTTGTTCGTCATTCATCCGCGTGACAAGGACTGGTGCCTAACCACCATCCGCCGCGCGGATGAAGGTTTTGAAGTGCGCGCCGATCTGCCGGCGGCCTGGGCCGGTCTGACCGACCGTGATCTCGAGGCAGTCTGCGGCGTCGAAGGCGCCAGCTTCTGTCACAATGGCCGGTTCGTCGCTGCCGCCAGGACCCGCGAGGCCGCTCTCGCCATGGCGGAGCTGGCGGTTAGGGAAGCCATCGCCAACGGGACCAGGTAACGGCGACAGGCAACGGCGGCGGCCGAGGGCGCGCGGTCGAGGGCTGGGCTTCGGCTTTCGGCCTCAAACAGATGTGCTAGAAGATCCCATCATGAGTTCTTCGCAGCCCGCATCGGCATCCACGATCCTGCATCACAGCCTCAGGCATCTGAGGGCGTTCCTCGCGGTCGTCGATACCGGCTCGGTGACCAAGGCGGCCGAGCTCTGCTTCGTCTCCCAGCCGGCGGTCACTCAGGCGCTTTCGAAGATCGAAAAGACCGCCGGCCTGCCGCTGTTTTCCCGCACGCCGCAACGGATCTTTGCCAATGGCGCCGGCGAAATCCTGGCGCTGCGCATCAAGCGGGCCTTCGGATACCTTGATCCCGCCTTGTCGGAATTGTCGCCGCGGCTGCGGGTAACGGCGACGACCGCACAGCTCAAATCGCTGATCGCGGTTCGCGAAACCGAGAATTTCACGCTGGCGGCAGGCCGCCTGGGCCTTAGCCAGCCGGCGGTCTACCGCGCCGTCAGCCAGCTCGAAGAGGAGGCGGCGCGACCGCTGTTCGAGCGGACTTCCTACGGCATTGTCGCGACCCGCGCGGCCCATGCGCTCGCTCAGGCGGCAAGGCTTGCCTTCATCGAGCTGGAACAGGCGGATGCGGATCTTGCGGAACTGACGGCCGCCGAGATCGGCCAGATCGTCATCGGCGCCACCCCGCTTGCCAAATCCTACGTGCTGCCGAAGGCGATCACCAGTTTCCGCAAGATCCGCCCGAACCTGCCGATCCAAATCCAGGAGGGTCCCTATCCCGATCTGCTGGGTGCGCTTCGCCGCGGCGAGGTGGATTTCATGCTCGGCGCGCTTCGTGTGCCGGCGCCGATCGGCGATGTGGAGCAGAAAGTGCTGTTCCACGACACGGTGGTCATGGTTTCGGGGCAGGCGCATCCGCTGGCCGGCCGTGAGGAGCTGACTGTCGAGGAACTTGCCGCGTTCCCCTGGGTCGTCAACCAGAGCGGCACGCCGATGCGCCGGTATTTCGACAGCGTCTTTACCGGTTCGCCAAGCGGGCCGCCAAAGAGCATCGTCGAAACCGGGTCGCTGATCCTGATGCGCGAGCTTCTGGATTCCAGCGACCATCTCGGCTGCACCTCCCGCCTTCAGGCGGAAGCGGAGATCGCCCGCGGGCTGATGCGGGCGCTGCCCTTCGATCTCAGCCACACGTCGCGGCCGATCGGGGTGACGACGAGAAGGGACTGGCTGCCGACGGCGGCGCAGCAGGCGTTTCTGGAACTTCTGCCGACCTGGTCCGATCGGCCGCTATAACCATAACTTATGAGTCTGGCAGATGAACTGATTGAGCGTGGAGACGCGGGCGGTCTAAGGTGCAAATGTGCCAGGCAGGTGGAGAGACTGATGTTGGCGCGGGGATCGTCGTGTCGAGGCCCATGGAGGTTAACGAAAAGTTGAAAATGGTGGGACGTCGAAGTATCTCGACCCGTTGACTGACATATCGGCAGTCAACGATATAGGCTACCGGTTTTGGCGGGCCTGGGCTGAAGTCCGGCAAGGCCTCCATAAGAAATTCCGCATTCGGAGGAGGAAATACATGCTGAACAGAAGAATGCTCATTGCAGCGGCGGGCGTGGCGCTCAGCTGCGTTGCTGCCATTCCGGCCGCCGCCCAGGAAACTATCAAGATCGGCCTCATCCTGCCGATGACCGGTCCGTTTGCATCGACCGGCCGTCAGGTTTCGGCCGGCGCCAAGACCTTCATGGCGATGAAGGGCGACACGGTCGCCGGCAAGAAGATCGAACTCGTCATCCGCGACGACGCCGGCACGGCCGACCAGACCCGCCGCATCGCCCAGGAACTGGTCGTCAACGACGGCGCCAGGGTTCTGGCCGGCTTCGGCCTGACGCCGCTCGCCATGGCGGTCGCCCCGGTCGCGACCCAGGCGAAGATCCCGTCGGTGGTCATGGCGGCCGGCACGGCTTCGATCACCAAGGCGTCGGAATACATCACCCGCACTTCGGGCACCCTGCCGCAGTATTCCCTGCCGGTCGGCACCTGGGCTGCCGCCAACAAGATCAAGAAGGTCGTGACGCTCGTTTCCGACTACGGTCCGGGCATCGATGCCGAGAAGTGGTTCACCAAGGAATTCAAGGCCAAGGGTGGCGAGATCGTCGAGGCCGTGCGCGTGCCGCTCGCCAATCCGGACTTCGCGCCCTTCCTGCAGCGCGTCCGCGACGCGAAGCCCGATGCGGTTTTCGTGTTTCTGCCCTCGGGGGCCGGTTCACTGTTCATGAAGCAGTTCGCAGACCGCGGCCTTGCCGATGCCGGCATCAAGCTAATCGCGACCGGCGACGTGACCGACGACGATATCCTCAATTCGATGGGCAAGCCGGCCATCGGCACCATTACCGGCCATTTTTATGCGACCGCACATGACAGTCCGGAAAACAAGGCCTATGTCGCCGCCTTCAAGAAGGCCAATGCCGACATGCGCCCGAACTTCATGTCGGTCGGCGGTTACGACGGCATGGCGCTGATCTACGCGGCGCTTGAGAAGACCAAGGGCGACGTCACCGGCCCGGCCTTCATGGCAGCCGTCAAGGGCCTCTCCTGGACGAGCCCGCGTGGTCCCGTCTCGATCGATCCGGAAACCCGCGACATCATCCAGAACATCTACATGCGTGAGGTCAAGGACGTGAACGGCGAGCTGCAGAACGTCGAGTTCCAGACGTTCAAGGATCTCATGGATCCGGAAAAGGCCGAAGCCAAGTAAGGCCCGCTTTACAAGCGGACGGCGGGAGATTGCTTCCGCCGTTTCGTGCGAAAAATATCCTGGCATCCCTGTTCTTGACCGCGGTCTCCCGAGTGGGAATGTTAGGATTTGTTGATCGGTAAACGAGCGCGCGGCTGCGGGTGGAAAATCGCCGGCGGTCGCTCTCAAAGAAGAGCCAAATGCTGACAATCCTGTTCGACGGCATCGCTTATGGCATGCTGCTTTTCATTCTGGCCTGCGGGCTGACGGTAACGCTTGGTCTGATGAACTTCATCAACCTGGCGCACGGCGCCTTTGCCATGGCCGGCGGGTACGTGACCGTGGTGATGATGAACCGCTACGGCATCTCCTTCTACTGGTGTCTGCCGGCGGCCTTCATCGTTTCGGCGCTGATCGGCCTCGTGCTGGAGCGGACGCTCTACCAGTGGCTTTACCAGGCGAGCCATCTGGACCAGGTGCTCTTCTCGATCGGCATCGTCTTCATGGCAATCGCCGCGACCGATTATTTCATGGGCGGGCAACAGCAGCTGATCAACCTGCCGCCGGAACTGTCCGGACGCATGGATGTATTCGGCGTTGGCATCGGCCGCTACCGGCTCTTCACCATCGTCATCTGTGCGGTGCTCGCGGTCGCGCTGCAGCTCATCCTGTCGAAGACGCGTTTCGGCAGCCGGCTGCGGGCAGCGGTCGATGACCGGCGTGTTGCCATGGGGCTCGGCATCAACGTGCCGCTCGTCTTTGCGTTGACCTTCGCCTTCGGTTCGGGCCTTGCCGGTCTCGGTGGCGCGATGGGCGCGGAAATCCTCGGGCTCGATCCGAACTTTCCGCTGAAATTCATGATCTACTTCCTCATCGTCGTCTCCGTCGGCGGCACGTCAACCGTCTCCGGCCCCTTCCTCGCCGCCCTGCTGCTCGGCATTGCCGACGTGGCCGGCAAATATTACGTGCCGGCGATCGGTCCCTTCGTCATCTACGCGCTGATGATCGTCATGCTCATCGTACGGCCGAACGGCCTGTTTTCGAGGGGTGGCCGATGAGCGTTCTTCCGCAGGAAACAACCGTGTCCGCAAACTCCTCCACCGCCGCAGCCGAAACCCGTGCTGCGAAGTTGATGAAACGGCGGAGCCGAATCCGCTTCTACGAGATCATCGTCTGGATCGCCGCGATAGCCGCCTACTTCCTGCTGCCGTCGAAGATGCTGATCCTCACCGAGATCGCCATCCTGGCGCTGTTTGCCGTGTCGCTCGACCTAGTGCTCGGATTTGCCGGCATCGTCTCGCTCGGCCATACTGCCTTCTTCGGGCTCGGCGCCTATGTGGCCGGCCTGATGGCGCAGCATTATTTCGCCGAACCGGTGACCGGGCTGATCGTTGCGGGGATCGCCTCCGGCGTGCTTGGGCTGCTTACCAGCTTCCTCATCCTGCGCGGCTCCGACCTCACCCGGCTGATGACCACGCTCGGCATCGGCCTGATGATGGCGGAAGTGGCCAACCAGATGGCGTGGCTGACCGGCGGTGCTGACGGCCTTTCCGGCTTTTCGCCCGGCCCGATCCTCGGCATGTTCGAATTCGACCTGTTCGGCAAGGTCGGTTATCTCTATTGCGTCGGCGTGCTCTTCATCGGCACGATGATCATGCGCCGCATCGCCTTCTCGCCTTTCGGCCTGTCGCTGAAGGCGATCAAGGGCAACCCGATGCGCTCCGCCATGATCGCCGTGCCCGGCCGCAAGCGCATCGTCATCGCCTATACGATCGCGGCGGTGTTTGCCGGCATGGCAGGGGCGCTGCTCACCCAGACGACCGCCTTCGTTTCCCCCGACGTGCTCGCCTTCCACCGCTCGGCCGATGTTCTGCTGGTGCTCGTCATCGGTGGTACCGGTTATCTCTACGGCGGCATCTTCGGCGCCATCCTGTTCACCCTGGTGAAGGACTGGCTGTCGGTGATCACGCCCCAATACTGGATGTTCTATATCGGCCTGCTGCTCGTCATCCTGGTGCTGATCGGCCGTGACCGGCTGTCGCGTTGGGTGGAATACCTGCCCGGGCGTTTCTCGAAGAAGGAGGACCGCTGATGAGCGACATCGTTCTCGAAACCCGTCATCTCGTGCGCCGCTTCGGTGCCTTCCTCGCCACCAATGACGTCAGCCTGAAGGTGGAGCGTGGCGCTCGCCACGCCCTGATCGGCCCGAACGGCGCCGGCAAGACGACGCTGATCAACCTCCTGACCGGCGTCCTGCCGCCGTCGGAAGGCCAGGTCTTTCTCGAGGGCGAGGACATCACTTCGATGGCGTCGTTCCGGCGGGTCAAGCGCGGGCTCACCCGCACCTTCCAGATCAACCAGCTGTTCAACGAGTTCACACCGCTCGAAACCGTGGCGCTGGCAATCGCCGAACGCGAAGGCGTCGGCCACAATCTGTGGCGATCGATCGCCGGTTACGGCAAGGTGGTCGACGAGGCGGCAGCCCTTCTGGCGCGCTTCGGCCTCTCCTCCGTGATGGGTGAGCGCACCGTGATCCTGCCTTATGGCAAGCAGCGCCTGCTCGAAATCGCGCTCGCTTTCGCCTCCAAACCGCGGGTTCTGCTGCTCGACGAACCGGCCGCCGGCGTGCCGGAGGACGAGCGGCACGAGGTGCTGCAGATCGTCTCCGACCTTCCGGCAGACGTCACCGTGCTGTTGATCGAGCACGACATGGATCTGGTCTTCTCGTTCGCCAACCGGATTTCGGTCCTGGTGGCGGGCGCGGTCTTTGTCGAAGGAACGGTTGCGGAAATCTCCAGCGATCCGCGCGTCAAGGCCGTCTATCTTGGAGAAAATGCATGAGCGCCCCGGTTCTGGTCACCGAAAAACTGGTCGCGGGTTATGGCGAAGCGAGCGTACTCGCCGGCATCAGCCTCAAGATCGAGGAAGGCCGCACTCTGGCCTTACTGGGCCGCAACGGCACCGGCAAGACGACCTTCGTCAATACGCTGGCCGGCGTCACGACGCATCATTCGGGCTCGATCCACCTGATGGGACGCGACGTGACGAAGCTTCGCGCCGACCGACGTGCCGCGGCCGGCATCGGCTGGGTGCCGCAGGAGCGCAACATCTTCAAGTCTCTGACCGTCGAGGAAAACATGACGGCGATCGCGCGTCCCGGTGTCTGGACGCTGGAACGGGTCTATGCGATGTTCCCGCGGTTGAAAGAGCGCCGCAAGAACCTCGGCAACCAGCTCTCCGGCGGCGAACAGCAGATGCTGGCGGTCGGCCGGGCGCTGATGGTCAATCCGAAACTGCTTCTTCTCGATGAGCCGACCGAAGGCCTGGCGCCTATCATCGTCGATGAACTGCTGGCGGCGATCCAGCGCATCACCCAAGGCGAGGGCATGTCAGCCATCATCATCGAGCAGAAGGCCCGCAAGGTCCTGCCGCTCTCCGACGACGCCGTCATTCTCGATCGCGGTGCGATCGTCTACCAGGGCACCAGCGCCGACCTGCTCGCCAACGACGATATCCTCGGCAAGCACCTGACCGTGGAAAAGGGTACACCGCACTAGTCATTTCAACGGCAGGAACAGCTCCGCGACCGTCTCATGCTCCGCTACCTCGGGGAAGAATGCGAGGCGTTGGCAGTAGAGAGGGAAATCCCTTGGCTCTTCGCCGCTGGCAGGCAGCCAATCGCGATAGAGATAGAGAGCGGCTGGCTCCAGATTGTCGGTATTGCCGACGACGCGCAGAACCGCGCAGCGCCCGCCGGGAATAAGACCCGCCGCCATCCCTTCGTCATTCGGTCCAATCGGGAAATCGATGCCGGCACACAGGTCCATCCGATATTCGGCCGGCGATACGGGCCGCCGTTCGGAACGGAAGACGTTGAAGATCGGGCTGGTTTTTGGGGATGATAGACCCCTGGCCTTTCGCCAGGCGATGAACCGCTGGATGGTATCGCCAATCGTCGCGGGGTCGCCCCGGTGCTCCATGATCGCCACCGGCGTCGAGGGCACATCGCGGATTGTCACATCTTCATGGCTATAAGTCTTCTGCATGAGCTTGCTCCTAGCGTTGTCAAGAGGCCCGAAGGCTGCAAGCCACGGCTCCCATTCGGGAGATTTTCGGAACGACGAAGGCGATTGTCCGAACCGTTGCCGGAAGGCGCGGGCGAAAGCATCCGGTGCGCCGTAGCCGGCATCCATCGCTATGTCGGTGACACTTTCGGCGTCTCTATAGGCCAACCGGTACGAAGCGCGCTTCATGCGGGCAAGTTGGACATAGCGATACACGGACAACCCGAAGGTCGCCGTAAACTGCCGGTGGAAATGGTATTTCGAGAACGCCGCGACGCCGCTCAACGCTTCCAGGTCCAGATCACCGTCAAGGTGCCGGTCTATGTGGTCCAGCACCCGCTGCATTCGGGCATAGTAGTTTTCAAGTGCCGCCTTCATCGTCTCTTCTCCGTGGCGACACCAGCTAGGCCCTTTCGAACATGTCGCGCTCGACCAATCTTGCGATTTTGGCATGGATCAGCAGATGCCCGCCAGCGACGGCGTTCAGGCAAGCCCGAGAGATTCAGCGATTCCTAGTGCGCCGTTCCGTCGACGATCACGTGGTCGTGGTCCATCGAGCATTTCTCGATGCGGGCATGGACCTTGTAGACGTCTCGCAGCATATCGACGGTGACGACTTCGCGCGCGTTGCCGCAGGCGCGCATCCGGCCGTTGGCGATCACCAGGACCTTGTCGGCAAAACGCAGGGCCTGGTTGAGGTCGTGGATGGCGATCATCACGATCATGCCTTTCGAGCGTGCTCGCCGCTGCATGAAATCCAGCACTTCCACCTGCCGGTGAAGATCGAGCGCGCTGGTGGGCTCGTCCATCAGCATGATTTCCGGTTCGCGAACCAGCGCCTGGGCGATCGACACCAGCTGGCGCTGACCGCCGGAGAGCGCACCGAGATCTCGAAACGCGATGGCGGTGATGTTGAGCGCCCTCATGATTTCGTCGATGAACGAAAGGTCGCTGTCGCTGACGCTCCAGGACTGGCCCTGCTTGCGGGCGAGAAGAATGGATTCGTAGACGGTCAGCACCGCATTGGCGGACGTGTCCTGCGGCATGTAGGTGATGGCGTTCCTGGTCCTGGCGCCATCGATGACGATATTGCCGGGACCCTTCAGAAGGCCGGTGATGCGCTTGAACAGCGTCGATTTGCCGGCGGCGTTTGGGCCGATGACGGCGATCAGTTCGCCCGCCTGCATGACCGGCGTCGTCACGTTTTCCACGAAAAGTTTGCGGCCGTGATAGGCGCCGACCGATTGCAGTTGCAACGCTACCATGACCGGCTCCGGTTCGAGAGGATGAGCGAGAAGAAGAACGGTACGCCGACCAGTGCGGTGATGATACCGATCGGGAAGACCACGCCCGGAATGATCGACTTCGAGACGATCGAGGTGACCGACAGCAGCAGCGCCCCCGACAGGATCGAGCCCGGCAGGAAGAAACGCTGGTCTTCGCCGAGGATCATGCGGGCGATATGCGGGCCGACCAGACCGACGAAACCGATCGTGCCGACGAAGCTGACCGGGACTGCGGCCAGAAGCGAAACGATCAGCATGGTTTCGAGCCGGATGCGCCGGACATTGACGCCGAAGCTCGCGGCCTTGTCCTCGCCGAGCCGGATCGCGGTCAGTGCCCATGCGTTGCGGGCAAACAGCGGCAGCGCGATCAGCAGGACGGCAAGCGTGATGCCGATCTTCGGCCAGGTCGCCTTGGTGAGGCTGCCCATGGTCCAGAAGACGACGGCGGAAAGTGCCTGCTCAGAGGCGAGATACTGCAGAAGGGCGAGCAGCGCATTGAAGGTGAAGACCAGCGCGATGCCGAGCAGCACGACCGTCTGCACCGAGACGCCGCGCATCTGCGAGATGAAGTGGATGAACAGCGTGGCGATCAGCGCCATGATGAAGGCATTAGCCGGCACGAGCAGGGTGGCGGCAACCGGCAGGATGGAGACGCTGGTGACGATTGCCAGCGCCGCCCCGAAACTGGCAGCCGCCGAGATGCCGAGCGTGAACGGGCTGGCGAGCGGATTGGCAAGAATCGTCTGCATCTGGGCACCGGCGACCGACAGGGCGGCGCCGACGACGATCGCCATCACGGCGACCGGCATGCGGATATCCCAGACGACCGCCCGTATCTGGGCCGAGACAGAAGAGGGGTCGATCAGCGCGGCGATGACTTCGCCGAGGCTGTAGCGGGCCGGCCCCCAAGCGAGATCGACGGCGAATGACAGGCTGAGAGCGGCCGTCATGGCGGCGAGGATCAGAAGCTTGCGCCGGGCGAGGGCGCGATAGCGCTCCCGCCCTGCTTCAGCTTCGATCCGCAATGCGGCGATCTCGGCCATATCGGTTTACTTTGCTGCCTTGGCGTCGATCCAGTAACCCGGCTGGTAAGGAACCGGCAGGAATTTTTCGTGGAATTCCTTGAAGGTCGCGTCCGGATCGAGATCGGCGAACAGGTCGGGATGGAACCATTTTGCCATCTGCTGGACGGCGGCGAACTGGTAGGGGCTCGTGTAGAACTGATGCCAGATCGCATGCACATTGCCGCCCGCGACCGCCTTGGAACCAGTGAAGGCGGCGTTCTGCATCAGGGCGTTCAATGCCTTGCCGCTGTTCTCGGCGGTTGCGGCGGCCGTCGGACCGACATTCACGAAGTCCTTGGCGTTCTTGGTCTGGCTCCAGTTGGAACCGGTGACGACGATGACATCCGGATTGGAGGCGACGACCTGCTCGGCATTGATCGAGCCGGTATAACCCGGCAGGAAGTCCGAGCCGAGGTTATGGCCGCCTGCCCAATCCACCATCAGGCCAAAATTGTCCGGGCCAAAGGTGCCGCAGCACTCGACTAGACCGGCCGCACGATACATGAAGACATTCGGCTTCTTCGGGTTGGCGGCCTTGAGCTTGTCCGTCACCCGCGCCATCTGCTGCTTCCAGTAGGCTGCGACGGCAGCGGCGCGGTCCTCGTGGCCGAAAAGTTTGCCGAGCACCTTGAGGCTCGGTTCGGTATTGGCGAGAATCTGCTCGCGGAAGTCGATATAGACGATCTTCACGCCGATCTTGTTCAGCATCTCCTCGAGCTTCACCTCGTCGGCAGCTTTCTTGTTGCCGATCGGCAGCAGCATGACATCCGGGTTCAGCTTGACGACGGTCTCGGTCTGCAGCGTACCGTCGGTCAGATTGCCGAGGAAAGGCAGTTCCTTGCCCTTCGGGAATTTCGCGAGATAGGTGTCGTAACCGTCCTTGTCGGTGGTGAGCAGGTCGTTGCGCCAGCCGACGATCTTGGCGAAGGGATCCTCCTTTTCGATCGGGGCGACCGAATAGAGCATCCGGCCTTCGCCGAGAATGACGCGCTCGACCGGCTTGTCGAACTTCACCTCACGGCTGGCGACGTCCTTGACGGTGAAGGACTGCGCCAGCACGGAAAGCGGTAGAAGGCTCGCAAGCACAACCGTTGACGTTGCAAGCACTTTCGCGAAATTCATCTGGAAACTCCCCCGGTGACTGGTAATGTCCGCATGCATATGAAATACGACTTTTGGAATCAAGTTTTATGTTTTAGAGCTTTTCCAAAGTAGTCTGACTGTCGGGGCGCCTATAATGAATTCGATGAACTCCAACTATTCCATCCGTGATGAGATCCGCGACTTCTGGTCGGAGAGGGCGGCTACGTTCGACGAGAGCGTCGGCCATGAGATCTTCTCGGAGGAAGAGCGCAAGGGCTGGCAACGGCTGATCCGCAAGCATCTGGGCGACGGCACCGGCCGTGCGGCCTTGGATCTCGCCTGCGGCACGGCGGTCATCTCGCATCTGATGAACGATGTCGGTTTCAAGGTCACCGGTCTCGACTGGTCGGATGCGATGCTGGGCCAAGCGCGCGCCAAGGCCGCGAAGCGTGGTACCGATATCCGCTTCGTGTCGGGCGATGCGGAAAATACCATGGAGCCGAAGAACAGCTACGACGTCATCACCAATCGGCATCTGGTCTGGACGCTGGTCGATCCGCCGGCCGCCTTTGCGGAATGGTTCTCCGTTCTGAAACCGGGCGGCAAGGTGCTGATCCTCGACGGCAACATGGGCAAGGAGACCTGGGTCAAAGGCCTGCAGAAGTTATGGTCGAGGATCACCGGCAAACCGGCCGCAAGCCACATGACCCCGGCCATGGCAGCGCGTCACCAGAACATTCGCTCGCGCGTCTATTTTTCCGACGCGATGCCGGCGGAGGCGGTGGTCGATCTGCTGACCAAAGCGGGTTTCGTCAACATCGTCGTCGATCGAAAATTGTCCGACATCCATTGGGCCCAGGCCCGCAAAATGCCGTTCCTGCGCGGCCTGGAGCGCATGGTGCAGGAGCGCTTCGCCATTTGCGCGACGAAGCCGGAATAATCTCCCGACATGGGGTGGCCCCTGGTGGCCACCTTTCGACCCATAGCAATATGCACAGCATTTATGGCCGCCTGACATGATTGTGACCGGGCTGTGACCGCGGGCGTTGACCTTTCACGGCGTTTCCCCGAAACGCGGGGGTGGCGCGGAGTAACGCGGATCACGATCCGGTCCCATTCGGCCCCGCGGAGCGCCTCGTTTCGGGACGTCGGCCCGATGCAATTAACCTTGTGATAACCGATCGATTTTTGAATGGGCTATCTTCTGCGCGCGGCCATCGCCGCCGTGGCTCCCTTGCCATTTCCGACCATGGAGACAAGATTGTCCATCAAACTTTTTGCCCTTTCCGCGCTCGCTCTTTCCGCCATCGCAACACCCGTCCTTGCCCAGCCTACCCCGAGCATGGTGAAGAAGTTCGACGCCTGGGGCCTCTATTCCTACAAGGGCGATGGCGGCACGACCTGCTACGTGCTGACCACGCCCACCCGGATGCAGCCCGCCACTGTCGATCACGGCGACAACTTTTTCCTCGTTGCGCCGAAGCCTTCCGGATCCGGCTTCTATCCGCAGGCGATCATGGGTTACGACCTCAAGGGCGGATCGCAGATGACGGTCACCGTCGACGGCCGGACCTTCGCCCTGGAGCCGAAGGGCAATTCCGGCTGGACGAAACAGGAGAGCACCGATGCGGCCCTCATCGCCGCGATGAAATCGGGAAGCAGCATGACGCTTGAAGCGGTCTCCCAGCGCGGCACGCAGACCAGTTACACATTCTCGCTTTCCGGCGTGAGCGCGGCGTTGGCCCAGGCAGGGCGCTGCGGTTGATAAGGGTTTCGCTCGCGTTGTCATGGCGGATGTGCTATTTGTCATGACAACCATTGGAGCGGCTGCCATGAACCTGCAGATACGTGATCCTCTTGCGCATGAACTAGCCCGCGAACTGGCAGAGAAGCGAAAGATTACATTGACCGAAGCGGTGATAGTGGCCCTGAAGGCGGAGCTGGAAAAGGAAAACTCCGCACAGGAGAAGAGCAGGTCGCTCGTCGAGCGGCACGCCTTCCTGGCCGAAAAGCTGAAGGCACTTGGCGCCGGCGAGGGCCGCGAGATGACCAAGGACGAGATTGATGAGATGTGGGGCCACTAGTGTTCATCGATACCTCGGTGATCGTGGCAATTCTTGCTCAGGAAGATGATGGCCCCGCCTGGTCGAAACGGATGGAGGGTGCCGAGCGCCTCCTGACAAGCCCGCTTGTTATTCTCGAGGCAACGATGGTTCTGTCGACCAGGCGGATTGCCGATCCACTTGTGACCCAGATGGTGGTTTCGGACTTTCTCCGAAGCAGCGGCGTAGAGATCGTCCCAATCGAGGAAGCCGATGGCGAGCTCGCGATCCGGGCTTTCCGGGACTACGGGAAGGGACGGGGACACCCGGCGCAGCTCAATCTGGCCGACTGCCTCTCCTATGCCTGCGCCAAAAACCGCGGCCTGTCGCTGCTCTACAAGGGTGACGACTTTGCCCGTACGGACCTCGCCTGAAGCCCTCCGGACTGCGTCGAAAATAGCCGTCATCGCCCATGGCTTTTTCGTGGCACCACCCTAATTGACGATTGCCAAAAGGCTGTCTCAGGTGATCGTTGTCATGTAAGACGGCAGCATAGTGCCTATCGCCGCCGAAAGCCCGATGATGAATCATTCGACTGCCGAGACAGCCTTTCTTTCCCATAACGGCGAAATGGCCCGTCTTATTGCGGCTTTCGATTGGGCGGGCACCTCGCTTGGTCCGATCGCCACCTGGCCGCAGAGCCTCAAGACGACGATTTCCCTGGTGCTTCGTTCGCCGGTCCCGATCGCCACGCTGTGGAACGAGGATGGCGTGATGATCTACAACGACGCCTATTCCGAGTTTGCCGGACGGCGCCATCCGGGCATCCTCGGCTCCAAGGTGCGCGACGGCTGGCCTGAAGTCGCCGACTTCAACGACAACGTCATGAAGGTCTGTTTCGCTGGCGGCACGCTTGCCTATTCCGACCAGGAGATGTTGCTCGACCGCTCCGGCGTGCCGGCCTCGGCATTTATGAATCTCTATTATTCCCCGGTCTATGACGAGGCTGGAAAGCCGTTCGGGGTAGTGGCGATCGTCGTCGAGAACACGGCCAAAGTGCGGGCCGAGCGGCGGCTTCAGGGCGAGGGCGAACGTCTGAGGCTGATGTTCGATCAGGCGCCGGGCTTCATGGCTATGGTGAGCGGACCGGACCATGTTTTCGAAATGGCAAACGGCGCCTACATGCGCCTCGTCGGCGGCCGCGAGCTGCTCGGTCGGCCTATCCGCGATGCCTTGCCGGAAGTGGCGGAGCAGGGTTTTGCCGACTTGCTGGATGAGGTTCGCAGAAGCAGCCGCCCGCATCTCGGACAGGGGGTGAGCGTGATGTTGGCGCGCCAGCCTGGCCATCCGACGGAAGAGCGTTTCGTGGATTTCGTCTATCAGCCGATCGTCGATGACGCCGGCCAGCCGACCGGCATCTTCATCCAGGGCAGCGACGTCACCGACCAGAAGAAGGCGGAGATCGCGCTTCTCAAGGAGACCCGGCATCTCGAGGTGCTGAATCGGCTCGGCGCTGAGCTTTCCGCCGAGCTCGACCTCGAAAAGGTCGTGCAGATGACCACCGATGCCGGCGTCGAACTGACCGGCGCGCAATTCGGAGCCTTCTTCTACAACGTCATCAACGACCGCGGCGAAAGCTACATGCTCTATGCGCTGTCCGGCGTCCCCCGGTCGGCATTCGAGAATTTTCCGATGCCGCGCAACACGGCTGTTTTCGCGCCGACATTCGGCGGTGAGAGCGTTATCCGCTCCGACGATATCATGGCGGACCCACGCTACGGCCGGAACGATCCGTATTTCGGCATGCCGAAGGGTCATCTGCCGGTGCGCAGCTATCTTACGGTCCCGGTGATCTCGCGCTCCGGCGAGGTGCTCGGCGGCCTTTTCTTCGGTCATGCCCAGCCCGGCCAATTCCGCGAGGAGCATGAGCGGCTGGTGGTGGGTGCTGCGGGCCAGGTGGCGATCGCCATCGATAACGCGCGGCTCTTCCGTGCAGCGGAGCGCGACCTTGCAGAACGCCAGCGCGCCGAGGAGGCGCTGCAGGCGTTGAACGCCAGCCTCGAACAGAAGATCGCGTCCGAGATTTCAGAACGCCTGAAGGCGGAAGAGGCGCTGCGCCAGAGCCAGAAGATGGAAGCGCTCGGCCAGCTCACAGGCGGCGTGGCGCATGACTTCAACAACCTGCTGCAGGTGATTTCCGGCAATCTTCAGCTCCTCGCCAAGGACGTCGCCAGCAACCAGCGCGCCGGTCGCCGGGTGGAGAATGCACTTGCCGGCGTGCAGCGCGGTTCCAAGCTGGCAAGCCAATTGCTCGCCTTCGGTCGCCGCCAGCCGCTGGAGCCCAAGGTCGTCAATATCGGCCGGTTCCTCACCGGCATGGAAGAACTGCTGCGCCGAACGCTCGGCGAGGATATCGAGGTCGAGACGATCCGTTCCGGCGGCCTTTGGAACGTGCTGGTCGACCCCACCCAGATCGAGAACGCGCTGCTGAACCTCGCGATCAATGCCCGCGACGCCATGGAAAACGGCGGCAAGCTGACGATCGAGGCGGGCAACGCTTTCCTTGACGACAATTACGTGCGCCAGCACGGGGACGTGCCGGCCGGCCAATATGTGATGCTGGCGGTGACCGACACGGGCACCGGCATGGCGCCGCAGGTGATGGAACAGGTGTTCGAACCGTTCTTCTCGACCAAGCCCGTCGGAAAGGGCACCGGCCTCGGCCTTTCCATGGTCTACGGCTTCGTCAAGCAGTCGGGTGGCCATATCAAGATCTATAGCGAGCTTGGCCAGGGTACGACCGTCAAGATCTATTTCCCCCGCGTCCAGCGCAGCGAGGATCTCGTCACCGACGCCGATTTCGGTCCGGTGACCGGCGGCAGCGAAACCATTCTGGTGGCGGAGGACGACGAGCAGGTGCGTGCCACTGTCGTCGAGCTGCTCGGCGATCTGGGTTATGCCGTGCTGAAGGCGAAGGACGCTGCGGGCGCACTGAGTGTTATCGAAAGCGGTGTGCCGGTCGATCTTCTCTTTACCGACGTGGTGATGCCGGGACCGCTGAAGAGCACCGAGCTTGCCAGGCATGCCCGCGAGCGGATGCCGGATATCGCCGTGCTGTTCACCTCCGGTTATACGGAAAACTCGATCGTGCACGGTGGCCGGCTCGATCCCGGAGTCGAACTGCTCTCCAAACCCTATACCCGCGAGGCCTTGGCGCGAAAGATCCGCCACGTGCTGAACGGCCAGCAGCATCGCAACCGGGTGAGGGCGTCGTTCGCTGCCAATCCGCCCGCCCCGCCGATCGGGCAGCGGCCGGTTCTGCCGCGCTATTCGGTGCTGCTGGTCGAGGACGATTTCCTGATCCGCATGAGCACGGCCGATCTTCTGGCCGAACTGGGGCATGGGGTTTCCGAGGCCTCGACGGCGGAGGAGGCAATGACCATGATTGAGGCGCGCAGCTTTGACGTGGTGGTCACCGATCTCGGCCTGCCGGGTCTTTCCGGCGGAGAGTTCGCGCAGCAGGCGCGCAAGCTATCTCCCGATGTCGGCATCGTGTTCGCGACCGGCAACGACCGCATTCCCGACGAGGCGGCAGTAGAAGGCGCAGTGCTTCTGAAGAAGCCCTACGGCAGCCAGGAGATCGCGATCGCCTTCGAGAAGATTGCAGCGCAGAAGGGCTGAGGACCGGTCGTCACCCTTATCGAGCCGATGACTATGTTCTCACCTTCAACCGCGAGAAAGCTGCCGGCAGCGCCCTTTCGGCGGCCCGGCATCAAGAGCTTTGCGCGCCGACGTGATCGGAGCCCTTCACCTTGAGAATCGCCTCACCACCACTCGTAAAAATGCGATACCGGTCCGTGGCCGGTGCCGACGGTGAGGGTGTCGGCGGCAGCGATAGCGCCGGCGAGATAGGTCTTGGCGATCGCGACCGCTTCAGCCGGCGAGGCGCCCTTGGCGAGTTCGGCGGCGATCGCGCTCGAGAGCGTGCAGCCGGTGCCGTGGGTGTTGCTGGTCGCGGTGCGTCTGCCCTCGAACCAGTGGATGCCGGCGGCATCGGCCAGCACATCCGGGCTATCCTCGCCCTCCAGATGGCCGCCCTTCACCAATACCGCCTTGGGGCCGATCTTCAGCAGCCGCTCAGCCTGGTCTGCCATTTGATCGCGGGTGGTGGCGATCGTCTCGCCGAGCAGCGCCGCGGCTTCCGGCAGATTGGGGGTGACGACGGAGCTAAGCGGCATCAGGCGGTAGGTGACGGCATCCACCGCATCGAGTGCCAGAAGCGGCGATCCGCCTTTGGCGATCATGACCGGATCGAGCACGATCGGCACGCTGTCCCGGTAGGGGCGTAGCACGTCGGCGACGATTTCGGCGATCTCGGCATTGGCGATCATGCCGATCTTCACCGCATCGACGCGCACGTCGAGAAAAATGGTGCGAATCTGGTTTGCGACGAAGGCGGCAGGCACCGCGTGTACGCCCGTGACCCCTTGGGTATTTTGGGCCGTCAGCGCGGTCAATGCCGCCATGCCGTAGGTGCCGCGAGCCGCGAAGGTTTTCAGGTCCGCTTGTATGCCAGCTCCGCCGGAGGGATCCGAACCGGCGATCGACAGGACGTTTTTGATGGTCATGCGCGAGCCCTTTCGATTTCCGCGGCGATCCTGTGGGCCGCCGCTTTCGGATCGGGCTGGCCGCAAATCGCGGACACCACCGCGATGCCCTTCGCGCCGGCGGCAAGTGCCGGGCCGGCATGTTCCGCCTTGACGCCGCCGATCGCGACGGCCGGGACAGGAGCCATGGCGACGATACGGGCGAGGCCGTCGAAGCCGATCGGCTGCTTGTGATCCGGCTTGGTACCGGTCGCAAACACCGGCCCGATGCCGACATAATCGACCACCGACGGATCCACCCGCCGCGCCAGCTCCTCGGTTTCCACAGAAAGGCCGAGGATCATGCCGGTACCGATGTGCTGCCGTGCCATCGCGGCGACCATGTCGCCCTGGCCGACATGCAGGCCTTCCGCGCCGATCGCGATCGCCGCCTCGACGTCGTCGTTGATGATGAGAGGCACGCCGGTGCCTGCCAGCACCGCCTTCAGCGCCCTGCCGGTTTCGATCATTTTTGCCGTATCCGCCTGCTTGTCGCGAAGCTGGACGATGGTGGCGCCGCCGGCGACCGCCAGCCGGGTCGTCTCGACCATGCCGATCCCGTGGCAGAGATCCGGGTCGAGGACGAGGTAGACGGAAAGGTCGAACATCTTGGTCATGCCGGGACGATCCTTGCCTGGGCATCGAGCGACTCGCCGGTCAGGGCCGCGAGGCGGTCAAGGAAGATGGGGGAGAAGAAGCCGGGGCCGGACGCGGTGAGGGTTGCTTCCTCGCCCGCGACGGCAAACATGGCGAGTGCGGCGACCGTCGCGTCGAAGGGCTTGTCCGTGCTGGCCGCAAAGGCACCGACAAGGCAGGTCAGCGAGCAGCCGAGTGCGGTAACGCGCGGCATCAGGGCCGAACCGCCGAGGATGCGGACCGAGCGTCGGCCGTCGGTGACGAAATCCACCTCGCCGGTAACTGCCACCACGCAGGCCTTCTGCTGGGCAATGGCAATGGCCGAGTCTTCGGCCGCCACGACGCTGTCGCCGCTGTCGACGCCATGGCCGCTCGACTGGCCGCCGGCAAGCGCAATGATTTCCGACGCGTTGCCCCGTATGACCGTCGGCCGCAACTCCATGAGCTCGGAAAGTGCCGCGCGGCGATAGGCAGTGGCGTAATGGGCGACGGGATCGAGCACCCAGGGCCTGCCGGCCTCGGTGGCGGCTTCGGCTGCCATCTTCATGCCGGCCAGGAAATCCGGCGACAGCGTTCCGATATTGATCGTCAGTGCCGCCGCGATGCGGGCGAATTCGCCGGCCTCTTCCTTTGTGTGCACCATGGCGGGAGAGGCGCCGGCCGCAAGCATCACGTTGGCGGCGATGTTCATCGCCACGAAATTGGTGATGTTCTGGACGAGCGGATTTTTGGCGCGCATGGCGGTGAGCAATTGGCCGGGGGTCTGTCCAAGGGGCATTGTCGTGTGCATGTCTGCCTCGTTCGGCGGGGCAGGCGCGGGGCGCAATGGTGAACGCCCGAACGACTCCCTCCGCCAGCATGATCTGGTTCAGGTTCTAAGGGTGCTTCTCAGCCCGGCTTTGCCGGACGCCCCTGTCTTCACCATGGCTTACAGCAAAGATAATGCGCTTCGCCAGCGATTTTTTCTGATTTTTGGCCTTGCAGCTCTAGTTGCTAGAGGTTGTAGAGACGGGGCTCGATCCAATGGGAAAGAGACGATGAACGCGACGACACAGGCACGATACAAGGTTGGCGGCATGGATTGCGCCAGCTGCGCGACGAAGATCGACACCGCGGTGCGCCGCATGCCGGGTGTCGAGGACGTGTCCGTTTCGGTGGCTTCAGGCACGATGACGGTGAAGCATGACGGGACCGGCGATCTCGTCGCAATCGAGAAGAAGGTCGTGGGGCTTGGGTATTCGCTCAGGGCCTTGGGAAGAGGCAAACTCCCGGTCTCCCCCCTTGCGGGGGAGATGACAGAAGGGGGTGGTGCCGCGAACTCAATGGCCGAAGAGCACGCCGCGGCACCCCTCTCTACCCTGCCGGGCATCTCCCCCTCAAGAGGGGAGATCGGCAAGGCGCACGACCACCACCATCATGACGGTGGGCACGACCACGCCCATCATGATCACGGCCACGGCACAACGGAAATCGAAGGCCCGTACGGCCATGATCACGGGCCGATGGACGGGCCGTGGTGGAAATCGGTGAAGGGCCGCCTGACCCTCCTGGTCGGCATTGCGTTGGCCGCGGCTTACGGGATCGGCCATCTCTTCCCGGCCTATGACACCTATATCTTCACCGCCGCAATGCTGACCGGTCTCGTGCCGATCGCACGCCGCGCCGTCATGGCCGCGCTCGCCGGCACGCCGTTTTCGATCGAGATGCTGATGACGATCGCCGCCGTTGGCGCGATCGTCATCGATGCATCCGAAGAGGCTGCCGCCGTGGTCTTCCTCTTCCTCATCGGCGAACTGCTCGAAGGGGTCGCGGCCGGCAAGGCGCGGCAGAGCATTCGGAGCCTGACGGCACTGGTGCCGAAGAACGCGCTTCTCGAAGAGAATGGCCAGGCCCGCGAAGTGCCGGCCGAGAGCCTTGCCGTCGGTGCGATCATCCTCGTTCGTCCCGGCGACCGTATTTCCGCGGACGGCGTGATCGTCGCCGGCGAAAGCGCGATCGACGAAGCGCCTGTGACGGGTGAAAGCACGCCGGTTGCCAAGGGCATCGACGACGCGGTGTTTGCCGGCACGATCAACGGCGATGCCGCCTTGCGAGTGCGCGTCACGGCAGCTGCCGAGGACAATACGATTGCCCGCGTGGTGCGGCTGGTCGAGGAGGCGCAGGAAAGCAAGGCCCCGACCGAGCGCTTCATCGACCGTTTCTCGCGTTATTACACGCCGGGTGTCGTTGCCGTTGCCGCTTTGGTCGCCATCCTGCCGCCGCTCGTTGCCGGTGCGTCCTGGAGCGAGTGGGTCTACAAAGGCCTGGCGATCCTCTTGATCGGCTGCCCCTGCGCGCTGGTGATCTCGACGCCGGCGGCGATCGCCGCATCGCTGTCGTCAGGTGCCCGCCGCGGCCTGCTGATGAAGGGTGGCGCGGTGCTGGAAACGCTCGGCAAGATCACCGCCGTCGCGCTCGACAAGACCGGCACGCTGACAGCGGGTAAGCCTCAGGTGACAGACGTGATCGCCTTCGGCCGCAATGCGGAGGACGTGCTGCGCTTTTCCGCCGCGCTCGAGACCGGCTCCAGCCATCCGCTCGCCGTCGCCATCCTCGCCAAGGTGGCCGATGACGAGGTGGAGGTTCCCGCCGCGACCGATGCCAGGGCGCTCAGCGGCAAGGGCGTTACGGCTGTCGTCGAAGGCCAGGAGGTTTTTCTCGGTTCGCCCAAGGCCGCAGCCGAGCGGGTGTCGCTGCCGATGGCCCATTCCCGGCGGATCACCGGCCTCAACGACGAAGGCAAGACCGTCTCGGTCCTGATCGTCGGCGGGGTCCTGGCCGGCGCCATCGCCATGCGCGACGAACCGCGCGCCGACGCCAAGTCCGGCCTCAAGGCGCTGACCGACGCCGGCATCAAGACCGTCATGCTGACCGGCGACAACGCCCGCACCGCGACCGCGATCGGCAAGGACCTTGGCATCGAGGTGCGCGCCGAACTGATGCCGGAAGACAAGAGCCGCATCGTTGGCGAACTGAAGCGCCAGGGCTTCGTAGTGGGCAAAGTCGGCGACGGTATCAACGACGCACCGGCGCTCGCTGCCGCCGATGTCGGTATCGCGATGGGGGGCGGCACCGACGTCGCGCTGGAAACCGCAGACGCCGCAGCACTGCACGGCCGGGTCGGCGACATCGCGGCAATGATCGAATTGTCGAAGCGGACGATGCGCAACATCTACCAGAACATTTCGATCGCGCTCGGCCTGAAGGCGGTCTTCCTGGTGACCACCATCATCGGCGTCACAGGGTTATGGCCGGCGATCCTCGCGGATACCGGGGCAACGGTGCTGGTGACGATCAATGCGCTGCGGCTGCTGCGGGTGAGGAGCTAGTCATCGGCCGGGCGGACATTGCGCAGATCGGGAGATTGCACAAGACACTGTCGTGTAGCAGGATAAGGCGACGTCAAAGGATAGGCTGACATGCGCACCAACAAATCCATCACCCTGACACTCGGCAAACAGCAACAGGTTCTCGATGCCATGGTGGAATCGGGGGACTACGAGTCCGCCAGCGAGGCGGTGCGCGCTGCGCTGCGCGCGCTTGAGCGGGAAAGGGAGGCCCTGGACGAAATCATGCGCACCAAGGTGCGGGAGGCGATAGACGATTCGCGCCCCAGTATTCCCGCAGCCAAAGTGTTCGCGGAGCTTCGCGAATTCCATGCCAGCCGGGCGAAAGCCGACAAGCGTGGTTCATGATGCAGAATTTCGGCCACCCGCCGCTGCTGACCTCCGGCGGATCTACCTGACGATTGCCCGGGAGGCCGGGCACGAACGCGCTGGAAACTATATCGATCGCATCGAGGCGGCTGCATGAGCCTGGCGGCATTTCCTGAGCGGGGAACGGTACGAGGCCATATCCATCCGGGCCTGCGCGTCATTGGATTTGAACGCAGCGCCGCCATAGCTTTCGTCGTCCAGCGGGACCGGGTCAATATCCTCCGTATTCTTCCGCGGGGCATGGATTTTCCTTCGGACTGGTCTGCGGATGACTGACGCCCTTTTCAAGGGGCCGGCGCCAGAACCGCAAAAGCCTCATAGGGCTTCAGCGTCAGGTACTCGTCCAGCGCATCCACCAGTTCATAATTCGAGATCAGGCACTCGCCCGACATTCTCAGTTCACCCGGGAGCGTGATCGTCACGTCGCGGGCTGCGAAATTGGCCACCACCACCAGGCGCTCCTCGTCGAGCGTTCGCGAATAGACGAAGACATCAGGGTGGCTGTCGAACCAGCTCTGATAGAGCCCGTAGACGATCACCTGATGGGCTTTGCGGAGTGCGATCAGCTTGCGGTAGTGGTTCCAGATCGACTTTTCATCGGTCATCTCCCGTTCGGCGTTGATCGTCGAGTAATTGGGATTGACCTCTATCCACGGCACGCCGGTCGAAAAACCGCCATGGGGTGCGGCGCTCCATTGCATCGGAGTGCGGGCGTTGTCGCGAGCGTTTTCGTTGGCGCCCTTGATGAATTCCTCGGGCGACAGGCCGGCCTCGACATGGAGGCGGTGCATGTTGAGCGTTTCGATATCGCGATACTGCTCGATCGTGGTGAACGGCACGTTGGTCATGCCGATTTCCTCGCCCTGGTAGATGAAGGGCGTGCCCTTCATCAGGTGCAGTACGGTCGCCAGCATCTTGGCCGATTCCACCGGATAACCGGTCGCGTCTCCATATTTGGAGACGGCGCGCGGCAGGTCGTGATTGCCCCAGAACAGCGAGTTCCAGCCGTCATCCGACAGCGCATATTGCCACTTCCCGAGCACCGCTTTCAGCTTCACGAGGTCGAAAGGTTTCGACCGCCATTTGCCGTAGACTTCGTCCCATTGCTGGGTGACGTGCTCGAACTGGAAGATCATCGACAGTTCGTGGCGGTTGCGGCCGGAATAGAGGAGTGCGGAACCGGGCGTCGCGCTCCAGGTCTCGCCGACGGTCAGGATATCGCGGTTGCGGAAGGTTTCGCGGTTCATCTCCTGCAGGTAGTCGTGCAGGTGCGGGCCGTCATGGATAATCGCCTGGTCCACCTGCTTGCCGATATAATCGATGACGTCCATGCGGAAGCCGGCGATGCCGCGCGCCAGCCACCAGTTCATCATCTCGTAGATCTCGGTGCGGACTTTCGGGTTTTCCCAGTTGAGATCCGGCTGGCGGGTCGAAAACAGGTGAAGGTAATATTCACCGCTTAAGGTATCGAGCGTCCAGGCCGGTCCGCCGAAGGAGGACTTGAGGCCGTTGGGCGGCCCGCCGTCTCTTGCCGGTTTGCGCCAGATATAGAAGTCGCGGAACGGATTGCCCGGCCCCTTGCGGCTTTCGACGAACCACGGATGTTCGTCCGACGTGTGGTTGACGACAAGGTCGAGCACGATGCCTATGTCGCGCCTTTTCGCCTCCGCCACCAGCATGTCGAAATCGGCAAGCGTGCCGAATTCCGGGGCGATGTCCTGATAGTCGGAAATGTCGTAGCCGTTGTCGTCCATCGGCGACTTGTAGATCGGCGAGAGCCAGATCACGTCGATGCCGAGCGATTTCAGATAGCCGAGCTTGGAGGTTATGCCTGGAATGTCGCCGATGCCGTCGCCATCCAGGTCGCAGAAACTGCGCGGATAGACCTGATAGACGGTGGCGGCATGCCACCACTTGCGTTCTATCGGCAGCGTGGCCTGCTGCATAACGGCTGCAAGCTGATCCTGAAAGTTGTTCATCGAAAGCCCTCCCTGCCTCTCAACCTGTTCGAACGCGAGAGCGCGGCGCGGGGTTCCTGACCCAAGGCGGCAACTCTTCCGATGGAACATCGGGACTCTCCGCTGGTTAGACCAGTAGGAAACCTGAAGAAAAGGAGGCCTTTCATGAGCAGCAGACTTCCCCCGACGCCCTCTGAGAACCTAAGCCACAAAGGCTCCGGCGAACAGACCCATGCGTCCGATATCAAGCGTGGCAAACTTCAGCCGGCGAACGATCCCGGCAAGCAGGGCCAGCAGGGCAATACCAAGGTCAACACGACCCATCAGGGTCATCAGCAGGACCGATAGGGAGTTTCACCATGTCGACATCGACCAAGACGCCTGCGAGCATCCGCCAGGGCGGGCCGGGTGCGTCCCATGAAAATGCCCCCAATGCGAAAAAGGGTGTGCCGCTTGAGGTAAAGAAGCCGCCGGCCGACGACGATCAGCGCTCCAGGAGCCGCGTCTCTGGCGGCGGTGGCGAACGCGACAGCCACCACACCCATGATGCGAAAAAGAAGGGCGGACAGGCCCATTCGGCGCACTGAGCCGCCACATTGGGCTGATGAGGAACGCCCTTCCGGTGGAAACACCGGGTGGGCGCCGTGTTTGTGCATCGAGGCGATCAGGCGGCGGGCGCGACACCCCGGCAGGCCCAGGCGACGGAGACAAACGAGCGTGGGCCGTCGGGCTTGCCTGCCTCATAGGCTCCCCTGACGGCGGCATCGGTTTTCGAGCGCAACACGGGGTCGAGCGACGCGACATATTTGCCGAGTGGTCCTTCGCCGGCGGCGATCGGTCCCCAGTAGTCGTCGAAGGACGCGAAATCCATTCGGATCATCAGGGAGACCTCTGCCACGTCGACGAGACCCTGCCGGATGAAGCTTTGCTTCATCTCGCCCGGTTGCATCATAGGCTGGAAGAAGTGGTGGCTTCGCATCTGGCGGGCGTTATCGTCCAGCATGGACACGGTATCCCACATCATCCGCATCGCCGGCATTCCGCCGAGATGATCCCAGACGGTGGCGGCGACCACGCCGCCGGGACGCACGACGCGCCGCATCTCGGCCACGGCCTTGTCCGCTTCCGGCACGAAATGCAGGACCAGAAGCGCCATCGCCCGGTCGAAATATCCGTCTTCGAACGGCAGTGCGCAGGCATCCGCCTGGCTGATCCTGATCTTCGGGTCCGTGTTGCGGCGCTTCGCTTCTTCGACGAAAACGGGCGAATAGTCGATCGCGGCGATCTCGGAGAGATTGGCTGCTTTCGGCAGCGCAAATGTCAGGCTTCCGGTGCCGCAGCCGACGTCGAGCACCTTTTCTCCATCTTCAAGACCGGCGAAATCGATGAGCAGCGGTGCCAGCTTCTGGCTCCAACGTCCCATCAGTTGCTCATAACCGCCGGCGCTGCGGACATTGAAACTCGATGTCATGGTACCCTCCAAGGCTTCCCAGGTGGAGGTTATTCCTGGCCTTCCCAATTGCCAAGACGGCAGAACGGGCTACGCAGCTCGATCGAGACCCCAGGGTGAAGCGCGCGGGATGCGATTATACTGCGTGTTTGGCCATGGGAGAAAGCAGCCGCAGCCTGCATGAGTTCCTGCATGCCTATCACGACAAGATGCGGCCGCGGGGCTTCGACAATGCGGACATCAAACAGTTCTTCGACCGGGGCAGGCAATTCTGGCCGGGCGATTCCTGCATGATGAGCAATCACCGGGAATTCTTCGCGGTGACCGCCAGCGTCTACCGGTTCGGCGGCATCGACCGGCCGCCGTTCTCGAGCGCCGAGCTTCGGAGCAAGCAGCCGCGCTATTACGAGTAGCTGGTGCAGCACTTCGACGACGGTAATGCGAGGTAGCGGTTTTCCGTCTAAGAGCCGTTCCTGCGCGCCCTGACGGCCTCGCCAAAAGCCTCGAACAGGGCACGGTTGATGGGATTGATCTGCGGATCATATTCGGCATGCCATTGCACGCCAAGGGCAAACCCTTGCGCCTCCTTGAACCGGATTGCTTCGATCGTGCCGTCTTCCGCCACGCCTTCGACGACAATGCGGTTTCCCAGTTTGTCTACTCCCTGGCCATGGAGGGAGTTGACCCGGATCGTCTCGCGGCCGAGCAGGCGGGCGAACACGCCGTCCGGGGTGAGCTGGACGTCATGCCGGTCGGCGAAGACGACGGTCATGTCCGGATGGATCTCGCCGTTCTCGAGCCGCGGCATGCGGTGGTTCATGCGTCCGGGCAGTTCGCGGATCTCCGGGTGCAGCGAGCCGCCGGCCGCGACGTTCATCTCCTGAAAGCCGCGACAGATGCCGAATACCGGTATGCCGGCAGCCACGCAGGCATTGATCAGCGGCAGGGCCACGGCATCGCGGTTCTGGTCATAAGGCTCGTGGCGGGCATGCGGCTCGGTGTTGAAATGGCTCGGATGGACATTGGCCCGGGCGCCGGTCAACAGGATGCCGTCGACGGTATCGAGCAGCGTCGGGATGTCGGTGATGTTGGGATTGCCGGCGAACATCAGCGGCAGGGCGCCGGTGACTTCGGCGATTGCCCTCAGGTTCTGCTCGCCGACGAGCTGAGCTGAGAAGCGGTTTTCGACATTATAGGTATTCCCGATCACGCCGATCACGGGTCTGGTCATTGCTCAAATCCATCTTCCAGCCGCAGTGCTTCGATAAAGGCCTGCGGGCATTTTCAAATCTCACTTGCGGCCGGGTTTCACCTGCGGATCGCCCCGACCCTTGAAAGGACCTCGCCCGGGATCGCATAACGCTTGACGATTTCGCGATTGTTTCGAAGTCCGCAGATTTCGCGCTGGATGAACAGCCCCCAGACGGCATCCGCCGCATCGTCGCAAAGGCTCTTGCGCTCTGCGTCGCTGTCTCGCTCCGGGCTCCACGCATTCAACGCGGCGAGTGCCTCTTCCACCTTCAGCCCCGCTCGCCCGAGCGCTGCCGCTCGCTCGGACTGCAACTCGTATTCCAGCACGTTGAAGCCGGTATTGGTGAAGCCTGGCTGATAGAGAGACTGGGGAGGGCGGACGCTCATGGAGATACCTAGACTTTCCGGCAATGTTAGCCAATTGGTGCGGCGCGTCAAATGGGGAATGACGCTCCATGGCTATTTGCAGGCAGTATGGATACGACATCGGGAGGCGTCGCGGGGAATGGGGAGAAGCACCCTGGTCATTTCCGACGCGGGCAGCTGCAAAGCAGGCTCCCTCGCACTGTAGAGCTTCGATCAACTTGGGATGCGGACCGTCGCAACACCGGGCGGTGATTGCGTGCAGTGCCAAAAACGACAGCATGTTGAAGTTCCGGTATTCACGAGGACCGGAGCACTACAGGCCGAAAAGCGGGCGGCGCCCACCCGTTTCATGCGTCCCGGCCATCAAGATATGGCCGGGACTGAAAAACAAAACGCCCCGCGCCAAAATGCTGAACAGGCGCGGGGCGTTCTCCGTCGGATCGCCGAAGGGCGGAATTCGCGGATCGCGGCGGACGGCGATCAGCGAATTTCCGCTGCCTCGGCTGGAGCCGCGCCGCCTTGCGCGAGGTCTACGCGTGCGACCACCGACATGCCAGGGACGAGCCTGTCGGTGAGCGGCTGTTGCGGCTCGATGGCGATCCGGACCGGGATGCGCTGGGCAACCTTGGTGAAGTTGCCGGTGGCGTTGTCGGCCTTGATGACCGAGAACTCCGAACCCGTGGCCGGGGCGAAACGCTCGATCCGGCCAGTGAACCTCTCATGGCCGAGGGCATCGACGGTAAAGGTCACTTTCTGGCCGGCAGCCATGCCGCCGAGCTGGGTTTCCTTGAAATTGGCGACTACCCAGACATGCGTAGGCACGATCGAGCCGATCTGGGTGCCGACCGAGACATACTGGCCGATGCGGCCGGCGACCTCGCCGAGCGTGCCATCCTGCGGCGCGGTGATGCGGGTATTGGCGAGGTCGATCTCCGCGAGCTTTACCGCCGCCTTGGCGCTCTCGACATTGGCCTCCAGCGACTTGCGGCTGACGACGATCGTATTGAGATCCTGTTCGGCGACCAGTTCGGCGGCTTCAGCCTGATGCACGGCGGCCTGGGCCTGATTGAAGGCGGCGCGGTTCTTTTCCGACTCGCTCTGGGTGGCGATGTTCTTTTCGAGCAGGCTCTGGGTGCGGTCGTAGGCGGTCCTTGCGGCGTCGAAGGCGGCGGTGGCGCTTTCGATGGCGGCCTTGGCGGACTGGATCTTGGCTTCGGCCGACTTGCGGCTCTGTTCGGAATTGGAGAGCGAAGCTTCTGCCGTCGCCAGTGCCGCTTTCGCCTGTTCGAGCTTCTGGGCGTAGATGCGGTCGTCGATCCTGGCGATCAGGTCGCCCCGGCTGACCCGTTGATAGTCCTGGACCGGCACTTCGGTAAGGTAACCGGCAAGCTGGGGGCTGAGGATCGTCACCTGGCCGCGCACATAGGCGTCGTTGGTGGTCTCGACCGAGCCGTGGAAGGGCGGCAGGTTCCAGGCATAGAGCACGACGACGATGCCCGCGGCGCCGATGGCGAGCGCCACATAGGTGGCGATGAAGCGGAAGATCTTGGACATGGCAGTTTCGTTTCTTGTTCTTCGTTTTTGGGGATCTGCTCGGGGCTTCAAGCGGCGGCGGGCATCGGGTTCCTGGTTGGCAGAAGCCGGTGACGGTTGCGCCAGGCCACGTGGAGGAGAAGAAGGCCAAGCGCTGCGAGCGACGCCCAGGCGGTGAGCAGGAAGGAGTCGTTGTAAGCGAGCGCATAGGCCTGCTGCTGCACCTGCTTGGTGAACAGGGCAGCACCTTGGACCACTTGCTGATTCGGGTCGGTCAGCACCTTGCCATAGGCGCCGCCGAGCTGTTTCAGGCGGGTTGCGACCAGCGGATCGGTGGAGGCAAGCTGCGAGACAAGGCGGAAGGAGTGGAACTGCTCGCGCCACTGTACGAAAGTGCCGTAGAGCGCGCTGCCGAGATAACCGCCGATCTTCTGGGTGGCGAGGAAAACGACGATGAAGGACAAGATGTAGCTCGGGCCGCGCTTCATCGCCGCTCCCAGGCCGATCGTCAGCGCCGGCGGCAGGAAAAGACCGCCCGCGAAGCTGACCAGGAACTGGCTGAGATACATCTGTTCCGGGCGGGTGAGGATGGTCGACTGGCTGTCCATATAGCTGCCGACCGCGACCAGCAGCAGCGAGGCCGCGTGGATCAGCGGCTCGCGGCCGGGCTTCATGATCATGGCGCAGACGACCCCGGAAATCACGGCCCCGGCGAGGATGACCCAGTAGAGCCCGGCCATCTGCTCGTTCAGCATGCCGGCATTGCGCAGGAAATTGACCGCGCCGCTGGTCTGTTCGGACAGCACGAGGCGGGAGACCATCAGCGCGCCGGTGAAATGTAGGATTTCCCGGGAGGTGAGCCACCGGATGTCGACCAGGTGGTTCTTGCGGTTGAGTTCGATCGCTGCGAAGATCGCCGAGGCGGCGATGCCTGCGATGATCATCCAGGCGAGCCAGTCGACCGCCGTCCACCAGTAGAGCTTGCCGACCGTGAGCACGACGGCAAAACAGCCGAGCCCGATGGCGAGGAAGATGTAGCTGACGACATCGAGGCTGCTGATCACTTTCGCACGCGGCGGGGAGGCGAGCGGCAGCACGTAGACGAGGCCGAGCGAGATCATGGCGAGCCCCATCTCGACGAGATAGAGCGCGTGATAACTGCCGATATCCAGCAGATAAGGCGAGATGATGCCGGTCACCGGCGTGGGAAGGGCAAGCGCCGTCAGCGAGGCGCAGAGGCCGACGCTCATCTTCTTTGCCGGGGAGACCGACTCGAGAATGTAGAGGAAGCCGAGCGAGGTCATCGGCGCGGCGGCAACGCCCGCGAAGAAGCGCAGCGCCAGCGCGCTCTCGTAGCTGTCGACCCAGAAATGCGCCAGGCACACCAGCACATAGACGACGATCGCCACCTCGGCAAAGTTGCGCAGGCCATATTGGGCCCGCACCTTGAAGAGCAGCAGCGTCAGGCTGGCATTCGGGAAGAGATAGGCCGCCATCAGCCAGGTGGCTTCCGTCTGGGTCAGATCCATCGGGCCTGCGATCTGCTGCAGATTGGTGGAGATGAAGCTCATGCCGAGCCCTTGCGTCAGGGCGATCAGCGTGCCGGCCAGCATATAGGCGGCGATCATCATGCGTGACTTGGGGACGAAGGCGGGCGGCGTGGCTGGAGCAGGCGTGGCCGGAGCAGGCGTGGAGGGGGCGGGCGCGGAGGGGGCTGAGGGTTCCGGCGGTGCCTTGACGGCCTCAACGGTTTCGGCCGGCTCCGCGTTTTTGCGGAAATCCGGCCGAATGATCGTTGCGTCCTCCTGCCTTGCTGCCGCGTCACGCGAGGACATCGATGTCCTCCAGCTCGCCGATATTGACGGTGATGCGCTCGAACAGTGCCATGGCGACATGCATCTGGTCGGGATCGATATCCTGAAAGATCTGCTCGCGCATCCGGTCGGCGATCGAGCGGACGAGGTCGGCCTGTTCCTCGCCATGGGCGGTCAGGAACAGAAGCTTGACGCGGCGGTCGTTCGGGTCTGGCCGACGTTCGATCAGACCGTTCTCCTCCATCCGGTCCAGGAGACGCACCATGGTCGCCTGTTCGAGCTCCAGGTCGCAGGCAAGCTCGCTCTGCGTCATGTTCTGCTTCTTGGCGAGGCGGAACAGGGCGCGGGCGCGCGGATAGGTCAACCCATGCGCCGTCACCTGCTGGTTAAAGGCCGTGCGGATCTTGCGGCTGACCTTGGTCAGCGCTTCGAAGAATTCGGATGCGATCGGATCGGGTTTCATCGTGAGCTTAAAGTTAGTGTGCTAAGCTTTATATGCGCATCAGTTAGCATGCCAACTAATTTATTTCAAGGGGAAGGCTGCGCGGTGGTCCGGCGGCTATGGGAAAATGGTCTTGGCGCAAGACGCGTGGTATCGTCAGCGGTAGCAATCCATGGCGCATGCGCCGCGATCTCTGGAGGGGAAACAGATGGAGATGCACTTTTCCATAACCGCGCGTCCCGAAGAGGTGAGTTTCGATCCGCGGCGAACGGCCGTTATCGTCATCGACATGCAGAATGATTTTGGCAGCCGCGGCGGAATGTTCGACATTGCCGGTATCGATATCGCGCCGATAGAGCGATTGGTGCCGCGCATTGCACGAGTGCTCGACGCGGCGCGCAGCGCCGGGCTTCTGGTTGTCTATACGCGGCAGGAACACAATCCAGACCTCTCGGATGCCGGAGGCGAGCAGTCTCCCCACAGGATCAAGCACCGGCGCATGAATGTCGGCCGCGGCGTCACGGCGCCGGATGGCAGCGAGAGCGGCATTCTGGTGCGCGACACCTGGAATACGGCGATCGTGCCGGAACTTGCACCGAAGCCGGGCGACGTGGTGGTTTCCAAACATCGGTACAGCGCATTTTTCGAGACGCCGCTCGATTCTATTCTGCGCGCCCGGCACATCGATACGCTGGTCTTCACCGGGGCGACGACCAGCATCTGCGTCGAATCGACCGTCCGCGACGCGACATTTAGGGACTACCGCCCGGTCGTACTGCGGGATTGCACGGCGGAGCCGATTGCCGCGGATGCGGCACGCAGCAATCACGAAGCGTCGCTGCTCGCAATCGAACTGCTTTTCGGCTGGACGGCGGAGTCGGACGATGTGATCGCCGCCTTGGAAAAACAGCGGACGGCCGCGTGAATCCGCCATCTATATGCTGAGGCCATCCGGAGAACCATTACGTCATCTTCTCAATACTGGAATTAACGTCCCATTAACCATGGGTGGCTAGAAATGTTGGTGCGCGAATGACCTGCGCGCCTAACCTCTATGGGATCAACATGTACGTTGTATCGGTGCTCGACAATGGCGACCAACGGACCTTCGTGTCCGAAAGCCTGAAAATATTAGACCGGATCGTCTACGCCACCATCTGTGGGTCTCCAAAGCAGTTCCTGCTTTCGGAGGTTGTTGATATCGTCCCGGTCGATGCAAAGCCCACCAAAGCTCCAACAACACGCAACGTCGCCTCGCTGATCCAGTAGTCGCCTGGGACCGGGCTGACCGAGAAGCGAAAACAATCCCGTAGCCGTGAGCCGCCCGCAGGCGGTCCTTGACCATGATCCATGGCCGGGACCCGGCCGGGATCGCGCTCGCGCGCGCCTGCTCAGGTGGCTGCAACCGATCACACACCGGGTCGCAGCCACGGAGGGCTCGCCGGCCAATGTCGGCGAGCTTTCATATGCCATGCCCATAGGCGGCCACATCGTTACTCCGCCGCGTCGGCCTGTTCGGCCGCTATTCTTTCCTCCTTCGCCTCCCTTTTGCGGCCCGCGAGCATGTCGCCGGCCGTCTTTGACAGGCGGAAGAAGGAGACGCACGAAGATGCGGAAATGATCGCGATGATGATGAAAGACATCGCGAAGGCGAAGTTGGTCAGCGTTTCGGAGCCGCCGGAAAAATAGTGCAAGAGCATCGCCGACATCGCCACCCCCGTACTCTGGGCGATGCGTTGCGCCATCTGCGACAGCGACGTCGCGTGGCTCATCTCCGGGTCTGCCGTTTCCGCAAATGTCAGAGTGTTCAGCGACGTGAACTGCAACGCCCGGAAGAAGCCGCCGAACAGAATGATGATCACCATGACGACCGGTGCCGTGCCGGGTGTGAAAGTGGCGAGCAGCGCCATCGAGGCGCTGGCGATCAATGCGTTCCAGAAGAGCACGCTGCGGAAGCCGAAACGACGCAGGATGCGTCTCGTCATGGTTCGCATGCCGAAGGCGCCGATCGTCGAGACGAAGGTGATCGCGCCGGACTGCAGCGGCGTATAGCGGAAAATCTCCTGCATCAGCAGTGGCAGCATGAAGGGCAGGGCGCCCATGCTGATGCGGAACAGCGAACCGCCGGTGACGCTCGATCTGAATGTGGGATACCGAAAGAGTTTGAGGTCGAGAATGGCATTCGGCGTTTTGCGCGCATGGCGGATGTAGAGGCCGAGCAGGGCGATGCCGCTCACAACCAGGATCAACGCGCTGGAATTCATGCCGCGGGCGAAGGAATCGAAGCCGAAGATGACCGCACCGATGCCGAAGCCGGTGAGTATGAAGCCCGGAAAATCGAAGGAGGTGCGCTCCGTCGGCGGGATTTTCTCGATGAGCGCAAGCGTCAGGATGATCGCCGCGATGCCGACCGGCAGGTTGATCCAGAAGATCCAATGCCATGAACTGATGCCGGTGATGAAACCGCCGAGCAGCGGCCCGATCGCCGGGCCGACCACGGCCGGCATGCTCATCAGCACCATGGCGGAAACCAGTTCCTCGCGCGGCACGGAGCGCACCAGGATCAGCCGTGCCGTCGGCAGCATCAACGCGCCGCCGAAACCCTGCAGGGCGCGCGCGGCGATCAGCATGGTGAGGCTGGTCGAGGCGGCGCAGAGCAGCGACGCGAAAGTGAACAGCGCGATCGCCGAGCAGAACACCAGCCGCGCGCCGAAACGATCGGCAAGCCAGCCGCTCAAGGGCAGGAACACGCCGAGCGACAGCATGTAGACGGTGATCGTCGAATGCAGCGCCAGCGGCGGCTCGCCGAGCGCGTCGGCGATCGTCGGCAGGGCCGTGGCGATCGCCGTCGAATCGATCTGCTGCATGATGAGAGCCGATGCGACGATCAGCGGCACGGTCTTGCGGGTATCCAAGGGGCAGTCTTTCGGTTCAGGTCCTCGTTTCGTAAGCCCGGTTCCTGGCGGGCCACCCAACCGCGCGGCCACCGATGGTGATTCCGCTTGCTTCAGTCGTCGTCATGTGTTCTTCTATATGGAACGCCGGTCCACACGAAGAATATTCCCTTGGATAAGGGGCTGTCAACGGCGCTTATGCGGTTGCAGCGTTGGCCGCGCCCGTTGTCCGGATGCACGCCGGCTGATTTCACGGGAGCGGTAACTGAAATGAAGACGGTAGGGACATGAAGATCACGGGCACGCCGGACGAGGACCAGCAAAAGGGCCGCCTTTCTTCGGTCTCGATGGCGATCCGCATCCTCAAGGCTTTCGAGGGCGACGATGCGGAGATTGGTGTTACCGAGCTCGCCCGCCGCCTCGGCATCGCCAAGAGCACCGTCCACCGACTGGTGGTGACGCTGATGGCGGAGGATTTCCTCGAGCAGAATCGCGAGACCGGTCGCTACCGGCTGGGGCTCGAGCTTTTCAGGCTCGGTTCGCTGGTGCGCAACCGCATGGACCTTTCCACGGAAGCGCGCACGCTGCTGATGGATCTGCGCAGCGAAACGGACGAGACGGTGCTGCTCGGCGTGCCGGCCGGGCCGGAGATCATGTATATCCGCGTCCAGCCATCGCGGCAGGCGGTGCGCATCAATGCCGAGATCGGCATGCGGGCGCCTTATCATTCGACGGCCGCCGGCCGGGCCATGCTCGCTTTCCAGCCGGAAAGCCGCATTGCGGCCCTTGTCGGCGCGCCTCTGTCGCTCCGAACCCCGAAAACCGTCACCGATCCCGATAAGCTGCGCAAACTGCTCGCCAATATCCGTCGCCTCGGCTACGCGGTGGAAGACGAGGAGAACGAATTTGGCATGCGCGCCATCGCCGCCCCTATCCACGACGCCCAGTCGGACGTGGTCGGCGCGGTCGCGATCGCCGGTCCGGTCCAGCGCCTGTCGCTGAAAAATTTGAACGGTTTTGCCGAACCGCTGCTCGTTGTTGCACGGGCAATTTCCGCCCGCCTCGGGCATCGGGCCTCGCTCGGATCAGGCGATTTCTGACGAACGGCAGCCGTGACGATTTAATGTTCCAGAAGGGTTGCCGCGGATTGGACCCGCTCTAGGTAGTCCGTTGAACCGCTCGGTTCGATCTCATCGGCGCACGTCGTTCCGGCGCGTCACCGACCTTTTCTCTCCGGGGAGGTCCTCTATGGAAAGCCACTGTCTTAAGCGCCCCACGCGGCGCCAATTCCTTTCTTCCGTTGCGTTTACAATTCTCGCCGGCGCCGCCGCCCCAGTGATGGCGCGCAGCATTTCCGGTAGCCTGCCCTGGGAGGCGCGTTCTGCCGATCCGCCGGTGCAGGTCAAGCCCGGCGGCTGGCTGTTCTTCACGCTCGAAGAAGCGCAGACGATGGAAGCGGTCGCCGACCGGCTGGTGCCGGCGGACGATCTTTCGCTCGGCGGCAAGGATGCCGGCTGCGTCCTCTATCTCGACCGGCAGCTGGTGGGATCGTACGGCACGTCGAGCCGGCTCTATACCAAGGGTCCGTTCATGCCCGGCCTGCCGACGCAAGGGTACCAGGCGCCTGACACCCCGGCCCAGCGGTATCGCGCCGGCATTGCCGCGCTCAACGCGTTCACCCGCGAAACCAAGGGCGGCAAGCGCTTTGCCGAGCTAGGCCCCGCCGACCAGGACGCGATTCTCAAGGACCTTGAGGCCGGCAAGATCACCCTGCCGAACAAGGTGGATGCCAAGTCCTTCTTCAACCTGATGCTCGCCAACGTGATGGAAGGCTTCTTCGCCGACCCGATCTATGGCGGCAACAAGGACATGGCCTCGTGGAAGATGCTGGGATTCCCCGGCGCGCGATACGACTACCGCGACCACGTTTCCAAACACAACCAACCCTATCCCCTGCCTCCGGTTTCGATCGCAGGCTCGACGGAATGGATGACTAGGTAGGGACTGAGAAACATGACCACTATTCTACCTCGCAAGGACGCCGTGATCGTCGGCCTTGGCTGGACAGGCGCGATCCTTGCCCATGAACTGACAGAGGACGGGCTCGACGTCGTGGCGATCGAACGCGGTCCGTGGCGCGATACGGCGACCGATTTCAACATCGGTTACGCCCAGGACGAACTTCGCTACGGCATCCGCCGCGATCTCTTCCTGCAGCCGGTCGTTGAAGCGATGACGATGCGCAACAGCACCTCGCAGACGGCGCTGCCGATGCGCGACTACGGTTCTTTCCTGCCCGGCAACGGGGTGGGTGGGGCCGGCGTTCACTGGAACGGCCATACCTGGCGGTTCTGGGACAGCGACTTCCAGATCGCCGACCACCTGAGGGACCGCTACGGCGCAGCACGTATCCAGGACCTGCAATTGCAGAACTGGGGCGTGACCGGGGCCGAGTTGGAAAAATCCTTCGACCGGTTCGAATATCTTGCCGGCATTTCCGGCAAGGCGGGCAATATCAACGGCCAGATCCAGGAGGGCGGCAATCCGTTCGAGGATCCGCGCTCGCGCGATTATCCACTGCCGCCGCTGCAGATGACCTATGCGCCGACGCTGTTTGCCGAAGTGACGAAATCGCTGAACCTGCACCCGTTCCCGACGCCGGCGGCGAACCTCTCCAAGGACTATATCAACCCGCTCGGCATCGCCATGGGCCAATGTACCATGTGCGGTTTCTGCGAACGGTTCGGCTGCGCCAACTATTCGAAATCCTCGGCACAGACGACCATTCTGCCGGTGCTGATGAAAAAGAAGAATTTCGAGGTCCGCACCGAGTCGGAAGTCCTGCATGTGGATCTCGACGCCTCGAAGAAACACGCCCGCGGTGTCACCTATGTGAGTACTTCGGGCGAGGAATTCTTCCAGCCGGCCGATATCGTCCTGCTCTGCGCCTACGGTCTCCACAATGTCCGGCTGATGATGCTCTCCGGTATCGGCGAGATCTACGATCCGAATACCGGCGAGGGCACGGTCGGGCGCAATTACTGCTACCAGACCAATGCCAGCGCCCAGGTGTTCTTCGACGACAAGAACTTCAATCCGTTCGTCGCTGCCGGCGCGCTCGGCCAGACGGTGGACGACTTTAACGGCGATGCCTTCGACCACGGGCCGCTCGATTTCGTCGGCGGTGCGGGCATCAACTGCATTCCCTCGAACGGCCGGCCGATCCAGACACGCCCGACCCCGCCCGGCACGCCGCGCTGGGGTAGCGACTGGAAGAAGGCGACAGTCAAATCCTACAAGTCGACGCTCGGCTTTTCCTCTCAAGGCTCGAGCTACCCGACCCGCGGCAACTATCTGGACCTTGATCCGACCTATACGGACCGGTTCGGGCGGCCGCTGCTGCGCTTCACCTTCGATTTCCCGGATAACGACATCCGCATGTCGAACTGGGTCTCGGACCGGATGGAGGAGATCGCCAAGGCCTTCGGCGGTAGGCAATACACCAATACCCGCCGCAAGAAGGGCTGGGATTCGGTGCCCTACCAGAGCACCCACAATACCGGCGGGGCGATTATGGGCACTGACCCCAAGACCAGCGCCGTCAACAAGTATCTGCAGAGCTGGGACGTCGCCAATGTCTTCGTCATCGGCGCTTCCGCCTTCGCCCACAATGCCGGCAAGAACCCGACCGGCACGGTTGGGGCGCTCGCCTATCATGCGGCGGATGCCATCCGGCAGCAGTATCTCCGCAACCCGGGCCAACCTCTGGTGTCGGCATGAGCAGGATCGTCTTTTCCCTCACACTTGCCGCAACGGCGCTCTCGGCAGGTCTCGCATTTGCCCAGGCGCCCGACCAGGCGGACGAGATCATCCGCGGTCGTTATCAGGCGATCCTCGGCGATTGCTCGGCCTGTCATACGGCGCCGGGGGCAAAACCGCTCTCGGGCGGGCTGCCGCTCGAAACGCCCTTCGGTCAGATCATTCCGCCCAACATCACGCCCGACAAGGCGACCGGCATCGGCAACTGGACGGAGGCGGATTTCCGCAATGCTTTGAAGAACGGTATCGGCAATGACGGCAAGCGGCTCTACCCCGCCATGCCCTATCCGGCCTATACGAGGATGACCGACAGGGACATCGGCAATCTCTGGTCCTATCTCCGCACGGTCGATCCGGTCTTCAACCCGGTCGAATCCAACCAGCTGCCATTCCCGTTCAACATCCGGCTGTCGATGATGGGCTGGAACATGCTGAACTTCACGCCGGGCGAATTCCAGCCCGATCCGTCGAAATCGGCCGAATGGAACCGCGGCGCCTATATCGTCCAGGGGCCGGGCCATTGCGGCACCTGCCACTCGCCGAAGACGGCGCTTGGCGCCGACAAGACCTCCCAGGCGCTTGACGGAGCTTCGCTGCAGGGATGGTATGCGCCCAACATCACCGGCAACAACTACATCGGCATCGGCGGCTGGAGCGAGGACGAGATCGTCCAGTACCTGAAAACCGGCACCAACGCGCATACGATCGCCTCCGGCCCGATGGCGGAGGCAATCCAGGCCTCGACCTCGCTGATGGCAGACGCGGACGTGCACGCGATCGCCACTTACCTCAAGAGCACCGAAGGCGGCCCGACGCAGAAACCGCAGCCGATCCCCGCGAGCGATGCGCGCATGAAGGTGGGGGCGGCGATCTATCACGACACCTGTTCCGCCTGCCATGGTGGCGACGGCAAGGGGGCGAGCCAGCTCTTCCCGGCACTCGCCGGCAGCTCGATCGTCCAGCAGCCAAGCGCTGAGACGCTGACGCGCCTGGTGCTGCAGGGCAGCCAGGCGGTGCATACGCCCGCGGCGAAGACGACGCCCGCCATGCCGTCGCTCGGCTGGAAGCTGTCGGATGAGCAGGTCGCCGCCGTGCTCACCTATGTCCGCAACAGCTGGGGCAACGCCGCGCCTTCGGTCGGGGCGTCGGATATCGGGGCGCAGAGGTAGAGGTCGGTTTTCCGCCTGGCTCTTGGCATAAGCCCCCTCACACTAACCCACTCCCCGCACGCGGGGAGTGGGGACGTGCCCCGCTCGCCGTCGGTAATTGAGGCAGGCCGGTGCGGCTTGGGTCCTTCTCCCCGCGCGCGGGGAGAAGGTGGCGGCAGCCGGATGAGGGGCAACTTCCCAAGTCGCCAACCCGTCATTTCCCACCTTCACGCCACCCGTTCCGCCCGCTACAACTCCATTATTCCATTCACAATTCTGGATTTGAGAACCATGGCCGATAGCGTTACCGATCGTTTCCTCCGTTACGTCGTCATCGACACCCAGTCCGACGCCAAATCGCCCTCCCAGCCGTCGACGATGAAGCAGAAGGATCTCGGCCGGCTGCTGGTGGAGGAAATGCTGGCGATCGGCATTACAGACGCGCATCTCGACGAGCACGGCTATATCTATGGGACGATCCCGGCGACGACGTCGAAGAACAACGTGCCGGTTATCTGCTTCTGCGCCCATATGGACACAGCACCCGATTTCACCGGCACCAACGTCAAGCCGCAGATCGTCAGGAACTACCAGGGCGGCGATATCCAGCTCGCCGGCGACAAAAACCAGGTGATCCGGGTGTCCGAACACCCGGTGCTGAAGGACCAGATCGGCAACGACATCGTCACCTCCGACGGCACGACGCTGCTCGGCGCAGATGACAAGGCGGGCATTGCGGAGATCATGTCGGCCGCCGAATTCCTGATCAACAACCCGGACGTCAAACACGGCGCGATCCGCATCCTCTTCACGACCGACGAGGAAATCGGTCGGGGCGTCGACAAGGTGGATCTTGCAAAGCTCGGCGCCGATTTCGGCTATACGCTGGACGGCGAGACGGCCGGCACGATCGAGGACGAGACGTTTTCGGCCGACGCAGTGGAGATCGCCATCAAGGGCGTCGCCATGCATCCGGGCTTTGCCTTCGGCAAGATGGAAAACGCCATCAAGATCGCCGGCGGCATCGTCGCCAAGCTGCCGAAGGACATGACGCCCGAGACCACCAAGGGCCGCGACGGCTTCATCCACCCGACCGGCATTTCCGGCGTGATGGAAAAGGCGAACCTCTCCTTCATCATCCGCGATTTCACCGAAGAGGGCCTGAAGACCAAGGAGACGCTGCTCGAGGAGATCACCAGACAGGTGATCGCCGACTATCCGGGCTCGACCTACACCTTCACCGTCAAGGAACAGTACCGCAACATGAAAGTGGTGCTCGACCAGCATCCGGGCATCGTCGATTACGCGGTCGAGGCGATCAGCCGGGCCGGCATGACCCCGGTGCGCGGCAGCATCCGCGGCGGCACGGACGGTTCGCGCCTCTCCTTCATGGGCCTGCCCTGCGCCAACCTCTTCGCCGGCGGCCACGCCTTCCATTCCCCGCTGGAATTCGTCAGCAGCCAGGACATGGAACTGGCGGTAAAGACGGTGGTGGAGCTTGCGAAACTGTGGGAGGAGCGGGCGTAGGGGCAACGTAGGCCGCAGGTAGATTCCGAGCCTCAATTCGCTGCGCTTTGTTCTGGGAGGCACGTAAAGGCCACCCTTGGGTTTTCTCCATTGGTTCTGCAACGGAACAACGGCAGCGAAGGCTTTGCCGACCCGTTCGGGTGTTAAGGAGGGGCGACGGCCAAGATGCTGGCCCCTTTGACGGGCCGCCTGCATGCCGGCTCGGGTGCGTTCGCTGATGAGCGACGCTCAATTCAACTCGGAGTCCTGATGATTTTGTCCGCCGCGAGCACCGGCGTACACCGATAGGCGTAGTGCTATCATCACAATGGTTTCCTTCCTTCCCGATCCGATTTGCTGTTCGCTTCCAAGAGAACTCTTAAACGCAATCATCGCTGGGTCTCTGTAAATCGGCGGCAAAGCAGTGAAGGCTAAATGATTGAATGCCCGCTCGCAGGTGAGCGCATCGGAAGGCGGGCGAAGCGAGTACCACATGAGCCTGTTCTCAAGACGGTCCGTGAAATTGGCGGCTTCGCTAGCGAACTTGATTCACATAACCATCGTGTCAATCGTCTTTGGAATAATTACATATTATTACGATCGAGATTTCGATACCTCTCTCATCTATACATCAATTTGTTTTCTCCTACTGCAGTTTGGCTATGTCGCTGGCGTCGTCTACATGGCCTGGTCGGAGCGCAGGCGGCGATCGAACTAGTTAATCTTGGAGGCGACAATTTTGCCTGACCAGAATTGAGTGATGACGGACGGCATCATCCACGGTTGCGCATCGAGTTGCTTAACCTAAAGCCGGCTGAGTTCGTTCTCGCGGGGAGCAACAAGGAGCCATGAGCGGCGCCATCTTCGCTGCCGCGCCGAATGATTACTTTTTCCGGATGATCCCGTCGATGTCGCGGCCCGGTTAATGCCCGATGTCTTCGAGGACAGAACTACGCTCTCACATGGAGCCTGCTATGCCTTACCTAAGCAATGCAAGATACTGGTTGTCCGCACTGTCGGACAAGGATGTCGCTGCCATCGCTCGACAGATCAACCAAGACGGAATTTCCTGCATTCCCAACTTCCTTACGACCGAAGATCTCGGCCATATGCGAAGTTTTGTTTCCGCCACGATCAAGCGTGCAGGCCAGCAGACGGTTTCGCTGAAAAGCGATGAGCTCGCAGGATCGGGCCTGGATGACCTCGGCAACTCTGCAGAGTTCAAGGCTCTCTTTGCCCGCCTATATTCCATCGGTCTGGGACGCCCTGCACCGGAGGTCAAGTTCTATCAGATCCTTCGCTGCCTCACGGGAAAAAGCGTGGCAGACCACTCTTTGATATTTCACTATGATTCCTACGCGATCACCGCACTTATACCGGTGGAGATCCCCGAATCTGGCCGCCGAGGCGACTTCTTGATAATCCCCAATACCCGGGGGATTCGATCGAGTTACCTCTTCAACCTCGCCGACAAAGCGATCCTCGACAATGCGCTTACTCAGCGCCTCCTGAGGAGGCGCGCTTCCGGGGGCAAAGGTATGAAACACGTGTCCATGGTTCCGGGTGGTCTCTATCTCTTCTGGGGCTATCGCAGCATTCACACCAACGAGCCCATCGATGAAGGCGCGGTGCGGGCAACGGCGCTGTTTCACTATGCCGACCCACATGCCGACAGCTACCTGAAGCGGCAACTCGGCCGCGGTTGATCCCGATCGTTCCGACAGATTGTTAAGCTGAGGCGGTCTCGGCCCCAGGCGACCTGACGGATTTGTAAATGCTGAGCGTTTCGCGAGCGACCCGCTCTATCGTCAGATTGTTGATATGCAGTTGACTTCTTGCCTTCCACATATCCAATCGTTCGGGATCCGCTAACAGTTCGCACAGAACCGCTGCTAGGGCTTGTGGGTCGCGCGGGGGGACGAGAATGCCGGCTTCGCCGAAGCCGAGCAGTTGCGGGATTCCATCCACGTTGGTGCCAATCACGGCACAGGCCGCTTCTCGCGCTTCCGACAACACGAGCGGAGCGGGATCGGCATGGGATGGCAGAACGAAAATGTCGGCCGCCAGCATGTAGGGAAAAGGTTCATCGATCGCGCCGACAAACGTGATGGCATTTGCACAGCCCGTTTCGGTAGCCAATTGCAGGTAGGCGGCTTCGAAGGGCCCGCCGCCGGCGATATATAGATGGCTCTCCGGATATTTCTCATGTGTCATGCGGAAGGCTTCCAGGAGGTCGGGCAGCCCCTTTCTGGGGTGAAGCCCACCCACGAAAAGAATGCTTCGCCCCCGAAGTGATGCGGGCGTCCTGTCGCGCCCCTCGAACCGGGCCGATCCGATTGTGCCGTTGAGAACGACGTGCAGTTTCGATGCCGCGATACCGCGCTGCTTCATCGACATCCCGACGGCTTCACTGACGGCAATCACACGAGTGCCAAGCCCCATCAGGACGGCACTTTTTTCGAATGCATTGTGAACGGTGGTAATCAGCGGCGTCGATGATAAACGACATATCGGGGCCGAAAGAACAGCACTCGTCATCATATGCGCATGCACGATATCCGGCTTCCAGTCCCGGATGAGTCGTCGCAAGGTCCAAAGGCATTTGAGAAGGGCGAGTGGCTTTCTCTCCTGGTCGAGGAACGCCACTTCGACAGTGTTGCGGGCAAGCAATCCGTCGAAGTCACCTCCGCCGCTTGCCATGCAGACATTGTGGCCAAGCTTCACCTGAGCGCAAGCGAGATCGACGGCAGCATGCACATTGCCGTTTAACCGTCGGGTGTGGTTCAGAATATGCAAGATCCGCACGGGGCGCTCATGGGGTTGTCGGAGAGGATATCAGGAGCGGTGAAGCTGCTCTCTCATTTGGAGGAGAAACCTCGATCGCTTCAGGTGGCTGAGAAACTTTCCGTTCAAACCCGAGAGCAGTTTCTGCATCGAGGGTGGAGACGCGTGCCGTCGGCTGGTAGTTGAAACCGCCGTGGCGTCCGTAAGACTGTATCCCGAAGGCGTACAGTTCGGCGATGGCTTCATCTGCCTGGCGGGCGGCGCCCCGGCTGTAGACCGGATAGGCATTGGTCAGGACCTGGCTGCCCTCGAGTTTCAAATCCCCTCGAAACAGACCATTCGCCGAGGCGTGGGCGCGAAAATCCATTTCTGCCATTTCGGTCGAATAGCCGGGCTGTTCGGCGACGACTTCCACGCCGAAATATTCGCGCCCGTGGGCCGGACCGTAGAAGTCGGAATAGACCGTCAGCCGTTTCCAGGCGCCTTCGTGCGAGAAATTGTAGACGATCGGCTGGTGGAAGCCACGGTTTCCGCTGAAGCTGAAATAGAGGCCGATGAGCGTGGTGGTATTGAGGGTGTATTGCCGCTCCATGGCGCACAAGGCCTGTACCTTTTCGATCGGGATCGTCGAAAACAACCGGGCTGCGGTAACCGCCCGATCCGCCAGCCTTAACCGAAAGCCGTTTTCCAAGCGGTCGATAGCGACCGGTTTGACGCCGAGCGCGAATTGCGCGCCTCGTTTCTCCAGGTTTTGTTGAGCAAACCGGTATAGAGGCGCAAAGCCGGCTTTCGGGCGTGCAAGCTGTTTATTTGTTGATCCCCGGCGCTTGGGCCAGAGAAGGCGGCGAACCAGATTGCCCAGCGAGGCATGTTCGCTGATCCACAGCATCCTTTTCGTCGCCAGTTCGATATCGATCTGATCGAGGGCGATCCCGTAGAACCGCCGCATATAGGATTCCAGACCGGAGCGCCGGAGAAGCTCGGCTCCGATCCAGTAGCGGGAAAATTCTCTTGCGTTGTTCATTTCGCGCTGGAACAGGCGGGCATAGAACACCGAGCCGAAGATCCGCATCATCCCTCTGGCGCCGGCTCGCAAAATGTCGTCCCGCAACGAAATCGGATAATCGGTAACAATTTTCTGGGGGGTCAACCGACCCCACCGGGGCTCAATCGGCACATAGAGAGGGAGCATCTCGGGGAAATGCGTCAGCAAGGGTGAATCGTCCTGGAAAATCAGGCTTCCAATGTCGAATGTGTATCCGTTCGCTGACCAGTCCATGTGGTTCCCGCCGATGTGTTTGTATTCATCGACGACCAGGATTTTCTGGCATCCTTGTTTGATCAGGACGGAAGCTGAAACGAGACCGCTGACACCTGCTCCCAGAACAATGGCGTCATATTCTATGTCCGCCGCCCGATCCGGGGTGGAGAAGTGAGTCTCATTCATGCAAATCTCCATCGTTTGATCTAGTACTTTCGGGCTGCGCGGTTTAGATAGATGTAGATATGCCTCTTTAAATCTGGTGTATGCTTAAATATGTGAAAGTATGACTATATTTTCAGCAGGTATACTGATTGATATATGATAATTTAACTTGAAGGCATTTGTCTATGTCTGTTACACTCTCTTATCGACGTGGAGGCCTCCTCTCTTTTGGGGAGGCGCTCGGGGAAAATTCCATCTGTGATTTAGGTTCGTGCTCTGCCATCAAGGCGCGCTGATTTCGATGATTTGCGAGGGAATGTTGGATGCCGCGCCGTAGCCTCGATGATCTCAATCGACCGTTGCATTCCGTGGATCTGATCGCCACGGATGTGTTCGATACACTTTTGATGCGCAACGGTCTGTCGCAGCGATCACGCATCATTGCGGGTGAAAAGATGTTCGCCCGTTTTCTGAAAAGTCAGGGTTTGACCTTGCCCGCCGATGAACTCGTCCGGGTCAGGCTTCTGGCTGAAAAGATGGCTTACCGGGCCTTGAATATGGGAGGCGGTCGAGGCGAGGTGCGCCTTTGCGACGTCATCTGCCGCCAGCTGACTATTCTCCGGCTGCCTCAATCCCTGATCGAGGAACGGATCGCGGTCGAGATTGAAATCGAAAAGCGGGCCCTTTTCGCGAATGGCGATTTTGCCATGCTGTTGCGACGGCATCGCCAAAACGGCGTCAGGGTAGTGGCGATCACAGATACGGGGTTGTCCGGTGAAAAAGTCCGCGAACTCATCGACCATTTTCACGGCCCGGGGCTTCTGGACAAGATCTATTCAAGCGCGGATCTGAGGGCCAGCAAGCGACAGGGCGACCTGTTCTCGCTTGTCTTGCAGGCTGAAAGAGTAGACGCCTCCCGCGCCTTGCACATAGGTGACGACCTGCTTGCCGATTGCCTGGTGCCGAAGAGCATGGGTTTACAGACCATCCATATGCCGAAGAAACGGATCAGACGGCTCGTTTCACAGGGCAATGCAGCCCTGGCGGAAGGAATGCGGCACGTCAAAAATGGATTGGGCTCCCGCAAGGCCATCCCGTCGATCAGCGATCAGGCTCACTTCGGTGAACATGTGTTCGGCCCGATCGTCGCTGAATTCTGTCTCTTTTTGTGGCTGTATAGCCAGCAGGCGAGTTTGAAGGGCGATGCGGCAATGCTCTTTTGCGCGCGCGGGGGGCTTGGTATACGGGAGGCTTTCGAACGCCTCCAATCCGTGCTCGGCTTGCCTCTTTCATTGAAGCGCGAGAACATCCTGATTTCCCGCCTGGTTGCTGCCCGCACAGCTGTGGCGACCAGAAACCCGGTTGTCCTCGATGAGCTGGCGCGAGAATTCGAAGGCTCAAGTTTTGCTGCCGTAGCAGATGCGCTTGGCGGTCGTTCTTTCCATCTACCCGCCCAATGGCAGCAGGCTTTCGATGCGAGCGGCTTCTTCGACCTGTTGGATACGGCCGGCGGCGGCGCCGTCGCGCAGGAGATCGACCGTCAGAATGACTACTTCAAGATTCATATCGAGCAGATCGTAGGTGATGCCAAACGCATTATACTCTGCGACACCGGGCTCTATGGCAGTACGCAGAGGCTTTTGTCCGCCGGGCTGCCGGAGCGTCGCTTTGAAACGGTGCAGTTTGCCCGATGTAACTACAAGGGGCTCAGCGAAGATCATTTCCCCAATGTGGCGGGTCTGGTGGTCGAGGATCGCTTCTACAATCCCTTCAAGACGAGGACGGTGGTCTTGCGGTACTGGCATATCATTGAGAGCCTCTTCGAGCCGGCGATACCTTCGGTCAAGACGTTGAGCATAGGGCAAGACGGCATCGTGATCGGGAACTCGGGAGATATTCGTTTCGCTTGTCTCGATCCAGCAAACGGCAATCCGCTTCTCACTGGCGCGCTGCGGTATATCGACGGCCTTTCCAGTGGCGCACAGGTTCTTCGTGACGCGGATCGGGCCTGGCTGAGGCTTAAACAGGCGATCACCAACCCGTCCAAGGCAGATATGATTGCGCTGGGTGTCGGGCCTCGTTCGGTTGATTTCGGGCGAAGTGAATTTATCGCGACGCTTGCACCAACGACGAGGGCGGGGATGGCACGCAAGTTGATGGCCGTGAAATCTGAACTATGGCGCGAAGGAGCGATTGCCCAGGAGTTTCCGCGGCTAAAACCGGCCTTGCTCCGCGCAGTGGGTTTGGCGCATGTTCTCCGAGGCTTCTCAGCCAAACTGAACCGCTGAAGGGTGTCCGGGAGGCCGGCAGCAAAACGGAACCTGTCTGACGGCAGTGAGACAGAGGCGTGGTGAAGAATGCTTGCGTTCGCAGCTCTCAAAGGTGCCGGTTGGCTTGTCTTTTCCCGCTTCGTGGGGCGGTTTATCGATTTTTTCAACGTACTCATTCTGGCCCGCCTCCTGTCTCCCGCGGAATTCGGACTGGCGGCGCTCGCAATGGCGCTGGTCGTGGTCATCGATACGGTTCTGGAGGTTCCGGTTACGCAGGCGCTGGTACGGCTTCAGGTGCTCGATAAGAGCCACCTTGATACCGGCTTCACTCTCGGCGTCTTGAGAAGTCTGGCAATCGCCGTGATCTTTCTCCTGGCGACCTGGCCATATTCGCTGATCAACGGAAACCCCTGGCTCGTCCCGGTGATTGCGGCCATGGCGCTCGGCCCGATCGTAAAGGGGTTCATGAGCCCCGCCATGGTGCATTTTGCCCGCGCCCTCGAATTCCGTCCGACATTTGCGGTCGAGACGATCAGCAAACTGTGCGCTTTTGTGGCCGCCGTTATCACCGTGGCTGCCGGTGGCGGCTACTGGGCGATCGTCATCAATTTCGTGGCGACGGCATTTGTGGCCACCATCGCCTCTTATCTGGTGGCGCCCTACCGGCCTGCGTTCTCGCTGAAGCGCCTCTCGGATTTCGCGGGCTTTATCGGCTGGTTCAGCTCGGCGCAACTTGTGTCCGCCTTGAACTGGCAGTTTGATCGTTTCCTGATCGGCTCCGCCGGCAACAACGCCATGCTCGGCCGCTATGCCGTCGCAAGTGACATCGCCGTCATCCCGACCCAGAGCATCATCGGCCCGGCCCTGCAGCCGGTCATGGCAGCGTTTTCGCAGATAAGTTCGAATGCGGACCGGATGAGGATGGCTTTCCTCAAGGCAAGCCGTTTCGCGATGCTGGTTTCGCTTCCCATTTGTGTGGGCATCTCCCTGACGGCAGATCTCGTGACCGATATTCTGTTGGGAGAGCAATGGAGCGACGCGGCGCCCTACCTTAGCCTGCTTGCCCTTTCGGTTATTCCCATACCCTATTTCCAGACGCTTTATTCCGCGAGCCTTGCTCTTGATCGTCCCTCTGTCATTTTCAGGCTCAATACGATCGACCTGTGCTTCCGGGTTTTTCTCATTTCCATCGGCTTCTACCTGTTTGCCGCCCATGGAGCGAGCATTGCCCGAATCCTGGTCGCATCCGTCATGGCCATTTTCTACGTTGCCGAGGCTCGGCAGTTGTTCGGGCTGGGGCCATGGAGGCAGTTGCAGAACAATTGGAAAGTTCTGGTTTCCGCGGCCGTCATGGCAATTGTCGTCACGTGGTTACGGACGGAAATGCCACTGTCGGATCTGCCCGCCCTCATACAGCTTGCCGCGGCGGCGAGCGTGGGCGCAGCAACCTATTTCGGGACATTGTTCGGTCTGGGTATGCGGATTGCCCGCACAACCGGAAGGCCCGAACTGGTCGACCGGTAATCTGTCAGGTCAGAGCCCGAATAAGCCCGCCTGTCGAGCGGGTGCGTGCACCCAGGCGATAGGCAAGCGCTCTACGGGCGCGTTCTCTGGGAAGCAGACTGATGGCCGTGAAAAAGAGTGTCATGGAGACCTTCATCCGCAGCGGATTCTTGTCACGCCACAGCTGCCACACCAGTCCGGACAGGCTTGCGAAGGAAATGCGCTCATCCTCCGCCACCGCAAGATAGAAGCGCCGCTCACGATAGAAATAAGCATGCTCAGCGGTTATCAGGCCGGATCGATAGCCATAGCCTGGCAGGATCTGGCGCAGATGCTCCGTTCTCTTGACGAACCTCTCAAGGTCCCGGCGCAACGCCTGCGTATTCAGTCTGTCACCGAAACCGGAATCGTTGCGGTCATGGACCCGGTAAAGACCGAGCGTTTGCGGCAGGCTGACCACATCGCCGATAAATGGAGCCGCAAACAGGATAATTCCATCAACCGCCCGATCGTAGTCTGCGTCCTTCAGGAGCTCGCAAACATCGCGTCTGAAGACGTTTCCTGAGGTCGGAGGTGTCGCATACGCACCGGTGCGCAATACCCTCCCTGCCAGTTCACGCCCTCTGGACGCCCGGAGTTCGGGTATCGGGCCGCTGATGACATTGCCGTCGCCGTCTATCCGCTTCAAGGGAAACTGGAGTTTTGCGACGCCATCGTCCAGGTTGGCGATGATCACTTCCAGCGCTCCGGGAAGAAGTTCATCATCGGCATCGAGGAACAGGACGAAGGGTGTCCGTGTCTGCTCCAGGCCAAAAAGGCAGGCCCTGCGCTGACCGCCATTCGCAAGACGAAACGCCCGAACTCCCAGGCCGCAGATCACCTCCCATGAATCGTCGGTGGAGCCATCGTCGATCACGAGGACTTGGCACTGGCTGCACCTTTGCGAGAGGACGCTTTCAACAGCGCGCCTGATATACTGTGAATAGTTGAAGCAGGTGATGATGATCGCGAGCTTGAAGATTGAGGCGTTCTGATCGTCCGCGTACTGGTCGGATCCGGAGGTATCCCAAACCTGGGAAGCCGCCTGCGGTAAGGCTGCGGTGTCCCGGGCGGTCATGACCTTGCCCGATTGATTATGGTACCGATCACGGGCGCCCCGGCGCGCCGCAGTTGGTTGTGAACGTCTTTGACCTCGTCGATGGTCGTGCGACCGCTCTTTGCGACGATCAGGACGGCATCGGCATGAAATGCCAATGCAAGTGCGTCCATGGACGTATCAAGGGCGGGAAGATCGAAGATCACGTCCCCCTTCAGCCGAGCGGTTTCCAGGACCCGCAGAACGCCGGGATGGCGGAAATCCGCGAAAATATTGGTATGAAGGTCCTTCGAGTGGATCGGGAGGGTCGCAATGCCGTCGAGATCGCCGAAGGACAGCTGGTCCGCCTTCAGACCGGAGATGGCCACATCGGCCATGGAGGTTGACGAACTGAACGTTTCTTCGACCATCGACGGCAGCCCGGAATAGAAGAACGTCACATAACGGCCGCCTCGGCTTAGAAGCTGGGCCATACTGAGAGACAGAGTCGAAACGCCGCTCTCGGTCGTTGCAGCGACGAGTGCGACGACGATGTTTCTTTCCCGTCGTTGCGAGCAAGCGACATCGATCGAGATTTTCAGGTCACGGATGACGTTGGCATAGCGCTGCAGCGCCGGACTATCGATATGCCAGGAAATACCTGTCGTTTTCCCGGTGTCCGGAACGGTTGCGAGACATGGAATGCCGGTTTCCTGTGAGAGTTCCTTGGCGTTGCGCACGCGGCGATCAAAGGCCACGTTGATGGCTATGGTCGACATGCTGATCAGAAACCCCAAAAGCCCACCCAAAGCGGCGATGAGTTTCGTGCGCGGGCCGGAGGGATCAAGGGGTGGAAGTGCGGCGCCAATGATCCGGGCATCGGCATCCGGCGTGGCAAGAACGGGTAACGTGCCGTTTCTCATTGCCTCCCTGGCGGCATTGACCTGTGCGGCCAGCGCATCCAGTCGCCCCTGCAGCGTGTCCGTGCCAGCTCGCGCCATCTGCTCTTTGGAGGCAATCGACTGGAGAATGTATCCCGACACCATCGCATTTGCGACGCGCGCAGGAAGCGTTTGATTATATGACCAGAATTCGATCTCGACGACGTAGGATTGCCCCACGCGTCGTGCGCTCAGCCGCTTGACGAAATTCGCAAAGGCAATGCGGCGGGCGTTCTCGCGGGGATCAGCAGTCGGGTCCAATGCGTCTTCAGCCCGCCGTGACGACTTCCCAAGCGTTTTTAATCCGCTATCGACGAGCGTCGACATCGTGTCCTGCATCTGTACCGCCAAGCCTCTGAATTCTTCCGGGGGCTGCGGACCAAGTTCGGCGTCGCCTTGAAGGACAAGGCTGTCGAAGACTGCTGAGAGAAGCCGCTCCGAACGGATGATCTGCAATTCGCTCTCGGCGTTGTTCAGGTCGAGGTTCTGCTGCGCATTGATATCGCGCCCGATGTAGGCAAATTGCCGGGGCTCCAGCAGAAGCGTGGCAGTCGCGTTATAGACCCGAGGGAGAGAGTTCGCGTAAAGGAAGGCGAGCAGGAAACCCGCGGCCGTACATGCGATGAGCCGTATCTTGTTGCGCCATGCAAGAGCAATCACCAGGCGTAATAGGGCGAGGGGACCTTCGCCCGCATCGCCTATCGGCGTGCGATCCGTGCGCCAGAGGCGGGAAGCTCCCTCCAGAGGACCAGGTCTGTTGATTGTCATCTGGCCTTGCCTCCGGATCTCAGCGGAAGAGGGTTGAAAACTGACAACTGAGCAGCGCGCTCAGGCTCCAGGCGTCCTCGTAGAACATCCGCAACGCCCATGAGATTGCCTTTGACCCTCCCGCGTCGATCGATAAATGGCTCCGCCCATAACATCCGGCCGAAATTGCTGACGATGTTGCGCAGGACCTGGTCGGTAACCTGCGCAAGCGTCATGGTGCCCTTGCGCATCATGTAGAGCGGGTTGACGATCTGTGAATACCCCAGCCGCTCGCCGCTCACGCGACCGCTCTTGACGCCCAAGTGTACGCCGGAAGCCTCGTCCGACTTGACGAAGCGTCCACCCTGCTTGGCAAGGGCGGCAGCGAAGTCACGATCCTCCAGCCACCCGTACAGAACCAGCCGCTCATCGAACCTTGTATCGCCGATGGCAGACACGCGGAAGGCCATGTTACAGCCATAGGGACTGTAAGGCTCATGCCATCTGGAACCAGGGGACGGCGCGCCATCCAGAAGGCGAAGGGCCTCATCGAAGGGGATACCGGGTCCTTTGATTCCATCGGCGACGACGTGGCCCGTTAACCCCACAAGGCGACTTTCATCGCGAAAGGCGCAGGCTGCGGACGCCAGCCAATTTCTATGGGCGACGAAATCGTCATCGAAGAAGACGACTACGTCCGTTTCGGGAGGCAAGTTGGTAAGCGCCAAGTTGCGTTGGGCTGCAAGGCCAGGCCTGCCCGTCACGATCGTCACTCTCGGATCGGAAACCAGGTCGCTGGCGTCATTTACGTCTACACAGGACACAACCAACGTGTCCGGACGAACCGTCTGGGTCGCGAGAAGATGGCGCACCGTTGCGCTGACGACGGCCGGGCGGCCGCGGGTCGCAATCACAACCGCGAGGCTCAGTGCATTCGAACTGCGTGACCTGCCGCGCTGAGCGAGGCTTCTCGCGGGGTTTTGAAGCAGTTCCCGATAACCCGCGGCGGTGTTCGTCCATGAGAAATTGCGCACCTGTTCCAAGCCCCGGCCGCGCAACTCGCCTTTGAGCAGATCGGACCGCTTCAAGGCTTCGATGTGGCCGATCCACTCATCCGGTCGGAAGGGAGAGGCCATCAGCGCCGCCGTGCCGCATACTTCCGGCATGCTGGCGCAATCGGACGCCACGACGGGGCAACCCAAGGCCATGGCTTCGACAATAGGCAGCCCAAAACCCTCGGTCATGGAGGGGAACACCAGACAGAGCGCGTGTTTCAGGAAATAGGCAAGGTCGTCGTCGGAAACCCGCCCGACGAGGAGAACGTTCGGCAGTTCTTCGAGAAGATCGGAAGCAAAAATCCCGTCGCTCCCTCCGGCAACGACGATGTCGATATGCAGGCCATCCAGAGCTTCGGCGGCCTTCGCCAGCAAGCCAAGGTTCTTGTGCTTGGCACGCGAGGCAAGCGCCAGAACGAACTGGCGGCCCCTCCCGCCTATGGCGCTGACGACTTGCGGCGCGGTCTCCGCTCGCCCGGCGTCCCATTCGAGAGCGTGTTCATGTCCATTGGGAAGGACGGCAATGTCCTCCTTCCGGACAGGCAGGTAGCGCGCAAGCTGCCGGGCTGATGCATGAGAAACCGTGGCAATGCGGGCGGCCCGTCGAACCAGAAGCGGCTGCAGTCGAGAATAAGCCATGCGAAAGGCGGGGCTATAACTTTCCGGGGCGGCGAAAATGTTGGCATCATGGATGCAGACGATCTGATCCTTTTTGAAGGCTGGCGCCGAATTGCAAAGATTGAGGAGCGGCCCATGGTCAGTCCGAGCAAGCACGATCTGCTCCCACGCATGCCCCCCGAACGAACCAGACGTGACCAACGGAAGTCGGACAAAGTCCGGATTCGTGGTGCCGGTGGGCGCGATTATCGGCAGGCGCTCGTCATTACCCAAGGTGCTATCGAGCGCCTTGACGACGTTCATCGCATAGCGTTGAACGCCCGTCGCATTCTGTGTCAGGAACCGCCCGTTGATGGCGCAATGCTCAATTGAGCTCACAATCGCCCCCCATCATGGTTCGTCCGTCCCCCGGGACGACGGAGAGGAGGTATCGTGAATGGCGCGCGGGAAGGGGAAAGCGCGGCCTTGGCTGGCGAATAACGAGACCACAACGACAAGTAGACTGCGGTCTTTTTTTGGTGAGAGTTTCTGCTGAAGATTCCAGAACTGGCTTGCAAGATGTGCTGATCCCTCGATGCTGCTGCATTGTGTTTGCCGTATGCCCTAAATCCCTTCCGCCGGCCGCCACGATCCGAACTGCCGCGCTGGATCAAGGAGGAGCCTGCAGGCGAATTTATCTCGCTGGGAAGCGTGAGAAGGTGTTCACCGTTCGGCAGGCCTGGCCGCTACCCGGGCCTATCCCCAGGATATTCAATAGCTTCCCTGCGCCCTTAGGACCGCAGGGACGGTCTTGGCCATAATGACGATATCGCCCCAGATGCTTTGTTCGCGGACATAGCGCATGTCCAGTTCGACGCGCGCATTGTAGCTGATGTCATTGCGGCCACTAATTTGCCAGAGGCCGGTCAGACCTGGCCGAACCCGGATGTAGTCCACGAAGTAGCGACCATAGAATTCCGCCTCACTCGATACGATCGGGCGCGGGCCGACGATGCTCATATGCCCTAGCACGACGTTGAAGAGCTGCGGGATTTCGTCGACACTGCTTTTGCGCAACAGGGCGCCAAGCGGCGTAATCCTGGGGTCGTTCTTCAGTTTGTGCGTGGCTGCCCATTCGGCCCGCTCCGACGGATTGGCGGCGAGATGCCGAAGCAGGGCCTCCTCGGCATTGGGGACCATCGTCCTGAACTTGAGGCAGGGGAACATAACCCCGTTCTTGCCAACCCGGCGGTGTCTAACGAAAATCGGGCGACCCTGGACGGCATAAAGCAGGGCGATCAGCATCACGATCATCGGCATCAGGACGATAAGTCCCACAAGGGACATTGCCGTGTCGAGAGCGCGTTTCAGAGGGATCGAGAGGCGATGCGACGCTTCATTTCCGATCTTCGAGAAAGCGAATTGCTCAGGTGCGTGGAGATGCGCGCTGTTTATCGCATTCAAATTACCACTGACATTCATGTCATTCATCTGCGTGCTCCGTGCTCCAGAAAAGACGAAAGGATGTGGGCAGATAATTTAGAGCGGCATCCAGACTTAGGTTAGCCCGTGGTATTTCATTTGACAATACTTTTATTGCGGCGCACTATTTAGAACAATTAGGGTACATATGCCTATATTTATCGATATATAGAACGGTTAAACTGCATGAGACGGGGTAGGTAATTATATTTACTTCTTTCGATCTATAAGGCGACCTAAATTGCTACAGTCGCTGCGCAATTCGGCACTGTACTTGATCATAGGGGAGACTTCCATGCGGGTGGCAATTGTCCATTACTGGTTGGTCGGAATGCGGGGTGGAGAAAAGGTCCTGGAGGCCCTCTGCCGGATCTATCCGGGCGCCGACATCTACACGCATGTTTATGATCCTGCTGCGATTTCCCCGGAAATTCGGAAGCATCGCATCTATACGACCTTCATCGATTCCCTGCCCTACGCGAAGCGGTTGTACAAAAAATACCTGCCGCTGATGCCGATGGCCTTGGAGCAACTGGACCTCAGCGCGTACGACCTAGTCATTAGTAGCGAGTCAGGACCTTCAAAAGGAGTAATACCTACCTCCCCGGCCATCCATATTTGTTACTGTCACTCGCCGATGCGATACATTTGGAACATGTACAACAAGTACTACGAAACCTCCGGCAGGCTGACGCGGATTATGATGCCGCCGCTGGCGCATTATTTGCGGACCTGGGATGTCGCGACGGCCAGCCGCGTCGATGAGTTCATCGCCAATTCGACGACGGTGGCGCAGCGGGTGAAGAGCTATTACCGCAGGGATGCTCAGATCATCCATCCGCCGGTCGATACCCAGGCGTTTCGACCGGTCGCCGCCCGTGACCTCGAGGATTATTATCTGATGGCCGGGGAACTGGTGAGTTACAAACGCCCGGATCTCGCCGTGGAAGCGTTCAACCGGATGAAGGTAAAACTGGTGGTCATCGGCGGCGGCGAGATGTTGGATCGCCTGCGCAAGATCGCCGGGCCCACCGTGACTGTCATGGGGGCTCAGTCATTCGAGGTGCTTCAGCATCACTACGCGCGCTGCAGGGCGCTCGTTTTTCCGGGGGAGGAGGATTTCGGCATCGTGCCGGTTGAAGCGATGGCGAGTGGCCGACCCGTCATCGCCTATGGGCGGGGCGGGGCGACGGAAACCGTCATTGCCGGCAAGACCGGCGTGTTTTTCTCCACCCAATCGGTTGAGGCAGTCATCGATGCCGCCGAGCGCCTCGATAAAATGGATTTCAATCCCGCCGATGCCGTTGCGCGGGCGCAGGAATTCCGGACGGCGGTTTTCATCGACAAGTTCAGGTCCTACGCCAATCACCTCACCGGGCAGGGGCCGGTCTGGGATGACGTACGGATAGCCTAACCAGCCTGGGGTAAAGGAGTGACCGAATGCAGCAACTGAGCTTCTTACGACGCCCGTCTACCATGCGTGTCAGGTCGTCGGCCGCATCCGCGTCCCGGCCGTATTGCCTGGCCAGGCTCCTCCTGCTTTTGGCGATTTGGTTTGCGGCATTTTTTCCGGGCATGCCGGCAAGATCGGCCGACTATACGCTCGGCCCGCAGGACGTTCTCAAAATTCGCGTTTTCGAATGGCGGCCGAATGCCGGGGTGGCATTCGAATGGGTGCCATTGACGGGTGAATTCGCCGTCTCGGCAGCAGGCACATTATCGCTCCCTATCATCGGCACGGTTCCGGTCGCCGGCAAGACGTTGGATGATGTATCAAGCTTGATCGGAGAGCAGCTTCAGAGACAGGTCGGCTTGCAGAAGCGCCCCAATGCTTCCGTGGAGGTCTCGGTCTATCGACCATTCTTTGTGACGGGCTTGGTGTCCAAGCCGGGGAAATACGGCTACGTTCCCGGCTTGACCGTGATCCAGGCAATCAGCATGGCAGGCGGGCTGGGAGGAGCCGATCCCGAGATGATCGGTCTCCAGCGCGACGCGCTCGTCACTCAGGGAGACCTCGGCCAGTTGGAAATAGAGCATTATGGACTTCTGGCACGCCAGGCGCGTGTCGAGGCGCTTCTCGGCGGAGCAGCCATGGTCTCTTTCCCACAGGAACTGGCATCGCAAGCCACGCGGCCGGCCCTGGCGCGCATGATGCAGGACGAACAGGCATTGTTCGAAACCCGGCTGCATCTGATGAACACCGAACTCGACAGGCTTGCCCAGGCCAAGATTCTGGCAACGAACCAGCTCGAAACACTGCGGCTCAAGGAAAGCTCGCTCGCCAGGCAGACCGAGATGGCGACCAAGGACCTCACTTCCATCAACAAGATGGTGTCCCAGGGGCTGACTGTATCGTCTCGGCAACTGGGTGCAAACCAAGGGCTTGCGGATCTCGAAAGCCGCAGCCTGGATGTCTCGCTCGCAATTCTCAAGACGCAGCAGGACCTCGCCAAGCTCGATCAGGAAATGGGTGATTTTCGCCAGAAATACCGAGGTGACGCGCTTGCCGAGGCTGTTGACCTGCGCGACCGGTTGGCGGCCAATTCTGAAAAGGCGAAAACGGCGCGGGCGCTTCTGGCAAATATCGAACTGCGTGCACCCGCCGTCCTCGCCGCGCTGGAAGCCGACGGCAAGCCCGCCTTTATGACGATGGTGAACCGGACGATCAACGGTGCGATGCAGACCTTGGTCGTGAGCGACAATGACGAAGTGGCCCCAGGCGACGTCGTGCGGGTGGAGAGACGTGTGAAAGACATTCGCCCGAAGAACTTCTGAAATTCGGCCAGGACCGACAGCACAAAATCGTCACCGAGCTCGGTGCCGGAAGCTAGCCAATTCCTCCTTGCTTGGAACATTCAGCACATGGTAGGATAAAATTCTAAAATACCGGAGATGAGGCTGGTAAAGGACGCTGATGACTTGGGATTTGGTCATTGCATTCATCATCGGTCTGCTTTGCGCGGTCCGATTGCCAATTTTGATCTTTACGCTTGTCGTTCTGGTGATCATCATCGTTTTGGCGGCAACGGCAATTGTTCTTGGTAATTCGGTCTTCGAGGCGCTGACCTGGGCGTTCCTCGTTGCGGCGGCGCTTGAGGCGGGATGCGTAGCCATGAACGGGATATTCTATCTGCTCTATGTCCGAAGGCACGAAAACGAGCGGAAGCAATCCCCGTTGGAAGTGAATTCGAAGTTTTCTGGAACGAGAGAGCTCACGGCTTCGCGCCCGAGTGCATTCATGCGGCGCCTCATCGCTCGGCTTCTCTAATTCCCAACGCTCTTGTCGAGGTTCGAAAGCGCACGCCGTTGAGCATCTGCCATACCGTAGCGAAAGCGGAAGCCGGCCTCCTTCAGGCGCTGATTGGAAAAGCGCATTCGCCATAAAGGGTTTCTCAAAGGCAGGGTTCTAAATCTCAGGAAATCGTGGAGCCAGTCGGCAATTGCCGGTATCGGCATGCATTTGTAGCGTCGGTCGTGGCTGACGGAGAACGCTTTTCGCATGAAATCGATGTGCCGCGGATCGGTGCAATCGTCCTCCGCGAGGTTATAGACTTCAACCTCGCCCGGGAGGCCGTGGCCTGCAAGGCCACGCACGATAAACCAGATCATCGCATCGGAAACATCGCCAACATAGATGTGATGCGCATGACGATGCGCGGCAAGCAGCCGTTTGGTCGGGCTCCATTCGCGGATCCCGATCAACTGGTTGATATCGACGACCACGGCGGGGCGCACGATCGTAAAGCGGGTCCGTTTTGCCACGGCGCGCAGCGCAAGTTCGCCCGCAAGTTTGGTGCGCCCGTACATCCGAACATAGTCGAGAGCCCAATATTGCGAGGCGATATCCCGATCGACAGTCAACACCGGCGAAGTCTCGTCGATCAGACGCTGTCGCCCGCTCCCATAAACCGAAATGGTGCTGGCATAACAGAAAGCGGCAATGCCTTGACGCTCGGCGGCCTGGGCAAGTTGTCGCGTCGCTTCCACATTGACCCGCTGCATGCGCTCCATCTTGCCGAGTTCGGCGGCAAGGTGCAGGACCGCGCAGCAGCCGTTGACGAGGCCGTCCCAGTCATCATCCACCATGAAGTCGAACCGCCGCCACTCAAGGAGACCGTCGACCTCGCGTCCATCCCCTACCAATGGCTTCGATGTGGTGGCTCGTACGGCATAACCGCGTTCAATCAGATCCGCGACGACGACCTTGCCGATCCTGCCGGTCGCGCCAGTCACCAGAACGGGCCTGGCCTCAGGCAAATCTGGCATGGGCCGCCACCGGGACTGGCTGTCGATATTGGTGCTCCATCTTGAGGTGATCAGCGAGGCGGACAGCCAGTCCGACGATCATCTGCGTCGGATTGCAATGCCCGGCCGTCGGGAAAATCGAGCTGCCAAGAACGAAGAGACCGCTGACACCATGTACTTCGCAATTGGCATCAACGACGCCGCGGCCGGGATCCACGGACATACGCGTCGTTCCAGTCGGATGGGCAACATCGACGAATGTTGGGGGAATTTCGGCGCCGTCCTTGACCCATTCCTCGAGCTTCGGCGCAGGCAGGCCGGCTTTCGGCAGTTCCTGGACAGCCAATTCCGCCGTTCTGCGCATGGTGCGGGACTCGGCGCTATGGCTGCGCCAATCCACGCGTGGTAGCCGCATGCCCAGGCGATCGCGTCGTTCCGACAAGGTCACGCGGCTATCGGGATTGGGCACCTGCTCGCACATGCATTGCAGGTTGAGTTCGGTCAGCTTGCGCGGTACGCCGTTCTTCGCGCCTAAAAAGTCTTTCAATCCCCTGACGAGCAAATTGCTGTTCGCAATGATACTGAATATGTCCTGCGGCAGCTTCGGAGCGCGCCCCGCTATCCGCCGCAAGGCATCCCAAGGGTCATCCTCAGCCAGCACCTCGCCCAGCCAGCCGGCGCAGTTGAGCAGCTCTTCGCGTCGTTGAATATCCGGGCTCAGCCGAAATCCGGCGCGAAAGAAATGGCGGCTGACATTGTATCGGCCAAAGCGTCTTTGAAGCGCATCGGAGCCAGCCAGGGAAAATGTCGCCACCGAACCCCGTAAATGATCCATGAGGTAGCGTCCAACCTGATCATGGTCGTTTCCCACGCCCTGAGGTTTTGTCTCGTTGGAGTTCAAAAGCGTGCGTGGGTTTTCGATGCCTCCGCAGCACAGGACCACGACGGAAGCGGTCAGGACAGCCTGGCTGCCGTCGGCAGTCGCAAATCGTACGCTGCGAACGGCGCCTCCCGATTCCGATACCTGGACGCTCTGCACCGTCGCCCCGGTGACGAGTGTCACGTTAGGGCCGATCCGCCTGGCCAGGTGGCGACCGAAGCGCATATATTCGTAAGGGTAAGCCTCTTCAGCGTCGCGGCTGAATTGCCAGAAGAAAGGTATCAGAACATCCGGATCGAGATCGGGCGTCGGCCGCTCGCGACCGGCAATAGACCAGAACCGCTCATCGTTATAGCCGCTGCCGAGAGCCAGGCCGAGATGGGTGGTGGTGCGCGCCAGATAGGGTTCGAGGTCTGCGCCGTCGATCGGCCAGCCGGAATGGGGAACCCAAGGCCGCTCCTCATAGTCGATGGGGTCGAACGGGCCGCAACGTCCACCCCACGTATGGGAGCTGCCGCCAACGACCCGATTGCGAACAGACCATTGATCGCTCGCACGCGCACGCCCGACATTGTCGATCTCGTCAAGCGCATCCGCCCGCGGATCACGGGCCATGCCGCCGCTTTCCAGAAGTGTGACGCAAAGGTTGGTGTTCGACAATTCCTGGGCAAGTGTCGTGCCGGCCGGTCCTGAGCCGACAATGCAGATGTCGCAGCGCGACAGTGGAAGTACAGTCTCTCCCGGTATCCCATTTAATTCAATGACTGACATCCAGGAAACCTTTACTGTTGCAATTTGTTCGACAATAGCTCAATCTTATTGAGCTGGCGGCGAGAGATTTTCTTGCTTGTTGCCGCGGTTTGACTTGTCGCTCCAGCAGGGATGTTTCCGACGTTTTTTATGGGAGGTTGTTCTTTACTGTACAATGTCTGGTGAAAAATTCAAAGAGGTAGTTGTATGCAAACAGCAACCATGCCCTACGCCGAAAGACTTAGTGGCCATACACCTTTGAAGATACTCTACGTCCAACCGGGTACGGGGGCTTTCGCCGGTATCGAGAGGGTCGTGGATACGATCTGTTCCGGCCTGATCGATCAGTATGGAAACGACTTCGAAGTGGACGTGCTCTACACCGCGGTTCACAAGAACCGCCCCACGGAAGACAGGAAGTACACCATTATCGATCGGGTGGCTTCGAGCCGGATCGAGCTGATGCGCAACTTCCGCAACGTCATCGGAGCCAAGGATTATGACCTGATCGTCGTGCCGCAGATCGAGCCGACGGTGATCTGCATGGCCTCCTGCATCGGCATTCGGCGGCGGTTTGCGGTCCATCTCCACGGCAATCCCAAGCTGGAGTGCAGTCACATCAAGGCCAAGGTACTTTTCCTGTTGATGAAGACGCTTTTCCTGCCGAAGATAGCGTCGGTTTTCGGAACCTCGCCGCGGCAGCTCAAGTCATTCAATGCGATGTTCAAGAGCAAGCGGCCGCACTACTGGGTGCCCAACCCGGTTCGAAAATTCGACCTCTCCCATGCCGACCACGCCCGCGCCGACGACACCGTGACTTTCGTCAATGTCGGCCGCTTCTCGTTTCAGAAAGGCCAGGACATTCTGCTTGCCGCGTTTTCCGAACTGCGGAAGAAACGCAGCAACGTCCTGCTGAAAATCGTCGGTTTTGGCAACGGGGAGGCGGCCCTGCGCGCCGAGATCGACCGCCACGGCCTCGGCAATGCGGTCAGCCTGGAGCATCATCCCGACAATCCTCAGCCCGCACTGGCGGCAAGCGACGTCTATGTCTCCACATCACGCTGGGAGGGCTGGTCGCTCGCCATATGCGAGGCGTTGCGGTTCGGTTTGCCGGTCATCGCGACCGATTGTGAATTCGGCCCGAGCGACATTCTCGTCGATAGCAGGCTGGGCCTGCTTGTGCCGGTGGATCGTCGCGAGGAGCTCGTGAACGCGATGGTTTATTATTGCGACAATCTGCGCGCCGAGCAGGCCCATGCCGGCTTCCGGCAGGAGTTCATTGACTGTTACAGCCCGGAGCGGGTGGTCGAGGTGCATGCCAACGCGTTGCGGAGCGCGGCAGCGGCGTAGGTGCCTGGACCAGCCGGATGAAAGTGACGTGAGGTGTATCATGACGAGATTGCTGTCCCGCCGCTCATTCGCCATAGGCTCGCTGGCCTCGGCCGGTCTCGTCGGCGGTCTCGCCTGGCGATCGAAGGCTTCCGCTCCCCTGGAGGATCCAACAAGCGGACGGACCGTGATATTCGAGGACAAGTTCACCGCGCTCGATTGGTCGACATGGAACGCCGGGCCGAAGCCGACCACTTCCGATCCGGGCTTTTACGGCCGTTCGGCCTTCGCCAGAGACAGCGGCGAAGAGGGTTTCAATCCCTATTCGATTGTCGACGACCCGAACGCAAGCGATGGAAAGGCATTGGAGGTGGCCGCAAAATACATCGGCCGGCCGATGGAGGTCCCGCATTATTACGGCAATGGACTGGCCGAGTTCCAATGGATATCGGGCAACATTCAGACGGCGAGGCGCGACGGCACGATCTTGAAGGGTTGGCGGCGCGGTTATTTCGAGGCCCGGATGCTGTTTCCGAGACACCCGCTGAGCTGGCCGGCTTTCTGGATGATGAACGGCCGCAGCGTCCTGTCTCCGCAGACGAGCATCGAAATCGATGTCGTCGAGCATAAGGGCTGGGAACCCACGCTCTACGGTGCCTATCTGCACGAGTGGGGGCAGCCCGGTGAGCATCACGAAGGAACCGGTGTGCCGACCCCGATCGATATGACAGCCGGTTACTGCCGATACGGGGTGCTCGTCACCGATACGGAATGCACGATCTATTTCGAACGACAGCCTATCATCGATACCAAGACTGGAATGCCGGCGATCTGGACGATCACCCGCTCCGCTGAACTCGACACCAATCAGGACGTGTTCTGGCCAGTCCTCACGCTTGCCCTGCGTTCGGATGTCCCCTATCCGCAACCGCTCTTACCCGCCGACACGATCACCCATATGCGGGTCGATTATTTCCGGGTTTACGCCTGACGGAAAGGCTTTGGGCGTGTCGTGAATTCATCTTCACCGGTATGTAACGGGGGCGAGGGAACCGCCATGGCTTCGTGCTCCGGTTCAGCGCTCGAAAGGCCAGCCAAGATGAAGAACACAAGGCCGAGATCGACTGTCGGCCCTGCAATCATGGCGCCGATCATCAGGCAGGCGCAGCCGTTGCGCGCGGCAAGGCGGACATCCGAGGTGACGGTACGGGGCGTCCCGCGCCGTTTGGAAAATGCCGAAATCGCAAAGAGCGTAAACATGATCGTTCCCGGTATCCCGACGTTCGAAAGCAGGGCGAACAGAAAGCTTGATGTGCGGGAGGTGCCGAGGCCAACGCCGAGACCATAGGAATCGAGAAAATTCTGGTACCCGTAGGTATTCCAGGAGCCGCGTTCGACCGCGGAAGGGGAGGTGGATTTGCTGAAGATAAGCAGGTCGAAATAGTTGTAGAGCTGTCGGAAGAGCTCGTCGTTGAGGGCTATCGCCAACGCGACGAGGCAAATCAGGGGCGGCGCGAACAGAACGATCGCCGAGCTGTTCCGGGTTCCAGACCGTCCGCCGCAGCGGAAGAAAGCTGTGATATACAGGATCAGGAAGCACAGCGGCAAAGCCAACAGTCCTGCCGAAGACGTGGACCGTATTACCAGCAGTGTCGTGACGAGAAAAAGTGCCCCGCTCCACCTCAGGTCGCGTCCGCAGAGCCACAGCGTGCCCGTAAATCCGACGGAGGCGAGACTGATGCCGGCGAATGCCGACGCCTCCGGCCATGAGCCGACGATACGTTTGACACCGGCTACGACGTCATCGTCGTGAAATGTGTATTGGGCGTTGCGGATATAAAGAAAGAGATCCTGCGCTCCCGTGCCATAGGTCACGAGGTCGAGGAGAGCAAAGAAGGCATTCGCTCCGGCGAACACCAGAACGCCGACGGTGATCGCCCGGAAGCCGGCAAGAGTGGATCCGATTGCCAGGATGAGTACATAGGCAAGAAGATCTGCGGAAACATAGACCGCCTGGGTAAAATTGCTGGAGACCGGCCCCAAAGGGACGGTGCCCCCGGTGGACGGATATTCGGTGACGCCGAGTGGAATGATGTCTGTCATGCGGGCGAGCAGGCGCGGCGCAAAAAAACCCAGCACCGTTCCGTAGATCAGCAGACAGGCCAACCAGAACCCTGGCCTCGGAAAGGACAGCGCCTTGACCGCGATGCCAAACTTGTTTCGGTAGGTCAGGACGCTAAGGGCAAGGAATGCGAGGAAGAGGTGCGCCGGCTGGATGTTTGCAGATCCCATCAGGATCGCGGCAGCAGCGCCGAAAACGGATAGGCCGATGAAAACGACGATGCTGGCATGGTAGCCCGCAAACAGACAGTAGATACCCAGAACGAACGTAAATATCCCGATCGGTTCCAAACTCATCCGCGATACCTGTTGCTGCCGGCACCCATCAGCCAATCGGCCCGGTATTTGATGCCACCGAAGGAGATGCCGTGCCGAGGGAAGTCGCAGTCGAGTTTCCCGCCTGGGCGCCTTGCTCGGTCCTTCTCTGCTTTTCGACGAAAGTCGGCGGATCTCGCTCGGCGCTTGGCTTGGCACCAACACCAGGGCGCACCAGCGTGACGATCGCCTTCCAGCTCCTCAGCATCGGGTCCAGATAGGCGCCCTTGATCGTATTGAATTTCTGCAACGAGGCATCGCTGTAGCCGGAGATACCGAATATCGCCTTCTCTCCTTTTTCGGGCTTGTAGCCGGTTCCAAACATCCAGTCGAAGATCGAAAGATTGGTTCCGAAATTCTTGTCCCAATGACGCTCGACCTTGCTGTGGTGAATCTGGTGCATGTGGGGGCTGATCAGGAAGTGGTCGAACCATCCGAGACTGATTGGAAGATGCGAATGCTTGAGGGGGTCGAGCGTCCAGAGGGTGAATATCTTGCTTGCAACGGCCCGTAGCGCAACGGCCTCTATCAGGCTGATGCCGAACAGGAACATGAATATCCCGGCAACCATGCCGGTGATCACGCCCGCTACCATGCCGCCATATACCAGCGGGAGGGAGTGGCCGCGCCTGGATGTCAGCGGATTGAGGAAATCGGCGGAATGGTGGACCTTGTGCAGTTCCCATAAGGCGGGCACCTTGTGTTCGAGGTAGTGCACCAGATAATCGGCGAACTCGGCGGCGATCAGCATCAGGATCGTGCATGAGACCGTGACCAGGTAATTTATGCCGAGCGGCGAAAAATCGGAAAAGACGGATCGCAGGCCAAAGTCGATCGCGCTGGAAATCAACGCGGTGGCCGCGAGGCCTGGAGCGACGAAGAGGAAGTCTGTCAACTTTCTCCAGACATAGATGATGACATCCATATGGAAACTTTTCGATGTGAGTACATTGAAAGGAACGCAGTGCTCGAACATCTCCCTGAGTGAAAAGTCCGAACTGTTACGCCATAGCGAGAAGAAGAAGGTCACCAAGCCCGCTCCAAAGAAGATTCCCCATGTAATGGCGAACTGCGGAAAATTGAGAAAATATGGCTGCAGATTTTCCATCTCGATCCCTTTCACTCGCTCCGTGGAGCCGAACTTGCTTCACGTCTGACGCATGGGGGACTGTGTATGGTCGATATGTATGACAACGCATGGAATGCAGCGACGGATGTGCTCGTCGCAAACTATCGTTAGGGCAAAACGTAAGGCCCGGTCGTCTTGTTGGACCGAGCCCCCGTATTCAAAGTATCGCAGTTAGATTTTACGGTTTTGAAACACCCTGGCAACCGGATCAAAAGGTTTAAGCCTTGCGACCTCCCGATGGCGTTTCGTCGGGAAAACGACCCGTCCGAGAACCCGCTGACGGCCGCTTGCGTCAAGCAGAAGGATAGGGCCTTCCGCAAGGCGGTACAACACGCGTTGCCCATCTCGCCGGGTCTCGACGAAGCCGCCTTGGCGAAAGTGCTTCAGATGGGCGGCGGTGAGGGGCATCGAAAGGCTCATCAGGCCCGCCAGACGCTCGACGAATCTGCCACGGGCTCCGGAGCGCAGCGGAAATCTTCCCAAGACTAAGCGCGCGCATTTTTTTCTGACCCATGGCCATGCGACATGTTCCGGCTAGCCGCAGGCCGATCGGCTCAGCGACTTCGTGGCCGCACAGGCAAGTTGCGCCGCGGCTGCGACATGCTCAACTGTCGCAGTATCAATCCGCTCAGTGCGGCTTAGGACTCGCAAACCGGGTGAGGGAAGTTTCGCCTGCCCAATTCAATTCTCGCGGGTCATAGCGGACAGTGCGGATCGCAAAGGAAAGAGGGTTTAGTCCGTAGCACGTCGAGAAGAAATCTCCCGGTGCGATGACTTCGTCACTCGTATGGGACGCCCTGTAGATGATCGAATTGCGTTGCCTGGCAACTAGGCTGAATGAGACAGCCTGAAGGGTCTTGTCCGCACGGTTGGTGATCCGGACCGAAACCGGCATCTCTGGATTCGGACACAACCTCGGGTCGGAGTTCGCTGAGATGGAGACAGACTGGTTCGAGGGCTCCTGCTCGCTTTTGCGATCCGTAGCGAGCCAAAATCCCACCCAGGCAACGGCGAGCAAAGCGACCACAACCGCGCCAGCTCTGCGCGAAAACAAGAAGGTTATCAAAACTATCGCGCCGCCGATCAGCCAACCCATCGCGGCCTCGGCACATTGTGGCTGATGATTGTCTTCATCGCTCCTACGTAGGTTTGGATCAGATGCAACGCAATGGAAGGAAGTGACGCATCTGAAGAAGGTTGTCGCGAAAGCGTGTTCAGTGGGCGACAAACACCTTCTGCGGGGAAATGCCCTCGTAACGTCATGAGAAGGTCGTGCGCCAGTTGGTTCCGATTGAGGAGATCTGCGCCGCAAGATCGTTTTGGTTCGCTACGGACGGGAGCTAATCTCGGGTAACAGCTCACGTACGCGGGACGTGTTGTTCAGCCGTTGGATGTGCGGAACGAGGACCAAGGTCCCAGAATGTCCGAGGGGCGTACCCTTAACCCTGGCTCTTCGTTCCACTTTGGCCCATCTCAAAATTGCCCGCTTCGGCGGATGTTTTCTTTTGGCGTGTTCACTTAGGCGCGATGGTTGAGGGCTCCTTCTTGGAATTAGGCCGACCTGATCGAGTGCAGGGTCGTCGGGCAGCTCAGCGAAAGTCACACCCTGTGCTGGGACAGTAAAGAACTGGGCCATAGAAGTCGTGAGATCTCAAGGGACTGTAGGCCATTGCAATAGAATGCTTTTAACCAGTGAACGTGGGTGGCTGGCGCCGGATGCGTACGGTTCCCCAAGGCGCTTTCCTCTTCCCTGTGCTTCCGTTCATCTCGAGGCGATATATGTTGCTTGCGCAGGTACGTCGCCATCTGCCTTCGTGGTAACCGGAACGGTTAACTAGGGAAATGTCTTGGTGCCCGACAACATCATGAGCAACTGACGCTCCCCTCTTATTCCATGTTGAAACAGATCGATCAGATCCCGTGCAATCCGGGTGGCTCCCGCGCTTCCCTTCTCCAAGCGCCGTCGCTCGCACAGTTGATCGAATACCTTTTGGAGCATTTCCAAATCCTCGGGATCGAGAATGGACGCTGACTGAGAATGATTCTGAAGCATCGTCTCTAGTCACTTGCAAAATCGAGAGCGGTTGAAAGGGGGGCCTCGATAGAAACGGTCGCCGCGGGTGCCTTTCCGAGTAGCTCGGAAACGCCAAGCTGATCGGCAGACCGTTCAGGTCGGTGATCGATTAACGCGCCCGCTTCGATCGCTGCAGCGACAAATGCCAACCGAGCCGCCTCGGGTTTTTCTCGGCCAGCTAGCACGGCATAGCAGGCGTCCATTGCTATAAGGCGGAAATTTCCGGTTCTCACTGGCCACCGATCGAAAAGCGCGACCAGCGCTTCGTCAACGCCTCCCACAGAGTGCACGACATTCTCATCGGTCCGATAGTAGACACACGGGCCCCACAGCGCGGTCTCCATTTTTTACCCCCTTGTCTTCAGATTTTGCTCCAGTTTATTGCGTGAGTTGCGCCTCCTTCAGTGCCAGACCGAAGCACGCTCTGGCGTCTTCGATCGACACGCGGCCATCCATGGCGGCGAGCATAGCCGTCTGGGCCTTGGCGAACTGCGAGCCCTTTACCTTGGGCCACCGCACGTCGTGACCAGTTCGCGAAGCCATGAAATCATATGCCTCGAACGGCCCGTGAATAGCCATCCCGCAGACGAAAACTGGAGGTTCCCAGATTATTGTTCTCATGAAGTGCCCCTTCCCGGAATGGAAAGGTAGTCAGATTTTTCGCGCGTGACAAAGCGGAAATGCGAAATCCACTCGGTCATTGGTTTAACGAGGGGCCTGACAAGCGATGTGAGCCGTCCGGAAGCCCATGAAAATTAGGCGAAAAGAAGCATCTCTCGCCACCCAATCACAATGACGTGTTCAAGCTCTGGCGTCGCCGAACAAAGATTTCTCAACTGATCAAGAGGAAAAAGCATCCATCGGACATTCCTCGGTAACAGATCCGGAGCATCTGGCAAGTTGATCTTTCACAAGGTGACCGTCATCCGCGTAGTCGCAAGCTGTATGACTGGCAGAAAATGGGCGAGAATCTTCATAATCCTACCTCATATACCGGATCGAGCTCTGGATTCACTTTTGGCTGCTTCAGGGCGGAGGAAGAGGTTGAAGTCGATGACGCGCGATCAAGACTTTGTGATCTCTGCCAAGGTTGCTCTGAAAGGTCATTTTTATATCATGTCATGATAAAGAAGTGAGGAGAAAGCTATGCAAGGTATCGGAGGTGGTGGTCGGTCTTCGTTTCGTCCGTCCAAAACCCTATGGCTTTGGTCGCTGGTCGGCGCATCGGTATTAACGATGATCGTTGGCTTCACATGGGGAGGCTGGACGACATCGGCGCGCGTGCGAGAGATGAACATGGTCGCAGCGCGGGATGCGCGGGCCGATCTGGTTGCCGGCATGTGCGTCCACGACTTCATAAGCGCGAGCGATGCCGAGCAAAACTTGCAGGCCCTCAAAGCCATCTCGTCTTGGGAACGTGAGAATTTCATCAAGGAGGGCGGGTGGACAAAAGTCCCCGGGATCGATGGCCCCGTCATCAATGCGGCAAATAGCTGCGCGGAACAGCTGATAGAACTGAAAGAGCTTCCGCAAACAGTCCCCTCGGGTGTGACGGACAGCTAGCCTTCGTCTGGATGTGATGAGATGTCCAGTCGAGCGAGGCCCGCCTGAAATGATTTCGGGCGGGCCAACAGGGATCTTCCTGGCCGCATTGTGCCCCGCAGACATATTTTGTTTGGTACGTGTATCAGTTCACAACTTTTCGAATGCTCGGACGTTCGCATGATTTTTGGCGAGCCCCGCCGGGGACTCCAAAGTGCTTCCACTTCATTCCAATGCCACAAGGTACGCTACGCGTCACGCCGTTTTTGGTTTGGTCCCGCGACAGTCCCACTGCGGCGCCCGACTATAAAGGAGCGGCTTGCGCGGCCAACTTGGCCCTAGCCTCCGTATTCAATCTAGCCATGGAGACGAGATGTCCCGCAAATCGTTCGCCCTCGCCGCTATTGCCCTTGCTGCAATGGGTCCGGCATTGGCTAATGCGCGGCCCGGTTCGGCGCCGACGATGGTCAAAACGTTTGGGGCTTGGGGTCTCTATTCGTATTCAACAGATGGTGCGAAACACTGCTATGCACTCTCCGCGCCACTGCGGGCTCAGCCGGCGAATGTTGACCACGGCAACAACTATATCCTGGTGGCCCCAGACCCGCGGGCCGGGAGCTACTATCCGCAAGCCGTCATGGGTTATGACATTCTCGGCGGCTCAGAGATAACGGTGTCTGTCGATGGCAGGAATTTTTCGCTGACGCCGAAAGGGAATTCCGCTTGGACGAAGAACGCGAGCGATGACGCTGCACTGGTTGAGGCGATGAAAGCTGGCAGCTCGATGACGGTGAGCGCGACCTCGAAACGAGGTACGCGGACGAATTATAGGTATGCACTTGCGGGCCTAACAGCTGCGCTTACGGCAGCGGCAAAATGCAGCTGAACTCAAGCGCGCCTGATTTCTGGTTTAGGGTCTGGTCTTTTTCTGGCGGCTCCCGATCACGCGGTAACGTCTCAGGGTGATCACTCGAAATGCTGGAAATCGAGCTCGCATGCCTCCCTCACGGTGCGATAACACTCCTGTGTCCGCCTCTGTCTTTTAATGTTTATCACGTCATGATATATTAAAGTGAGCGGTCAATAAAGAATCGCGGGTGGGCAGTTAACAATCAAAATAAGCCGGGGAGGGTGCAGATGAAGGATATTGCTGAAGTTGCAAAGTTGACGCTGCTGCTTGAGCGAATACTGAGGGAACGCGGGCTTCTGGATCAGGAACAGCTCAATGCCTCGGGGTTGCCGGTTGATCTGCAAAAGAGGATGGGCCGCCTCATCGAGAACGCATCCGAGTTGCAGGGCCTGTTGAGGATTGGCCACGCTGCTCGTCTTGGTGAAGCTCTTTCTCCGCCCGTCATCGAGGCCACCCGCGTCATGGTCCAGGAAGTATGCGAGGCATTGCTGGACCACGATAAGATTCAGATTGAAGGCACGGTGCATTAGTGGGGCGTATTTATGTCAACATCATCCCCCGCACGCACCTTCGTGCAGGCTAGTTTCCTTGCCGCTGTGTTTTCGACCGTAACTCTCTCATTTGCCGTTGGGGGAGAAACCTCGAACTGTGCCGACACCGCCAAGAGCGTGTTGGATCAGACCCCCGGCCAGGTTTTGTCGGTCACATCGGGGAAGGGTCGGTGCGTGGTTATTTTTCTCATGCACCGTGAAGGGCAACGGCCGAAGAGGGTGGTGCTAGATCTCACGAACGAGATGAGGGTCTACCCTGGCGTCAAGGCTAAGCACCCGGCCCTCGATCAGATCCGAGCAGTGAACGAATGAGGCATTTGCATCTTCATCAGGAGTGACGAAGCTTGTTGAACGCGGCCTTACAGTTTTACATTTCAAACAGTGTTGGTATGTGGACCGGGCGGATAGGCGGTGCGCCCCGGCCGGTTCTTGCCTTGATGCTGATATGGGCGGGCAGCGCGGAGGCTGCAGCGCCAAACCACCTGCAGATACCGCCTGCGCTGAAGGCCAAAGAGGCCACGTATATTACCGACGTGACAGGCAAACGCGTTCGAATTGTTGGTCCGCGCTTTTATCCAAACCCCGCGAAAAGCCTAACGTTTCCCGGTCGCGGCGCGAGGTTGCCGGACCGGCCACGCTAGCGAAAGTAGGTGCAGCCTGTTGAGGGGCAGGGCGAAAGGACAAGGAGGTGTAACTGATGAATCGACGCGAAGAAACCAGAGCGGCGGTCATAAACTATCTCCGATCTGTCCACGCGACGCCCGTCGCACCTGTCAACCTGCACCAGGTGACAGTCGCCCTAGCTAAGGCGAACTTCACGCAGGAGGAGATCGTAAGAGCGTTGTTTTGGCTGGAAACTGATCACGTCCTGGAGCTGATGCAAGGCAATCTTGTCCGTGTCATGCATTTCATGACAGTCGATGAAGATGCCTCGCTTTGACGAGATGGTGATTTAACGTCCTCCGGCCTCGCCTGACACGGTAGATCAGTTCCTAAATCTGTTCAATGACCATGACCTGCTCGATTTGCGCCAACCATCGCTTCCCTTTCTGGGTAATAAAGAAGAAGGTCGCAGGCTTGGTCCTTCGTATCCAGCGAAAAAGGCGGGTTGGCTGCCTTACGCTGTCAACAACACCGGCCGCGACAAGAGCTGCGACGGCATCGGCAATTGCGTCATCGGCACCTCTGACGTGAGCAGACAGCTCGGCCCAGGTAAACGGAGCGGTGCGGTAGATCTCTCCGCGGTGGAAAACTTGTAATCGGCGATCTCGATGTCCGCGGCCGATCACTCCAAGCAGTTGCCTCTCGACCTCGTTGAGTTCCGGAATTGCCACCGCAACCTCCTCTCTTGCCGGTCTCACATCGGGGTTTAACCCATCCGTTCTCATGGTTGAGGCAGGTCGGACATCATCGGGCAAAGTTAGCCGACTTGTCCCCGTCTCCGCCGGCGTTACCTGCAAGAAAGTGCAACAGAGTTTTTCCCACGCAGGTAACGCATCGTGTATCCAGTGGGTTGGTTCTCATGAAGCGCCACGGTCAAGGCCTTATTGCCAAATTGGACAGTGAACGATGCCGCTATTTCACCTGAGGCCAAATCGTTGATGGGCGCGATTGTTATAAGTCCGATGTTGACGTAGCGGTCGAATTCAGTGTCGGAGAGCCCGAACAGCGGGGCGATACAACTCACCTCAAGCCTGCCCGCCTTGAGTTCAGGCAGTGGTTCCACCCCGTATCCAGCTGAAACTCTTGCCACTTTCAAAAGCCCCCCCTTACTCTTGCCGTTAAGACGACCTATGATTCGCGCGCGCAACGGCGGACTTCGTGCCCGAGGCGGACCATGCCGAGTACATCCGCCGCGCGCACGCGAACCGTCCTCCCAACGCGGACACCCAAACAATATATCATGGCGTGATTCAATAAAAGGTTTTTTGGATGCCGGCTACAGAAGAAGTGGACTTCAAAAAGGAACTGCCCCCGGGGCTCTACGGCGCGCTCGCCGGGTTCCGGCTCGCAATGCGCCGTTTCCTGGCGCTCAGCGAAGCAGCACTCGCGGAGGCCGAGGTCACGTCTCAGCAATACCAGGCAATGCTGGTGATCAAGACGGCGGCGGGCGGGCGCATTATGATGAGAGAGCTGTCAGAGCAGATGTTGATGCACCCTCACGGTGCAGTACAGCTTGTCGACCGCCTCTCGTTGGCTGGTCTCGCAAACCGAATACCCTCCGAAAATGACAGGCGGAGTGTCTTGATCGGGTTAACGCCTAGGGGGGAGGGCCTCCTTGAGGAGCTCGCAAGAATCCATGTCGAAGGCTTGTTGGCCAATCAGCCGTTGCTGGTCGAGTCGCTGTCGAAACTGCGCGGTCTGGGTGAGATAGAATAGCGTCGGGCGCGAACTCGGAGATGGGTTTGGTCAGAAGGGCAGCATCTGATCCCTGACAACCGGGATATGGGCAGTGGCCAGCGTGAGGGGAGCAAGCCACAAGCCGGTGATGATACTCCCAAGCAGCCAGAAGATCGTGTCGAAGTTCACGCTCGAGCGTTGTTTCGGCCATCGATGGGCACCGGGACCTTGTGAGAGCTTCCAGGTCACCCCTGCAAAGAAGATGGCGCTGAGGAGGCTCCCGAAGATAGCCACAAAGTAGAAAATGATCGTCACGAGCCCTGCAGCAAACCTGACGCCAAAGGTCTCGCCGCTTTGGCTGAAGACAGCGACACTCATCGCCCCGACGAGTAGGCAGACAGTACCAAGGGCCACCACAGAACAAGCCAGCCAAAAGCATCCTCGATGCCTCGCGCGGCCGCTTTCAATGCGATCGCAACACGACCAGCCATATCCGTATCCTTTCCATGGTGGCGGTCACCGGCTCAGGCTTCCAGATCGGTCTACCGTACTCCATCTTATATCATAGAATGATGCATTTTAAGGAGGCGCGAGTTCAACTTTATGCGATGTTGATCGCAAACCCAGACCACCGGCAATTGCGATCACGTTGATGGTGACGCCGGCCCCGGAAGGTCATAGGATTCGGGCCGTGGCTAAGCGTGCGCACGGCTGACCACAGTGAGTTGCCGAACCAAGACAGGCACGACCAAAAACAGCCCCACCAGGGACGACACAAGTTCGGGGACCACCAACAGGATCGCGGCTAAAATCAGGAGTGTTCTTTCCCACCAGACGGTTCTGACAAGCAAGAAGCCGGAAAGGGCGGAGCCGAGGCATGTAATGCCCAAGACGCACCCGACGAAGGCGATCGTGAAGTTGCTCCAGGAGAAGTTGGCGGTCACGAGCAGAAGGGATGGCGAGAACACAAACACGAACGGTACGAGCACCTTTCCCAAACCCAGGCGAAATGCGGTGTTGCCTGTCTTGAAGGGATCGGCGCCGGCCATGCCGGCCGCAGCATAGGCCGCGAGCGCTACGGGAGGTGTGATGTCGGCAAGCACCCCGTAATAGAAGACGAAGAAATGCGCGACGATCGGCTCGACACCCAGCATGCCAAGTGTCGGGGCGGCAATCGTTGCCATGATAATGTAATTGGCAGTCGTTGGAATGCCGCAGCCCATCAGAATGCAGACCACACCGGTCATGATGAGGGTGAATAATAATGTCAGTGTCTGCGGCCCGAACCAGGCTTCTGGAACCATCGTACCGACCCAGGTGGCCATTTCCGCCGCCGTCGTGGTGACGATGTAGGAAATCTTGAAGCCGACGCCGGTCAATGTCACGACCCCCACGATAATGCCAACCGTTGCTGCGGCCGCGCCCACCGCGAGCGCATATTTTGCACCGTCCCGAAGGCCCTCGAGCACGTCCGTCACAGACATGCGCCGGCGCGGATTGATGAGGCCAACGGCGATGCAAAGCGTGATGCCCCAGAATGCAGCGAGGTAAGGCGTGTAGCCGGAGAGCAGGATGCCGATCAGCACGACGAGCGGGATCACCGTCGGCCAGTCGCGCTTCAAGGCTTCCTTCAGATCCGGCATTTCGTCGTCGGTCATGCCGCGAAGACCCTCCCGCTTCGCCTCGAAGTGAACCTGAACCAGAACACCGAAGAAATGCATGAAGGCCGGCACGATCGCCGCCAGGATGATCGTCGTGTAGGGGAGATTGAGGAACTCGATCATCAGGAATGCCGCGGCGCCCATGATCGGCGGGGTGATCTGGCCACCGGTGGACGATGCGGATTCGACGGCCGCTGCAAATGTACGCTTGTAGCCGAGCCGGATCATCGCCGGGATCGTCAGTGAACCGACAGTCACAGTATTGGCGACGGACGAGCCGGATATCATGCCGAACAGTGCCGATCCGAAAATCGATATCTTGGCCGGGCCGCCGGCGTAGCGACCAGCAACCCATGCCGCACAATCGAGAAAAAGCTGGCCGAGCCCGATACGTGTCGCAAACACCCCGAACAGTACGAAATGGAAGACGTAGGTCGCGACGACGCCGAGCGCGATGCCGTAGATGCCCTGGCTGGTCAGGTAGAGGTGATTGATCAACTGCGAGAAGGTCGCGCCGGGATGAACCAGAATTCCTGGCATGGACGGCCCGTACAGAGAGTAGACCATGAACAGGACAGCGATGATCGGCAAAGGCCAGCCCACCGAGCGGCGTGTTGCTTCGAGAAGGACCAGCACCAGCATGCCACCCAGCACGACATCCGTCGTAGTCGGGTTGCCAACACGAAAGGCGAGGTCATCGAGCGGAATGAACGGCACGTGCATGACAGCGATGACCGCACCGATCGTCAGCGCCCAATCGAAGAGCGAAATGCCGAGCGGCCGCAACACAGTCGACGGCACCGGCTCGCCATAACCGCGCTTTGAGAAAGGAAATACAAGAAATATCAAGCCAAGGACGAACGACAGGTGGATACCGCGATGCAGCACCTCCGACAGAAGGCCGAACCCGGCGGTGTAATAGTGAAAGAGGGACAACGCGATCAGCAGCGCCCCGACCAACCGCGCAGCAAGCGGTGCCAGCGGACGGAAGCGAATTTCGGCGTCGAACTGCTCTTCGAGCTCGCGCGCCCTTGCTTCGTCAAGCTCCATCGGAGAGGTCTTGCCGGCAGTGTCGTCGCTCATGTGGGAAATCCTTGGCATCGCTTCTAAACAGTTGATGCGGCGGCCTGCCTCAGCCTGCCACCGCATCACCAATCACACGCTCAGCGCCTGTCTATTTCAGGACGCCGGCTTCCTTGTAAAATTTCTCCGCGCCCGGATGGAGTGGAATGCCCAGGCTGGTCGTTGCATTTTGAAGAGTGATCATCTTTCCCTTCGCATGTCCAGCATCGAGCGCAGCGCGCGTTGCACCGTTCCACATGACTTTTGTGATCTTGTAGACCAGCTCGTCCGACTGCTTCGCGCTGGTGACCCATTGTGCCGCAACCGAGATCGTAGGCGTTTCGGCAACATCCTTGTAGGTGTTGGCCGGGACAGTATCCTTCGAAAAGAAGGTGTAGTCCTTGATCAGCTTGTCAACTTCCGGACCATTGATCGGGATGAGCGAGATGCCGCTGGAGGTGGCCAGTTCGGAGATGGCCCCGGTCGGATAACCACCAACAAAGAAGTAGGCATCCAGTCCCCCGTCACGCAGGCGGTCGCCGGCCGGGCCAGGCTTGAGGTGCTCGGCTTTGATATCGCTTTCCTTTAACCCGTAGGCACCGAGCACGATACGAGCGTCGACGATCGTCCCCGAGCCTGGTTCATCGATGGAAACGCGCTTGCCCTTAAGGTCTGCAACTGATTTGATGCCCGCATCCTTGCGCGCAACAAGATGGATCGTTTCCGGATACAGCGTGGCGATCAGGCGAAGGTCCTCGACTTTGCCCTTTCCTTCATAGAGGCCTGTACCACTGTGCGCCCAGTAAGCGACATCCGATTGGGTGAACCCGGATTCCATTGATCCGCCCTGGATCGCGTTGATGTTCGCCACGGATCCGTTCGACGCAACAGCTGTGGAAACGAGGCCGGCAACACCCTTGTCGCCGGCGCCTGAAATTGCGTTGGCGATCAATCCCCCGATTGGGTAGTAGGTTCCAGCAGTCCCGCCCGTACCGATCCTAAAAAAGGCCGGTACCTGCGCGCTTGCGAAGCTGGCACCGAGAGCGAGCACCCCCACAATGGCGCCGACCGACATGAAACGTTTGCTGATGTTCATCAATGTTCCCTTTCGCGTGTTTCGGTGAACATGATAAATGTGCCCAGCGGTTGTCAACCGAAAGTGACGCTGTCAGCAGGCGGCCAGGCTCGATCAACCTGGAGTTAGATTTCAAATGCCCGTCTCGCCTCAGGTCTGGTCGAGGAGCCAGACGCATCGACCACACCACGTCCACCACGGGTCGCCGTTGGTAGCGCCATGCATCAACGTTTCTGACGTTTGGTGGCGGCCGGAGCATCCACACGTCCCCGGCCGCGAAGGCGAAATGGCCGTAATCGGCAGTTGCAGTCGCTATGAACTATGGGGCAGGGAAAGACGGATGACTGGATCGATGGCGACAATGAGGGATTTCACTTGCGCGCAAGACAGTTACCGGAGCCCCGCAAGCTGTTGGTCTGGCGTCATGGAGAGGATGTGAGGCCGATGTCGCCGTTTTGCGTTGGTGCAAGCGGATGACCCTGATAATGCTTGGGAGCAAGCGTCGACGGCCAAATAATCTCCAATCGCCCGGCGTCCTGCATTCGACATCAATGCTTCGCCGGGGGGCCAACCTTGCACCTGCGTCATCAAATCGTGGCTTTGGCAATCGTACCACTCATCGTCGCGATCCTCACCGTCACGGCGTTTATCACCTGGCAATCCACAAGGCTTGCCCAGAGCAGTATCGACACGTTCGAGCGCAACATGCTGAAGGCGAAAGAAACCGAGCTTCTTAACCTTACGAATCTGGCGATTTCTGCAATTCAGGGAATTTATGCGGATGCCGGACAACAGGACGAGGCCGCCAAGGAAAGGGTCAGATCGATCCTGACCGCGCTGGACTACGGAACCGACGGTTATTTCTTCGTCTACGATTATGACGGCAACAATGTTGTCCATCCGCGCCAGACCTTCCGTCCAGGGCACAATTGGCTCGATCTCACCGATCCTGACGGAGACAAGGTGATCGCCAATCTCATTGCCAAGGCAAAGGAAGGCGGGGGATTGCATCAGTACAAGTGGCAAAAACCGTCAAGCGGCGAAATGGCCGATAAACTCTCGTTCGCTGTCGGTCTCGAGAAGTGGAAGTGGATGGTCGGCACGGGCGTATATCTTGATGATGTTTATGCGCAGACCGCCGCCGCGAATGCCGACACGCGGAGGAACATCAGGGGGACATTCACGATTGTCGCTCTGATTGCGGTACCGGCCGTCCTCCTGGTCTTCGCAACCTGCCTGTGGATCACCCTTCATGAGCGCCGCCTCGCCGATGACAAGCTCACCGCCCTTACCCAGCGGGTCATCGATGCTCAGGAAGAAGAGCGGGCAAGGCTTGCGCGGGAGCTGCATGACGGCATTTCACAGAGCCTTGTCGGCGTTCGATACGCAATCGACCTCGCCAGCCGAAAAGCGAAAGGTAACGCAGATGATGCGTCTGCCGCGATTGATCGTGGAGCCGAGGCTCTGACCCAGGCGATCAAGGAGGTAAGACGCCTTTCGCATGAATTGCGGCCAAGGGTGCTGGACGATCTGGGACTGACGCCGGCGCTGAAATCTCTGGCGCAGAATTTCGGCGAGAGGACCGGTATCGAGGTTAGCGTGGAGGCGGAAGGGCCCGACGCTTTGAAGGCCGGAGCAAATACCGCGCTTTACAGAATAGCACAGGAAGCTTTGACCAATATCGAAAGACACGCGGGCGCCACTCGGGTGACCGTTCGGCTTTGGCGGGAACGCCAACGCGTACGGATGAGCATTTCCGACAATGGGGGCGGTTTCGACGGGAGTTCAGCCGGCGTTCAGCCCAAGAGTGGCGGCTTGGGCCTGAGGAATATGCAGGAGCGCATGTCCCATTTTGGAGGCATATTACTGGTCAGATCCTCGGCGGATGGGACAACTTTGACCGCTATGCTTCCGAAATCCGCCAATCGACCGGAAGATAAACGGGTGGCGGCTTGATGATATCGGATCGGATCAGGGTCCTTCTCGTGGACAACCACCCGCTCGTACTCGAGGGGCTAAAGGCGCTGCTCGAAACCTACGGCCACATCGAAGTGGTGGCAACGGCCATTCAGGCCAGCACAGGCCTGGACGAGGCCCGGCGGACCTTGCCGCACGTCGTCCTGATGGATATCAACATGCCGCAATTGAACGGCATCGAGGCCATCGACCTATTCAAGGCGGCGGTTCCCGAGACCCGGATTCTGATGCTCTCCATGCATGAAAACCGGGAGTATATATCAGCATCGGTCTTGAGGGGGGCCGCAGGATATATCCTGAAGGATGTTCCGACGGAGGAGATCGTCGCTGCGATTGAAGCCGTCGCAGCCGGTGGCAGATATTTCTCGTCAGGGGTTTCCGAAGCGCTTCTTTCACGCAAGGGCACCGAGGGTTCCGACGGTCTGACAGCGCGGGAGCGGGACGTGCTGATCAAGATCGCCGCCGGAAGCAGCAATCGTGATATCGCGGATGTCCTGGCCATTTCAGCCGCGACTGTTGAAACTCACCGCAAGAACATAAAGAAAAAGCTCGGGATCGCGACGACGGCCGGACTGATCCGATATGTAATGGAAAATGGCTTGTCGCCGACTGACGTTTCCTCGGCTCTACCCACTTCTGGGTAGCCTCGTTCATTTCACCTCACCACGCTCTTGTTCGCTCCTCGCCGGCGACGTAGCACTGCCTCTTAGTTCCCGCGAAATCGGGACTATGGGAGGAAATTTCATGTCCATCTTGCTGTCGCTGTCGCGTTTCATAGACGCGGCGAACACGGTCATCGGTAAGGCGGTTTCGTGGCTCATACTGCTCGCCATAGTGATCAGTGCGGCGAACGCCACAACGCGAAAACTGTTCAATCTCAGCTCCAACGCATGGCTTGAGGCTCAGTGGTACCTGTTCTCGGCGGGGTTCCTGATTGCGGCCGGCTACACGCTTCTCAACAACGAACATGTTAAAGTCGACCTCGTCTACGGGCGTCTGTCGCGCAGATCTCAATTGTGGATCGAGATCCTCGGCACGCTGTTCTTTCTGTTCCCGTTCTGCCTCATCACGATCTACCTGTCATGGCCAAGGGTGACGTCAAAGTTCCTCAGTGGCGAGATTTCCAACAATACCGGAGGGCTGCTCCTCTGGCCTGTGTGGGCGATGGTTCCGCTCGGATTCGGCCTGCTGGCTCTGCAGGGGCTGTCCGAACTCATCAAGCGGATCGCAATTCTTCGCGGCGACATACCGGACGCGATCGCGTTGGCTGACGCTGAAGCACATACCCTCTAAGGCCGAGGCTCCAAATGTTTGCATTTTTCGCGGAAAACCTCGCGCCGATCATGTTTCTTTCACTGATCGTCGTGCTGTTGATAGGCTATCCGGTCGCCTTCGCACTGGCCTTTGTCGGTTTCGTTTTCGGCTTCATCGGTATCGAGATGGGGCTTCTACCCGTCAATCTGTTCGGCGCCATTCCCGACCGCATCTTCGGCCAGATGTCGAACGAGACGCTGCTGGCGATCCCGTTCTTCACCTTCATGGGTCTGATCCTGGAGCGAAGCGGCATGGCCGAGGAGTTGCTGGACACCATCGGTCAGCTATTCGGACCTGTCAGGGGTGGGCTTGCTTTTGCCGTCATCTTCGTCGGCGCGATCCTTGCCGCGACGACAGGGGTCGTTGCCGCCTCGGTCATTTCCATGGGACTGATCTCACTGCCGATCATGATGCGTTACGGGTACGACCGACGGGTTGCGGCCGGAACCATCGCGGCTTCCGGAACGCTGGCCCAGATTATTCCGCCAAGCCTCGTGCTGATCATCCTCGCGGACCAGCTTGGCCGCTCAGTCGGCGACATGTACAAAGGTGCGCTTATTCCGGGCCTGCTGCTTGTCGCAGCCTATGCGGGCTACATCATCCTGATGTCGTTCATTCGGCCACAGAGTGTCCCGGCTTTGCCGATCGAAGCACGCTCGCTGCGTGGTTGGAAGCTGCTGCAGAAGGTGATCATCTCGCTGGTTCCGCCGCTTGTCCTGATCTTCCTGGTGCTTGGCACGATCTTTATCGGTCTGGCGACGCCGACTGAAGGCGGCGCCATGGGAGCAGTAGGCTCCTTGGCGCTTGCTGCTATCAATCGCCGTCTCAATCTGGCGATGATCAAGTCCGCACTTTATGCGACGGTGAAGCTATCGTCGTTTGTGATTTTCATCCTGCTCGGGGCGCGCGTATTCTCGCTGACCTTCTATGGTGTTAACGGCCACATCTGGGTCGAGCACCTGATGACGTCGGTGCCAGGTGGCGAGATCGGCTTCCTGATTGTCGCCAATCTCCTGGTCTTCTTCCTGGCGTTTTTCCTCGACTACTTCGAGCTTGCCTTCATCATCATTCCCCTGTTGGCGCCGGTGGCCGACAGCCTCGGGATAGATTTGATCTGGTTCGGGGTCATGCTGGCGATCAACATGCAGACCTCGTTCATGCATCCGCCATTCGGGTTTTCCCTCTTCTACCTTCGCTCCGTTGCGCCCAGCCGCGCCTACAAAGACCGGGTCACCGGGGCAACGATCCAGCCCATAACGTCCGGCCAGATCTACATGGGCGCGCTGCCCTATCTCGCAATCCAGCTGGTGATGGTCATTGTCGTGATCGTCTTCCCGGGCTTGGTGACGCATTACAAATCGGGAGCGGTGGCCGTCGACCCGAACACAATTCAGATCAACGTTCCGATGCCTGGCGAGGGCGGAAACAGTCCGTTTGGAACGCCGACCCAGCCATTCGGGGCGCCGGAACCATCTAGCGGAGGTGCAGCCCCGCCAAGCTTTGGAGCTCCGGCACCGGGTGCCGAGCCTGCGCCGCCAAGCTTCGGTTCGCCTACACCCAGCTTCGGCGCTCCGCCCGCGAGCGGAACCAATCCCTGACGACGACCCGATTGACGTCGGCTTCTACGACCCTGGCCTTATGCTTGGCCAGGGAAACAACAACCGAGGAGGACTGATATGCCAAATGACGTAAGCCGCCGTGGCTTTTTGACCAAGGGGGCGATCGCCGGAGCTGCCACGGCAGCCGGTGCGACGCTTGCAGCGCCTGCCATTGCACAGGAAATGCCATCGATCCGTTGGCGCTTGACGTCGGGTTTCCCAAACAACCTCGACACCATCTATGGCGGCGCAGTCGTCATGTCCGAGGCGCTTTCGAAGATCACCAACGGAAAATTCCAGATCCAGGTGTTCCAGGCCGGCGAGATCGTACCCGGTGCTCAGGCGATCGATGCCGTCAAGGAAAACACTGTCGAACTCGCCCACACCTGCGGCTATTATTTTACCGGCAAGGATCCGACTTTCGCAATCGGCTCGACCATTCCGTTCGGCCTCAATGGACGCCAGCAGAACGCGTGGCTTTACCGCGGAGGCGGCAACCAGGCGTATAATGAATTCCTGTCGAACTACGGCGTGGTCGGTATTCCCGGCGGCGCAACGGGCGCTCAGATGGGCGGTTGGTTCCGCAAGGAGGTCAAGAGCGTCGCTGACCTCAAGGGTATCAAGATGCGGATCGCCGGGGTTGCTGGCGAAGTCATGTCCCGTCTTGGCGTCGTTCCACAACAGCTTCCAGGAGGCGACATCTATCCGGCTCTTGAGCGTGGCACGATTGACGCCGCCGAATGGATCGGCCCCTATGACGACGAAAAGCTCGGGTTCTATCAAATTGCCAAGAACTATTACTATCCTGCGTACTGGGAAGGCGGCCTGACGATCCACTTCTTCATCAACCAGGCACAGTATTCCGGCCTCCCGGACGCCTACAAGGCGGCGCTCGACACGGCGTGCAAGGCCGCCAATGTCAATATGCAGGCGCTCTACGACGTCAAGAATACCGCTGCGATCCGTTCCCTGGTGGGCAAGGGTGTACAGCTGCGTCCTCTGCCACGCGACGTCATGGATGCAGCTTACAAAGCGTCCTTTGAACTATATGCCGAATATTCGCAGAAACACCCGGCATGGGCAAAGATCTACCCTGGCTGGAAAAAGTTCCGTGACGAGAGCTTCGAGTGGTTCCGCGTCGCTGAGTATAGCTACGACAGCTACATGTATGCGGCTCAGGCAGCAGGCAAATGACCGAAGGGCGTGCCATGGTTATCCCAGTTCGGTAACCGCTGCGACGAAAGCCTGCGTCTGAGCTCCGCTGGGGCTTTTCGTGACCCCGGGATCGGAAGACCAACCAAAAAGGCCGCGTCAGTCTGGACGCGGCTTCTTTTGGATCCATGTCGCGGTCAGCCGTCGCGCACCATGTCGGGATATGACCTGGATCTAGGAACTCTTTGTTTGGTAGCCGACTTTGCTTCATTTGGCGTGACGCCACCAACTCAAGTCTGCTCGTGTAGCGGCTCTCATGCCTCACAGAGGTCATCGACTGACGCCGTTTGCTCTCGTGGAGAGTTGGCATCGGACTTGTGATCATATAAAACCGATCCGCTTGGCGTGCGCTGCGTGAGCCAGGAGTTTTCCCAAAATTACGGAGACTTGAACAACCTGAGCAGGATGGCGTAGCGTAAGCGTCCGGTCAGGCCATTTCTGACGGAGCTTGCAGGTTCCACGGCAGGAGTTCGTCGATCCGGTTGATGGGATGATCGGCGATGCGGGTGAGGACCTCCCGCATGTAGGCTTCCGGATCGAGGCCGTTGAGCTTTGCGGTCTCGATCAGCGACAGGATTGCAGCGGCGCGTTCGCCGCCCTTGTCTGATCCCGCAAACAGCCAGTTCTTGCGGCCGAGCGCAATCGGCCGGATGGCCCGTTCAGCCGCATTGTTGTCGATCTCGATGGTGCCGTCTTCAAGAAAGCGGCAAAGCGATTTCCAGCGGGAAAGTGCGTATCGGATCGCTTCCGCTGTCCCGGATTTTTGCGGCAGGCGTTTGAGGTTTTCATCCAGCCATAGCCGCAAGGCTTCGGCCTTGGGAGTGCTGCTATGTAGCCGCGCAGCTCTTCGCACGTCTGGTGGTTCACCACGAATGGCCTTTTCGATGTCGTAAAGTTCGCCAATCCGGCGCAGCGCTTCCTCCGCAATCGGCGCTCTTCCTGAAGTCGTCAGATCGAAGAACTTGCGTCTTGCATGCGCCCAGCAGGCGGCTTCCAGGATGGTCGGCGGGCCGCCTGGCTTGTGTGGCTCGTAGAGATCACGGAAGCCTGCATAACCGTCGGCATGCAGCACGCCGGAGAAAGTGGCCAGATGCTGCCTGGGATGCAGTCCCTTACGATCCGGACTGAAGAAGTAGCAGACTGCAGGTGGGATCGTGTCACCCCAGGGACGGCCGTCGCGAACATAAGTCCACAACCGCCCGGTCCTGGTCTTGCCCTTGCCTGGCACCAGAACCGGAACGGGCGTGTCGTCACCATGAAGTCGATGGCCAGCGAACACATGGTCCCGAAGCTTCGCCAGCAGCGGCTCCAGCAATGTGCTGGCCTTGCCGATCCAGTCGGCCATGGTCGAGCGGGAAAGATCGACGCCTTCCCGTGCATAAATCTCGGTTTGGCGATAAAGAGGCAGGTGATCGCAATATTTGGCGATCAGCACATGGGCGACCAGACCCGGTCCCGGCTTGCCGCGTTCGATGGGCAAAGACGGCATCTCCGCCTTGACCTGCGTATCGCAGCCCTTGCAGGTGAAGCGGGGCTGAACATGGCGCACGACACGGAACGAGGCCGGGACATAGTCGAGAACCTCGCTGACGCTTTCGCCTGCACGGATGAAGTCGGAGCCGCCACAGACCGGGCATGCGCAAGTTGCCTGGTGCGTTACGTCATGGCGTGGCAGATGATCGGGCAATGGCTGGCGGCCCGGCTTGGCCTTTGCCGGATCGGCAGTCGACGACGATGCCAGGACCCCAGAGACTGCCATGGCTTCCGCCTCGGCCGCCTCGATATCTTCCAGCGCCAGTTCGAGCTGTTCGATGGCGCGGTCCATCTTCTCGGAGGACGAGCCGAACCGCGCCCGCTTGAGAACCGCAAGCTGCGCCTTCAACTTGTCGGTCAGTGTGTCGCGGGATTGAAGCTTTCGAGCCTGTTCAGCCAGTTGATCTGCCTGCGCAGCGATAATGGCTCGCAATGCATAGATGTCATCCGGCAGGTTCGAATGGCCTTCTTCCATGCCAAAATCTATACCTGATTTGGCGTCAGAATACCACCTATCTGTCTGTAAAGATTGGCGTCTACTCTACGCAACCCGTGTCGGCGCAGATGTCCAGGCGGGTCGCCGCCAGTCGATGCCTTCCCACAACATCGACAACTGCGCTGCCGTCAGCCGGGCAGTGCCATCGGTCGCGGAAGGCCAGGGAAAACGGCCCTTCTCCAGGACCTTGTAGTAGAGGCAAAATCCCTGCCCATCCCAAAACAGCAGCTTGATGCGATCTCCACGACGGCCTCGAAACGCAAACACCGAGCCGGACGCGGGCTTCTGGCGGAGCGACGATTGCACCAGCGACATCAGGCCGTCGATCCCCTTGCGCATGTCCGTCACACCGCAGGCGAGATAGACGCGCACATTTGCGCCTGGCGCAATCATGCGTCTTCAACCGAGCGGATCAGCGCCTTCAGGACATCAGGCTCAATGTTGGCTTCCACTTTCAACACACGGCCGCCCTTGCAGCCGATCTCGATCCGTATGGGCCGTGCCGAGCGCTTTGAGGTAGGCTTGTCCACTGGTGCCGGACGCTCAGCCTCGTCGCTCGATGGCGTCGCGATCAATGCGACCGGCAGGAAAGAAACCACTGGCTCAGCCTGCTCCGCTGCAAACTTCCGTCGCCAGGTGTAAATCTGCTGGGGCTTGATATCGTGCCGCCGAGCGACGTCGGCGATCCTCGCATCCGGCTCCGCTGCCTCTTGCAGTATCGAAAGCTTCTCGTCGTCGGACCAATCACGCCGACGCTCGACGCCTGTCAAAATCTCAATGCGGCCCATGGTTCATCCCTGATGACGTCTCTAATGACGGAATTAGTGACGTAACTTCAGGTGTTCGTGGGAAATCTCAAAGGCAGCTTCACCGGACGCTTACGGCGTAGCTATGTCTTCGAACAAAAAAACAACGGTCTTCACTACGGGAAGAATAGACTCCGCACTTCGCGAATTCCTCCATAGTGAAGCATCCTTGCAGGATCGATCATTGCAGGTATCGCTGGATATTTCATACTGAAGTTTGCGCCCCGCCGGCAGGGGCGCCAGGATGCCGATGTGATTGAATAGCCAGAAACCTAAGGTGGGTTCAAGGCACTTGTCGGAGAGGGGAGATGAATGCTCCAAGCTACCGGTCGGCGTTCTGTTTCGCCCCAATGTTCGGCCTCTACCTGTCTCTCACCATTTTCATCACCTACTTGATGTCATGGGTGGTTGGAAGCGCGGCACTCAGAGCCGGCTTATCAAGATCGGGATCTGCTCGGGCGCTAACCTAAACGCTCGAGTAAACGAACTGCCGTCTCGGTTCCTGTTTCCTGCGCAACGAGGTTCCCTAGTGCCGTCGCTCGTGCCCGCATCTTTGGCTCATCCATGGCGGTGATCGCCTGAGCGAGGCGACCGGAAGTCAAATGCTTTCGTGAGAGCTTTGCCGGAGCAACGCCGATGTTATGCATTCGCAGAGCCCAAAATGGCTGGTCACCCATGAATGGGCAAATAGCCGCTGGGATACCCGCCCGTGCGCATGCCATGGTCGTCCCAGCGCCGCCATGGTGGAGCGCCATCGCCATGAGAGGCAGTACCTGATCATGAGGGACCTCATCCACTTGTAGAATAGTCGATGTTGGACGCCATGCGGAGAGCGCGCCCCCGCCGACTGCAAGTAGTCCCCGGCGGCCGGCTAGAGCCAGTCCTTTGACAACGATCTCCGTCAGTTGTTCTGGGTCTAGCCCGGGCATGCTACCGAAGCCCACATATACAGGGGCCTCACCACCCGCAATAAAAGCTTCCAAGGTATTTGGCATTTCCCACTCAGGGGTATCCAAAAACCAGGCCCCGGTAACGTGAACATCGCGCGGCCAGTCGGATGGCGCAGGAACGATATGCCTGCTGAACGCGTAGAGCGTCGTGGACGGGCGCAGTCGGCGGGCTGGCCGGCCAGGTAGCCTCAGGCAGCTCTCTCTCCAACTGGCTATAGTTCCGGCAAAGAGAAAGTCAGCGCCATTTATCACCAGGCTGTGGCTCAGCCGGTTGAGCGGTCCCAGGGTTGTCATCGGAAAGACGGGACTAGGAAAAGCGGAGGTCGGTGTCGAGATCGGCAAAGGGGAGCCAAGAACGGCTCTACATCCTATCCGTTCCGCGATGTGGAGCGACGCAAGTGACTTGGGGTGATAGATAATCAAGTCGGGCGCAAAATCTCGTGCGGCTTCCCATTCAGATCTTAACAACTCCTCCATGAGAGGCCTTACGTGCTTGAGCAATTTGAGCCCGGCAAGAAAGCCGCTGCCCTCGGCGATGACCTTTTTGCCCTCGCGCGTTTCGATCAAGTTCAACATCTCCGACGGGAGGCAGTGAAAGGGAACGGATCTGGCGACAGCAAGTGGGGCATATTGTGCCGGCCCCGCGACCTGGACGTCGTGACCCGCGGCCAGGAGCGCAAGTGAGAGAGCAATGAAAGGCTGTACGTCTCCTCTCGTGCCATATGTATGGATTGCAATCCTCATCACGCTCGTCCTTCATCCCTGATGGAGCCGAAGACTTCCACCCCGCCGCGAACTTTGCCGGCACGGCTGCGTTTCTCACCGGCCCCCTTGATCGGAATAATCGGAAGCGTTGTCCCTTGCATTGGTGTCCGCCCGAAACTGATAACGGTCACGAATATCTCCCTTGTGCCCTGATCTGTTTCGGGGCCGGTCTATCGAATAGGTGTGCGGCGCCTTGGCATCCGTGTGCGGTCATATGACAGACCATTACGGGCTAAGCGCGTCTGCCTCGCTCGAAACCTTTACCTCTGCCCGCCGCGCCCGTATGGCTGCCGCGATGAAGACGCGGGAAAGTCCGTGATACAGGGGTTCTCGGGAGAGAAGGCGTGATGTTACGTAGCCGATCATTGAAACGGCCATGATTGGGATTACGGCCTGGTGGGCGCCGGTCATCTCCAGAATGATCACGAAAGCAGTCATCGGTGCCTGCACGACACCAGAGAAATAGCCCGCCATTCCAAGAATTGCCGCAAGCGCGATGCTAGTTCCGAGGAGCGCACCAACGGTGCTGCCGAAACCGGCGCCGACCGCAAGCGATGGCGCAAAAATGCCGCCCGGAATGCCGGAGATCATCGACAGCAAGCTGGCTGCGAGTTTTTCGACAAAGAACGACAGGGGAAGTGCATGGCCTTCCACTGCGCTCTTGGCCTGTTCGTAGCCCGTGCCGAAGGTCGCGCCGCCCGAGACGATACCGATTGCCGCGACGGCAAGCCCGCAGATGCCAGCAAGCGCCAGCATGCGCTTCAGCGGCTGCGGCTGGGCCCAGCGGCGAATGCGCTGGCCAAAATGCAGGGCCAAGCCGCTGAAGGTGGCTCCCAGCGCGCCCCCGCCAAAGCCGCAGAGGAGAACGAGCCCCCAATCGCGCGGTTCTGTCGGGGCAGCGGACGCCATGCCAAAATAATTGTAGCTGCCGGAAAGCCCGAGTGCTGCAAGCCCTGAAAGGATAACGGCTGTCAGCACCAGGCCGTTCGCGCGCGATTCATAGGTGCGGCTCATTTCCTCGATGGCGAAGACGATACCGGCGAGCGGTGTATTGAACGCAGCGGCGATCCCGGCTGCCGAGCCAGCGAGGATCAGGCCGCGAGCCTGCGCCATGCCGCCGAAGCGCGCAACTGCAAGCATGATTGACGCACCCACCTGCACCGTCGGCCCTTCGCGGCCGATCGAGGCGCCGCAGAAAAGCCCCAGCGCGGTTAGCACGATCTTGCCGAAAGCAATCTTCAGCGAAAGCAGCCGCGTCCTGTCCTCTTCGTTCCTGAGATGTCGGGCGGCGATCGCTTGCGGTATGCCGCTTCCCTGGGAATTCGGAAACAGCGTCGTCGCTACATAGACCGACACCATGAAGCCCAGCGGCGTCAGTGCAAGCGGCAGCAGAAACATCCATTCGCCGGATGAGGTGAGGCCGTCAAAAGCTTTTTGTGACAGGTCGGCAAGCTTGGCAAATCCAACGCTGATCACTCCGATCGCCAATGCTCCACACCAGAAGACGAGCCGGGGCCGCCAGAGTGAAAACGAGCCCCGGAAAACACGGGATCGGCGCAGAAGCTTGGACTTGCGATACGAAATGGGCATGAGACACACGACGCAGGAGGCATAGTTACCACGAGGATATCTTCCAATCGCGGCTCCGCAAACGATTCTCAGTTGGTCCCAGCGGTGGCGTGAACTTCCGAAACCTCCGAAAGAGACGAGGCAGGAAGCGATGCCAAGGCAAACATGGCAACGACTTAGCCGATGGAAACCGCCGCGACAAAACCTGTCCCGAGGATCACAGCTCCATATATCATGCGATGACATCGTTTAACTTATCCGGCATGATGTCACGGCGCATCGCAAGCCGGACTCCGGCGAGGCCCTCATAGAGGCCTTGCACCAACCCAGATTGAGCCTCGTATCCTTATGGACGGAAATCTATGCGGGTCATGGCCGAACAGGAACGACACCGCGTTCGATTTGTTCGGTCGACATACGTACCGATAGCGCGATTAGCGAGGTCCCTTTGCAGGTTGGCCTAGAACACATTGGCCGCGTACGTCAATTGCGGGGCATGACCAGCCGATCAATCGCGATCCTGCCCCCGCCGAACACGACCAGTGCCAGCGCCATCGCCGCCCACGGGAGATGGAAATTCGCCCAACCATCCGGAATGGTGAGTTGAATGATCGCGGTCATCAGCAGCAAGCCGAGGGCGGCAAAGCGTGTCGCCAAGCCAAGGATCAACAAAATCGGCAGGACCAGCTCCCCGATCCCGGCTGCCGTCGCCATCGCCAGTGGAAACGGGTAGGGAATTTCGCTGCCGAAGATATGGAGTTTGAACTCCTGCTCGAACAGAAATCTCGCACCTTGCGAAAGCGTCAGGAATCCGTCCCATTTCGTCAATCCCGACTTGAAGAAGGGTATCGCGAGCGCGAAGCGCAGTGCCAGCAGCGGCAGTGATTGGGGAACGGAGGCGAGTAGGCCTTCTGCACGTGTAACGAGGGCGGCAAGGGCGGCGCTAGAGCCATGTGTGGAGGCTGCTTCGGTCTTCATGGGACGTTTCCTTCATCCTGTTTGAGGGCGCTGAATGCGCCGAGACTGACAAGGCCGATCAGCGCCGTTCCGAAGTCGAATTCGGGGGCGGCGGCAAACGCCGCTTCTGCCGCATCGCCAAGCGTGGCGTCGTTGAACAACGCGGCTGCAAAAACCGCGTCCTGCGGCGGGAGGATACGGACATGGACGGTCATCTCTGGCCGCAAGACAAGCACGGTTTCCGGTTGCCAACTGGCGACCGGCGTTACCATCTCCTGCTGATGTGCGCTCCAGATGGAGCCGATGGGGTAGCCCGAACGGATCAAGCCCGCTGAAGGGTGAATAACGAGCCGCATGTCGGCAAGCATCTCGGGCGCCGCAGTTGTGAGTGCCGCAAGGTCGAGCGGCACGGCATCTGCCGCGTGGTAGGCTCGCATCCAGGCGGCCTCGATCCGCGCGACATCCGGCAGATAGGCAAGCTCTTTCGCCTGCTGGAAGCTCGCTATGAAATCAGGGAAGTCGCTGCCGTACTCGATCATCAGCGGCGAGGCCGGCTTGTGATCCTGGGCATAGGTGCGCGCCATGGCCACGAAGAATTCTTTGCCAACAAGGCGCTCCGTCACCGGAAACTGCTGCGCCAGCGCCTTGGTCAACCCGACGAAAACATTGTTGCGATAGACGGCGAACCGCGCTGCGTCAGGCACGCCGCGAGGGCTGGTGATGCCCTCCGGCACAGGCCGGTCGGCACGCAGCAATGCGGCCGCGAAGGCGTTCTGGCTGGCAGCGAAACCCATCATCATGCCGCCCGAATCTGGCTACGGTGTAACGTTTCGGCGGCAAGCATCGCATCCGCGCGTGCCGCCTCCGCATGCAGGGTGGCGAAATCCGGGACGTCATTGTCCCATTCGATCAGCGTCGGGAGCGGCCCGCTACGCGTGAGCGTGTGCTTATAGAGCGCCACCACGTCACTTTTAACCGCCGTACCATGCGCATCGATCAGCAAACGGTCGCCGGCGTCGTCGACGGTCTCGTCGTAGCCGGCAAGGTGGATTTCGCCGACCAACTCGACCGGGAAGCGATCTATATAGATGGCGGCGTCGAGCCGGTGGTTCACCGCAGAGACCATCACATTGTTGACGTCGAGCAGCAGGCCGCAGCCCGTCCGCTGTGCAATCGACGCCAGAAAGTCGATTTCGTCGATCGTACTGTCGGTAAACAGCACATATGTCGACGGGTTCTCGAGCAGCAACCGCCGCCCGAGCGCCTGCTGCGTCTCATCGACGTGGTCGATGACGCGAGCCAATGTTTCTTGCGTGTAGGGCAGCGGCAACAGGTCGTTGAGGAAACCCGTCTCGTGTGTCGACCAAGCCAAGTGTTCGGAAAAACTCTGCGGCCGGTAGCGATCGATCAAGTTGCGCAGCCGCTTCAGATGCGCCTTGTCGAGCGCGTGCGCCGCGCCGATCGACAGGCCGACGCCGTGCAGCGAAAGCGGATAGAGTTCCGTGATGGCTTCAAGATAGCGATGCGGCGGCCCACCCGCGCCCATGTAGTTCTCGGCGTGCACCTCAAAGAAACCGACATCCGGTCGACTGGCCAGAATAATCTCGTAGTGCTCAGGCTTGAGGCCCATGCCGGCGCGCGCAGGCAAGGTGGTTGCGTGGGTTGTTGAAGCAGTCATCGCGGTTCTCCCCGGAATTGTCAGACAAGAATGGAGGCCCGGGCAGCCGGGCCTCCGCTTTGGGGATCAGCCCTTTTGGGGCTCCAGCATGCCCTTGTGGCCACCGACGTTCATGGACGTGCATGTGCCAATCGGCACAGCCTTCCAGGCGTTACCCTGGTAGTCCACCGTCGAGGTGCCCGCGCAGGTCGTACCGGCACCGGCGGCGCAGTCATTCTGACCCTTAAGCGCGATGCCATAGCATTTCTCGTTGCCGACCATTTTCTCAGCCGGCAACGGCGCGGCGAAGGCAACCGATGCAATCGCGGTAGCGAGCGAGCCGGCGAGCGTGAGGGTCAGGGTGGAACGGTTCATGGAAATCTCCTCTTGGAACTGCCGCGTGCCGGTCATCGGCCGCGTAATCTTCCCTTCGATCCGGCGAAGCCCTCTGTTACGTGCGGTAGCAAACACGAATTGGTGATCGACAGTGCGGCTTGGTTGGACAATATTTCGGCTGCCTCGTAACAAGATGGCCACTGCGCGCGAATGGGAGGTACAAGGATTGAATGGCCAGGGCGAAAATGAGCTTGCCATGCTGCTGCGCGCCGCAATCGCAGGAGACGAGAAAGCCTATGCGGCGTTTCTGGAGCGAACCGCTACTATGGTGCGTAGCTTTGCGCGCCGAAAGATCGTACAGGGAGGGGTCGATCCCGAAGACATCGTGCAGGAAACGCTTTTGGCAATTCACATGAAGCGTCATACCTGGATCAGCGACGGGCCTGTGTTGCCCTGGGTTTATGCGATTGCACGCTTCAAGCTGATCGACGCCTTTCGCAGGCGTGGTCGCCGCGTCGAAATCGAGATCGGCGACATCGCCGAGACGTTCGCCCAGCCGGAAGCCGAGACGGTGAGCGACCGCGAAATCAGTCGCGTGCTTGATGGTCTGGCGCCTGGCCAGCGTTCCGTCGTTGCCGCGATTTCGGTCGAGGGGCGCTCGATCGGGGAGACGGCCGAGAAGTTCGGCATGACGGAGACAGCGGTGCGGGTGGCGCTGCATAGGGGTTTGCAATCGATCGCGAAAAAGTTTGGACGGAGCTGATGCAGACCAACGACCTCATCAATGCACTGAAGGCAGATGCCGCAAAGTCCACAATGCCGCTTGGTTATGTGTGGTGGGTGGCTATGCTCGCTGCATCGATCGTGGCGGCGGTCGCCTTCTTCGTCCTGATCGGTCCGCGCCCGGACTTCGCGGTGGCCGCGCAAACGCTCCGCTTCCTCTTCAAGTTCGTCGTTACACTCATCCTCGCGGTCGTCGCCTTTGCGCTCCTGCGAGTGCTGTCGCGGCCGGGTTCAAATGTCAGAAGTGCAGCGCTTTGGCTCCTACTTCCACCTGTTCTCATTGGCGCTGCGGTAGCGGCGGAACTGTTCGCCGTGCCCTCTGGTCAGTTGGTTACGGTCTGGTGGGGCAAGAACGTCTACGTCTGCCTAACTTTCATTCCGCTGATCGGTCTCGGTCCGCTGGCGGTTTTTCTGGCGGCTCTCCGCCACGGCGCGCCGACGCGTCCCGGTCTAGCTGGCGGTGTTGCTGGCCTGCTTGCTGGCAGCATCGCCGCAACCTTCTACGCGGCCCACTGCACCGACGATTCGCCACTGTTCGTCGCTACCTGGTACTCGATCGCGATTGCAGGGCTCGTGGGGGTCGGCATGATTGTCGGCCGTCGCGTTGCGCGCTGGTGAATCGGAGGGACCTCTGTGCGGGTCAAAGCGCATGGTCGGGATCGAGCATGCTATGGCGCAGTCCCTGCGGCGCGTCCAGAGGATCGAACTTCCTGAACCGGCGGACAGGGGACATCGCCATAGGAACAAAAGACGCAGCAATCGCCTGATTTTGGCTTTAATACTGTGCCGCAGTTCTCGCATGTGTAGAAGAATTGGCAGGCATCGGTCGCCATGGTTTTGGAAGCTTTGTACCCGCAAGTCGGACAGGTGATGCACGAAACTGTTTTGATTGGGGCGGTCAAAGGGGTCACTCGATCGGCGTTGCTGGATACCCGGTATTGGTTGAGGCGGCGGTGATCGTCAGAACCAGGATCAATGAACACATGCGAGATGAAGCGCATGTTCCTCAGTTCCGAGGGCCGAGGCTCAGGGCTGGGCCGCCGTCTCGCCGAGAGCATCGTGCGCGTGGCTGCTGAGCGGGGAAACGGCATCAGGCACATGAGCATAACGATCTTGGCTCCGGACCGCAACTCGCGTTGCCGCCGGGAAGGCTCATTGGCGGCCTTTCGACCTGATACTCTGAGCGCCGAACTTCAGCTCGTACCTGGCCGCAATTGCCAACGGCTGCGTCGGGGGCAAGTCGAGATTCCAGTGTATCGATACATTCGGCCAACGGGCAATGAGCGGACGCCTCTTCATGGCCCCGGCGCGGAATCAGCGCTCATCTGCACTTGGAGTGACGGCCACTCTCCGAATTGGCGGACGTATGCGCGCGAGAATGCCGCGGCGCTGCCAAACCCGACTTGCCGCGCCACCACCTTTATCCGGGCTCCCTTGGAGAGCCTCCGCCGCGCAATGGTCAGGCGCCAGCCCGTCAGATAAGCCTGTGGCGTCGTGCCGACCACATGGCGGAAGAGAGCCATGAAATGGCTTCGCGACATGCCCGCCACCGAAGCAAGATCTTCGGTGTTCCAGGCGCGCGCGGGCGCGTCGTGCATCGCAACCAGAACCCGGTGCAAAGCGGGGTGAGACAAGCCGGCCAGCAACCCGGGTCGGGTAGCCCCTCGATCGATAGCTGATCGCAACACGAGAAGAACGATCACTTCGCACAGCCGATCGAGGGCTGCGCTCCGACCGCATCGGGATTCCAGGGCCTCTGTCACGAACGCGGCTGTTGTGTCGCGCAGAGTGGGTGCGTCAGCGGTCTCGACCGAGACCTGGTCCGGAAGGGCGTTCATGAGCGGGTTATGCGCCCCGCCAAAATCGACTGTTGCGGTGACCAGGACGGACGGGTCGGGTGTCGGTTCGCCACGCAGGCAGAGGACGATCTTTTCCGCAGGGCCGGCCGGCGGGCCGACGACGAGCAGCCTGGCATGACGATCGGCTGTGGGTATCGGCTCTAATGACGCCGACAATTCGAACGCATCGAAGAACGCCGAGAGGCGGTCTACCTTTTGGAGGGCTATCGGATTTTCGATCATGCTTTACGGATCCTAGATCACCGTAAGTATGAGAGGGTGAAACTCTGGCGTCAACAGAACGGCGTCGGAAGATATCACGAGATTGGAGTCTATCAATGTTAGTCCCGAGAATGCCGGCCCCGGATCTGGCGGTCATGACCCTGGATCACGGAGAGTTCGACCTGGCCCGCGAAGCACCTGCGCTCATGACCCTCGTCTGCTTCTATCGCGGTCTCCACTGCCCCGTTTGCGGAGGCTATCTGAAGGAACTTGAACGAATGACGCCGTCCTTTGCGGAACGCGGCGTCAACACAATTGCGATAAGCTCCGACGGCGAGGAACGCGCGCGGCAGATGGCGGATAAGATAGGCGCCAGGCAACTCCGCATCGGCTATGGACTGCCTTTGAGCGAGGCAAAGCAATGGGGCCTCTATATTTCGACGTCGCGTGGGAAAACGTCGATCGGGATCGAGGAGCCCGAGTTGTTTTCCGAGCCGGGCGTCTTTCTGATCAGGCCGGATCAATCGGTTTATTGGCTCTCGGTGCAGTCCATGCCGTTTGTACGGCCGAATTTCAACGAGATGGTGCAAGCCTTGGATTTCGTTATCAAGACCGACTACCCGGCCCGGGGCGAATATAGCGGTGCGGTATGAGGCCCGCCGTCACGCGGCAGGACCGAAGCGTCAAAAAGGCCTCCTACTGGCAGCGCGAGGGGAAGTCCCACTCCCCAGAAGGTCGACTAGCGGCGAAGGTTATCTCATGGCCGGCGCAGCCGCTCGACTACGCCGCCCTGATGAACGCGGCCTCGATCGCGATGACGGATACGAATGCCATAGTCATGGCAGCCGTGTCGGGACGTGTGCACCTTGAATTCCTTTGCCGAGTCCGCGACGCCGCAGATTTGATTTCCGAAACAGTCCCGCTGAACGATCTGCACCACGCCCCAGCGGCACGAAATTCTTCATTGCTGACATAAAACTCTTACATGTCGGGAGGAAATCCGCTGCCGGCAGGCCCTGAGGTCTGGAAAACAGAAGAGGGCATTTCTGATGACGACATTGCAGCAGGTGGCGATAAGAGCCGGATGCTCTCTGGCGACCGCGAGCCGGGCGCTCAATCGCAACGGCAATGTCAGCGACCGTATGGCCCGCAGGGTTCGCCGTGCGGCGGCGGAACTCGGCTATCGGCCGCTAACTTCCGCGGCCGGCAGACTAGGGCAACGGCCAGTGATCGGCGTGTTGATCCCCAGCATTACCAATCCCGTCTTCGCCTCGTCGCTTTCCAGTATCCAGAACCGCATGCTGGTTGCGGGCCATGGCGTGCTGATCGCCCAGTCGAACTACGATCCTGCACGCGAGGCGGACGCGGTTGCCTCGCTTCTCAACGACCGGCCGACCGGCCTGATCCTGACCGTCTGCGATCCCGGCACGAGTGTTGCCCTCGCGTCCTCGCTGCCGCCAACCGTGCTTCTCAACAACCTGCCGACCCCGCTGTTTCCTGCTGCCGTCACGGTCGACAATCGCGGTGCCGGTCGTGACCTGACGCAGATGCTGATCGGTCTCGGCCATCGACGCATCCTGTTCGTCTCCGGAAATTTCGCGGCCTCCGACCGCGCGCGTCGCCGGCATGAGGGTTATCGCGATGCGATGATCAAGAACGGCATTGCACCGTTGGAAGCGGTCGAGATTTCCTTCCTCGACGGCTACGACCAGCTTGATCTCAGCGCGGCGCTCGCGACCGTATCGCCGACGGCGATCATCGCCTCCAACGATCTTCTTGCACTCGGCGTCATCAGCGCGCTGCGGCGCGAAGGACTTTCTGTACCAAGCGATGTCTCCGTGGCCGGTTTCGACGGGATCGCCATCGGACGGCTGATGGACCCGCCGCTGACGACGGTGGAGATGCCGGATGCGAGCATGGGGGCGGCGGCAGCCTCGCTGCTGCTAGACATGGCCGAGAATGCGGCGCCTGCCCGGCATCTCGACGTCGCTTATATGCTGCGCCGGGGCGGCACGGTGCGGGCAATCTGATGACGCTTCGTGTAAAAGGAAAACCGCCGCTTCCGTTCGGAAGCGACGGCTCGTGGTGCGGTTGAACCGGATCGGAGCTCAGCTGCGCGGCAGCAGGCCCTTCACCTCGGAAGCAGCATCTTCCAGTGCTTCCTTCGGGGTGGCCTGCTGTTCGACGATGCGCGACAGGTTCTCGACGATCGCCTGGGTGACCTTGACGCCGTTGGTGCCCGGGAAGGCGTACCAGGGAACCATGCGGTCCATCTGGCTCAGGCCGGCGACGAAGAGCGGGTTCTCCTTGTAGAAATTGCCGAGATAGTCCGGCGACTTGGCGGCGAGCTCGTTGTTCGGAACATAGCCGGTGCCGGGGACGACGACCGAGGCACCGTAAGGGCCGGCCGCGAACTTGGCGAACTTCCAGGCGGCCTGCTGTTTTTCGGCATTGCGGGCAAGGATGACGACGGCATTGCCGCCGGTCGGCAGCTTGCCCTTGACCGGGTCGATCAGCGGGATTTGCGCGGTGCGCAGGTCGAACTTGTCGCCGACGCTCTTGATCGTGTTGCGCAGTGCGCCTGTCGTCTTGAACTCGATGCCGACCTTGCCTGCGAAGAAGGCCTGTTCACCGGCCTGGGCGGTAAAGACCGGCATGCCGCCCTTCTTGACCAACTGGTCGAGAACGTTGACGGCCTTTTCGCCTTCCGGACCGGCGAAAGCGACCGACTTTTCGTCAGCGCTCAGCATCTGGCCGCCGGCGCCGAACAGGAGCGCCGAGAACATCCAGTCGTCACCCTGCCAGCGGAAGTCGATGCCTTCGACGCCGTTGCCGAGCGCCTTGATCTTGGCGCCGAGCGCGACGACCTCGTCCCAGGTCTTCGGGGGAACGTCCGGATTGCCGCCGGCGGCCTTAACGAGGTCGGCATTGTAGTACATGATTGGATTCGACGTCGCGAAGGCGAGGCCGACCTGCTTGCCCTTGACCTGTGCGAGCTTCAGGATGTTGTCGGAAAAGCCGAGCTTGCCCATATCGCCTTCCTTGGCGATGAACGGAGCGAGATCGACGGGCAGGTCGCGTTCCTGAACCATGCGCAACCGGTTGAGGCCGATGAAGGTCAGGTCCGGCATTTCCGCCGTGCCGGCCTGGCGCATGATCAGCTGGATGCCCTCTTCATAGGTCGCGGACGGGTTGGCGAACTGGATCTTGATGTCCGGGTTCTCTTCCATGAACTTCTTAGAGATCGTATCCATCACGTCCTTGAAGAAACCCGGCATCGGATAATGCACGGTCAATGTCGTTTCGGCATGGGCCGGAAGCGACACCGTCATGGCAATCGCCGCGGCGGCGAAAAACTTGGTGATATGCTTCATTGCATGGTCTCCTGGTTGTGCCGGTCAGCCTTTGAGACCGGTCATGGTGATGCCCTCGACGAAGCGCTTCTGTGCCAGAAGGAAAGCCGCAACGAGGGGAGTGGTGATGATCAATGTGGCGGCCATCAGCGCGCCGTAGTCGTCGCCGGCCTCGGCGGCGCGGAAATAGAGGAGGCCGAGCGGCGGCGTCGCATAGGTCTGGTTGGAAACGACGATCAACGGCCAATAGAGGTCGTTCCAGTGGGCGACGACCGAGAAGATCGCGAACGCGGTGACCGCCGGCCAGGCGTTGGGCACGATGACACGGCCGATAATGCCAAGCTCCGACATGCCGTCGAGCCGGGCGGCATGGATCAGGTCGTCCGGTATCGCGCGGAAGAACTGCAGGAACAGGAAGATGCCGAAGACGGAGATGGTGAAGGGGGCAACCAGTGCAAAATAGCTGTTCAGCACCGCCAAGCGGTCGAAGGCGACATAGAGGGGCAGGGCGGTCGCATGGATGGGCACCAACAGGCCGAGCATGACCAGCACCATCATCGGCCTTGCGGCGCGGAACTTCAGTTTCGCCATGGCATAGGCGCAGGGAATGGCGATCATCACCTGGAAAACGAAGATCAGCGCACAGACGGCGACGCCGTTGAAAAGCAGCCGCGTCATCGAGACGCGTGTCAGCGCCTTGGTGAAGTTCTGGACGTAGGACCAGTGTTGCGGGATGAGCGACAGCGAGGAGGAGAAGATGTCGCTCTGCGCCTTGCCGGCGGTCGAAATCATGAAGACGTAGGGGGCGAGAAAGATCGCCGTCCCGAAGATCAGGATCGACAGGCGCACGGCGCGCCCCAGGGTGAAGGTTTGGGCGTTCATGAGTAATGCACCTGCTTGTCCTGGACGCGGTATTGCAGGAACATCAGCACCACCAGGATCGCCAGGAACACGACCGTCATCGCCGATGCGTAACCGACCTTCAGGTAGACGAAACCTTCCTGGTAGATGGTGAAGAGCAGCACTTCGGACGCCTTGTTCGGGCCACCCTCGGTCAAGGTCTTCACGGTTTCGAAGACCTTGACCGCGTTGATGATGCTGATCGTGGTGACGAACAGCGTCGTCGGCCCGAGCATCGGCCAGGTGACCAGCCGGAACCGATCGAAGGCCGAGCGGGCGCCATCGACATGCGCCGCCTGATAGAGTTCGCGGGGGATCGCCGTGAGGCCGGCGAGGAACAGCACCAGATTGAAGCCGACCGATTGCCAGATGCCGATGATCGACAGGCTGTAGAGAACGGACGTGGAAGCGCCGAGCCAATTGGGACGCGGCAGGCCCCCGAGCGCCAGAAGCGCGTTGATCGGGCCGATGGTCGGGTGGAACAGATATTGCCAGACCGTCGCCATCGCGACGAGCAGCGAGGCGACCGGCAGGAAATAGGCGGTTCGAAAGAAGGAACGGCCGATATTCTCGCTTTCGATCAGCATCGCAAGGCCGAGCGCCATGAAGATCGAGATCGGCGCGACGATCGCGGTATAGACCGCCGTGTTCCACAGCGACCGGCGGAAGGTGCGGTCGGTGAAGAGCTCGGTGTAGTTGTCGAAGCCGACGAACCGGAAACCCGCATAACCGAGTTCGTAATCGGTAAATCCGAACAGGATCACCACCGCGACCGGCAGCAGGATAAAGACGAACAGGAGAACCATAGCCGGCAGCGACAGGACGAGTGCAGCGCGCGCCTCCTGCCGCTCGGCGGCCGAGCGGGCAGGTTTTCTGACCAGTGGGAGTGCAGCAGCGACCGCCTTAGCCATGAGCCGTCTCCAACCTGGCGGCTGCATCGACCGGTGTCGAAGGCACGCGGTGGCCGTCCTCCGCAAAGACGAAGAGACGGTCGGCGGAGAATTCGACGCGCACCGGCATGCCGGCGGCAAGTCCGGCGCCTTCGGCGGGCGAAAGCTTGGCGACCACCGGTTCGCCGATCGCATCCAGGCGGCAATAGAGGATGATCTCGGAGCCCAGGAATTCGATGCGGTCGATGCGTGCCGGCAGGCCATGTTGGCCGCTGCGGGATACGCGGATGAATTCCGGCCGAATGCCGACCGTCACGGATGCCCCCGCAGCAACCGTCTCACGGTGTAATCCGACCCGGATATCGCCGAACGTTATCGTGCCATCGGCCCCGACCTGTGACGGAAAAAGGTTGATGCGCGGCTGGCCGATGAAGCGGGCCACTTCGATATGCGCCGGATCGTCGTAGATCACCTGCGGCGAGGCGAGCTGAAGCAGTGAGCCGCCGATCATCACCGCGACGCGGTCGGCCATGGAAAGCGCTTCGGCCTGATCATGGGTGACGTAGAGCGTCGGCACGCCGGCGCGGCGGTGCAGTTCGACGATCTCGCCGCGGGCGTGGACGCGCAGGTTGGCGTCGAGGTTGGAAAGCGGTTCGTCCATCAGGAAGACGGAGGGTCGCCGCACCATGGCGCGGCCGAGCGCAACGCGCTGGCGCTGGCCGCCGGACATCTGGCCGGGTTTGCGATCGAGCAGGTGGTCGATCTTCAGCGACACGGCCATCTCGCGCACGTCGCGCTTGATCGCCGCAACCGCCTTGCGCTGGCCGGGCATCAGCGGGCCGATTAGCGGCAGGCGCTGCACCCGTGTCAGCTTGCGCATGACCAGCGGCACGGCGATGTTCTGCGCCGCCGTCAGGTGCGGATAAAGCGCGTAGGATTGGAACACCATGGCGATGTTGCGGTCGGCCGCCGGCATCGGTGACAGGTTGCGGTCGCCCAGCATGATTTCGCCGGCGTCGGCGCTTTCGAGGCCGGCGAGGATGCGCAGCAACGTGCTCTTGCCGCAGCCGGAAGGACCGACGAGGGCGATGAACTCGCCCGCACCGGCATCGAGGCTGACGCCCTTGAGGATCGGATTGCCGGAGAAGGATTTTTCGATGCCGCGAAGCGAAAGGGCGGTCATTCGGCGCTCTCCGTTTGCTTGGCGCTAGTCGGGTAGACTTCCTCGATGACGTCGTCGAGGACATAGGCCGTCATGCCGGGGGCGGCGACGATATCGCTTTGAACGTCGTCGCCGAATTCATGCACGACTGCGCCGACCAGCCGTTCGCCCGGCATTTCGCGGACGAGTTGGCCGAGGATGAAGGCAGCCGACGGACCCCAGGTGAGGGCGGTGTTCTCGAAACGACCCTGCCAGGCCCAGTGCAGATGGCCGCTTGCGAAAAGCGCCACGTCGTGGGCGGCGATCAGGTCGTAGAGACGCTTGCGTTGTGCCGGGCGGACGCTCCAATAGCCCGTGTCGCCCTCATGCGGTTCGTCGACGAACAGTGGCTTGTGGGCAAACAGTGCGATGCGGCGGCTGCGACGATCTTCGAGGGTTTCGCGCAGCCATTCGAACTGGGCTTCTTCTTCATCGTTTTCATGGCCGAGCAGGAGTGAGTTGAGGCCGATGAAACGCCAGCCGTCGGTGTCTTCGAACCAGCGGTCCTCTCCGACGAGGTCCCGCCAGCGGGCAAGGCGCTCCGCATTGACCGGCTGTTCGGACCCCGGCAGGTGGCCGACATCGTGATTGCCCGGCAGGATCTGCATCGGGATCGAAGTCTGCCGCATCAGGTCCATGCAGAAAGTGATGTCGCCCGGCTTATCAGCGCCATCGACGGTCAGATCCCCGGTATGGATGATGAGATCGGCCCGGGTATCTTCGATCCAGGTCAACAGCGGCGCCCAGTTGCCGTTGAAATGCGACTTCTCCGGGCTGAAATGGGTATCGGTAATCTGGATGATCTTCACGGCAGCTCTCCGGTCCCGCAAGTGCCTTCCGCAGGTGCGAAGGCGTTCACGGTTCCTTAGAGCGCTATCGTGTCAGGCCGGTTACAGAGTTTTCCAGCTTTCTTTCATTTCTGTCACAGGACTGTAAAAGGGGGTCGTTTCCGCCGGCTGTAACGAGATTCAGGAGGCTCTGTCTCAGCTTCGCGCCTCGGTACGACATCGGGCTTGGCAGCCTGCGAAGGGTGGGTCAGGCGGGCGTCATCGCCTTCCCGAACCTCGGTGTCTTGAACCCACGGCGCCATTTCCTAAATCAATCTCCGTCCATGGCGATTGAGGAAAGGAGGTAGCGATGGCCAATACTTTGTTCGACAAACCGCTGTTTGTGAAAACATCTCGCTATGTTCAGGAGCTTGCCAGCCTGGAAGACGTCTTTGACTTTCTCGACGAGTGGCCGATCGAAAGAAGAAGCGACACGTACGAGGTATTATCGAAGGCCTGTCGAATGGCCGCTCAAGGCATCTTCCCCTTGCCGGCAATCCGGGAGAATGTCCGTCGATTCCTGCTGAAGGAGCGCGTGTTGGCGAATATCGAGGAGGTACCTCTGTTCGCACGGCGCACGAACGACCGCAATCTCGGCTCGTGAGGCGCTTTTGCGCCTTACGTCGTGTGTCTCGCACCGGGGCTGATTTCGTGTAAGGTTCCCCACGCTGAAATCGTGAAAGTGTCTGCAATTGGTCAGGCCCACCATGCTTGGCCTCCGCTTGGCAAAACGATGGCGACGACAAATTCCTGAAACGCGTCGGTGCCCTCTTCGTCCTTTGACCCGGATTGGCGAACCGAAATGAGCGCAGGTAGAGCTTCGCATCCTCTCGACGGGGAGCGGTCGGCACTCGCCCAGGTGCTGGTAGGTGCATCAGCAAGCGAAGGCGCGACCGTCATTCCTGTTGTGCGGTCACCAACTGCTTTGACTGGTTCCAGGCTCAGTTCAGCCTTTTGCCGGTCTCGGTGTCGAACAGATGCAACTTCTCGGGATTGCCCTTCACATGTATCGTTTCGCCGACCGCTATATCGCGGTCCCGGGGGAACTCGACGGTCAGCATTTTGGAATGGCCGACTTCGACATAGCCGTAGGTCTGGCTGCCGAGTCGTTCGGCCACCATCAGTTCGCCGCTGAACCAGGCCTGTTCGGGGGAGCAGGGGGTCAGTTCTTCAGGCCGAATTCCGAGCGTGATGTCCTGGCCGGCAAGCGCCCTTGCACCGGGAATGCCGCCCGTTGCAGTCTTTCCCAAGAGCTTCAGGCTCGTGCCATCGGAGGCGATCTTCGCCGGCAGGGTGTTCATGGTCGGGCTGCCGATGAAGCGGGCGACGAACAGGCTCGACGGGTTGTGGTAGAGATCGAGCGGCTTGCCGATCTGCTCCACCACACCGCTGTTCATCACCACAATGCGGTCGGCCAGCGTCATGGCCTCCACCTGATCGTGGGTGACATAAACCGTGGTCGCCTTCATGCGGTTATGCAGCTTGGCAATTTCCAGGCGCATTTCGACACGCAGCGCAGCGTCGAGGTTGGAAAGCGGCTCGTCGAACAGGAAGGCCGCCGGCTCGCGGACAATGGCACGGCCCATGGCGACGCGCTGGCGCTGGCCACCCGACAATTGTGCAGGCCGGCGATCGAGATAATCCCCGATCTTGAGGACATCGGCGGCCTGACCGACGCGGCTTTCGATTTCCCGGTCGTTGCCCCCGCGCATCTTGAGGCCGAACGACATATTCTCCCGCACGCTCATATGCGGGTAGAGAGCGTAGTCCTGAAAGACCATGGCGATGTTGCGTTCGGCCGGCGGAAGCAGGTTGACCGTGCGGCCTTCGATATCCAGCTCGCCGCCGGAAATCTCCTCCAGCCCGGCGATCATGCGCAGAAGCGTCGATTTCCCGCACCCGGAAGGGCCTACGAGAACCAGGAACTCGCCGCTTCGAATCTCGATATTGATGTCGTGGATGACCCGCAGGGCGCCATACGACTTCTGGATTTTCTTCAACGCAATGCCGGCCACGAAGGTTTCCTCCCGGATATTATTTCAAGCTTGACGCCAGATATCGATATCAATATCGATAATGATAACTTTTAGAATGCGCAACCGGCTGGATGAGTGAGATGGCCTATTTTTCCGCTAGATCGACATCGATCAGATCGCCCAAGGCAGGCGCGGCCTTCAATGCGTTGAAGCGCGACATCATGCTCGGAACGCTGGCGCCGGGAACCGGCCTCACGGAATTGGAGCTGGCGGCCCACTTCCAGTGCAGTCAGGGCACAGTCCGCGAGGCGCTCCTGCAGCTTCAGGAAGAAGGGTTGGTTCGTCGCCGGGGGCATCGGGGCACGCAGGTTTCCGAATGCACCGAGGACGAAGCGATCGAGATGTTCCGGCTGCGCCAGCAGATAGAGGGCAACGGCATGGCGCGCGTCATGCGCGCTCGCAGCCGTACGCTGGTCAAGGAGCTCGATAGCCTCCTCGACAAGATGCTGGTTGCGGCCGCGGCAGGTGACGAATTGGAGCTTGCGGCCTTCGACCGCGATTTCCATCGGCGCATTTTCGAAGATGCCAACCTGCCGGCACTCGATCCGATCCTTCATCGCTGCCTCGTGCACAATCACCGGTTCAAGATTTCCCGAAGCCCGATGGCGCGGGATCTCGAGGCGACGGCGTTGCGGCATCGCAGCATCATCGACGCGATCGAGAGTGGCGATGCAGGGAGGGCTACGGCTGCCATGCGCCATCATATCGCGACCATCGTCGATCTCGGGCCTGAAGTTTTCCCGGAGGCGACACAGTGAGCGACCTCCCCGAACTGTCGGATACGCTTTCGGACGAAATGCTGGCGCTGACGCAGCGGGTTGCGACGGAACTCGGACCTCTGCCGGATCCGACGACCCTTCTGCCGGCGGAAGGTCGTGCACAGACGCTTGCCGCCAATGTGCGATGGAATGTCAATCTGCCAGCCATGGCAAATGTCGGGGAGGTCTGGGTAGCGGAAGATGAGCGCCTCGGTTCGGCCCGCTGTCGCCTTAGAGTGTTCGTGCCGCCGGATGCCGCGGATGGTGCCATACTGTTCGTGCATGGCGGCGGCTTTGCCTTCTGCTCGCCGGAAACCCATGAGCGTTGCGCCCGGGTTCTGGCGCTGGAAAGCGGCATGCCGGTCGTGATGCCCGATTACCGGCTCGCCCCGGAAGCGCCCTATCCGGCCGGGCTCATGGATGTCGTTGCAACGCTCCGAGGCCTTTTCGAGGCGACTACCGGCGAGGGCGTCCGCCCTAGCCCCCTGGTCATTTCCGGCGACTCGGCGGGAGCCAACATTGCTCTGGCAGCGATACTGCATGAACAGGCCGAGGGCCGACGGCTGCCGGATGCCGCGCTGCTCTTTTACGGCACTTATGCGCGCTCTTTCGAAACGGCATCTTACGTCCGTTTCGCCGAAGGCCCGGCCCTTACGCGCGGAAAGATGCAGCGCTACTGGTCGTTTTATGCCGGTGAGCACGCAATAGAGGACGATCCGCTTGCCTGTCCCCTCATGGCGTCCGATGCGGCCTTGGTCGCGCTGCCGCCGCTTTATCTGATGGCTGCGGCGGTGGACCCGCTGCTTTCCGACACGGTGAGCCTGAGCCAGCGTCTCAAGGCTCTCGGCCGGGACGACGAACTGCACGTCGTGCCGGGCGTCATCCACGGTTTCCTGCAGAACACGAATGAACTTTCGGCCGCACGGGAGGCGTTGGCGGCCGCAGGCAGTGCAGCAAGGCGACTGACACAACGTCGATGACGTGAACGATCAAGAGGAGGAGACTATGAAATTTCTGAAGACACTCGCGCTTGGCGCCGCTCTTGCGGCTTCGGCGGCATTCGGTCAGGCGAAGGCGGAAACCGTCCGCTTCTGGTACCATTTCGACAACCCGGCGAACCCGATGTCGGACCTGGTCAAGAAGTTCGAGACAGCCAATCCCGGCATCAAGATCGAAGCCGAGAACGTGCCGTGGAACAGCTATTACGACAATCTTTATACCGCGCTGGTCGGCGGCAATGCGCCGGATGCGGCGATGGTGAAGCTCTTCGCCCAGCCCCGGCTTGCCGAAATGGGTGCGCTGGAGCCGATCGGCAAGCAACTCGACGCATGGAAGGGCAAGGCCGACCTGCTGGACAATCTGCTCGACCTGAACAAGGGGCCGGACGGAAAGCAGTATTACCTGCCTATCCAGTACGTGGTCCTTTATCTCTATTACCGGACCGATCTCTTCCAGGCGGCCGGTCTGCAGCCGCCCAAGACCTGCGAAGATTTCCGCAATGCCGCGATCAAGCTCACCAATGCGCCGCAGACCTACGGTTTCGGCCTGCGCGGCGGCAAGGGCGGCTGGGACCAGTGGGGCGCTTTCGTCCTGTCCCAGGGAGCCGAGTTGAAGCCGGGTGGCCTGACCAAGCCCGAGGCGATCGCTGCCAACCAATGGCTGGTCGATCTTTTCCAGAAGGACAAGGTCATTCCGCCGTCCGCGCCGAATGACGGGTTCCAGGAAATCGTCGCCGCGTTCAAATCCGGCAAGACAGCCATGACCATCCACCATATCGGTTCGTCCAAGGATCTCGTTGCTGCTCTCGGCGACAAGGTCTCCGCCGTGCCGGTTCCGAAATGCGGCAATGGCCAATGGACGTCGTATGGCGACGAGTCGCTTGCGATCTTCTCATCGTCTTCGGTCAAGGACGCTGCCTGGAAGTGGATTTCTTTCCTTGCCGAAGGGCAGAACAACGTCGCCTTCAACGGCGCGACAGGCCAGCTGACCGTCACGAAGAGCGGCTCTGCCGACTGGAAACTCCATGAGCGCCGTTTCGTCGAGGCGACCGTACAATCCTTGCCGTTCGCCAGGGTGCTGCCGCAGACCTCGGCGGTCTCGGAATTCGTCAACACGGCCTGGCAGACCAACATGCAGCAGGCGCTGACCGGCCAGATCACGCCCAAGCAGATGATGGAACAGTTGCAGACGCTGTTTGCCCAATAAGAGTCGCCTCCGGTCCCGGCACGTCCTGTGTCGGGACTTCTTTCCCCGCCTCGAGGCTGGATCCGCATGTCCCGATCGAACCATTCTCCCGTGGAGCGCCGCACGCAGTTCCGCTGGCATTATTCAGAGCGGCTCCTGCCGTACTGGCTGCTTGCACCGGCTGTCGTGGTGACCGTCGTCATCGTCTTCATGCCGATGGTGCAGGCCGTCTTCACGAGCTTCTATGACTTGATCCTGTTTCGCCCCAATGCCAGCAAGTTCGTGGGCTTCGGCAACTACGTCAAGCTGTTCAACGATCCGGTCTTCTGGACGGCGTTGTGGAACACCATCATCTGGATCGGATTGACCGTGCCATTGCAGATGGGACTCGGGCTTGTCGCGGCCCTGCTCCTTAATCGCGAGTTTCCCTGGCGTGGGCTGGCACGGGCGCTTATCATCATTCCCTGGGCGCTGCCGAGCGTTGTGATCGCGCTGATGTGGCGCTGGATCTACGATCCGAATACGGGCGTGCTCAACGATATCCTCATCTACCTGTCGATTGTCCAGTCCGCAGTTCCGTGGCTCGCCGATCCCGAAGTGGCGATCTACGCGATTATCGCCACCCTGACCTGGCAGGGGTTCCCCTTCTTCGCGGTGATGATCCTTGCCGGTCTTCAGGGTATTCCGCGCAGTCAATATGAAGCGGCGTCGATCGATGGCGCTTCCACCTGGCGGCAATTCGTCCATGTCACGCTGCCGGGTATCGCGCCGGTGCTGGCGACGGCAGGTTTGCTGCGGGTAATCTGGGTCGCCAATTCCATGGACGTCATCTTCGTCATGACCGGCGGCGGTCCGGGTTACGCCACGCACACCCTGCCGCTCTATGCCTTCATCAAGGCGCGCCAGAACCTCGATTTCGGATACGGCACCGCGATCGCCGTCACCTTCACGATCCTGCTCGGCGCCTTCGTGGTTCTTTATCTCTCCCGTACGATGCGCGAGGTGGAACGATGAAACAAAGTGCACTTCGCCGGATCATCACCACCGACCTTCCGGTCCTGCTGATCGTCCTCTTCGCCATGGCGCCCTTCGCCTGGATGATCCTGACATCGCTGACGCCGACCGCGGTGTTGAATGCCACGGGCGTGTCGCTCTCGCCGCTCGGCTGGAGCCTCGACAACTACGTGCGGCTCATCGAGCAGACATCCTTCCTCAAGAACATGCTGGACAGCCTGATCATCGCCGCCGGCACGGTTGTCGTCGGCCTGATCGTCTCGGTCACGGCGGCCTATGCCTTTTCGCGCTTCCGTTTTCCGGGCCGCAAGCTGTTGATGCTGCAGTTCCTCCTGATCAACATGTTCCCGATCGTGCTGCTCATCCTGCCCCTCTTCGTGCTGATGCGCCGCTTCAACATCCTCGACACCCATTTCGGCCTGATTCTTGCCAATGCGACGGTGGCGATCCCGTTCGCGGTATGGATGCTGACAAGCTATATCGGCGCCATCCCGAAAAGCCTCGACGAAGCGGCCATGACCGACGGATGTTCGCGCCTGACGGCGCTGCGCAAGATAGTCCTGCCGCTGACCATGCCGGGCATCATCTCGACCGGCATCTACATCTTCATCACCGCCTGGAACGAATATCTCTATGCGCTGACGCTCGGCGGGCGGAACGTGCGGCCGGTCACGGTCGCGATCCAGACGCTGATCGGCGAATACCAGATCGAATGGGGCCTGCTGGCGGCCGGCGCAGTGGTCGGCGCAATGCCCGCGACCATTCTTTTCCTTCTCGTGCAGCGACGCCTGATCGGCGGGCTGACCCAGGGCGCGGTCAAGGGATGAGGGCCAAGAATGATCGGCCTGGCCGATGAAGCGATCCAGTGAATCGTTTCGGATAACAAACGCCTGAGCAGAAGCGAAGGGCTGGAGTGACGGAACGGAATGAAAAAAGAGGAAATGACAATGAACCCCATAGGGTTGATTTCCATGCAGTATGCCAGGCCCTTCACGGCCGAGCATTTTCCGCTGTTTGCAAAGATGCGTCAGCACGGTTTTGACTTCGTGGAGCTTCTGGTCCCGGAAGCCGGCGAACTCGACATCAGGGAGACGAAGAAAGCGCTCGACGATGCCGGTCTCGGCGTCGTGCTCGCAGCCCGCGTCAACCTCCAGCGCAACCTTGCGTCGGCCGATGGCGAAGCCCATCGCGCCGGTGTCGAATACCTGAAATATACGGCCGATTGCGCGGCCGGCCTCGGTTCGAAGATCGTCGGCGGGCCGCTGACAGGCAATCCTCTTGTGTTCGCCGGTCGTGCCCCGCAGCCGGTCGACGAGGCCGAACGGCTGGCCCGCAAGGAGCGTTGCGTCAAAGGCCTGAGGCAAGCCGGAGACCACGCTGCCAAAATGGATGTTGTGCTGGCCGTCGAGCCGCTCAATCGCTTCGAAAGCGACGTTCTCTGCACCACACAGCAGGCGATGGAACTGCTGGATGCCGTCGATCACCCAGCCGTCAAGCTGATGCTCGACACCTTCCACATGCACATGGAGGAAAGCTCGATCGCCGAGGCCATCCGGCTCGCCGGTGACCGGCTGGTGCATTTCCAGGCCAATGAAAACCACCGCGGCTTCCCAGGCACGGGTTCTACCGATTGGGTCGACGTCTGCAGGGCACTTCACGAGATCGGCTATGAAGGACCGGTTTCGCTTGAACCGTTCCGGCGCAATGACGACCGCTTCGGGGTGCCGTTTGCCCAATGGCGCCCGCCGCACGAGGACGAGAGCGATCGCCTCGAGGCTTCGAGTGCATTCATGAAATCCCATCTCCTGCTTACGGAATATCGTCGATGACTTTGAAAATCGGTTGGATCGGTTGCGGCGTTCACGCAACCCAGATGCTGCTTCCCCAACTCGTGCGCCATGACGTCGAAATCGTCGCGCTGTGCGATATCGATGGCAAACGCCTCAAGGACGCCGGCCGCCAGTTCGGCGTCACCAACCTGACGACGGACGCACAGACCTTGCTTTCGACCCGGGGCATTGATGCGGTCGGGATGGCTGTCGGTCCGGATCAGCACCTCGCCTTCGGCAAGGCGGCGCTCGAACGGGGCTTGCCTGTCTTCATGGAAAAGCCGCCATCGGGTTCCGCCGCCGGGGCGCGGGAGCTTCTGGCGGCTTCGGAAAAGGCGAAGAAGCCGCTGCTGCTCGGCTTCATGAAGCGCTATTCGATCGGCAACCGCATGGCGGCGAATATCGTGAAGTCCGGCCGCTTCGGGGAGGTGCTGGGCCTGACCGGCTATTACATGACGGCGCCGGGGTATTTCGTTGGCAATGTCGATTACACCGGCTTTTTCCTGCATCACTGCGTTCATTACATGGACCTGGCGTCCTTTTTGGTGTCGCCGGTTCGTTCGATCTCGACGCGGAAGGTGGAGAAAGCTCCGGGCCGGCTGCTGTTCCATGTTGCTTTTGAGTTCGAATGCGGAGCGATCGGCAACATCGCCATGGGTACGATCCAGTCGCGCGGCACACCCGTCGAGCGGATAGAGCTGATGGGTGACCACCAGCGTATCGAGGTGGAGGACGTGATCGAAATCCGCTGGCATCGCAATCCGCCCTTCAAGATCGACGACCTTGGCGCCACGCTGAAGGAGGACTGCGACACGCTGACGTGGAAACCGAATTTCACCGCGGCGGCCAACGAGGATCCGAAGGGTTACCATTCGCTGCTGGCCGATGTGGTTCCCGCGCTCGGGGGCGCGACAACACCCGCGCCGACGATCGCCGACGGCGTCATTGCCATGGAGCGCCTGGAAACGGTTCGACGCGAGCTCGCGCTTTGAGGAGGATCCGGCCCTTGGCCAACGCCTACGAAGGAAGTTTAGCTGGCCAGATGAAAACCTCTAACGAGGACTATCGCGCCGCTCCGGTGGCCCGATCTCGTGCGGCATTCTCAAAAGACCTTGAAAGAAAAGGCAAAGCTTGCCGAGCGCTGTTCCCCCGCTCGCAGCACGAAAAGCCCTGAATCACTGCCAAGGGGAAAACCGAAGGCGCCGGCAACGTGCGATACGGGTTCGAGGCAGACATAGTCCGCGGTGCGATGAGCGACGAGGTGTTTCAGTTCCGGCCCAGCGGTCAAAGTGGCCTCGATGCCTCCATCGGTGACAACCGTGGCCCGCTGCCAGTCCGAAAGAAAAAGGGTATGGGCTTCGCTCGGCAGCATTTTCGCACTCCGCGCTTCAGATCGGGTTCCGTCTGGAACGCCCGCGTCACCTGGCGGCCAAATCTTGCCGGCATCACAAGATGCCGGCCTGCCGAGATCAGCTGCGAAATACGGATGCCAGCCAAATCCACCGGGCATGGAGGCCTGTCCCGTATTGGTCATTGAAAGCTCTATGTCGAGCCGGTTGTCGCCGAGCACCAAGCGCTGTTGAGCGCGGAAGTCGAAGGGCCAGTCCGGATCGGCGCGGTAGTCCAGCACCAGTTCGATCCGATCGGCGCCGAGCGAGGCCACCTGCCAGGCGCGGCGATGGGCCGGGCCATGCTGGGCATCTGTTCGAAGCGCCGGGTGCGGCAGAACTTCATAACGTTTGCCGCCATGCATGAAAGCCGCCCCGAGGAGCTTGTTGTGATAGGGAAACAGCGGATAGGCGCCGGCCTTCGGCCAGTTCAGCGGCTCGAACTCCGGGCCGGCGGTCGGCACAAGGATGTCACCCAGCCGCTCATGGACGAGATGGGTCATCCGGCCGCCGTTTTGAGGGAGGAAGCGAGCCTCAAGCGGCCCGCTTCGAATGCTTAGCCAACCCTTTCCTGTCATTTCAGGCGAAAGCATAGGATCCGTCCGGCCGCTTCGGGACCCGACGCTGCCAATGGACGTAACCGTCCTCATGCATCGCCTTTTCATCCATCTCGACGCCCCAGCCGGGACGGTCCGGGCGAAGTTCGAGATAACCGTCCTTCGGCAGATAGGGATCGGCGACGTAACGCGCCGACGCTTCCCGTGTCTCGACTTCGGTCCCGCCATAGACGTAGGCCTGGCCTGTCGGCAGGCGGTATTCGAGGATCTTGAAATTCTGTTGGGCGGCCGAGAAATGCACGTTTACCGCCGTTGCCAAAGGTCCCATAGGGTTGTGTGGCGCCACGCCGACATAAAAGGCCTCGGCAAGCGTCGCGATGCGGCGCATTTCGGAAAGTCCGCCGACGACGCAGATGTCCGGCTGGATCAGATCCGCGCCCTTCACCTGCAGCAGACGCAGGAATTCGTAGCGGCTGTAGAGACTTTCGCCAGTCGCCAGCGTGCATTCGAGGCCCTGCTTGAGTTCGCCCCAGGCCTCAATGTTTTCCGGCCGGAGCGGCTCCTCGTAAAACAGCGGGTCGTAAGGTGCAAGCGCGTTGCCGAGCTGCCGGGCGGCGGCGGGCTCATAGATCTTGGCATGCGCGTCGAAGGCGATCTCGTAATCGTCGCGGACCGTTTCGCGGAGTTGGCGGAAGTAGTCCGCGGACGCCTTCACCACATTGCCCCAGCGGTTGGTATGCATATCGATCCGCCAGGGGCTGAGCTTGAACGCGGTGAATCCCCAGCCTTCGTTCAACCGGTCGAATTCGTCGCGCGCTGCCGGGGCGTCCGGCGCGGTGTAGACGCCGGCATAAACCTTGATCTTGTCGCGCACCTCGCCGCCGAGCAGCTTGTAGACCGGCAGGCCCGCGGCTTTCGCGGCCAGATCCCAGAGGCAATGGTCGAGGCCGGCGATTGCCGCAAGCCCCATCGCACCGGGAGGAAACCGGCTCTGCTGGATCATCAGATTGACGAGGTAGTCCACCCGCGTCGGGTCCTGGCCGGCGATAAAGCCGTAAAGATAGTCCAGGAGCGGCGGCAGCGCCTTGTCCGGCCCGTGGTTGTAGCATTCGCCCCAGCCGGTCAGGCCGTCGTCGGTATCGAGCGCGACGATGACACGCGGGCGGTCCTTGTCGCGGGTCATGAACACCCGCATGCGATCTATTTTCATATCTGCAGTTACCTCTTGCGGCCTTGGTACGAAAACCGGAACCGATGTTCGGACCAAGGTATTTGTGGTTTGGAGCGTTCCTTGGGCGCTCGGAGGAACGCGCCGCGGCTAGGTGTTGAAGTAATGCCGCCGCGACAAGCGCATCTGCACGTAAAGGCGTTCGCCATAGGTACCCGGAGCATAGGAGCCATTGCTTTCCTGCACCGGCACCGAGACGTTGCCGTCACTCGGGAAGCGGGCGACGAATTCCTCGTCGATATCGCAGCCGAGGCCCGGTGCGTCCGGCACGGCAATCGAACCGCCCTCCTGGACGGGGTGCGGCACGATGACGTGCGAGCGGCCTTCCCAGTCGTCGTCGATGCGCTCGAGCATAAGCGCGTTCGGAATGGCGGCCATGAGGTGGAGCGCGGCATATTCGGCGACCGGCCCGAGCGAGCCGGAATGCGGCGCCACCTGAATGTGATGGGCCTCCGCCATCGCGGCAATCTTCTTCATCTGGGTGATGCCGCCGGCGCGACCCGTGTCGGGCTGGATGACGTCAACCAGTTCCTCTTCGATAAGCTGCCGCTCGCCGAAGATCGTCGCGCTGCGTTCGCCGGCTGCAAGCGGCACATGTGCAGCATCCCGGATGCGGCGGTAGCCCTCGAGATTGTCCGGGGCAATCGGGTCTTCGACCCAGATAAGTTCATAGGGCTCGAGCTTGCGCACCAGGCGGCAGGCATCGGCCGGCGTCATCCACGGGGGGCCGTGCAGGTCGATCGCGATATCCATCTCGTCGCCCACGGCTTCGCGCAGCATGTCGACCTTGCGGAGCGGATCGGCGACGCCGCCGCATTTCAGCATCTTGATGCCGCGGTTCTTCACCGATAGCGCCTGTTCCACGGTGTTGGCATGCGAATAGATCTGGATGCGGTCGCGCACCTTGCCGCCGAGCAGATTCCAGACCGGGACGCCGAGCGCCTTGCCCTTGATGTCCCAGAGCGCCATGTCGATGCCGGTCATGGCGCCGCCGCCAACCGTTCCGATCATGCCGTGGCCCATCATGGCGATCGCCATCTTCTGCCACAGCTTTTCGATATGCGTCGGGTCTTCGCCGATCAGGAGTGGTGCGAGATCCCTGATCGCCGTCTCGATGACGCGCGGCCAGCCGGAGCATTCGCCGATGCCGGTAATGCCCTCATCGGTGTCGATCTTCAGGAAAAGCCAGTTGCGCGTGCCTTCAAGCTTGTGCCCGGTGACATGGTCCGCATGTCCGTCGGACGCCCATTTGGAACGGTGCGGCTGGCCGGCATGCATGAGGAAGGTGCGGATTCCTGTGATCTTCATCGCGCAGAACTTCTATTCTTGACGTTGCTGGGATCGATGTGGGGGCTGGGTTCGATGTACCGGAACCGCTTCGAGCGATCGCGATCGCGAGGATCCGGCCGGGGAATGGCCGAAATCAGTGCCTGCGTGTAGGGGTGATCAGGGTTGTTGCAGACCTTCTCCGCCTCGCCCACCTCGACGAGCTTGCCGCGATACATGACGCCGACCCGGTCGCACATGTAGCGAATGACGCCGATGTCATGGCTGATGAAGATGTAGGCGAGCTTCAACTCGTCCTGCAGCCGCATCAGGAGATCCAGCACCTGGAAGCGCACCGAGACGTCGAGCGCCGAGGTCGCCTCGTCGGCGACGATGATGCGCGGATTGAGGGTGATCGCCCGGGCGATGCCGATGCGCTGGCGCTGGCCGCCGGAAAAGGCGTGCGGGTAACGTTCCCGCCCGGCCGGGTCGAGGCCGACCTGATCCATCAGGTGGCAGACCCGCTCGTCGAGTTCCTTGCCCTTCGACAGCCCGTTGACCAGCAGCGGCTCGCCGATCACCTGCGCGACGGTCATGCGCGGGTTGAGCGAACCGAACGGGTCCTGGAAGACCATGCGCAGCTCGCGACGGGCTGCTTTCAGTTCGCGCCCCTCAAGCTTGGCGAGATCGACCACCTTGCCATCGGCGCGGCGGTAGTGCATTTCGCCGGATGCCGGATCGTAGAGCCGCATGATCGAGCGGCCCAGGGTCGTCTTGCCGGAACCGCTTTCGCCGACGATGCCGAGCGTCTCGCCGGGCAGCAGAGCGATCGAGACGTCGTTCAGCGCCTTCATCTCCCCGAAATGCATGGAGAGGTTGCGGATGTCGAGGATCGGTTCGGCGGTCGTGTCGAGCGGCGGTCGCGCCAGACGGATTTCCGCCTTCTGCTCCAGCTTCAGCACGGAGCCGATGAGCATCTTCGTATAGGCATCCTTCGGCGTATGAAAGATCTGGTCGACCGGCCCGTATTCCTTGATGACGCCGTGATGCATGACCAGCACGTCGTCGGCGATCTGTGCCACCACGCCCATGTCGTGGGTAATGAACAGAACCGCCATTCCGGTCGTCTGCTGCAGGCGCTTGATCAGGTCGAGGATTTCCGCCTGGGTCGTCACGTCGAGCGCGGTGGTCGGCTCGTCGGCGATCAGCAGCTGCGGCTTGCACGCAAGCGCCATGGCGATCATGGCGCGCTGGCGCATGCCGCCGGAATACTGGAAGGCGTAGCGGTCGAGCGCCTGTTCCGGATTGGGGATTTCCACCTGCCGGAGCAGTTCTGCGGCTTCCTTGCGGGCCTGCGCCTTGCTCATGTTCAAATGCAGCCGCAGAACTTCGGTGATCTGGTCGCCGACGGTGTGCACCGGCGAAAGCGACGACATCGGTTCCTGGAAGATCATCGCGATGTCGCGGCCACGGACCGCGCGGATCGCCTTGCTGCGCGGATCAAGCCTGGCGAGGTCGATCGAGGTGCCGTCCTGGCGGTTGAGGATGATCGAGCCGGAGGCGATGCGGCCGGGCGAATCGATGATCTGCAGGATCGAGCGGGCGGTGACGGATTTGCCGGAACCGCTTTCGCCGACCACGCACAGGGTTTTGCCGGGCTCAATCGAAAAGGAGATGTCGTTGACCGCCTTGAAGATGCCGGTGCGAAGCGGAAACTCCGTCACTAGGTTCTTTACTTCGAGCAGCGTCTTGCCCGCCGCCATCGAAGGACGGGGCGTGATGGATAGGATATCAGTCATCCGCGCCTCACTTGTTGTACGGGTCGGCCGCATCACGCAGACCGTCGCCGAAAAGGTTGAGCGCCATGACGGCGACGACGACCGCGAGCCCCGGCATAAACAGCCATGGCGCGGTGGCGATGGAGCGGATGTTCTGCGCCTCGCGCAGAAGAACGCCCCAGGAGACTGTCGGCGGCTGCAGGCCGAGGCCGAGGAAAGAGAGCGATGTCTCCGCCAGGATCATCGCCGGCACGGCCAATGTCATCGAGGCGATGATATGGCTCGAGAAGCTCGGCAGCATATGGCGGAAGATGATGCGGCCTTCCGAGACGCCGTCGAGACGAGCGGCGGCGACGAATTCCTCGGTTCGCAGCGACAGGAAGCGGCCGCGCACGACGCGGGCAAGCTGTGCCCAGCCAGTGAAAGACAGGATGATGGTGATCATCATGTATTGCAGCGCTGCCGGCCAGCCCTGCGGCAAGGCTGCGGCGAGCGCCAGCCAGATCGGAATGGTTGGCAGCGACAGCACGAAGTCGATGACGCGCTGCATGACGAAGTCGATCCGGCCGCCGTAATATCCGGAAATGCCACCGAGCACGATGCCGAGCAGCAGCGACAGGAACACGCCGACAAGGCCGATCGACAGCGAGATCTGTGCACCCTGCACCGTGCGGCTGTAGACGTCGCGTCCGAGACGATCGGCGCCGAAGAGATAGAGCGGCTTGCTCTTGTCGGTGGTGGCGATGAGGTGGATGTCCGTCTCGAACAGGCCAAGCACCGAATAGGTGTAGCCACGCCCGAAGAACTGGATCGGGATCTTCGTATTGGTATCCTTGACGAAGATGGCGGCAAGCGTGTTCGGATCACGCGTCAGCTTCATCCCGTAATAATACGGGCCGAAACTGAACCCGTTGGCCGTATCGAGGAAATGAATGCTCTGCGGCGGGTGGAAGGTCGAACGGGCGTTCTGCATGATCGGATCGTTGATCGCGAAGAAGCCCGGGAAGATCGCGACAATGTACATCGCGACGGTGACGACAAGTGCGGCCATGGCGAGCTTGTGCCGCTTGAAAGCCCACCAGATGAGCTGCCATTGCGAGGCAACGGCGGCGCGGTCCGGCCTGACATTGGTGATGGAGACATCGACCATGGGTGTTCTCCTATTCGAGCCGAATGCGCGGATCGACCAGCGCAAGCAGGATGTCGCTGATCAGGGAGCCGATCAGGGTGAGCGCGCAGATCAAAAGCACGAAGGCGCCGGCCAGATACATGTCCTGTGCCATCAGTGACTGCAGAAGCAGCGGGGCGGCGGTCGGCAGGTTGAGGACGATCGCAACGACGACGGAGCCGGAAATCAGGTTCGGCAACAGCCAGGCGATCGTCGAGATGAACGGGTTGAGTGCGATGCGCAGCGGGTATTTGATCAGCAGTCGAAATTCGGAAAGACCCTTGGCACGCGCCGTCGTCACATAAGGTTTGGGCAGCTCGTCCAGCATGTTGGCGCGCATGACGCGGATCAGGCTTGCGGTGGAAGAAATCGCCAAAATCGCGACCGGCAGCCACAGATGTGTCAGCAGATCGTACATCTTGGCAAGGCTCCAGGAGGCCATCTCGTATTCCGGCGAGAACAGCCCGCCGACGTCCGCGCCGAATTCAACCGCCGCGACATACATCAGCACCAGCGCGAGCAGGAAGGACGGGATGGACAGGCCGAAGAAGGTGAAGGCCGTGAAGGCGTAGTCGCCGATCGAGTATTTCTTCACCGCGGAATAGACGCCGATCGGCAGCGCCAGCGCCCAGGTGGCGATCAGGCTCGCGAGCGCGAGTACCAGGGTCAGCGCCATGCGCTCCCAGATCAGACCCGAGACCGGCTGCTGCCATTCGAACGAGATACCGAAGTCGCCGCGGCTGATGATACCCCAGATCCATTTCAGATATTGCACCAGCATGGACTGGTCGAGGCCGAACCGCTCGCGCAGTGCAGCTGCGGTGTTCTGATCGACCACTTCGTTGGAAGAGGCAAGCGTCGCGATATAGGTGGTGACGAAGTCGCCCGGCGGAAGCTGGATCAGAACGAAGGCGAGGAAGCTCACCGCAAACAGCGACGGGATCATCCATAACAGACGTTTGATGATAAATTTCAGCATGCAAAGCTCGCAATTCGGATTGCACGGCATGCCAATACGAAAGCCTTAGACCATCGTTCGGGCAGTTGATGCAATGGGACCGGAAGGGTGCCGCCGCCGGTCGGGCGGCGGCACAGTTGGAGTAAATCAGCGCGTGCCCGCTCAGCTCGTGAACGTGAACTGCTGCGGCAGGGCAGGGCCGGGGTTCGGCCA
>NZ_JBDIUU010000007.1:0-344010 GCF_039631515.1 Neorhizobium tunisiense | reverse complement strand
GCGACAGCCTCGCAACTGAGTAATGACGTTCATTGATGCGGATCATTTTTGCTGTTTGCCTGTCGAAGCGCCGCCCGGTTGCCGCTGGCCTGCAGGTCCAGGAGATAGATCCCCGCCGCGATGGTGGCGATGCCTGTGCCCCACAAGACATATTGGAGGTTCACGTCTTCCAGGCCGGTGACTGCGGGCATCGAAAACACCAGCAGTCCGAAGGCGCTGGTGACCGCTTGCGTGTGGGTGCGCACCCGGCCGATCGACTCCAGGTCGGCCAGCTCGATCATTCGCCCGTCACACAGGATCTTCGAGAACGAAAACGCAAAGCCCATCAGGAAATAGATGACCGCGACCGCCCCCGGATAGGCGGTGACCGAAATGCTGGCGGCAAGAAGCCCGAGCGCGATGATGGCCAGATACTCGAAACCGTCGAGATTGAACCGCTGCAGGATTCGCGCGGCGAAAACCGCGGCCGAGATCCCTCCCACGGACCACAGGGCGTCGATCAATCCATACAGCCCGCTGCCGCCGGCAAGCTCGCGCTGCACCAGCATCGGCAGCAGCACGTTCGACAGCTGCCCCACGGACGTGCTGAACCCGATCAGCGCCGCCAGCCGGCCCAGTTCCGGCTTCTGCACGAAGAACCGGTAACCTTCCGCCACCTGCGCCATGTAGCTCCGGCGCCCACCCGATGGCGGATAGGCGTCCGGCAGTCCGAGCACGCACAGGACCGCCAGGCCGCAGAGGACCACGCCAAGCGCGAAGGCGGCATGGAGCGGCAACCACATCAGCGCAAGCCCGCCAAGACCGGCACCGGCGATCATCGAGCCTTGCCGCAGTCCGTTTACGATCGCGTTGGTCCGCCTGATATCGGCCTGCTCGACGATGGACTTCTGGATCGCGTCGAGCGCGCCGCCCTGCAGAAGTCCTGCCGCCGCGATGCAGCACGCGACGAAAAGGATCATCGCGTAGCTGAGCTCGAAGCCGAGCAGATAGGCCAGGCCCGGCAGTGCCATGGCGGCACCGAACAGCGCCTGGCCGACCATTGCCAGACGCTTGCGGCTGCGCCGGTCGATCAGCGCGCCAACGCCCGGGGCGAGCAGGACGTTGATGAGGTGACCGACGAGAAAGGCGATGCCGATCAGCGTGACCGACCCGCCGACGAGGGCCGATGACCAGCCGAGCGCGACGACCCAGAGACCGCGCGTCACACCGGCCAGGGTTACCGCAGCGTAGTAGAGGACAAGCAGCAGCAAACGACCATCCTTTTTTCTAGACGTGTCGCAAAACTGATACCCCACCCATTCCTGTCGCGCAACCGCTTTCGGCATCAAACCCAGACAAAAGCCGCGATTGATACCGATGCCCTTGTTTTGCATGTGCAATTGGCAATCTGCCGCCGCTGCGTCCGGTCAGCGCGCCTCGGCCCCGGCGACGGATGGCGGTCATCTCACGGTGGCCGGAGGTTGACTTCGGTACCAAAGTGTAAATATTGAGAATGATCTCATTTATAGAAACTCGAGGTGCGACATGGATCTTTCCTCATCCCCACAGGATGCCTATTCGTTTCTGAACGGACAGCTCCGCATCACCCGCGACGAAGTCATGCAGCGCTGCGCCCCACGGAAAGGCGACATCGTCATCCTGCGACCAGCAGGCGCGAACCGGCCGAACGTGCGGAAGCAAGCCCGAATGGTTTCACAGCGCTTGGAGATGACGACCCCGGACATGTCGCGGGTCTTCGTGAATTCCAAGAACCCGGAAGCAGCGGCAGAGTTTCGCCAATCCAATTGACCAGCAGTTGCCGCGTTCACATCAAAGAACAATTTTCGAGAGAACAAAACCGATGATTCCAGTCAGCAGTCTCGACCCGTCACGCATTGGCAAGGTGTTTCGGCCCAAACGGGCGAATCGTGGTCTGTTCATCACAATCGACGGCTTCGATGGTTCGGGCAAATCCACCCAGATCGAGAGGCTGACGCAACGGTTCAGGGACGCTGGACGGGAGGTCGTTTTGACCCGGCAGCCAACCGATTGGTATCGCGACGCGCCGATTGTCGAGCATTTTCACGACCACGGCGGCAGCGCTGAAAAAGCCCGCATTCTGTCTCTGTTTGCGGCCGCCGACCGGCATCGGCATGTCATGGAAGTCATCGATCCGGCCCTGGACCGCGGGGCCGTCGTGATCTCCGACCGATACGTTCTCGCGACGTTTGCCGTCTTCACTCACCGAGGCGTCGACCCCGATTTTCTGATCGAGATCAATGGCGGCGTGACGCGTCCGGATTTCGCGTTCTACCTCGAGGTCCCTACCGAGGCGCTTCTGCAGCGGCTGCGCGCGCGTGACGGCGACAGTCTCAAGCACGAAGAAAAGTCATCTGAACGTATTGACTCGATCAAGGCGCGATGGACTGCGATGAAGCCGCTCCTCACATTCATGGACGGCACAGGACAGCCTGCCGAAATCAGCCAGAGAATCTATGCACACTGCAGCCGGCCCTTGGCTGTCGCAGGGTGACGTGAGGGGAAGCGCCGACACCAGATGGTCATGGCAGGCGCCGTTCCTGCAGGGTTTCCTCATCACGGCCGTCAAACTCGGTGACGCCGAAGCGAGCCGTAGGCGGACGGTGCCTGGGCCGGACCTTGCGAACGGCGGCCAATGTCTCGAGGAGGAAGTGTCCGCGGTTTTCGACGCTGCAGCCATATTCGTCGTTGTGCTGGTTCGAATGCGAGGAACCGGTCTCAGGCGGCCGGCGAGCCCGTAAGCGCCTCGCTCGTCACCAGATTGGCGCCGGCCTTGGCGAACTGGGCATTGTAGCGGCGGATGATAGCGGCGGCGTTCTCTTCAGGCTGATCGAGCGTGCTGTGGGCATCGGAAACTACCGTCACCTTCAGCCCGGCGGCCATCGCGCCCTCTACCGTACCGGCGATGCAGAAATCCGTCTGGGCGCCGAGGATCACCACTTCCGGCGCGCCTTGGCTCTCGACCCATTTGCCGAGTTCCGGGTTGCTGAAGGCGTCCCGCACCGACTTTGCGAATGTCGGCTCGTCATCCCGCTGGCCGAGTGCCGGCCAGACGGGCCAGCCGGGCTCTCCCGGCGCCAGCGGATCGCCCTCCGGCCCGTCGTGGCGCACGAAGGCGATCGCTCGGCCGTCGCGCCGCGCCCAGTCGATCACCTTGCGGGCGCGGTTGGTGAGGAGATCAGCCTCGTGGAGTGGTGGCTCGACAAGGCCGTCGAACATGTTGGTCTGCAGGTCGATGATGACGACCGGCGCTTTTGCCGCTGATGTGCTGGACATGGGATCAGCCTCCATTCCAGACAGGAAATTGCCGATTTCCCTCCGCATTTCAACCTTTATCTTTATGCTGGCGGGCAGCGTCGGCCGGTGGTCGGCCGCAAAAGGCGAACCGGGAGAGCAGTTGTTCTTGCGATCCGGTAGTTTCAACTCGTGGAAAGCAAATTGCAGGCTTTGAAGGACGGAGCGGGTTGGTTCCGCGGCGATCACCTCGACCGATCTTCCGGAGGAAAGGGCGGCGGCCCGATCACCGCCGCCCCCTAGTTCACGATCTGGCGATCAGCGGCAGACGCGGGTGCCTACCTCAGCAGCCCCTGGCCGCCGTCCACGTAGATCGGGGTGCCGGTCACATGCTGGGAGCGGTCGGAGGCGAGGAAGGCGATCACTTCGGCGACGTCCTCGCTCTTTCCCGGCTTGCCGTCGCTGATCGGAACCTGGCCCTGCGGCCATTTCACCGGAATTGCGGTTTCCTCCTCGTGGCGCAGATTGGTGTTTTCACCGATATTGGTTTCGATCTCGCCGGGACAGACGGCGTTGACGCGGATGTGATGCTTGCCGAGTTCCAGCGCCAGTTGCTGCACTATCGCCACCTGCGCGGCCTTGGTCGCGGTATAGGCGGTGGCGCCGGGTGTCGTGAACGTGCGGTTGCCGTTGATCGAGGAGACGACGATGATCGCGCCGGCGCCCCGTGCCTTCAGATGCGGCACGGTGAGGTGAAGCGTCAGATAGGTGCCGCGCAGGTTGATGGCGATCGTCCTGTCGAATTCTTCCGGCTTCAGGTCGTCGATCGGCGCCCAGACGCCGTTGATGCCGGCATTGGCGACGACGATATCGAGCCGGCCGAATTTCTTCGCAAGCCGGTTGATCGCCTCGCGCATCTGGTTCTCATCGGAAACGTCGGCCACGAGCGCCAGCGCCTCGCCGCCCGCCTCTTCTATTTCCCGGGCCGTGCCGTCAATTTCGCTTTTCGTGCGCCCGAGTACGCCCACTTTGGCGCCGTTTCCCGCAAGCTTCAGGGCTGCAGCCTTACCGATTCCCGAGCCTGCCCCCGTCACCAATGCCACCTGAGATTTGAGTTCCACAGTCCATCCTATCGCCAGAGAGCGGCTTCTGCCGCGCGAAAACGAACGGCGGGGACGGCTCAAGGTTCCGTGGGTCAGGCCGGATATTGTTCGTTGAGGATGCGCAGGCCCTCGGCGAATTTCGAGCCGTCGCCGCCCATCTTGCGCATCTGGGCAAGATTGTCGGTAAGGTCGGCGCGTTTCACCGGGCGGGCGAGCGGGTTCTCGATCGAGCGGCGGACGAAGGCGAAATATTCCTCGCCGTCGCGCTTGCTCATCGCATCGACTGCATCGACGACCGCTTGTGAAAAGCCTTCTTCGCGCAGCCGCTCGAACGTCCAGCCGGGGCATTTTTCGACCACGTCATGCAGCCAGGCGACCTGCTTTTCGTTTTCGCCAGCCACATTTTCAGCGACTCGTCTGACATGGTCGATGAACGGACCGCCGGTCTTCGACGATTGTCCTTCATGCGCCTGGGTCGCGATGGCGATCGCCTTGTCGATCTGTTCGGACATTTGTTCGTTTCCCTTCAGTTCGACGGCACTCTCGGGGGGCGGTCCGTGGCGACTGCGTCAATTGCGATCTTCTTCGAACTGCGGGATGGGAAGCGGGCTCAGCCAGTTCTCCCGCCGCTTCACCCATATCTCATAGATCGGTTCGAGATCGGTCGGCGCCATGTCGAGCGATCCGACCCGGATCTCGATCTCGTCGCCGTCGCTCTCGTTGAAGACGCGCGAGCCGCATTCGGGGCAGAAACCGCGCCCACGGAAATACCGGACTTCGCCTGTGCTTTCAAAGCCATGCCGCGGCCAGATGCCGAAGGTGACGAAGCTTGAGCCGCTTTCCTTGCGGCAATCGGCGCAATGGCAGAGCCCGATCCTGAGCGGTGCATCCTTGACGGAATACCGCACCTTGCCGCAAAGGCAGCTTCCAGACCGGATGATCATGCTCGCTTCTCCTTCTTCCTCTCCCGGAAACGCAGTTAGGGCAGGGGAGGATGAAGGGAAGAGATCAGGCTGGTTCCGGGGCCTGGTCGATGGCGCTGACCACGCGGGAGACGATTTCGTTCATGGTTGCCTCGTCCAGCGTCTCGATAAATTGGGCGGTTTTCTGCGCCACGCCTCGGCACGTTGCTGCGGATCATCAGATCTCGTGCCCTGTCGGATCGCCTTCGTGAGCATCGGCGACCGCGGCATTCAGCGTCACCATGGCATCGCTCCCCTTCAGCAACTCGCTAAGGGTATAGCGCTTGCGGCCGCTCTCGACAGGACGGGCGATCAATTCACCGTTGGCGACATCAAGCGTGAGTTGATCGCCGACTTCGATATGCATCAGCTTCAAGAGGACCGGCGGGATTGTGCGATCGATGGCGGCTTGGGATGCCAGATGGAACAGAATGGCTCAACCGGCGTTCGATGCGAGCATTCAGATGGATCGTCGCCATGCGTTCATTTCTCGCCTCCGCCGCGTTTACCGCGTTTGCTTTTTCGCCGGGCTTGGCTCTGGCGGCCGAAGGCGATTTCTTGAAAGCGCTTGCCGGCGACTGGAGCGGCAACGGCACGGTTCTCACCCGCATCGGGGGGAGTCCCATCGATGTCACCTGCAGCTTCACCACGACGGCCGGCGCGACCACCCTGTCGATGCAGGGAACCTGCCGCGGCCTGCTGGTCGTCCGGCGCAGCATATCAGCCGACCTCCGGGCTTCGGATCGGGGTTATCGTGGCACCTATGTCGGTCCCTCGGGCCAGCCTTCGGTCCTTTCCGGCAACCGGCGAGGCAATGCGATCAATCTCGGCGTCCGCTGGGCAAGGGTAATCAACGGTGATCGGACAGCCAACATGAGCATCGAGAAGATCGGCACCGATCGCCTCAGGCTCCAGACGATCGACAGGGATCTTTCGAGCGGCAAATCGGTGGTCACCAGCCGTATCGAGCTCAGCCGCTGACCGACTTGACGCCGGCGTCTGCCTTTACTCCACCTGGCCGAGTTTGCCGGGGTTCATGATGCCCTTGGGGTCGAGGGCTGCCTTGATTGCGTTCATCATGTCGACGGCGTCTCCATGTTCGCGGCGGAGGTATTTCAGTTTGGAAATGCCGATCCCGTGTTCGCCGCTGAACGTGCCGCCCATGTCGATGGCGCGCTGGTAGAGCCGTTCGGCAAGGCGTTCCGCTTCCGCAAGCTCTTGCGGGATTTCCGGCTTGATCAGGTAGCCGACATGGAAATTGCCATCACCCACATGGCCGATGATCTTGCCTATCACGAAGGAATTGTCGATGTCCTCGCGGGCGGCGAGCACCGCTTCGGCAAGCCGCGAGATCGGTACGCAGACGTCCGTGGTAAACGCCTTGCAGCCGGGGCGCAGTGTCTGGTTGGAATAGATCGTCTCGTGGCGGGCCCTCCACAGCCGCTCGCGGTCCTCGGTGCGGGTCGACCATTCGAAGTCCGAACCGCCGAACTCGTTGGCGATCTCGCGCACGGTGTTCGACTGCTCCTCCACCCAGCGCGGGCTGCCGTGGAATTCCAGGAAGAGGGTCGGAGCGAGCTTGAGGGTCAGGCCGGCATGCCGGTTGGCGGCTTCGACCGCCACTTCATCGAGGAATTCGATCCGGGCGACCGGGATGCCACTCTGGATGGTCGCGACGACGGCCTCCACCGCGCCGCGCATCGTTTCGAAGGCACAGACGGCCGACGCGATGGTTTCCGGGATCGGGTGGAGCCTGACGGTCACCTCGGTGATGACGCCGAGCGTACCTTCCGCGCCGACATAGAGCTTGGTCAGGTCGTAGCCGGTCGAGGACTTTTTCGTCCGGCGGCCGGTGGTGATGATGTTGCCCTGTGGCGTGACGACGCGCAGTGCCAGCACGTTTTCGCGCATCGTGCCGTAGCGCACGGCCGTGGTGCCGGAGGCGCGCGTCGAGGCCATGCCGCCGAGGGAGGCGTCGGCGCCGGGGTCGACGGGGAAGAACAGGCCGGTGTCGCGGATATGGGCGTTGAGTTGCTTGCGGGTGACGCCCGCCTGCACCTGCACGTCGAAATCCTCGTGATTGACCTGGACGATCTGGTTCATGCGGGTGAGGTCGAGCGAGATCCCGCCCTTCAGCGGGATCGTGTGACCTTCCATCGACGAGCCTGCCGCGAACGGCGTTACCGATATGCCCGCTTCGAAACAGGCCGAGACGACGCGCGCCACCTCGTCCTCGCTTTCGGCATAGACCACCGCATCCGGCAGCCTGGTCGGCTGCCTGGACATGTCGTGGCCGTGGTGCTCGCGCACCGCTTCCGTGGTCGAAAGCCGGTCGCCGAAGTGGAGCTTCAGGGCATCGATGGTGGATTGCAGGGAGGTCATTTCTTCTCACCCGTCAGCATGCGGTGGTAGCGTGACCGGGCGATTTCCTGTCGTGTGATGAATTCCAGCAGAACCGGCACGCCTTGTCTCGTCTGTTCGATGCCGCGCTTGATCGCCGGGATGATCTCGCTCGGCTCGGTAACGCGTTCGCCGTAACCGCCGAGCGCGCGGGCGAAGGCGGCGTAATCGCCGGAAATGTCGGTCGAGCGGTATTTCTCCGTCGAGACCTTCATGATCGGCAGTTCCATCGCCATCGAGAAATTGTTGAGCAGGATGGACAGGATCGGCAGGCGCTCGCGCACCGCGGTTTCGAAATCCATGCCGGTAAAGCCGATTGCCGCATCGCCCCAGACATTGATGCAGAGCTTGTCGGGATGCATCAGCTTGGCGCCCATGGCAAGGCCGAGGCCATAACCGAGCTGGGTCGTCTTGCCCCAGCCGATATAGGTGAGCGGCTTCACCGATTTCCAGAAAGGCGAAAGCTGGTCGCGCGGGCTGCCGGCGTCATGGGTGATGATGGTGTTTTCGATATCGACCGTGTGCTGCAGATCCCAGAGAACGCGGTAGGGCGACAGCGGCGCGTCCGGCGCGGTGAGCTTCGGCATCCATTCCGCCAGCCATTCCGCCTGGATCTTGGCGATCTCGGCGGCGACTTCGGTATGGTCGCGCGGCGAGATCTTGCGGGCTTCGAGCTCGGCGAGAACCGCGTCGAGCGTCAGCGCCGCGTCACCGACCAACGCCACCTTGGCTTCGAGATCCTTGTTAACGTGATCGGGGTCGAGCGTGGCGTGGATGACTGTCTTGTCGAGCGGCATCTGCACGCCGAAGGCGGTCTCGGTGAACGAGCAGCCGATGCCGAAGATCAGGTCGGAGCTATCGAGGAAGTGGCGCAAGGTCTTTGAGATCGCCGCCCCGCCGGCGCCGACAGACAGCGGATGAGTTTCCGGAAACGCGCTCTTGCCTTCGAGACTGGTGGAAACCGGGATTGCCAGCAGTTCGGCGAGCTGCTTCAGCTGCGGCCAGGCCTGTGCGTAATGAATGCCCTGTCCGGCATAGAGGATCGGCCGCTTGGCGGCGAGCAGCAGGTCGACGGCGTCGCGTACCGCGATCGGGTCCGGCCCGTAGCGGGTGGAAAGAACCGGCCGGTAGTCCAGCGGCTCGGGCACGTCGTCCTGCCACATGTCGTTCGGGATCTCGATCAGCACCGGACCGCCGCGACCGTTGCGCAATTTGGAGAAAGCCCGTCGAAAAATGTTCGGGATCTCGGCGGCCGAGGTGATCGGCTCGGCGGACTTGGTGATGTCGCGCATCGAGCGGGTCGCATTGTAGTTCGGATCGACATGCGCGACGCGGCGTTCATAGCCCATCGGCAGGACCAGCAGCGGCACGGATTCCGAATAGGCCTGGGCAATGCCGCCGTAGGCATTTTCCGTGCCCGGTCCGAGCTGCATGGCGAAGACGCCGATCGTCTTGCCGGAACTCAACCGCGACATGGCGTCGGCCATATGCAGGCCGTGGCGCTCCTGGCGCACGATAATCGGGCGGACATCGGCCATGGCCGCGTGTTCGAGAACGTGGTTCACCGGGTAACCGCAGATGACCTCGATCCCCTCGCGTTTCAGAATTTCCACGATGGCGTCGGCAACTTTCATGGGTTTCTCCTCCCCGGAGACATGGTCGATTAGAAGTGAGGTTGGAAATCTTCGGCCGTCCACGCACCGGAATGGCGCACGGTCGCGCGGCGGGCCTCTCCGGTATTCAGCAGTCCGCTCTGGCCCAGTGTGATGCGGTATTCTTCGATGAAGGCCTGCGCCATGTGGGCGGCGCCATGGTCTCCGAGTGCGGCAAGGCCGAGCATGAAGGCACGACCGGCAAAGGACGAATGGGCACCGCAGGCAATCGCGCGCATCATGTCGACGCCGGAGACGACGCCGCTGTCGAACAGCACGGTGCCGCGCGTGCCCACGGTGCGGGCAATCTCCGGCAGGACGTCGATCGTCGCCGGTGCCGCATCGAACTGGCGGCCGCCGTGGTTGGAGACGACGACACCGTTCAAGCCGAGTTCCAGCGCCTTTTCGGCATCTGCCGGGTGCATGACGCCCTTGACCATCATCGGCCCCGGCCACCTGTCGCGCAGACGGGCGATCTGCTCCCAGGGGAAGCCGCCGCCGATATGTTTCTGCACGAAGGCGGAGGTGGTCACACGGTCTGGCGCGCCGGCGAAACCGGCCATATTGGCGAAGGTCGGCATGCCCTTGCGGCGGATCGCGTTTAGCCAGAAGGGCGCCACGGCCGCCGCCAACATCGCCTTCGGCGTGAGCTTGAAGGGCATGGTGAGGCCATTCCTCAGATCACGGGGGCGCTTGGCACGCACCGGCACGTCCAGCGTCGCGACCAGAACCTTGGCGCCGGCGACGCGGGCGCGGTCAGTCATTTCGAGACTGTACTGGTGATTGTTCGGCGCCATCGGGTAGAGCTGGAACCAGGTGACGTCAGGCGCCCATTCCACGACTTTTTCGATCGTCGCGCAGGCGAGCGTGCTGACCAGATAGGGGATGTTGTGGACCTGGGCGGCCCTGGCGAAACGCTCAGTGGCACCCGGCCACATCATGCCGTCGAAGCCGATCGGCGAGATGCCGATCGGGGCGGCGTAACGATGGCCGAAAAGTTCGACCGAGGTATCGACCTTGGACACGTCGATGCCGTAGCGCGGGACGATTTCGACCGCCTGCAGCGCGGTTCGGTTTCGGTCGAGGCCGGTTTCATCGCCGGCGCCGCCCTGCAGAAATTCATAGGCGAAACGCGGTATCCGCCATTTCGCCCGTTTTTCGAGATCGCCGACCATCGGATAGCGCCGGCGGAACTCTGCCAGCGTCTCTATCGTCCTTGCGTCGTCTCCGGCTCCCCCCATGACCGACGCCTCCTAGTAGGAAACCATGACTTCGAGCATGGCCTGCCGGCCGCTCCTGGTCGCGGCGAGTGCCCGCTGCAGCGCCGCCGGCAGATCGGCACCGGTCTCGACGCGTTCGGCATGGGCGCCGTGGGCGCGGGCGACGGCGGCATAGTCGGGAGCCGGGTCGAGCGCGGTGATCGGCATGGTATTGGCCGTCGCAGCACTGCCGTCCGGATACATGTAGAGCGTCGAGCGGCGCACGGCGTTCCAGATGCCGTTGTTGAAGACGATCGTCAGCAGCGGCAGCTTCAGCGCGGTTGCGGTCTGGTGGCAAGCGACAGGGTTGGCGAACATGTAGGAACCGTCGCCGATCGTGGCGATCACCTGGCGGCTGCGGTCGCCGAGTTGGGCGCCGAGCGCGGCTGTGAGGCCGAAACCGAGACCGCCGGAAAGCGGTGTCGAGAAATAGGACTTCGGATATTTGAAGCTCATCACCGATGGATCGATGCCGAGTTCGTTCACGATAGTCGTTTTCTCATCCATAATGTCGGAGACGCAGCGGCTGACGAAGGCCGGCGTCATCGGCGAACCACTGCCCATGGCGGCGCGCCTGTCGGCGGCTTCGGCTTGGGCTGCCTTGATCTTTACCCATTTCTCGCGGCGTTCGGAGAAGGTTTCGCTGGCCGGCACACGTTCGGCCATCGCCGCGGCAAGGGCCGCGATCGTCTTGTTGGTGCCGCCGGCAAGCGCGATGTCGATCTCGAAGCTGCGGATCGGCACGCGGCTATGCTGCGGGTCCGGACCGATGGCGATGACCTTTGCGCCTTCGGCAAGGCCCGTATGATCGGATATCCACGGCACGGCGGCATTGATGACGACGACGACGTCGGCTTCCTTCAGGACCTGGGTGGAGTCCCGCCCGATCATCATCGGGTGGTCGCTCGGCAGTGCCAGGCGGGTCGCCCACATTTCGACGGTCGGCAGCGCGAATTTCTCGACGAAGCCGGCGAGCGGTTCGAAATCGGGAGCGAGCTCCGGGCTCTGGGTGATGATCAGCGGGTTCTTCGCCTTGGAAAGCAGGTCGGCAGCTTCAGCAACCAGTGTCGGATCGGCAGGGCCGAAGGTCGTCGGAGTGACCGTAGAACGGTGGCTTGTTTCGATCTCGGTCCCTTCGGCCAGCGCCTCGCGCGGCAGGCTGAGATAGACCGGGCCGCGCGGCTCGCTCATGGCGATGCTCATGGCGCGGTCGATAACGATGCCCGCCTGTTCCGGGTAGCGCAGTTCGTAGTCCCACTTGACCACTTCGCGCACCATGCCGCCCTGGTCGAACATTTCCTGGCCCCAATGGATCGGCGAGGAACGCGAGCCGAAACGGCCGGCCTCGGTGATCGGCGTGCGGCCGGAGAACATCATCACAGGCACGTTTTCGGAGCGGGCGTTGATCAGGCCCATGACCGAGTTTGCAAGGCCGACATTGACGTGGACGATGACGCCGGCCGGCTTGCTGGTCATCAGGTAATAGCCATGCGCCATGCCGACCGCCACACCCTCATGCGGGATGACCAGGGCTTCTGGCATCTTCAGGCCGGTCTCGGGCTGGCGGGCGAACGCCTCGATGATCGACGGGAAGTCGGTGCCGCCATTGGCGAACAGGACATCGATGCCGGCGGCCTTCATGTGGGTCAGCACGGCCTCGGCGGCGAATGTCCCGGTCGGTTTTTCGTGTTTCATAACTCTCGTCCTCTTGAAGCTTTTTAGACCTGAACCGGATCAGGTGATGCTGACCGTCTTGGTGACCATATAGGCCTCGACGCCCTCGATCCCGACTTCGGAACCGTGACCGCTCGCTTTCACTCCGCCAAATGGCGTTTCCGGCATCGAGATGTTGAACGAATTGATGCCGACCATGCCCGCTTCGAGCGCGTCGGAAAGTTTTGCGATGGTCTTGTGCGAATTGGAGAAGGCATAGGCCGCAAGGCCGTAGGGCAGTTCGTTCGCCTTGGTGACCGCATCGTCGAAATCCGAGAAGCGGTTGAGCACGGCGACCGGGCCGAACGGCTCCTCGCTCATGATCCGCGCATCACTTGGCACGTCGGCGAGAACGGTTGGGGCAAAGTAGAAACCCTCGTTATAAACGCGATGACCGCCGGAGAGCAGCTTGGCGCCCTTGGAGGTCGCGTCCTGCACCAGCGCCTCGATCGCGTCGCGGCGGCGGCCGTGGACGAGCGGACCCATGCCGGTTGCCGGATCGAGGCCGTCGCCGACCTTGATCTTGCCGGCACGCTCGGCAAAACCGGCGCAGAAGGCTTCGTAGGATTTGTCCTGCACGTAGAAGCGGGTCGGAGAGACGCAGACCTGGCCGCCATTGCGGTATTTACGCTGCACCGACATATCAAGGGCAGCCGTCTGGTCGGCATCATCGAAGACGAGCACCGGCGCATGGCCACCGAGTTCCATCGTGGTGCGCTTCAGGCCTTCCGAGGCAAGCCGGATGAGGTGCTGGCCGACCGGGACCGAGCCAGTAAACGAGATCTTGCGGATGATCGGCGAAGCGAGCAGGTGGCGCGAGATGAAGTCCGGCACGCCATAGACGACGGCGATGACGCCGGCCGGAACGCCTGCATCGAGAAGGCACTGGGCGACGGCTGCAGCCGATGCCGGGGCCTCCTCGCCGGGCTTGTAGATCATCGTGCAGCCGGCGGCGAGCGCCGAGCCCATCTTGCGGGCGGCATTGCCGACCGGAAAGTTCCAGGCGGAAAAGCCGGCGGTCGGTCCGACCGGCTCCTTGACGACCTGGAAACGGGTTTCGCCGATGCGTCCCGGGATGACGCGGCCATAGGTGCGGCGGCCTTCCTCGGCGAACCATTCCATTTCTTCCGTGGCGAAATGGGTTTCCAGCCGCGCCTCGGCGATCGGCTTGCCCATTTCCAGCGTCGCAAGAGTGGCGATCTCTTCCTGCCGGTCGTGCATCAATTGTGCTGCGCGCTTCAAGATGCGGCCGCGCTCGCGCGGGCTGGTGGCCCGCCACAGCGGAAAGGCGCGTTTGGCGGCTTCGAGTGCCCGGTCGAGATCTTGCGCCGTCGCATGCGGCACCACGCCGATCGCCTTTTCCGTGGCCGGATTGATAAGGGGTTGCGTCTTGCGGTCGCCGTTTTCCAGCCAGACGCCGTCGATCAGCAGTCGCGCGGAAACATAGGCCTCGGAAGAGGGTGCGGTATGGGTCGCGATATTCATGGTCATTTCCTCCGACTTTCATGAGACGAATGCACTTGGTATCCGTCAATTATGCGCCTTGATAAGGCCGGCTCCTCATTCCCCTCTCAGGGGATAAAGCAGGGAGCCTGATATTGTCAATTGCGACATTTCACACGGGCTCAGATGGCGACCGTGCCGCCGTCGATCGGGATCACCGCGCCGGTCATGAAACTCGAGGCCTTCGACGCCAAAAGCAGCGCGAGGCCCATGATCTCGTCCGTCTCGGCGATGCGGCCGAGCGGTACGGTGTCGGCGAAAGCCTTCTCGATTTCCGGTTCGCGGATGCGGCCGCCGGCGATATTGGTGCGGAAGGGGCCGGGCGCAATGCCGTTGACCAGCACGTTGTAGGGTGCCAGTTCCCAGGAAGCCTGCCTGACGAGGTTGACAACGGCGCCTTTGCTGGATGCATAGGCGTAACCGGTCATGGGGTCGCCGCGCATGCCGGCGATCGAGGCGATTGCGACGATGCGGCCGTTTTTCTGCTTCTTCATATGCTTGGCGGCCGACTGGATTGCGACGAAGGTGGCGGTGAGGTTCACGTCCACCACCTTGTTCCACAACTCGTCACTGACATTCTCGATCGCGCCGGCCTCCGTGCGGGAATTCGGACCGCCGCTGATACCGGCATTGGCAACGAGGATATCGAGGTGTCCGTGCTTTTCGGCGATGCCGTTGATCGTGTCGCGCAGGCTCGCGCTGTCGCAAACATCGACCTGATGGCTCTCGGCGGAAAAGCCCTGGCCGTTCAGCCATTGACAGGCGGCGGCGAGGGTCTCGGCGTTGAGATCGAGCAACGCCACATGCGCGCCATTGGCGGCCAGCGCCTTGGTGATCGCAAGCCCCAGGCCGCTCGCAGCGCCCGTCACGATCGCTACCTGACCATGGAGATCAAACAGTTTTTCGGCCTGCATTCCTATCCTCCCTGCGCACCGGGCGAACATGACTCTCCCCACCCGAGCGGCGCCTACTTTGTATGCAATTATCGAAGATGCAAGTTAGAAATTCGCTATTATCAATCAAAATTTGACAGAATCATATTGACCCACCTGCCAAGGTTATACAGATTGCCGCCAGTACAGGCATTCGGGCGGGTGCAGAGGAGCGCTTGTCGTCTGCGGTAAACGGCACTTGGGAGGGGCGGAAACCGATGAGCGTTACCGAAAGCACGGAGACGATAACCGGCTGCAAAGTCCGGTTCATGCGGAAAGGGACTGGCGCGCCGCTCCTGTTCTTGCATGGCACGAGCGGCGCCTCGCGCTGGCTGCCCTTCATGGAGAAGCTCTCCGAAACCCATGAAGTCATCGTGCCGGAACATCCGGGTTTTGGTGCCTCCGACAGTCCCGAATGGCTCGACAACATTTCGGACCTTGCCTTCTTTTATCTGGATGTCTTCGACCATCTCGGCCTTGAGAAGGTCAACCTTGTCGGTACGTCGATCGGCGGCTGGCTGGCGGCCGAGATCGCCATCCGCAATGCGACCAAGCTCAGTTCCCTGACCGTCGTGGCGCCCGCCGGCATCCGAGTGAAGGGCGTGCGCAAGGGCGACGTGTTCATGTGGAGCCCAGAGGAGACCGCCCGCAACCTCTTCTACGACCAGGCGTTTGCGGAGGCGATGCTGGCGGTTCCGCAGACCAGGGAGGGGATGGAAATACTGCTGAAGAACAGGCTGACCTCGGCCAAGCTCGCCTGGGAACCGAGGTTCCTCAATCCGGACCTCTACAAGTGGCTGCATCGCATTTCGGCGCCGACGCTCATCGTCTGGGGGGGCAACGACAAGGCAATGCCGGTCGGTTACGCTCCTGCCTGGCGCGACCTCATTCCCAATTCGCGACTCGAGATCATCGAGAAGTGCGGACATCTGCCGCAGATCGAAAAGGCCGACCATTTCGTCGAACTCGTCAATGGCTTCATCGGGGAGGTTACGCGATGAAATTCTACTTCATGCACCTGATGCCCTACGCGGATCTCGATCTGTCCTATGACGAGAAGCACAATTCCGCCTGGGTCACCTTGCCGAACACCTTTTACGACCCGAAGAAGGGCCATCAGCTCTACAACCGTTATCTGGACGAGCTCGAATATGCCGACCAGCTCGGTTTCGACGGCATTTGCGTCAACGAGCACCACTCGAACGCCTATGGCCTGATGCCGATCCCCGGCGTCATGGCCGGCGCGCTCGCCCGCCGCACCAAGAACGTCAAGATCGCCATTCTCGGCCGCGCGCTGCCGCTTCTCAACAACCCGCTGACAGTCGCCGAAGAGTTCGCGATGGTCGACAATATTACCGGCGGCCGCCTGATCGCCGGCATGGTGCGCGGCATCGGCGCCGAATACCATTCCTGGGGCGTCAATCCTGCCTTCAGCCACGAGCGGTTCCAGGAGGCGCATGACCTGATCCTGCAGGCTTGGACAAAACCCGGCCCGAGCGTCTTCGAGGGCAAGCACTATAATTTCGAATACGTGAACGTCTGGCCGCGGGTCTACCAGGACAATCCGCATCCGCCGATCTGGATACCCAGCCAGGGGTCCAGCGAGACGATCGAATGGGCCGCCCATCCGGACCGCAAATACACCTATCTCCAGACCTTCGCCTCGGTTTCGACCGTCGCCCGCTACATGAAGATGTATAAGGACGTTGCTGCCGGTTATGGCTACGAGGCGACCGAGGACCAGCTCGGCTGGTCGCTGCCGCTCTATGTCGCCGAGACAGACGAGATCGCCCGCAGGGAAGCCAAGGAGCATATAGAGGCCTTCCTCCAGAAATTCCTGCGCATGCCGATGGAGATGCTGCTGCCGCCGGGCTACACCTCGGTGAAATCCATGGTCGGGGCTATGTCGGCCAAGGCCGGCCATTCGATGAAGCAGACGATCGACAGCGTCATCGACGAGGGCAAATTCATCTGTGGCAGTCCGGCAACGGTGCGCGAAAAGCTGGAAGAATACCAGGCCCAGATCGGCTTTGGCCATCTGCTCACGCTTCTGCAGTTCGGTACGCTACCGGCCGAGCTAACCCGCAAGAATATGGAGATCTACTCCAAGGAGGTCATGCCGTATCTGCGCAACGTGACCGCCAGGCGGGCGGCCTGACGAGGGGATGCTGATTTGATGATTTTGATAAGGCTATGAAGCCTTTGGGCGTAGCCATATCACCCAAGGTTCATCTTGATGTGCGATCGCGATTGTCGTCATTTGAGGCGCAGGACCGCACTATTGTCACCCCCCAGTCGCTGCGGTCTTAGCGGCCGGCGCCCCAAAAGCCGGCCGCTCCCCCCCGGGGCTATACCCCTTGTGCTAGGTCTTTTGGACGAATTGAGGACTTCGCAGTCGGGAGTACAATGGCGTTCTCCTAAGTCGAGCGTAGAAGAGGTTACGTCTTAGGAGAGGCCCGCGCAGGGGGAAAAGGCGCGGGCCTTTTTATTTTTGCAGCACAGCATCAAAAAGGTGATGCTATTTATAAAATTTCATGCATGTTCGCCGCGGGCTGGGGCGAGACATGAATCCAAAAAACAACGATGGGGGCTCGGATAATCTTCCGATCGGAGACGATTATTCGGAGCTTACCGATGGCGAACTCGAAGAGCTCGCTTTTGTGCTGATCGAGGCACTGACAATTCCGCTGCTATCGGCCTGTTCCAGGTCGGGCGTTGCGGAGCGTACCCCACAACAATCATCGGAATGAGGAGGGAGGTAGTTCCCCGCCCTCCATGCCTCCACCTCAGCCTCTGGCGGCCGCTTCCAGACCGGCGATGTCGAATTCACCATCGGCAGCATGGCCTGGGTGACCCGATTCTTCCGCCGACCGCCGATAGTCCGGTGTTTTCCCCGCAACGTCTGTGTTAGGAGGCGTCCCACACGAGACGATGAGATAGGCCGATGCTTCCCTGGATCCAGCTTGACCGCGCAACCATTCCCGGCGAAGGCGGCGAGTTGCGCCTGAAGCAGCGCGGGTCCGAATTTTCGATCATGCTCGGCTCGACTGAGCTGATGAACAGCCGGCTGAGCGGTTCGGAGGAGGCGCTGGCGACGCTCTCCTGCGAACGGATTGCCGGCCGGAAAAATGCCCATATGCTGATCGGCGGTCTCGGCATGGGGTTTACCCTGCGGGCGGCTCTTGGAGTCCTCCCGGACGATGCTAGGGTCACCGTCGCGGAACTGGTTCCGGCCGTGGTCGACTGGGCGCGCGGGCCGATGGCTGCTTTTCACAAGGGTACGCTCGACGACCCGCGTGTCGATATTCACGTCGGCGATGTCGGCGCGCTGATCCGGTCGCGCAATGCTGCTTACGATGCCATCCTGCTCGATGTCGACAACGGCCCCGACGGGCTGACGCGGGCCTCCAACGACAGCCTTTATAGCCACGCCGGTCTTCGCTTCGCCAAGGCTGCGCTGCGCCACAACGGCGTTCTAGCCGTCTGGTCGTCGGCGCCGGATGCCGCCTTCACCCGGCGGCTGCGGGACGTGGGGTTTGCCGCCGAGGAGATTTATGTGCGCGCCAACGGCAAGCGCGGCGGGCGCCACGTCCTGTGGATGGCCACCAATCGGTAAGAAATCCGCAGCGGCCGCCGAAGCCTTAAAGGGTGCAGGTTACCGCACTCATTTCGCTCCGTCTTCATGCTCCAGCGAGCCCGAAGCGGTCGGCAGCAGCGAGAAGAGATGGGCGTTCATCGCCGCCTGCGCCCATTCGGGATTGCGGGCTCTTAGCGCGGCGAGAATTTCCCGGTGCTGGGCATGGGTGCGGCGTGTGCGAACCTCGACCGGCTCCGAATAGCGGTTGAAGATCGAAGCCGGCAATTCCAGCGAGGAGGCGAGGATTTTTTCGAGCCTCGGGCTTTCGGCGGCCGCGGCGATCACCGCGTGGAATTCGGCGTTGAGCTTGTCGAACCCTTCGAGATGTTCGTTCCAGCCGAGCTCCTCGAACTGGGCCTCCATCACCCGTTCCAACTCCTGAAGCCGCTGCAGGTCGGCTTCCGAAATGCGGCTGGCGGCGCGGCTGGTCGCATGACCTTCGAGAATGGCGCGCAGGCGAAAGATTTCGACCGCGTCGTCGAGCGAAAAATCCGCGACGATCCCCCGCCGGTAACGTTCCAGCACCACGAGGCCCTCGGCATTCAGCCGGTTCAAAGCCTCGCGGATCGGCGTGCGGGAAACGCCGATCGCGGCGGCGAGCTGGTTTTCGAGCAGCTTGTCGCCGGAGCGCATCTCGCCCGTGAGGATCAGGTGCCGGATGCGATGATAGGCGGTCTCGACGGCGCTCTGTGTCGCCCCGTCCCTGGCTCCGTCTCTGGTTGTCTCGTTCGTCAAGCCGTCACCTGTTCCTTCTCCCTGATGATGTGGGGAGACTACGACAAACAACCCGTCGAAGCCAATCGTCAAGAAGTGCATACCTTTTTATCGTCGGGAGCGTTATCTCTGCACATTTTCCTTGACTTTTCGCCAAAAGGTATACAAAAATTCCGTCAGGAGGCCTGATAAGGCAGTCGGCTGCGGCCGAAGGAGGAAAACCCATGACGCAGACCCGCAAACCCTTTATCGTCGGTATCGGTGGGACGCAGCGCCCCGGCTCGAGTTCCGAGCTTGCCCTGCGCTACTGCCTCGCGGCTGCCGAAAAGGCCGGCGCGGAAATCGACCTCATCTGCGGCGCAGAACTTGAACTGCCGCTCTTCGATCCGGGCGTGACGCACCGCACTCCGGCCGCCCTTCGTCTTCTCCAGTCGCTTCGCCGCGCCGATGGCGTCATCATCGCAACGCCGAGCTATCACGGCGGCATGTCCGGCACGATCAAGAACGCCATCGACTATACGGAAGACATGCGGGGCGACGTCCGCTCCTATTTCGACGGCCGCGCCGTCGGCTGCATCGTCTGCGCCGCCGGCGACCAGGCGCTCGGGGCAACGCTGATCGGACTGCGCTCGGTCGTGCATGCGCTGCGTGGCTGGCCTACCCCTTATGCGGCGACCATCAAATCCAACGAGAAACCTTTCGTCGATGGCAAACCGGCCCGCCGCGAGGTTGCCCAGCCGCTCGAAATCGTCGCTTCGCAGGTCGTCGGCTTTGCCGAAATGGCAATGGCCAGCCGCATCGACGACGTCGCGCCGCGCCTCGTCGCCAGCAACTGATCCAATTTTCAATCGTCATCGTCGGATCCGTTTTGCCTTCATCCGGCGACGGTCAGAGCGGAGTTTTCCATGAAGTTCAACTTTTTCCACCTGATGCCCTATCCGGACTACGACAAGCTGCCGCATGAATGGCCCGTCAGCACGCATGGCATAGACAGCACCCGCATCCAGGCGCTCTACAACGAATATATCGACGAGATGGTTGATGCCGAGAACTACGGTTTCGACTGGGTGGGCTGCAACGAGCACCATTTCAGCCCTTACGGCCTGATGTCGAACCCGAACCTGATCGCCGGGGCGCTCGCCCGCCAGACGTCCAAGGCGAAGATCGCCATCGTCGGCAACCTTCTGCCGCTCCTCAACCCGATCCGCGTCGCCGAAGAATATGCAATGATCGATGTGATGTCGGGTGGCCGCCTGATCGCCGGCTTCCTGCGCGGCATCCCGCACGAATACATTGCCTACAACATCCCGCCGAGTGAATCCCGCAGTCGCCTGCGCGAAGCGACCGAGTTGATCATCAAGTGCTGGACCGAGGACGAACCGTTCGGCTGGGAAGGCGAGCACTATCAGTTCCCGGCGGTCTCCATCTGGCCGAAGCCGATCCAGAAGCCGCATCCGCGCATCCTGATGTCCGCCAGCAACGCGGAATCGGCCGAGTTCGTCGCCAAGATGCGCGCCATCATGGGCATCACGCTGATCCAGGACCTGTCGATCGCCAAGGCTGCGGTCGAGAATTTCAAAAAGACCGCCCGCTCCTACGGGTGGGAGCCTACACCGGACGACATCCTGGTCGGCCAGCAGATCTGCATCGCCGATACGGACGAGGAGGCCAGGCATCACATGGCCGCCGCCCAGACCTATTTCCACCAGACGCTGATGCGCCCGCAGCGCTCCGCCCAGCAACTCGTTCTGGGGCAGAGCCGCTACTACACCGATGCCGATGCCGGCGAGAATTTCCAGAAGCGTCTCGCCACGCTGCGCGGCCGCACGGTGGAAGAGCAGATCGAAGCCGGCTCTATCATCTGCGGCAGCCCGCAATCGGTCATCAAACAGATCAAACGCCTGCGCCAGGAACTGGATTGCGGCCTGCTGAACCTGACGATCAAGGTTGGCAACATGCCGGGAAGCGTCGTGCGCCGTGGCATGGAACTGTTCCGCGACCGCATCGCCCCCGAAGTCGCTGGCTTGTAAGAGGAGTTTGATCCATGACCTTTGAATTGAAGACGATCGAGCTTTCCGGCGGCAGGCTCTCCTATCATATCGGCGGCACCGGAACGCCGGTCGTCTACCTGCATGCCGCCGGCGGCGTGATGCTGACCGAGCCGCTGAAGGCGCTGACGGGCAACCACACGGTCTATGCGCCGATCTGCCCGGGCTTCGACGGCACCGAGGGCAACGACAGCCTGAAAACGGTGCAGGATTGGGTGGCCATGGTCGCCGAGTTCGCCGAAAAGCTGGTTGGTCCGCGTTTCGACGTAATCGGTTCGTCCTTCGGCAGCTGGTCGGCTTTGTGGCTTGCCGCCGAACATCCGAAAATGGTCGACCACCTGATCCTCGGAGTGCCGGCCGGCTTCCGCTTCGGGGGCAGGGGCGGTTTGCCCGCCGATCCGGAAGAGCGTTTCAAGGCGCTCTATGCCCATCCGCAGAAGATCAAGTCCACGCCGAAATCGCCTGAAGTCATGGCCGGCAACGGCAAAACCTACGAGCGCCTCGCCAATAACATTCAGGTTGACGAGGCGCTCAGTGAGCGCCTGCCCTCGATCGAGGCAGTCACGCTGATCCTGCTCGGCACCGAAGACAAGGTCGTGCCGGCGGAGGCGGGTGCTCACCTGAAGCGCAACATCCCGACCTCGCAGCGCGCCTTCATCTTCGATGCCGCCCATTCGATCGAGGTCGACCAGCCGGAACGTACGCTGCGGCTCTGGACCGATTTCCTGAAGCGCGGCCCCGGCTACGTGCTCAACCAGGGGCCTGAGGCCGCCTGACGCTACTCACTTCCCAGGGAAGCCTGGCCCAGACCCCGGTCTGGGCATTTTTTCTTACGAGACTTTGTACTTTCCCTCATTCCGGTCGGCGTTCGGTTGTCGCCGAAAGAGAAAGTCTTTCCATACCAATTTCCGCAGGCCATGATTTTCAACATTGACGGATATAATATGCCTATTATGAATTGATTTGCGTTTCGCTTCAGGAAGGCCCAAGAGCCGCATGCGGAATGCCATCGTCCGGGATATGTGGGACGATGTGAATGGGAGGAATGGCATGATCGGTGAAGACGTCAGGCGCAAGGAAGACAACCGGTTGATCACCGGCAAAGGCCAGTACGCCGATGACCTCAAATTCGAAAACACGGCCTATGCCGCCTTCGTGCGCTCGCCGCATGCCCATGCGATCATCCGCGGTATCGACACGTCCGCCGCTCGCGACATGCCGGGCGTACTTGCCGTCCTGACCGGCGAGGATATCGTTGCTGCCGGCATCGCGCCGATCCCGCACGCGATCGGCAGTTCGCAATTCGGCTCCGATATCCGCATCAAGAACTACGACGGCACCGAGCGCGCCCGCACCCACCACCAGGCGCTGCCGACCGACCGCGCTCGTTTCGTCGGCGAGGCGGTCGCCATGGTCGTCGCCGAAAGCACCAATCTCGCCAAGGATGCCGCTGAGGCAATCGAGATCGACTGGGAGGAACTGCCCTCCGTCGTGCGCGGCGTCGACGCGCTGGAAGAGGGTGCCCCGCAGCTATGGGACCATGTTCCGGGCAACAAGGCGATGGACGGCGAAGTCGGCGACAGAGCCGGCACTGAGGAAGCTTTCGCCAAGGCCGCTCATATCGTCGAATTCACCAGCTGGGCGCAGCGCGTCACCGGTGTCCACATGGAGCCGCGTTCCTCCGCCGCCGAATACGATCCGGAGACCGGCAAGTTCACCATCCACGCCTCCGGCGGCCATGGTGTGGTGATGATGCGCGAGCAGATTGCGGCATCGCTCGGCGTCGATATGGCTTTCGTGCGTGTCGTGGCGCCCCGCGATGTCGGCGGCAATTTCGGCACCCGCAACGCCACCTATCCGGAATTCGTGCTGCTGCCCTACGCCGCCAAGCTCACCGGCCGGCCGGTCAAGCACCAGGCGGAGCGCATCGAGGCGTTCCTGTCGGATTTCCAGGGCCGCGACCTGCATGTCAAAGCGCGTTTGGCGCTCGGCGCGGACGGCAAGTTTCTCGCTTTCCACTCGGTCAATACCAGCAATATCGGCGCCCATACGGTGTCCTACACGCCCCTCAACAAGGGCATCCAGCTGATGACCAGCCTCTACCGCGTGCCGGTCGCACATGTGGAATTCCGCGCGGCCATGTCGAACACCGTGCCGACCATCCCCTATCGCAGCGCCGGCCGTCCTGAAGCCATGTACATCATCGAGCGAATGATCGACCTTGCCGCCCGCAAGTTCGGTTTCGACCGGGTGGAGCTGCGCCGCATCAACATGATCCCGGACGAGGCCTCGCCCTATACCAACCCGATGGGCGTCACCTATGACAATGGCGACTATATCGGTTGCATGGACAAGGTGCTCGACATGGCCGACTGGAAGGGTTTCGAGGCGCGGCGCGCTGAAGCCCGCGAACGCGGCATGTATCGCGGCATCGGTCTTTCCAACTATATCGAGGGCACCAGCGGCGTGCCGCGGGAGCGTGCGGAGATCACTATCGATCCGACCGCCGGCATCGTCGATGTCGTCATCGGCACCCAGAACACGGGGCAGGGGCACGAAACGGCGTTCGCCCAGCTGGTCGGGTCCTTCCTTGGCATTTCCCACGAGGTGGTGCAGATCCGCGCCAGCGATACGGATTTCGTCTCGGCCGGCGGCGGTTCGCATTCCGGCCGCTCGCTGCGTTTCGCGAGCATCGTCATGCACAAGGCGACGGCCGAGGTCATCGAACGCGGCCGCAGGATCGCCGCCTTCATGCTGAACGTCACGCCGGAAGAAATCGACTTCACCGACGGGCATTTTCGCGCCCGCGGATCGAACGGCGTCGTCAGCCTGTTCGAGGCGGCGCAGGCTGCGGAAAACGACCTCGGCCTGCCGGACGAGCTGCGGGGCACGCTTGCGGCGATTTCCGACGAGACCACCCACGGGCTCGCCTATCCCTACGGCGCTGCAGTCTGCGAAATCGAGATCGACCCGGAAACCGGTTTCTTCCATATCCCGCGTTATTCGACGGTCGATGACGTCGGCAAGGCACTGAATCCGATGATCGTCGATGGCCAGACTCATGGCGGCATCGTCCAGGGCGCCGGCCAGGCGCTGTTCGAATGGTCGAACTACGACCAGGAGACCGGCCAGAACCTGTCGGCGACCTTCATGGACTATCAGGTGGCGCGTGCTTCCGATTTCCCGAGCTTCGATACCCATATCAGCGAAGTGCCGGCCAAAAGCCACCCGCTCGGTTTCCGTCCGGGCGGCGAGGGTGGTACGACACCGTCGCTCGGCGTGACGATCAACTCCATCACCGATGCGCTCGCCGATCTCGGCGTCACCCATATCGAAATGCCGGCGACGCCCTCCCGTATCTGGGAAGCGATCCGGGCGGCAAAAGCCAAACAAGAAGCGTGAGGAGAAAACATTGTCCGACGTCCTGATCAATACCTGGGGGAACGTCCTCGAGATCACCCTCAACCGTCCCGACAAGGGCAATGCGCTGACGCCCGAGATGGCGCAGGCCATCACCGCCGCGTTGAAGTCGCTGTCGCCGGAAACCCGCGTCGTGTTGATGAATGCCAAGGGCGGCGATTTCTGCACCGGCCGCAGCGCCGCCATGCCGGCCGCCGGGTCTCGCGCCACCGCGCTCGACCTGCGCAGCGCAATCTCCGATCCGGTTCTCGATTTCTATGAGGTGCTGCGCGAAATCCCGGTTCCGTTCATCACCGCCATCCGCGGCAGGGCTGCCGGCGTCGGCTGCGCCATCGCGGCTCTCGCGGACGTGGCGATCGCCGCCGAAAGCGCCACCTTCCAGGTGCCGGAAATGAACCACGACATTGCCCCGACACTGGTGCTCAACGCGCTCGCCGACCGGGTGTCCCGCGCCACGCTCGCCCGAATGGTTCTTACCCGTGACGTGATTCCCGCAACGGAAGCAAAAATGCTCGGCATCGTTGGCATCACGGTCGCAGACGCCGGCATCGACGCGGAAGTGGAACGCATCGTCGGCCAGTTGGAGAAGAACTCTGTCCCCACCGTGCGCGGCATCAAGGCCTTCCTGTCGATGAGCCCGGAAACCTCGTTTGCATCGCGCAAGGAACTGGCCGCGCTCATCAACTGCGTGGCGACGGCGGAGAAATTTCGCTGAGAGCGCTGCATACCAATCTCCCCCTTTGCGGGGGAGATGCCCGGCGGGGCAGCGGGGTGGTTTGCACCCTAAAGCGCCAGCCCTTCGGTCACCAGAGGAGCCAATGCCTCCGTCGCCGCCGGTGAGATCTGCACGATCGCCCTTGCATCCAGATCAAACACCACCGCGACCGACTGCATCGTGCCGAACACCCGGCCGCTGAAGGGATCGACCATCCAGAAGATCAGCGACATGACGCGCTGGTCGGTCTTCTGCAACCCGCCCCAGATCTCGAAACAGTCGCCGAGACGCGGGGCCTCGCCATAGAGAATGCGGAATTCCAGCACCGCTCCACCGACCTTGCCGGGCGGCGTTTCGGCGTGCTTGCTGACGATTTCGCGGATCGGGCCGGTGAGCTGCTTCACCCCTCCGCCGGCCGCGCCGATGAATTTCTGAGGGGCAAGGCGGTTGAAGGCATCGCAGGCTTCCGGCTCGATCAGGCTCATGGCGGTGCGCCTCAGGCCGAGCGAGAGTGCCTGGTCGCGGGAGGCGCTGATCGCCACAGGTTCGTCGCCGGTGCCGCGGGCGAGAGCTTCCTTGGGGGCCTCGACCAGCGAGGTGGCGGCTTTTTCGCGGAAGGCCGTGGGCCAAGGGCGGGGCGTCTTCAGGTCAGCCGTATCGACATGGGTCAGCCGCACCCTGAAGCTCGCGGCAAGCTGGCCGGAATGGCTGTTGTGCAGCATGAGAACCGCAAACGCCGTCGTCTCGCCGATATCGAGGAAACCTGCGGTCATGTGCAGCGAGGCGCCCGCATGGGCCTCGCGATGGAAGCGGATATGATGCTCGTTATAGACGATCGTCGTGGCGGACGAGGGCGAGAGGAGGCCGGGCAACCCGTTGAGACCGAACAGAACCGCGAGGCCCTCGTTGGCGCGGGCGACGTAGTACTGGGTGTTCCAGTGAGCGTTCTCGTCAACTTCCCACTGGCGCACGCTGCCGCGCCAAACTTCATGCATTTCGCCTTGCTGTGCACTCACGCCGGCACCTCCTCCAGAACGATGCGTCCCTTGACCGTGCCTTTGGACAACCGGTTCATCGCGTCGTTGATCGATGATTTCGGCACCGCCTCATAGGGAATGGCATCGAGTTTTCCGCTTTTGGCGAGGTCCACCAGATCGCGCAATTCCTGCAGTGAGCCGGTAATGCTGCCGATCAGGCTGAGGCCCCCCTGCGCCATGCGCATGGTCGGGATGGTGAGTTGGCCGCCGAACATGCCGACCATGATGATGCGGCCGCCGCGTGCCAGCGCCGGGAAGCAAAAGGCCGCCGTCTGGCTGTTGTTGACGAAATCGATGATGGTGCGCACCGGTGTGCCGACTGCATCGACGATCGTTTTCGTCACGTCGTCGCCGGTCGAAAGTACCGTTCCGTGGGCGCCGGCATCCGCGGCGATCTTCAGCTTGTCTTCGGAAACATCGACCACGACGATGTTCTGGTGGCCGAGCGCCTTGAGGACGACGATGCCGCTGAGGCCTAGCCCGCCGGCACCTACCACGACGATCGCCTCGTCCGGACGGACCGGCATGGCCTTCCTGATTGCCGAATAGGCGGTGAGGCCCGAGCAGGCATAGGTGGCGGCAAGTGCCGGGTCGAGGTCACCGATGTCGATGAGATAGCGGCTGTCCGGCACCACGACATGGCTGCCGAAGCCGCCCGGCCTGCGCATCCCGAGCGGCCGGCCCTGCATGCAGAGGTTTTCCTGTCCGGCGCGGCAGGTGTCGCATTCGCCGCAGCCGAGCCACGGATAAACGAGCCTGACATCCCCGACTTTGACACCCGTGACGTCCGGGCCGATGGCGGTAACGGTGCCGAGGATTTCGTGGCCGAGGGTGAGTGGGAGCTTCATGCCGATGCTGTCGAGCGATACCTTTTTGTCACCCATGTCGAAAATGCCCTTCCACAGGGTCAGATCCGAATGGCAGAGGCCGCAATGGGACACCGAAACGACGACCTCCGAGCCCGCCGGCTTCGGGTTCGCCTCCTCGACCTCCCGCAGTACTTCCGATGCCTCGAATACCTGCCATGACCGCATGTCCTGCTCCTCCCAGATGCATAGGAAAGAGGTATCAGGTCGCCTGTTATGTGGCAATCGGGAAATGGGTGGTTGGTTCGAGAAGGTGGCGTCGACTGTTCCACCTCATTCCTGTGACAAGCGCAGGGATGAGGAAGGAGACCCCCGACCTTCCTGCAGGCAGGCGTAGACTACCCCGCCTTCTCTTGCCCCTCGATCGCCGCCTCAGCGCCTGCAATCGCCTTGTCGAGCAATTCCAGAAACCTCTGCCGCTCCTCTGCGGACAGAAACCGCAGCAGGTCGGCCTCGTGCTGCGGCAACGACGTTTCCACCAGGGCGGCGGCCTCGATCCCTGCCTTGGTGAGCCGCAGTTCATAGACGCGGCCGTCATCGGCGGCGCGGTCGCGTTCGACGAGTTTGAATTTGATGAGCGGTGCGAGCGTCTGGACCAGCGTCGGCGGTTCGATGCGCAACCGCCTCGCGAGCGCGATCTGGCTGATGCCCGGATACCGGCGGATCAGGAGCAGCACGCCGCCCTGGACCGGGGTGACCGCGAGCGAGCGGGCCCGGAACCAGTTCTGCCAATGGTTGCCGAACAACGACTGCAGGCGGCGGATGCGGATGCCGACGACACCGTCGAGAAGGACGGCATGGCCGTCCCTCTCTGCCGATGGGCTGGGCTCCGAACTCATGTCTTGTCCCAGTTGCCGTAGACCTTCACGTCCATCGAGCCGATGCCCTCGAACGTGCCGTGCAGCACGTCGCCGGGAGCGATCGGGGCGACGCCTTCCGGCGTGCCGGTCATGATGATGTCACCCGGATAAAGCGTGTAGGCCTTGCTGGCGAATTCGATCAGCTTCTGGACATTGAAGATCAGCATGCTGGTGTTCGATTTCTGCCGGCTCTCGCCGCCGATTGTCAGCTCGAAATCGAGATTGTTCGGGTTCGGTATCTCGTCTGCGGTGACCACATAAGGTCCGAGCACGCTGAACGTGTCGAGCGACTTGCGGTAGCTGCGCTCTTCCGGGCCGCGAATGGTGATGTCGTAACAGATCGCGTAACCGGCGACGTAATCCAGCGCATCGGCTTCCGACACGCGAAACGCTTGTCTGCCGATGACGACGGCGAGCTCGATCTCGTGGTCGGTGCGGCGGTCGGCCCAGTCGACGACGACGCCTTCCGACGGGCCGATCAGCGAGCTGACCGCCTTCAGGAACACGCCGGCCTCGGCGATCGGCTTGATCTTCATGCCGTGATGCAGCTGGTCGCTGTCCAGCACTTCGTCGAGATGGAGCCGGTAGTTGACCGGGGCACCGACGATCTTGCCGGGATTGGCGATCGGGCTCAGAAGCGCGACATCGGCCAGCGGCTTCGACGGCGCGGTCCTCGCCATCTCTTCCATGACTGGCCGCAGCTCGGCGAAATGGGCCATGAACTGGTCGCCATGGGGCAAGGGGTAACGGTAGTTCGGCAGGCGATCGAGGACGCCGGTGACATCCTTCACCTGATCGCCGACGACCACGCCGAGACGATTATCGTCGTAGCGGCAAAAACGCATGATTTCTCTCCCTGATCTCGTTCGCTCAGACGCGGGTGCGGTCTTCGCGGAAATAGCCGAGCTTTTCCTGCGCCACGCGGTCGGAGAAGCAGAATACGACGACGTCCTCGTTCGCCTTGAACGAGCGCCACGACCAGCCCGGCACGACGATCACGTCCTTGGGGCCGAAGTCGAAGGTTTTTACGCCAATCGTGATCGAGCCTGTGCCTTCGGCGATGCACATCACGATATGGTCCGTCGAGCGGATCTTTGCCGTTTCCATGCCCTTGGGGACATGGCTGAGCCAGGCGGACATGGTGGGCATCGTCCAGCCGCCGTCAACCGGATTGGCATAACGAAGCGTCGTGCCGATATGGGCGTCGATGACTTCGCCGCGCGAGGCGCGATAGAGGGCCTCGCGGCTGCGCTCGTACGGATAGTTGAAGATCGGCGTCGTCTGGCCATAGGGGCTCGTGCCGCCGATCGGCATCATGCCGGAACCGAAACGGGCAAGCGAGTCGCCTTCGGGCCGAAGCAGCTCCTGTTCGGTGTCGTCGGAATCCTCGCGGAACACGGCTTCGAAGAAGGCGATCATCGGCACGTCGAGACCGTCCAGCCATGCGGCCGGGTCGGCGCCGTCATTGCCATGGTCGTGCCAGGCCCAGACGGGCGTGATGACGAAATCGCCAAACGCCATGCGGGTGCGCTCGCCGCCGACGGTCGTATAGGCGCCCGAACCTTCCAGCATGAAGCGCAACGCCGAAGGCGTGTGGCGATGGGCCGGCGCCACTTCGCCCGGCATGATGATCTGGATGCCGGCATAAAGCGTCGACGTGGCGCGCGACTGGGCCGGGAAGGCGGGGTTTTCGAGGATCAGCACCCGGCGCTCGGCCTCTTCGGCGGTCAGCAGGCTGCCGGATTCGAGGATCAGCGGGCGGATGTCGTCATAACGCCAGCGATGCGCCTGCGCCTTTGAGGTCGGCTCCGGCGGCAGCATGCCCTTCATCACTTCCCATAGGGGCGCCATGTTGTGCGGCTTGAGCCGTGCATAAAATTCTTCCCGTTTCGCAACGGTGGCGGCATCGATCCCGTGCATGAAATCCTCCTCCTTGGCTCCTCCAGCCGAAGATCGTAAGGTATACTAATTAATTTGATGAGGTCAATTAGGAACGGAATCTAGGCACCGTCCGACTCCGCACGCGGAGCAGAAGTCGATGGTCACAGCTGTACATCAAGATTTGGCTTGGCCAACTTTCACTCACGGCCTTTTCGCCAATAATCGCGATCTAGATCCTTCCAGACGTAGAAGCCATTCCAGACACCGAGCCATACGCTCAACAAGCCAAGGCTACTGGAATTTATGATCTCGAAAGTCGACCTGTCCACGTTGGAGGGCCGTATTTTCTTTGCCCAAAGGCCGATCAATGCGCCTCCCCACCATCCGACAATGACCATACCGGCGATTGGCCATTTATAGGCGATCGACGCGAGGCAGATGAGCACGCATGCCCTATAGACGTTCAACTTGATAATTGAGTTCGTCCTCCGATCATATTTGTGACTATTCCATTACAGGACGGGTGTGGCACCATAAAACCCTTTGCACACGCCCCACAAACGAGGGTGAGGCTGACGCTATGCACCACCTGATATTTTCACCGCACTGCCGTGCTCTTCGCCCGCGTCGACTTCGGCGGCGTGGGCGGCTTGACGTTGTCCTCGCCCTTCGCCCCGCGGCCGGGTGCCCCCAGCCGTTCCGAAAGTCGATGTGCTGCGGCGAGCAGCGCGTCGATGGTCGGCTTCTTGCGGGGGCCGGCGAGCTGTTTGTCGGAGCCGAGCACGGTCATGGTCGCAACGATCCGGCCGCTATAGTCGAAGACCGGCGCAGCGATGGCGGCGAAGCTCGAATTGATGCTGTTGATGGTCATCGCATAACCTTGGTGGCGCACGGTCTCGATGATCTTCTGGATTTCCCTGGTCGTGGTGACGCGCGGCGAGAGCGAGGCGGTGTCATCCGGCGCACCCCGCTTGGCTGCAGCGATCTCGTCCTGGCGTACCGCCATGGTCTCGCTTTCGTTGAGATAGGTGAGGAAGACCTGGCCGGTTGCCGAGGTGAGAAGCGGCAGCACGTAGCCGAGGCGCACGGCAAGCGATCCCTGCCGCTCGCCGTCCACCTTGGAAACGATGCCAGGGCCGCGATCACCCCAGAGCGAAAGATAGGTGGCGAAACCGGCGGTGCGCTGCAGCGCCGCAAGCTCTTCGCGCGCGAATTCCACCACGTCGAGCTGGCGGATGGCCGACAGGCCGAGCTGGATCGCGAAGCGCCCGAGCCCGTAGTGACCGGTGACCGGATCCTGGAAGGCGACGCCTTCCTTGACGAAGCTGACGAGGTAGAGATGCGCCTTGCTGGGCGGCATGCCGGCTGCGGCCGCAATGTCACGCAGGGGCAGCGGGCCGTTCGCCGCCTCCATGGCGCGAATGACCTGGAAGCCGACCTCGATCGACTGAATGCGGCGCTGGGTCCATTCCTCCGGCGCCTTGGTCTTATCTGACGGCATCCTAAATCCCCTGTGTTCCCAGACAATTATATTTATATTTGCAGCAGGTCGAGCCGGCTTTATGCGTAGTTTTCCACAGCCCGAAAGGCGGCAGCAAGGTCATTTGCGTCGAGCATCCGCTCCTGGTTGACCATGAACGGGCTTTTTGCGCATCGGGCGGCGAGGTTCTCGATCGCCGCATCGGCGACATCCAGCATGCCGAGATCGGAAAGCCGGCGCGGCATGCCGATCTCGTCATAGAAGCCGAAGAGCGTCTGAAGCTCATCTTCCGGACGGCCTTCGGCGACGGCCTGCACCAGCGTGCCATAAGCGGCATGTTCGCCATGCAGCGAGTGTTTCCTGACCGGCTCGATCGCTCCGAGCTCGGTTGCGACCGCATGGGCGATGGAAAGGCCGGTATTTTCAAACGCGACGGCGCTGAGCCAGAGGATCGCCTCGATGACGGCTTCGAGATCCGGCGTCACCTCGCCGGTGCCGGCGACCCGCATGGCGCCAGGCCCATGTTCGAGCAGCGTACGATAACAGACATCGCCGAGCATCACACCCGTCTTCAGCGGCCGCGTGCCCTGCTTGGAAAGGCCGGTACCCTTCCAGGCGCCTTCCGTCTCGAATTTTGCGGTCAGCGCATCGCCGATGCCGCCGAGCAGCAGCCGGGCAGGGGCTTTGGCGATGATCGCCGTATCGACGATCACAAATGCCGGGTTCTGGTCCATCTGCTCGACGGCGATCATTGAGTGATGGTCGTCATAGATGACGATGCCTCGGGTCGAGGGAGCGTCGGTGGAAGCGACCGTCGGCACACTGACAAAGGGCAGGCCGGTTCGGCGCGAGACGCCCTTGGCGACATCGAGCGTGCGGCCGCCGCCGATGCCGACCACGACTTCGCCGCCCCCGGCGCGCACCAGTTCGGCGAGGCGGTCCATTTCCTTGTGGGTGACGTCCGAATCGAAGGGGATGACGGTCGGCGAAATGTCCTGTCGGTCCAGAGCCTCGGTCAGATCCAGCTCGATATGGGGAAGCACGAGCGAATCGCAGATCGCGATGACCGAGCGGCCGAGCGTCGCCGCCTTTTCACCGAGCTGGCTCAGGGCTCCCGGGCCTTGAATATAAAAGGCCGGCGCCCGGAATATACGCGTCATGACTCCCCCCGGAATGCTGTAGCGTCGAATGCTATACAACATTATCAAAGGAAATGGGAGTTTAGCGAAGGTCGTATTGACTTGAGGGTCGTATATCCGGCCTGGAACTCATACCAGATCTGCGAGATAGGTGTTTTCCGCCCGCGACTGCGCGTAAGCCGCAGGGTCGATCTCGGCGATGATCAGGGCCTCACCTTCGGCAGGCGCCTCGGCAATCAGCTTGCCGTCCGGAGCCGCAACCCGCGACAGGCCGGCATAGGTGAACAGATCGTCGGAGCCGGCGTGGTTGATATAAGCGACAAAAACCTGGTTCTCGAAGGCGCGGACCGGGATCATGTGTTCGGCGATGAACCGACCGGACCAGCCAGTCGGCAGCGCCGTCGGCACGACGATAAGATCGGCGCCGCCCTTTGCCAGTTGCCGGACGTTTTCCGGGAACTCGACGTCGTAGCAGATCAGGAAGCCGAGCCTGATGCCCTCGTGCGTCACCAGAACCTGGCGGCGGTCCTCCTGGGTGAACCATTTCCGCTCATAGGAGCCGTAGAGATTGCATTTGCGATAGACCGCCGTCTGGCCCTTGCCATCCGTGAAGAAGGCACTGTTGAAGGTGTTTTCGAAGGTCTTTTCGGCGAAACCCGCGACGATCGCGAGCCCATGGTTCGCGGCGATCTCCGACAGCCGGTCGGTTACAGGGCCATGGGCGGGCGTGGCGAGATCGGGGAATTTCTCCGCCGCGCCATAACCGGTCAGCGCGAGTTCCGGCGCGATCAGCAGTGCCGCGCCGTTGGTGGCCGCATTTTCGGCAGCCGCTTCGATCTTGGCGAGGTTCGCCTCGACGTCACCGACGACAGGCTGCATCTGGAAACCGGCGATCTTCATGGGCTTGTTCCTTTAACGCTCGTCCGACATGGCGCCGAGCAGTTTCGGCAGGTCGCCGAACCGGGCCACCAGACCGAAGACCACTGCCGCGATGACCAGGAACAGCACCGTCACGGCGGCCATGGTCGGCGTATAGCCGTAGCGCAGCGCGTTGAAGATCTTGATCGGCAGGGTTTCCATGGTGAAACCGACAGTCATGTAGGCAACGATATATTCGTTCAGCGACAGAACGAAGGCAAAGGCATAACCCGAGACTAGATAGGGCAGGATCAGCGGTAGCACGACGGTGCGGAAAATCTTGCCGTCGTCGGCGCCCATGGTGGCGGCCGCTTCCACCAGCGAACGGTCGATGGCCGAAAAGCCGAGCGACAGGGTCACCAGCGGCAGGGTGACGAAGAAGATGCCGTGGCTGATTACTGCCGTCCATGGTTGGCCGTAAAAGCCGGTGGTCGCCCAGAAGGTCAGCAGGCCAAGCGCGGTGATGACCGGCGGCAGGGTGAAGGGCGCGACGCCGAGAAGCTGGAAGATATTGGCCCAGGGCGCGACCCGTCGCCACAGGAACCAGGCGAGCGGCAGCGCTATCAGCAGGGCCAGCAAAGCCGAGGAGGCGGCAAGCGTCAGCGAGGCGATCAGCGCATTGCGCCATTCGGCATTGGTAAATATCTGGCCGTACCAGGAAAGCGAAAAACCCTGCGGCGGGAAGGCGAGCGTCTGGCGCGCATTGATCGAGACGCCGGCGACGACGATCAGCGGCAGGGCCAGGAACAGGCCGACGACAAAGAAGAACAGGCGGCGCAGTGCTGTCATTTCGCTTGCCTCTGCTGTCCGGCGTAAAGCGCGAGGCCGACGAGCGCCAGCGAAACGAGCACCAGGAAAACGGCCATGGCGGCGGCAAACGGCATGTTCGACTGGTAGATCGCCTGGTCGGTGATCAGCACCGACAGCGTCCAGTGCTGCGGCCTTCCGAGCAGCTGCGGCAGCAGGTAGGAACCGAGCGCGAAGATGAAGACCATGATCAGCGTCGCCAGAATGGTGTTGCGCAGCGCGGGAACCACGACGGTGAAGAAGGCCTTGACCGGTGAGGCGCCGAGCGTGCGCGCGGCTTCGGTGAGCGTCGGATCAAGGCGCACCAGCGCCGGATAGAGGACCAGCACCGTGTAGGGGAAGGCCTGATAGGTCATGGCGGTCATGACCGCGCCGAAACTGGGGGTTAATGCCTGGGCCTGGGCCATCAGCCCCAGCCAGACGAACAAGTTGGTGATGCCGGCGGTGCGGGAGAAGAGCGTCGACCAGGCAAAGCCGATCATCACTTCGGAGAGCGACAGGATGGAGAGCAGCACCACCAGCCAGACGATCTGGGTCCTTCGGGGAGAACGTGAGAGCAGATAGGTGAAGGGAATGCCGATCACCACGCAGGCAACCGCGACTGCGACGGCCAGAAATAGCGAGAAACCCAGAACCTTACCGAAGAACAGGCTGAGGAAGCGGGCGTAATTATCGAATACGAAGGCGGGCGTATAAAAGCCCGCCTGCTCGCGCTGGAAAAAGGACACGGCGATCATCGTGGCGAATGGCACCACGAAGAACAAGGTCAGCATGCCCGCCGGGAAGAAGAGCGGTCCATAGTCGACAAGACGCTGCGGCGGTTCGCGTCTCATCTGGCGAGCACCACGCTGGTGGCCGGATCGAGCCTTATGCCGACGCTCTGGCCGATCGAGACGTCCGGCCGGTTGCGCGGCGAGGAGACTGCGATCACCTGGGTTCCGCCCGCCTCCACAAAGGTTTCAATGGCCCCGCCGAGATCACGGATGAAGGTGACGGTGCCGGCAATAGCGCCGTGACCGGGAACGGTGAGCTGCACGTCTTCCGGCCGGACCGACAACAGGCCTTTCGCCGTGCCTGCGGGTAGCGTGATGCCTTCGACCACCTCTCCGAGCACGCTGGCGCGGCCGGCGCTATCGGCCTCGATGGGCAGGAGGTTGGTCTGGCCGATGAAGTCGGCGACAAAACTGTCGGCCGGGCGGCGGTAGATATCGACCGGGGAGGCCGCCTGACGGATCTCGCCGCCGTTCATGACGACGACCGTATCGGCCATGGTCATCGCCTCGCGCTGGTCGTGAGTGACGACAATGGTGGTGATCCCAAGCCGCTGCTGCAGCTGGCGCAGTTCCACCTGCATCGCCTCGCGCAGTTTTGCATCGAGCGCAGAGAGCGGTTCGTCGAGCAGGAAGAGCTTTGGCGAGATGGCGAGCGCTCGGGCGATCGCCACGCGCTGCCTTTGGCCGCCGGAGAGTTTCGCCACGGAACGGTCCGCAAAGCCCGGCAGATGGATCATTGCCAAGAGTTCATCGACGCGCTTCTTCTGCACATCCTTGGCAACGCCGCGGATCCGTAGCGAATAGGCGATATTCTCGCCGACCGTCAGGTGCGGGAAAAGCGCCAGCGACTGGAAGACCATGCCGAGATCGCGCTTGTGGGTCGGCACGGCGGTGATATCGGCCCCGCCGAGTTCGATCGAGCCGCCGGTTGGAAGGTCGAGACCGGCGATCATCCGCATCAATGTCGTCTTGCCGCAGCCGGAAGGCCCGAGCAGGCAGACGAACGTGCCATCCGGAACCGAAAGGCTTACGTCGTTGACGGCCGTGAAGTTGCCGAACTGCTTCGTCACATGGCTGAGGTTCAATCCGGACATTCGGTCTCCGCGGTTTTAGCCCTCTTAAATTCGATAGAGAGGCATGAAGCAGCCCCCTCATCCGCCTGCCGGCACCTTCTCCCCGCTGGGGAGAAGAGGTATGCCGAACCGTTGCCGCTTCTCCTCTCCCCTTGGGGAGAGGGTGGCCGAGCGAAGCGGAGGCCGGGTGAGGGGGTTTCCGGCTCCGGCCTTATACGGATTCAGATCAGCCCGCGATCATCTCCGTCCACTTCTGGTTCAGGAAGTCGGACTTGGTCTGGTAGAGATCGTAACGCGGGATGATCGGCTCGATATCGGAGGAGACCGAAGCGAATTCTTCCGCCGTGAGATCGAGCAGGTCGCGCTTGACGGTCGGCGAGGTGCCGACCTTGCGCGACAGGGTCGCCTGGATGGCCGGCTGGCACATGTAATTGATGAACGTGTGCGCTTCCTCGGTCTTCTTCGAGGCACGCGACAGCGCCCAGCAGCCCGAATCCTGGATGCCGCCTTCCTTCGGGAAGGTCGAGCGGACCGGGCTGCCCTGCGAGGCGGCAAGGCCGGTGACGTCGTGGTAATACTGGCCCATCGGAATTTCGCCCGACTTCAGCGCCTGTTCGAACTGCGCCTCGTCCCGATACCAGAGACGGACGTTTGGCTTCACTTCTGCGAGTTTTTCAAGCGCCTTGAGGATGCCTTCGTCGGTGTCGAGCGCCTTGGTGCCGCCCATAAAGGTTTTTGCCGTCACTTCGAGCAGGAAGGAGTTGGAGACGAGCGCGAGCAGGCCGAGCTTGTCGGCATTGGCCTTGTCCCACAGGGCTGCCCATGAGGTCGGGGCTTCCTTGTAGACCTGCGTATTGGTGACCAGCGTGATGTACCAGGAGACGGCGCCGATGCCGGCGATCTTGCCGTCCGGATACTTGTTGACGAAGTGGTCGATGAGGTTCTTGGAGTTCGGCAGCTTGTCGGCGTCGAGCGGCGCCCAGAGTTTGGTCGACTGGCCCTTCAGCATCGCAACCTGCGACATCATCGAGACGTCGGCCGGAGCGGCACCCGCCTTGGCGGCCTGTTCGAGCTGCACCAGCCAGGCTTCGCCGGTCGGCTCGGCGACGGATTCAATCGCGATACCGGTCGCCTTGGTGAAGTCCGGGAAAATGTTCTTGTCGAACGAATCCTTGAAGAAGCCGCCATAGACCCCGACCTTCAGCGACTTGTCCTGGGCGCGCAGCACCGAGGGCATGGCCAGCATGGAGGCGCCGGCGAGACCGGCACCGAGCACGCCGCGGCGGCCGAGTTTGGCATTCAGAATGTCACGCATGATGTTCTCCTTTGTTTTTTAGGCCTGCCGGTGCTTGGCCGGCTGGCGAGTTCCCCAATTGATTGCAGTTTACGTCAGGTGCGGCCCTTCACGGAAGGGCTGAAGACCATCAGGCTCAGGATTTCGAACAATATCTGGGCGCCCGCATGGGCGGTGTTGTTGGTCGCGTCATATTGCGGCGCGACCTCGACCACGTCGCCGCCGACGATGTTGATGCCCTTGAGGCCGCGGACCAGCTCCAGCACCTCGCGGGTGGTGAGCCCGCCGATCTCAGGCGTGCCGGTGCCGGGGGCAAAGCTGGGGTCGAGGCTGTCGATATCGAAGGAAACATAGGTCGGGCCATCGCCAACGATCTTCTTCGCCTTCTCGATGATCGCCGGAATGCCGAGCCCCGTCACCTCCTCTGCATGGATGACGGTCATGCCGGATTCGTAGGAGAACTCCCACAGATATTCCGCCGCGCCGCGGATGCCGATCTGGATCGTCCGGGTCGGGTCGAGAACGCCGTCGAGTACCGCATTGCGGAACGGCCCGCCGTGGTGGAACTTGGTCTCGTCGAAAAAGCCGCTCGTATCGCAATGGGCGTCGATATGGATCATGCCGACCGGCGCTTTTTTTCCGACCGCCTTCAGGATCGGATGGGTGATCGAATGGTCGCCGCCCACCGAGAGCGGCAGCACGCCCGCATCGACGACCTGGCCGATGCGCTTTTCGATGTCGTCATGGCTCATTTCCAGCCGGTAGCGGCTGCGGAAGGCCACGTCGCCGATATCCGCGACTTTCAGCTCGTAGATCGGCGCGCATTCCATCACGTGGTTGTAGGGACCGACACGCTCGATCGTGCGCAACGCCCGAGGCCCGAAGCGCGAGCCTGGCCGGTTGGTGACGCCGAGGTCCATCGGCATGCCGACCATCGCCACCTGCAGGTCGCCGAAATCCGGATTCTCCGCATCGAGCGGCCTGTAGGGCGCATCGAGAAGCGTCGGAATCCCGGCATAAGGTGCGACGCGTGTACCGGCCTTGTCGAAGATCTTCTCGCCGACTCGTCTGAACTTCGGATCAAAAATCTCGCCGCCCGGGCTGTCGAGATATTTTGCGCGCAATTCGCCGAGCTTCTTCGCGTCGAATGTCATGATCGCCTCGCCTGTCTGCCGGCTGCTTGTGTGCAGCCTAATTTTTGTTCCGCCGGGCTTGTCGCCCTTGTTTTCATCATTATCCGTCAGGTGTGGGTGGAAAAGCAATTGAGATTGTTCTAGCAGTTGCTGTGAGAAAAACTAACACTTAAGATCAATTTGGGATCGATATGACCAACCGCCTGCCGCCCCTCAATCCGCTGCGCGCTTTTGAGGCAACCGCCCGCCGAGGCTCGGTTTCGGCGGCGGCGCGGGAGCTCAACGTCACCCATGGTGCGGTCAGCCACCAGATCAAGGCGCTGGAAGGTTCGCTCAAGGTCTCGCTGTTCGAGCGCGGCGCCAAGCGATTGAAGCTCACTTCAGAGGGTGCTCTCTTGCTGCCCGCCGTCAGCCAGGCCTTCGGTGAGATCGCCGCCGCGACCGCGCAGATGAAGCGGCCGGCGACTTCAGGCGAACTATCGATCACCTGCGTACCGGCGCTCCTTTCTTTCTGGATCGTGCCGCGCCTCAATTCCTTCACCGAGCAGTTCCCGGGTGTCAGGCTGAAGCTCGCTGCCTCCAACGATCCGGCCGTGCTGCATTCCTCGGATGTCGACGTCGCCGTTCTTTATGGCGACGGCAACTGGCCCGATGCCTGGACGCGGCTCTGGAGCAACCTGCAGCTCTTTCCGGTCGCCAGCCCCACCCTCCTCAACAGTCGGCCGCTGCGTTCGATGCGCGATCTCGAAGACCATGTCCTGCTGCATGGCGATGCGGACGGGCGCGAATGGAACACCTGGCTTTCCGCCGCTGATGCCGTCGACCTGCCGCGCCGGCAGCAATATTTCATGGGTGACGCCCGGTTTTCGACGGAAGCGGCGCTGCACGGCCAGGGCATCGCGCTCGGCGACACGATCACCGCCAGCAAGCTGATTGCCCGCGGCGAACTGGTCGTGCCGTTCGACTTGAGTGTTCCGGCCAATGACGCCTTCTACGTCGCCTGCCGGCCGGCCATGCGTTCGGCGCCGATCGTGCGGGTGTTCATCGACTGGCTGTTCGCCTCGCTGGAGGCCGACCAGCTCGCCGAACCGCATACCTCGGCGCGCACCCTGTTGCGCGGCCGCCGCGCCTGATATCTATCGCCCTATCTATTGTCCGAGCGATAATAAGACGAATGTTTACCTCGCTGGAGAACCCGGCTAAGCCTTTTCAAAAACTTGTCTCTGCTTCTCATCTATTGATTTCCTAGAGTGTCCGATGCTTCGTCGCTTCTTTGCCTATTACCGTCCATACCGTGGGCTTTTCCTCCTGGATTTCGGCTGCGCGATCATCTCCGGCGTGCTGGAACTCGGCTTTCCGATGGCGGTGAAGCTGTTTGTCGACCGGCTTCTCCTCAGCCACGAATGGCTGCTGATCCTGCTCGCCTCGGCGGCGCTCCTGTTGATCTATGCGATCAATACCAGCCTGATGGCGATCGTCACCTATTGGGGCCACATGCTCGGCATCAATATCGAGACGGACATGCGCCGGGCCGCCTTCAACCATCTTCAGAAGCTCTCCTTCAGCTATTTCGACAACCAGAAGACCGGCCATATCGTCGGGCGCCTCACCAAGGACCTTGAAGAGATCGGCGAAGTCGCCCATCACGGACCGGAAGACCTGTTCATCGCCACCATGACGTTTGCAGGCGCTCTCGCGCTGATGTTCTCGGTCAACCCGCAGCTGGCGATGATCACCGCCGTCGTCGTGCCGCTGACCGCCTGGGTCACCAGCCATTTCGGCGGCCGCATGACCGACAATTTCCGCCGCCTCTTCGGCCGCGTCGGTGATTTCAATGCCCGCATCGAGGAGAATGTCGGCGGTATCCGGGTTGTGCAGGCCTTCGCCAACGAGCAACACGAACGAGAGCTCTTCGAACAGGACAACCAGAACTACCGGCGCGTCAAGCTCGATGCCTACAAGCTGATGGCCGCCAGCAGTTCGCTCAGCTACATGAGCATGCGGCTTACCCAGATGGTGGTGATGATCGCCGGCGCCTATTTCGTGCTGTCGGGCGAGTTGACCGCCGGCGGCTTCATCGGCTTCCTGCTGCTGGTCGGAGTGTTCTTCCGCCCGGTGGAGAAGATCAATTCGGTGATCGAGACCTATCCGAAGGGCATTGCCGGCTTCCGCCGCTTCACCGAACTGATCGATACCGAGCCGGATATCGCTGATGCGCCTGATGCGGTCGACGTCGAGCATCTCAAGGGCGAGATCGCCTACAAGAACGTCTCCTTCGGCTACAGCCCGGACAAGCCGGTGCTCGAAAACGTCAATCTTTCGATCCGCGCCGGCGAGACGATCGCTTTCGTCGGTCCCTCGGGCGCCGGCAAGACGACGATCTGCTCGCTGCTGCCGCGTTTCTACGAGATAGGCTCCGGCAGCATCACCATCGACGGCATCGACATCCGCGCCATGACAAAGGTGTCGCTGCGCCAGCAGATCGGTATCGTGCAGCAGGACGTCTTCCTGTTCGGCGGGACGATCCGCGAGAACATCGCCTATGGCCGCCTCGGCGCCAGCGAAACCGATATTATCGAGGCGGCGCGGCGGGCGCGGCTTGAAGAAATGGTCGCCGGCCTGCCGCGGGGGCTCGATACGGTGATCGGCGAGCGCGGCGTGAAACTCTCCGGCGGCCAGAAGCAGCGTGTCGCGATCGCCCGCATGTTCCTGAAAAACCCGCCGATCCTGATCCTGGACGAGGCGACCTCGGCGCTCGATACCGAGACGGAACGCGCCATCCAGCGCTCGCTTGCCGAGCTCTCGCAAGGCCGTACGACGTTGATCATTGCCCATCGTCTCGCCACCATCCAGGGCGCCGACCGCATCGTCGTCATCGACGGCAACGGCATCCTCGAAGAGGGCACACATCAGGACCTGATCGACAAACGCGGCGCCTATACCAGGCTTCACGCGGCGCAGTCAGGGATGATGTAAGACATGGGACGCAGGACCGGTGTCGATCCATTGCAAGAATATCCATTTTATCTATAATAGATAGAAGGGAGTCTCGAAATGAAAATCACGTCCACCGAATTTCAGCAAAATGTCGGCCGCTATCAGGATGCTGCCCAGCGCTCGCCCGTTGCTATAACCAAGAATGGCCGGACCCATACGGTCCTGGTATCGGCGGAATTCTTCGATCTGGCGATCAAGGGCCGCATCGCTCGCAACGTCGAAGATCTGGACGAAGACACGCTGAAGGCCATCGCAAACAGCAGCGTGCCCGCCGATCATGCCGACCTTGATGATCTGCTGAAAGACTGGAAAGCGTGAGCCTTCCTGTCCCGCGACCAGGCCTCGTCATTTGCTACTCCTATCTTTGGGCGGTTGAAAGTCGACGCGGAATCGAGGAGGGCGCCAAAAACCGACCCTGCGCCATAGTCGCGGCACGCCAAGTCATCGAGGGCCGTCAGGTGGTGACGGTAGTACCGGTCACTCACGCTCCTCCGCTCGATCCGGCCGATGCAGTCGAAATTCCGGCGGCACTCAAGGTGCATCTGGGGCTGGACGATGTCCCGTCTTGGGTTGTGGTGACGGAAGCGAATGATTTTATCTGGCCAGGTCCGGATTTGAGGCCAGTGCCGGGTTCCAAACCCCCTCGCTACGAATTCGGAATTTTGCCGCCGCGGTTCTTTGCTCATCTCCGCGACAAGATTCTGGAAGCTCACCGGCGCCGTCGTTTCGGCCAGGTTGGGCGTACTGAGTAGTGCTATCATATACAGACTTAATCACCGCCGCCGGACCGTATGGAAACTTCGCTTTATCTCCCCGTCAAAACCTTTCTCGAAAGCTTCGGTTACGAGGTGAAGGGGGAGGTGGGCGGCTGCGATCTGGTAGGGTTGAGTGAGACGGATCCGCCGGTTGTGGTTATCTGCGAGCTGAAGCTCACGTTCAATCTCGAACTGATCCTGCAGGCGGTCGACCGGGCAGGGGTTTCGGACGAGGTCTGGATCGCTGCTCGGGTTTCCGCCAAGGGCAGGGGTCGCGAAGCAGACAGGCGGTATCGTGATCTCTGCCGCCGGCTCGGAATCGGCATGCTCGGCGTCTCGGATCAGGGCGAGGTGAGCGTGCTGGTCAGTTCGGTTTCGCCGATGCCGCGCACCAACCCGAAACGGCGCACGCGGCTGGTCAAGGAACATCGCAAGCGCAAAGGCGATCCGGCCGTCGGCGGCAGTACGAAAGTACCGGTGATGACCGCCTATCGCCAGCAGGCGCTCGCCTGCGCCTCGGCGCTTAGCGGCGGCCCGCTTCGGCCGCGCGACATGAAGCAGACCGCGCCTACGGCCGGCGCGATCCTGCGCGCCAATTATTACGGCTGGTTCGAACGCATCGACAAGGGAATCTATGCGCTGACGGATGTGGGGCGGCAGGCGCTGGAGCGGTGGCCGCAGCCGGGCGAGATAGAGCTTTAATTACACCGACAGAAAAGCCGCCCGCCTCGAAAGGCGGACGGCTTTGGGTATCTCCCAAGCACCAACCTTACGGCTGCGTGCCGGTGCCGCCAGTCGCGCCGCCAGCCGGCGGAGTTGCCGGAGTGGCATTGTTAGCCGGCGGAGCTGCCGGGGTCATCGGAGCCGGTGCCGGGGATGACGTGGAGTTGTCGGTTACCGGCGGGTTGGTCGAAGACGTAGTCTGCGGGTCGGTCGAGGAACCGCCCATCTGCGACCATACGAAAGCGCCGACCAGAATGACCGCGATCACGGCTACCCACGGTACCCACGAAGAGGTGCTGCTCCGGACTTCAGTGGCCCGGAGATCCGGATCACGGGTCTCGAACTTTCTGTCATTGGGATCAAAAGTCATGCTTGCTTCCTCCTTCTGCAGCCGGATAATGCCTCGGCACGCGTTTGGTTCCCGAATTCGTGAACGACGCAAGCAGGTCATGCCGAATTAACGTGCAAATCTCTTGGCGCCTGCTACGCAGGCAACCACCGCAAGCGTCGCCGCGAACATGCCGAGACTGACCTTTTCGCCGAGAAGTGCGGCGGCCAGAACCAGGCCGAAAAAGGGCTGAAGAAGCTGCAGCTGGCTCACTCCCGCAATGCCGCCGAGCGCCAGGCCGCGATACCAGAAGATGAATCCTATCAGCATGCTGAACAGCGAGACATAAGCGAGGCCGAACCACGACGTGCTGTCGAGATCCGGGAATGAATCCGGCATCGCGGCGAGCGACAGAGCCAGCATCACCGGCAGAGAAAGTGCCAGCGCCCAGGAGATGACCTGCCAGCCACCGAGCTTGCGCGACAAGCTGGCACCTTCCGCATAGCCAAGCCCGCAGGCGATGATCGCCCCCAGCATCAGGAGATCGCCGACCGATGAGGCAGCCTCTTCTTGAAACAGCGCGAAGCCGGCGACGATGGCACTGCCGAGGCAGGAGAACAACCAGAAGACGGCCTTCGGGCGCTCGCCGCCCCTCAGCACTCCGAAGATCGCCGTCGACAGCGGCAGCAGGCCGACGAACACGATGGAGTGAGCCGAGGTGACGTGTTTCAGGGCCAGCGCTGTCAGCAGCGGGAAGCCGATGACGACGCCGAGCGAGACGACGGCCAGCGGCAGAAGATCGGACCGGGCCGGGCGTTTTTCGCGAAAGGCCAAGAGCAGGCATATGGCGAGCAGCCCGGCAATCGTGGCGCGCGCCACGGTCAGGAACAGCGGATCGAACCCCGCGACGGCAATGCGGGTGGCGGGAAGCGACCCGCTGAAGATCAAAACGCCAACGAAACCGCTGATCCAGCCGCTTGTCGTGTTGTTCATCGAAAGTCTCCTGTATCTTTTGCCCAGCATTCCCTTGAACGTCTCCCTTGGACGTTCATTGGTGGCATTCCTTGGGTATTTTCCGGCTATCGGCTGGAAGCCATGGCGGCGCCAGAGACAATGCGATACAATTTCTAGAAACTGTTATGGTTTGTGGAGCAGTACGGTGGATGCAAGGGCGGATCGGAAGGGTGGCGGCCAGCGTATCGGGGCCGTCATGGCGGAGATCCGCAGCCGCATTGCCGGCCGCGGACTGGTGCCCGGCGCCCGGCTTCCTTCGGTGCGTGCGTTCGCCAAGGCGATGCATGTCTCCGCCTCGACGGTGGTGGAGGCCTATGAGCGGCTGGCCGCGGAAGGGTTGATCCGCTCCCGGCCGGGGTCGGGTTTCTATGTGTCGAGCCCGCTCGCGCCGCTGTCGCTCTCCGAGATCGGCCCGAAGCTCGACCGGGCAGTCGATCCGTTCTGGGTATCACGCCAGGCGCTGGAGGACGGCGACCTGTTGAAGCCCGGCTGTGGTTGGCTGCCGTCCTCCTGGATGCCCGAGGCGGCGATTCGAAAGGCTTTGCGCAGTCTGTCGCGCGGCGAGGACCGGGTCCTGTCGGACTACGGCACGCCGCTCGGCTCGCCGCAATTGCGGCAGCTCCTTTCCCGGCGCATGGGCGAGCACGGCATACCGGCCGCCCCGGACCAGATCATCCTCACGGAATCCGGCACCCAGGCGATCGACCTTCTCTGCCGTTTTCTGATCGAGCCGGGAGACGCGGTTCTGGTCGACGATCCCTGTTACTTCAATTTCCACGCCCTGCTGCGTGCGCATCGCGCAAAAGTCGTCGGCGTGCCGATGACACCGGCCGGGCCGGATATCGAGGCTTTCGGTGAAGCGCTCGAAGAGCACAAGCCGCGGCTCTACATCACCAATTCGGCGATCCACAATCCGACCGGCGCGACGCTCTCGCCGGTGGTAGCGCACCGGCTGCTGAAACTCGCCGACCGGGCCGGGCTGACGGTCATCGAGGACGACATCTTCGCGGATCTGGAGCACGAGCCGGCGCCGCGTCTGGCCGCCTTCGACGGGCTCGACCGGGTGGTGCAGATCGGCAGCTTTTCGAAGACGCTGTCGGCTTCGGCGCGCTGCGGCTTCATCGCCGCCAGGCGGGAATGGATCGAGGGCCTCGTCGATCTGAAGATCTCCACGAGCTTTGCGGCGGGCCGCCTGTCCTCCGAGCTCGTATTGCTGCTGTTGACCGACGGCAGCTACCGGAAACATCTGGAAGAGCTGCGCGTCCGGCTTTCGCGGGCAATGGAGGCGACGACAGAGCGGCTTGCAAAGCTCGGCATCACGCCCTGGCTGCAGCCGCGCGCCGGCCTGTTTCTCTGGTGCAGGCTTCCGAACGGGATAGAGGCGGCGGATGTGGCGCAGGCCTGCCTTGCCGACAATATCGTGCTCGCTCCGGGTAACGCATTCAGCCTCTCCCAGAACGCCGGCAGCTTCCTGCGCTTCAACGTGGCGCAGTCGGAGGATGCGAGGATATTCCGGAGCCTGGAGCGAGCTCTGGACGCCTTGCGTCAATGACGGCCTGGGTCAATAACGGCTTGAGAGCTGCCGGCCGAGGTTCGGTCGTCAGGTATTCTTGTCCGGGCGCGCAAAATCGGGGATTTGGAAACGCCGCCGGTAGGCGCCGGGGGCCAGGCCTGTGACGCGCTTGAACAGACGGCGGAAGAAGGCGGGCTCTTCATAACCGACCTGCCAGCTGATCTTGTCGACCGACGCTTCGGTGCCCTCCAGTTGGCGCTTGGCCTCCTCGATCCTCAGGCGCTGCACGTAGGCGATCGGGCTGACGCCTGCTGCAGCCGTGAAACGACGCTTAAACGTGCGCTCGGCAAGGCCAGCCCGCAGGATCATCTCTTCGAGCGGGTTAGCGATGGAAAAGTGGGTTGCGATCCAATCCTGTGCCGCCTGGACTGCCGTATCGCCATGCCCCCTGTGGCCTTCGAAGACGATATAGGGGGCGAGCCCGTCCTGATGCCATTGCAGGGCGAAGTAGCGCGCGATCGACTGGGCCGCCGCAGCCCCCATATGGCGGGCGATAAGATAGAGGACGAGGTCATGCCAGGTCATCGAGGCGCCCGAGCTGATCAGCTCCTCGCGCCGCCCGGAAACCACCAGCACCCGTTCGGGATGGATAGGCACCTGCGGAAAGGCGGCCGCGAAGGCACCGGCATAACCGAAATGCACGGTCGCATCGGCGCCGTCGAAGAGGCCGGTCTCGGCCAGCAGGAAAATGCCCGAACAGGCCGAGCATATCAGCGCGCCGCCCGCATGCATCCGGTTTACCCAGTCGACCAGCTCCGGGTAGCGGCCTTTCCGCCAGCCGTCCGGCCTCAGCAGGATCGACGGAACGATGACGATATCGGTCGCCTCAAGCGTGGCGATGCTGCGCTGGACGGTGACCGGCACCAGGCTCGCGAGGGTCAGTGGCCCCGCCTCTATGCCCACGATCTGGACTTCGAACGGGCGGGTTATCGCGACGTCCGGTGGCGGCAGGACGGAAAAGGCGTTCATCACGTCGAAGACGCCGCTCAGCGTCGAGACCACGGCGTCGGGAATGGCCACCAGGCTTACATGCAGCGGCTTCAAGCCTGTCCCGGTCGCCCCACGCCGCATAACGATCCCTCCAATGATCAAATCCGTACACCGAGCCTGAGAATGGCGCAAACGGCCCGATTGTGGATTTTCCCGCTCTGCCCGAACCGGGTCGGACCTGCGATCCTTTGCCATCATCAACTTCCGATGAAGGAACAGGAGATAGCAATATGGACTACGTCAAGACCAACGAGATCGATCCGGCCAAGCTGGACGCGATCGTTTCCCGCGCCATCGGCGATCTATCGGCGGGGTACGGAGGCGTCATGGTCAGTATCGGCCATCGTCTCGGGCTCTACAAGGCGATGGCCGGGGCCGGACCACTCAGTGCCCAGGAACTGGCAAGCCGTACCGGCTGCGCCGAACGTTATATCCGCGAGTGGCTGAGTTCGCAGGTTGCCGGCGGTTATGTTCTGTTTCATGCCGTCAGCGACAGCTTCGAACTTACCCCGGAACAGGCGCTGGTGCTTGCCAACGAGGATAGCCCGGTCTTCCTCGCCGCCGCCTGGGGCGTGCCGGCTTCCATGTGGTCGGACGAGGAAAAGGCGCTGGAGGCCTTTCGCAAGGGTTCCGGCATTCCCTGGGGCGACCATGACGGCCGGCTTTATTGCGGTGTCGCCTCGCTTTATCGCAACGCCTACAAGGCAAGCCTGGTCCCGGAATGGCTGCCGGCGCTCGACGGTGTGGTCGACAAGCTGAAGAGCGGCGCCTCGGTGGCGGATGTCGGCTGCGGCCATGGTCACTCCACGGTGCTGATGGCGCAGGCTTTCCCGGCTTCGCATTTCCGTGGCTTCGATACGCATCGGGTATCCCTCGACGAGGGCCGCAAGATCGCGGCGGAAGCGGGCGTCACCGGACAGGTCGCGTTCGAGACGGCACGCGCCGAAAACTATCCCGGCAAGGGCTACGACCTGATCTGCTTCTTCGATTGCCTGCACGACATGGGCGACCCGTTGGCGGCAGCCCGGCATGCCGCGAAAACGCTTGCGCCGGATGGTACGGTGATGCTCGTCGAGCCCTTCGCCAACGACCGCGTCGACGACAACATCTCGCCCGTTGCCCGCATGTATTACGCGGCATCGACGACGATCTGCTGCGCGCATGCGATTTCCGACGGCGGCCACATGGTACTCGGCGCGCAAGCCGGCGAAGCAAGGCTGCGGGAGATTTTCTACAAGGCCGGCTTCACCCGCTTCCGACGGGCGATGGCAACGCCGTTCAACCTCGTCCTCGAGGCGCGGCTGTAATCCATCCGCGTTGACGTAACCTCCAGGGAGCGCGCGGGGCCTGTTTCACAGGGCCCTGCGCGCTTGTTCTAATTCTGTGCGATCGTCGTGCGCGGCGAGGCCCAGTTGTGCCACTGCTCTTCCGAGCCGTGGAAGACGTTGAGGTCGATCTTGCCGTCGACGCCATGCGACAGGCCGGAGCCGGAATATTGCCAGAACAGCCACCTGCGGCCCGGATAGACCTTGGAAGGGTGCTGGGCGACCGCGCGCAGCCAGAAGGGATAGTTGAGCAGTTCGCCCGACAGATTGTCCTCGTAGAAATCCGGTGCCGTGTAGATGATCGGCCGCTGGCCGTAATAGCGCTCCAGCTTGTCCATGAAGACCTGCATCTTTTCGAGCACCCGGGCGCGGGAGAGTTTCGCCTTGCAACTCGACTCGCCGTTCCATTCGACGTCGATCACGGGCGGCAGCGCGTCGGGATCGCGCGGGACGTTGCGGATGAACCAGTCGGCCTGCTCGCCGGCGGTGCGGCACCAGTAGAAGAAATGGTAGGCGCCGCGCCTGATGCCCGCCTCCTTGGCTCGTCGCCAATTGGTCCTGAACATCGGATCGAGATGGTCGCCCCCGTCGGTTGCCTTGATATAGGCGAAGTTGGCGCCCTGGGTCCGAAGCTTCGCCCAGTCGATGTCGCCCTGCCAGCGCGACACGTCGACGCCGTGTACCGGGTAGCTTCTCGGCGAAACCCTGCCGAAATTGATCGGCTTGGCATCGCGGAACTGGCGGCTGTAGATCTGCAGGCGCCCCCTGCGGGGCACGGTTTCCAGCGCTGGCTCGTCGGGCACCAGCATGGCAACCGGCCGCTCGGCTGGAAGCGGCATGCCGACCGTCGTTTCCCGCACGAAGGCCTGTGGCGCCGGCATCGCGCCGGTCCAGGCGATATCCTCCTGCTGCGGTAAGGTCTGCTGCGGGGGGGCTTGCACCGCGCCGATCCGGGAGGTCTTGCCGACGCCGACCGACGGGACCGGGGCGGCGGGCAGGTCGACGGAACCCGTCTTCTCCTGGGTCGCGACATTGGCCACCAGCTCGTCCGGACCGGATGCCGATGCGCAGCCCGCCAAGGCGAGGCAGGTGACGAGGAGTGCTGGCACAGCCGATAAACGCATTTTGAGACCCGTACGCAAGACAACAAAGACGGCCGCCCCCGCCGTCGATAAACCCCTGACGAGAATTGCTAACGGAAAATTACCAAAAAATGCTGAATCCAATCTTTACGCGCGGAGATGTTCTGATATCAGCCGCGCGGTGGGATCAGCCGCGCCGGATTTCCTGCAACCGTGGCGCCCGGCGGCACATCCCGCGTCACCACCGACCCGGCCCCGACGATCGCTCCATCGCCGATGGTGATGCCGCCGAGAATGATCGCGCCGCCACCAATCCAGACATCGGCGCCAATGCTGATCGGGCGGCCGATCTCAAGACCCTGAGCGCGCAGGACGGGGTCGCGGTGGTGATCCGCGCAATAAAGCTGCACGCCCGGCCCCAGCATCGAACGGGCACCGATTCTGACCGGTGCGGTGTCGAGGATCGTGCAGCCGGCATTCAGATAGACGCCTTGCCCAAGAAAGACATTGAAGCCGTAGGCGCAGTGGAAGGGCGCTTCCAGAAACGCGCCAGCCGCTGCGCCGAGCAGCGTACCCAGGGCAGGCGCCATCGCACCGCGCTCGGCGGGCGACATGGCGTTATGCGCATGCACGGCCATCCGCGCCTTGTCCCTCAACGCATCGAGTTCCGGATCGAGGCAGCAATACCATTCGCCGGCGGCCATCTTTTTGCGTTCGCTCGCCATCTTGCCTCGTCACCCTCCCCGCTTCAGCGTTCCGCCCCGGCCTTGACCCGGGCGGCCTCGCGTCGCGCAAGGCTTTCGGGTGGCCACATCGTCTTCGTACTATAATATTCATCGAAGACATTAGCGTCTTCCGGCAGGCCCACCCAGGCGACCTTCGAGCGGGTGAATATATGTACGTCGGGGGAGAACTCGGAGCGCCTTTCGAGCGTCTGGACCCGGACGAACAGCATCCATTGGCGCCGGCCGTAGTCGCTCCAGACCGCTGTCTGGCATTGCGGACAGCGGTAGATATCGTGGGGCAAGCCGCTATCGGTCTTCATGGCCACTGCGACCGGTCGGCTCTGTGTGATCTCGACCCGGTCGGCCTCGATCAGCGCATTGATGGCAAAGGCGCCGCCCGTCTGATGCTGGCAATCGGTGCAATGGCAGCAATGGATGAACATCGGCCGCCCATGCATGCGATAGCGGACCTTGCCGCAGAAGCAGCCGCCTTCGAATATCTCGCTCATCTTCCGTCCGGGCTCCCTCAGATTACGCATGTCGAATATGAAATATTCCTCAAGCCTCCCGCAATGCAAAATGAACAAGACGGGATCGGCATGTTCTGCTTTAAAGTTCGCGGACACGACATGAGCAGGATCAAACGCATGATTAAAGAGCGGATTGGTATCGTCGGCCTCGGCCGGATGGGCAGCGCCATGGCCAAGCGCCTTTCAACGCAGGGATTTGCGGTGGCGGGGTGGACACGCAGCGGTCTTTTGCCCGACAAGGCGGCGACCCTCGGGATCACCGCCTCAATCGATCTGGCTGCACTTCTCGATGTTTCGGATATCGTCATCCTGGCACTGCTCGACGATGCCGCGGTGCACGCCATGCTCGGTGAGCTCACCGCCGCCGATCTCGCCGGCAAGCTGATCGTCGATACCAGCACGGTCAGTCCCCAGACGCTGCGCGCCCATGAAGCCGCTATGAGCAAGGCGGACGCCGCGCTTCTCGATGCGCCGATCTCAGGCGGGCCGGAAATGCTGCTGGCGGGCACGGTCGGCCTTTATATCGGGGGGGCGGAGAAGGATTTTCAGCGATTTCTGCCGGTCGCGGTAAACCTCTCGGACAGGATTCATCATGTCGGGACGCTAGGCGACGGCGCGTCCGCCAAGCTCGTCAACAACATGATGCTGATGGGGCTGTGGCAGATCATGAAGGAAGCCGTCGAACTCGGTGGCAAGGCGGGGCTTGGGCGCGACAAGATGATCGAAATCCTCTCCGGCAGCCCGGCGGCAAGCCCGGCCATGCGGTCTCGGCTTCCCGTCATACTCGGCGAGACCGAGGCGGTCGGCTTTCCAGTCTCCGGCGTGCTGAAGGACATGGGCGTGGTTTTCGATCTTGCCCGCGGCCTTGGCGTCGCGACCCCGGCCATCCAAGCGGCGCGCGCCAGCTTCGAGAATGCGGCGGCGCTTGGGTTTGCCGAGGCTGATCTCGGCACCGTCGTGCGGCTGGCGCTCGAAGGAAAAGGCTGAGCCCTCGGGAAGAGGCCCAGCCTTGACAGCGAGGTTAGAACGTCCGGCCGAGGCGGGCGTCGACCGATTGGCTATTGCCGCCGCGCAGGGCGAAGAACAGGAAGATTGCCGCCCAGAGGATGGACTTTTCCGCGCCGGCGAGACCCTGGTTCTGTGCGATGCCGTGGAAATAGACGGTGACCAGAAGCACGATCATCGCCGCGAAGGAGGCGGGGCGGGTGAAGAGGCCGATGGCGACGAGGATGCCCCCGAAGAATTCCGTGGCGGCGAGCAGCGGCGACCAGAAGGCGCCCGGATAGAAGCCGAGGCTTTCCACCATGCCGACCGCGCCGAACGGATTGGTGATCTTGCCGAAACCGTGGGTGACCAGCAAAACGCCGGCCGTCACGCGCAGGATCGTCTCGACGATCTCATGGGCGGAGGTATAAACAGGGGCGAGCGCCGGAATGATCAGGCGGGAGCGGGTGGTGGACTGAAGAGCCATGGAACCTCTTTTTATGAAAACGACGCGACTATCGTTGCTGCAGCCCCAAATTGACGTTCGCGCTCGTTCTGTCGAGATGCGTGCGTTCAAAAACTTGACCATTATAGTTGACATTATTGTGAGACTAAATTGACTAGGGTAGGAGGTGAAACATGATGGAAAAACCGCGCATTACGATTCTCTATTGCACCCAGTGCAACTGGTTGCTCCGGGCCGGCTGGATGGCGCAGGAGCTTCTGCAGACCTTTGGCGATGCGCTCAGCGAAGTGGCGCTGATCCCCGGCACCGGAGGCAATTTCGAGATCCAGGTGAATGGCGAACTCATCTGGGAACGCAAGCGAGACGGCGGGTTTCCCGGACCCAAGGAGTTGAAGCAGCGGGTGCGCGACATGATTGACCCGGACCGCGATCTCGGCCACCTGGACCGCAAGGCAAAGGAAGACAGCGAGAGCTGAGGCCGTCCGTGACAGATCCGTGAAGGTTTTTTGGCGACAGGCACGGAAACTTCAAAAAGCCAGTTGACAGGGGAAGGTCACACCCGTACATGGCTCTCCGTCGCCCAGATGGCGGAATTGGTAGACGCGCCAGCTTCAGGTGCTGGTACCCGAAAGGGTGTGGAGGTTCGAGTCCTCTTCTGGGCACCATTCCATTTTCGAGCATTGATTTTGCTCGGTTTTTGCCGGCCTTTGTCCCGCCTTTTCCAACTCGATTTGGTTGGGGCAAAGTCATTGGCGGTTTGTTCCGATCAGCAACGACCTGTCGATCTGGCTCTGCAGCGGCCGGGCCATTCACCGGTCCTCACTTACGCTCTCGGTCAATTCATCGATCAGCGCCATTGCCCGTTCTAGGCAGATTGCAGCTCCTTCGACGACGGTGGAGCGCGGCCAGTAGATCCCGAAGTCCATTGCGGCGTTGCCTCCAGGCGCTGTAATCACCGCATGATGATCATTTCGGCTGTAGATCGCGACGCGGTACCCGCGGTATTCCTCGATGTGTACGGACATCCGCCGTTTCTCTCGCTTCGATTGGCCTTGATGACATCACTTCTGGCGGATTTTGCTGCCTCAGCGGCGGTTTGGTATTGGTCACCGTTTGGTATGCTACGGCCGGCGCACCCACATGCCTTGTGCTGCGCCCGGCACGGTACCGGTGACCCTTTCCTCACGGTCTCGAGGGCCCGAATCCTGCCCGCATGTCGCGGCAGATCAAAAGACCCGCGCAGGGGGTCCCCCACGCGGGTCTCATCCTAAAGCTAAGGTTGGGACCAGGCATTTAGGATTTCCGAGTTCGCTCAGCCTCGATCAAGCCGCAATCTTCCGACTTTTCATCTCAGCGACATCAGAGTGCTCAGCAGGCGAGTATCGACCTCGAATTCCGGGCCAGAATGGATCAGAGACCTGTCAATGCCGGCATCCTTGAGCTGTTCATTGCTCAGCGTTCGAAGGATCTTCTTGGTTCGAGCCCGCCGCACATGCCGGCGGGCCAAGCTGAAATAGAAAGCCGCCTTGCTGGTCAGTGGCTCGGCTAGTTCGCGAGCGAGGCTGTTCGTCTCTGGCGTGTTGGAAAGCGTTTCCGTCATCGATGGTCTCCCGAAAATTCTTGGCAACTGGAGCGATGCTAAGCGATCCGCTGGTGCCGCTGCGTCATCGGAACCAATGATGCGGGTGCATATTCTTACGGCGGTACGGCTATATGACGGTGCCGAGAGAGACCAATTTGCAGTGCGCCCTGCGGTTAGACAGGATCAGGCTGGTTTTTGACCGAGCCGAAAGCGGCGGCGGTGAGCCCGCAAGCTCTGATGAAGCAGATCGGCTTTGGCATCCCGTCCTGTGAACACCCGCTGGATGGGTTTCTAGCGCTTGGCCGATGCCACAGGCCCGAGATCGAGAATGTTGTCGTAGAGCGCCTGCGCCTCGTGGACGCGACCCTCGGAGCAAGCCGAACGCGCGCGCAATTGCATCAATGCGGCGTTGTGCAGCTGATCCGCAGGCAGGTCCGCGGCCGCCCCATGATCCTCGATCAGGGTGATGACAGTGATTTCCTTAAGGGCGCACTCGCGGGCAAAGTGCCCCGTCTGCACTTGCGTCTTTGCATCCGTCGTTGATGCGAGGTAGGCGCCTGCGAGGAAACAGCCGCAGAAAAGCGCTCGTGTCCCTTTTTCTCGAATGCCTGGCCAATCAAAGATACTTCGTTTCATCGCTCATCTCCTCGTCCCGGTATGCGTGACCCGTTCAGCATTGAAGAATGGGCCACGCCTCCGATCGCCGTTCGGGCAGTTGCGGATGTTAGGCAGGTTGCTGGCACCCGCATCATCGGAACCAATGACGCGGGTGCTTATTCTTACGGCGCGGTCATCAAGGGCCTGGCTCGACGGCGCGAGCGCTGCAGTCTGCGCGGTTGGAGAAGTATGTCCTCGGAATTTAACAAACGGTCCGCTGCGGTGCCCGGATCGGTGGCGTCGAGTTGTGCAGCAACTGCAGGAGCTTGGCCTGCCGGGACGTGCCTGTTTTGGAGAAGAGGTGCTTGAGATGCGTGCGCACGGTCGCCTCGCTGATGCCGAGCAGGTCAGCCGCTTCTTTTCCGCCCAATCCCTGGGCAAGTGCCAGCAGCACGCGAAGCTCGCTGCCGGTCAGCCGGTGAAGTCTTGCAAAGGCTTCACCGGGCATGAGCGGTGCCTGAACAGGATCCTGCATGAACACGGCACACGATGCTGCAAATGGGGCGACAGTGTTGCGGCGCTGACCACTCTTGACCGGAAGAAAGGTCGCAACATAGCCGGTGCCCTGGGCATCCGGGATGGCCAGGGAATATGCCGTCATGTCGATATCCACGTCATCACTTCCGGCCTGTTCGATGGCCCTGGACAGTACGGCGCGCGCCGTCTGATCAATGGGAGAAAGCCGGTTGTTGACGATGCGAATGGAGTTGCCCATTCGGGTCTGACGCTCGGCGGCGGCGTTCATATAAACGACGCGGCCATCGCGTGCCGTGAGGAAAACACCGGCAACCAGTGAATCGAGCGTCCGTTCGAGCATCTCTGAATTCAGCGTCTTAATATCGAGCGCGTCCGAGATGGCGAGCGCACGGCAGACATGCGGTGAGAGAAGCTTGAATAGATCGATCTCGCGCTTTTTATAATGCTCGACCTTCTCGCTTCGGGAGGCATGCATGGAGGCCATGCGGCCCTCGGTCCGCAAGGCGGGGAACCAGATGATGTCCTGGATTCCAAAGGGCTTCAGTACGTCGCGAAAGAACCTGGTTTCGAGCAATTCATAAGGGGTCATGGAGAGGGCGCTGACGTCGCCGACGTTGGAAACGATATCCGCCTCTGCCATCGGGCTTTGTGCGTAGTGCGAACCCAATTTCTCCAGGAACTCCGGCCGATATCCAAAAACAAACAGCTGGTCATTCTGTGTGTGTTTGAGGTCGTGCACACATATCCCGCCCGCCGAGCTTTCACAGAGATTGGAAATACTTCGACACGCGCCAGGCCACTGGTGCGGATCAAGAGCGCAATCATAGATCGCTCCGATCGTATCCGATAGCGCCTGCGCCAAGATTCCGTCTAAGCCAACTATGTTATGAGAGGGGATGGGATTGTATTGCAGCATTAATTATGTAGCCTCTGAAAGGAATTGCGCTCCGAAAAATAGCGCCTGGCTTGATACTGCCATGTCCAATGACGTGGGTGATGCCGATTTTGACGGCTACCGGATTTTGTCGCCGAATTTGTCCACGCGCTGCCGATTTTGTCTAAGTTGGCGGGCGATCGACAGGGGTGGCGAGGGTGGGGGAGTGATATGGCAGCCTCTTTAGTGAATCCTGCGCTGCTAGGGATGTTCGATGTCGTCCGTGCGAAGGATCCCGACGATCTCAGCGGCACGATGCGCGTGAGCGAACGTGTTGTGAGGTCGAGTCGCGTCTACACTTACCAACTGCGGGATCGTGCGCTTTGGCGCATGCGGTTCGATCAGCCGATCTTCACACTCGCCACGCGAGGCGCCGGCTCCATTCTGGCAAGTTGTGTCGATAGCAGTTTTGCGACCGATGTCTCCGTCGATGGTGACGAAGGAGATCTATTTTGTTTCACGACAATGCTCGCAGGCCATATGAGACTGGAACGAGAGGGAAAATCTACGACGGCCAGTAACCATGTCGGACTCGCCTGGAGACCCGATCCGAGCACCCGGTTATTGATTAGCGACGACAACGCGCGAACGAACATCTTCTTCAAGGTGACGGATTTGGAGAGTGCTCTCGAACACATGCTCGATGACAACTTGCGCCACCCACTTGTCTTCGAAACTCATCTCGATTGGAGCGCCGGGCTGGCAGCAAGCCTGAAACGCCAGCTTGATTTTGTTATCCAGGAGTTTCAGCAGGTGGACGGCGTAGCGAGCAGCCCGGTCGCTCTTGCATCTCTGACAGACTTGCTTGTCTCGCTGGTTCTTCGCGGCGCTACGCACAACCATACTGATCGGCTGACTGGTACAGCCGGGAGCGCAATTCCAGCCTATGTTCGGCGAGCGGAGGATTTTATGCGCGCTCATAGTGCACAGCCTATTCGCATGTCGCATGTCGCCGCGGCAGCCGGATGCAGTTTGCGAACGTTGACCGCCGTGTTTCACCATTTCCGCGGTACGACGCCCCTGGGAATGCTGCACTCTATCCGGCTTGATCTGGCGCGTGCTGAGCTCGCGTCCGGTGCATCCGGCGCTTCGGTCAACACGATCGCCCGCCGATACGGTTTCACCAACACGGCACGGTTCGCTGCCTCTTTTCGGCGCCGGTTCGGCACGACACCCACGGAAATGGCGCGGCGTGCGTCCGTCCGGGGAGCGCTTACCCTGCCGATCGCCTAGTGCGGGCTTTCACGTGTGGCGGGACCATTGGATGCAATTGCCGCAAGACCGAACAATCGCGAACGAACATGCGAAGCGCTTCCCAGAGCATTCGTTCGTTTACGTCCTCCATCCTATCGAGCAGGGCATGAAAGCGAAAGGGCGCGCGAAGTCTCCTGACCGGACGCTTGCGAAGATATGAATTGCGGCCCACAGGGTCTTTGGTTCCAATCCTATCAAGAGCTTCTTTCCAACGTTTCTAAGCCTTCCGCCTATGTCCCCCCCGTCGGATTTCCTGGCTACCCTAGAACCGATGACAGAAATTCGCGCGCCCGCTCCATTCGCGGCGCGCCGAATATCTCTTCAGGTGCACCCTGTTCGCAGATGCGCCCCTTATCGAAAAAGCAGACCCGATCCGACACCTCTCGGGCAAAGCGCATCTCATGGGTGACCATCAGCATAGTGAGATCATGTTCATGCGCCAGGGCGCGGATGACCGAAAGCACTTCGCCCACCAGTTGCGGATCAAGTGCCGATGTGGTTCATCGAAAAGCAGAACCCGTGGGCGCATCGCAAGCGCTCGCGCAATGGCCACACGCTGCTGCTGCCCGCCGGAAAGTTGGACCGGATAGTGGTCCTTCTTGTCCGCGAGCCCCACCATCTGCAGCAGGTCCAGCGCACGCGCTTCGGCTTCCGCGCGCGCCATTCCCAGTACTCGCACCGGCGCTTCGACAACGTTGCGAAGTACCGTCATATGAGGAAAGAGATTGAAGCTCTGGAAGACCATGCCGACATGATTGCGGATCTGGCGAAGGTGTTTTTCCGAGGCCTGGAACCGGCCCTTGCCGCCCTGCTCGTGGTAGGACGTGCCAGCAAGCGTAAGTCCCTGTAACCATTCCCAACCCCGTTAACCGGCACTACGGGCGAGATGCGTCCTGATTCGCGACGCTCCTGCCCATCGAAACCGACGCGCGAAGAAGTTCGATGAATTCTTCCGCTCTGACGCTCATGATTTTCGTCTTTCCATCTGTGTGATGAATCTCGATAATCTCTGACGCGATGCCCTTCTTTGAACCGATGCTGTGGATCCGGGCAAAGGGTATGCTCCACTCCGCCGGTTTGCCGGTTTTGATCAAGCCTTTCCTCGCGAAATGAACGTCGCTTGATCGAATGGAGAACTCGCCGCCGACCCATTGACCGCCATTCCGATGCAGCATCCACGCAGAAGCCGGCAGCAGGATCCACCGCCAGAATGGGATTTTGTAGTCGGCCGGCAATGGCGTCAACCATGCCGCAGGGATCGTATATGTCTTTGGTCCGGTCAACGCATCGTCCTCGTCCAGGCACTGAGGTTGGCGAATAGCCAATTTAGCCAGGGCGGCCAAGTGAAAAGCAAGGGGTTGGGGAGGCCCCGCTCTGGGCGCGGGTGCCTGCCGACCGGGAAGACCGGATATCCGCTGCCTTGGTGCAGTAGTTACTCGGAGGCTGAGACAAAGCCCAGCGCCAAGGCATATAGCGGAACAATCCACAGCAAGGTGGCAAAAAAACCGGAGAACCAGAACCGCCTTGGTATATCATCATCCGCCAGTCGCCGTATCCGCCGTGGTGGCGCGCGGGCCTCCGACCTCCTCCATAACAGGCCGGTGAAAAACAACCAGCTTGCAATCCCGCCAATCAATGTCACGGCGCAGAATAACACCACACCTACACCGATCGCCAATGATGCGAGCAGCCCGCTGAATTCGTAATTCAGGAAAGCGATGACGGCGGTGGCGATCGCCAGGCCGATTGCCAAAAAGGCCCAGTGGCCCCGAAGGCCCCGAACGTTGACGATGGCTTCTCTGGCTTCAGATGGCACGGCGCGTATCGCAGCCGAAATGTTGGCGTTCAACTCATCCTCCCGATGGCGTCACCGTCCGCCGTTTGCGCGGATCAACATTCCAATCTGGATGAGTGGCAAAAGGTTCCGGATGATGAAGATTCCGTGAGAAGTCCGGAGCTTTGGAACGCATTCCCACAGATCGATAGGCCATTGAGAAAGCCCACTCTCCAGTCACCTCTTCTGGGCACGATTCCGATTTGATCCCTATCAAGATCAAATATTTAACGCCTTCCCCGCGGATTGCGCATACCCTCCGGGGCTCGTCCGAGGAGCGTTTCACCGCGGTATCAAGGTCGCATGGCGTGCTGTCTGCGCATGGTGTCGGCCGAACCGCGCACGACCTCGGAAATCTGCAGGAGCTGACTGACCAAGGGCGTCGAATTGCGCCAGATCATTCCGATGGTGCGTGAGGGCTGCGGCGCCTGGAAGCGGGAGATCGAAACCTGCGCCGAGCGCGTTTCCACCGGGACAGCCATTTCCGGGATCAGCGTAATACCGATACCGGCGCTGACCATTTGCACGAGTGTCGACAGGGAGCTGCCCTCCATGACTTCCCGCAGGCGCGTCGTGCCTATTTTGCAGAACGACAGAGCCTGATCGCGAAAACAGTGGCCTTCCTCCAGCAGAAGCAGGCGCATTTCGCGCAGAGCCTCGCGTTCGGGTACCGGCTTGCCATCGTCCTCGCGCCGCCGGACCAGGACAAACTCCTCGTCGAACAATTTGAGCTCGGTCAGGAACGGTTCCGATACGGGCAGGGCGACGATTGCCAGATCCAGTTCGCCCTGTGCCAGCTCCTGGACCAGCTTTGCGGTCTGTGTCTCGCGCACCTGTATTTCGATCCCGTCGAAAGTTCTGTTCAGGTCGTTGATGATCGCCGGCAGCAGGTAGGGCGCGATCGTCGGGATGATGCCGATGCGCAAGCGGGCCAGGAACGGATCGCGCGACGCACGGGCGAGGTCCGCCAGTTCATCCACCGCCCGCAGGATGCCGCGAACCCGCAGCGCGAAGGTCTGGCCGAAGGCGGTCAGTTTCACCTCGCGCGCATTCCGCTCGAAGAGGTCGCCGCCCACTTCCTGTTCGAGTTCCTTGATCTGCATCGACAAGGCCGGTTGAGAGATCGCACAGGCATCGGCCGCGCGGCGGAAGCGGCCATCCCGTGCCAGGGCTTCGAAATAACGGAGCTGCTTGAGAGTAAGATTCTTCATAACCCCAGCTTATCGCAGCGATCAGTAAATCCAACTTAAATTTATCAGGTGCTTCAGCTAAGAAGAGATACGAGGGAGGGCGCGCGATTGGCTTGCTCCGACTAACAGGCGGGGACTACAGTCGAAAACAGCGCGGCCGGACCGGGCGGTCCGGGAGAAATCGCCCTCTTTTGCACGGCAGACAATTAAAGTAATCAAGGAGATAGTCATGGATGCGAAATCTAGCGAAAACGCCGGCAAATGTCCGGTCGCCCACACGCCTCGCGGCAGATCGAACCGCGACTGGTGGCCTAACCAGCTGAACGTCCAGATCCTTCATGGGCACTCGGTGCGTTCCGACCCTATGGGCGAGGCGTTCAATTATGCCGAAGAGTTCAAGACGCTCGATCTCGAGGGCCTGAAGAAAGACCTTCATGCCCTGATGACCGATAGCCAGGAGTGGTGGCCGGCCGACTTCGGTCACTACGGCGGCCTGTTCATCCGCATGGCCTGGCACAGCGCCGGCACGTACCGAATCACCGACGGCCGCGGCGGCGCTGGTCAGGGGCAGCAGCGTTTTGCGCCGCTCAACAGCTGGCCGGACAACGTCAACCTCGACAAGGCTCGTCGCCTGCTCTGGCCGATCAAGCAGAAATACGGCAACAAGATCTCCTGGGCGGATCTGATGATCCTCACCGGCAACATCGCGCTCGAATCGATGGGCTTCAAGACGTTCGGTTTCGCCGGCGGCCGCGCCGACGTCTGGGAGCCGGAAGAGCTCTACTGGGGTCCGGAAGGAACCTGGCTCGGGGATGAGCGCTACAGCGGCGAACGCCAGCTCGCAGAACCGCTCGGCGCCGTGCAGATGGGCCTCATCTATGTCAACCCGGAAGGCCCGAACGGCACCCCGGATCCGCTGGCATCCGCGCGCGACATCCGCGAAACCTTCGCCCGCATGGCGATGAACGACGAAGAGACCGTGGCGCTGATCGCCGGCGGCCACACGTTCGGCAAGACCCATGGCGCTGGCGATCCGTCATTCGTCGGTGTCGACCCGGAAGGCGGCGAGCTCGAATCCCAGGGCCTCGGCTGGTCGAGCAAGTTCAACACCGGCGTGGGTCGCGATGCCATCGGTAGCGGCCTGGAAGTGACCTGGACCCAGACTCCGACCCAGTGGAGCAACTATTTCTTCGAGAACCTGTTCGGCTTCGAATGGGAGCTGACCACGAGCCCGGCCGGCGCCAAGCAGTGGGTGGCGAAGAGTGCCGAAGCTTCCATTCCGGATGCTTTCGACCCGTCGAAAAAGCAGCTTCCGACCATGCTGACCAGCGATCTGGCGCTGCGTTTCGACCCGGCCTACGAGAAGATCTCGCGCCGGTTCCTGGAAAACCCGGCCGAATTCGCCGATGCCTTCGCCCGCGCCTGGTTCAAGCTGACCCACCGCGACATGGGGCCGAAGGTTCGCTACCTCGGTCCGGAAGTTCCGGCCGAAGACCTGATCTGGCAGGATGTGATCCCGCCGGTCGATCATGATCTGGTCGATGACCACGATGTCGCCGATCTGAAGTCCAGGATTCTGGCATCCGGCCTCACGGTACAGGAACTGGTCTCGACCGCCTGGGCCTCGGCTTCGACCTTCCGCGGTTCCGACAAGCGCGGCGGCGCAAATGGTGCGCGCATCCGGCTTGCGCCGCAGAAGGACTGGGAGGCCAACCAGCCGGCGCAGCTCGCCAAGGTGCTCGCCGTTCTCGAAGGCATCCAGAAGGATTTCTCCGCTACCCATACCGGCAGCAAGAAGATCTCCCTGGCCGACCTGATCGTGCTTGCGGGTGCCGCCGGCATCGAAAAGGCTGCCAAGGCAGCAGGAGAGGACATTGCCGTACCGTTCACGCCGGGCCGTATGGACGCTTCGCAGGAACAGACGGACGCGGCTTCCTTCGCGCCGCTGGAACCCCGTGCCGATGCCTTCCGCAACTATGTCAACAGCGGCAAGACGCAGTTCATGAAGGCTGAAGAAGCCCTGGTGGACCGCGCTCAGCTGCTGACGCTGACGGCACCGGAAATGACGGTTCTCCTCGGCGGCCTGCGCGTGCTGAAGGCCGGCCAGCCCGAACACGGCGTCTTCACGTCCCAGCCGGAAACGTTGACGAACGATTTCTTCGTCAACCTGCTCGACATGGGCACCGAATGGTCGCCTGTCGCCGGCAAGGATGGTGTTTACGAAGGTCATGACCGCAAGACCAAGGCGCCCAAGTGGACTGGCACCCGCGTCGACCTGATCTTCGGCTCGCATTCGCAGCTTCGCGCCATCGCGGAAGTCTATGCCCAGTCCGACTCCAAGGCGAAGTTCGTCAAGGACTTCGTGGCGGCCTGGACCAAGGTCATGAACGCCGACCGTTTCGATCTCGTCTGATCGATGAACGCTCGCCCGGGCGTAGCTCAGCTACGTCCGGGCGTCTTTTTCCGTCGCTGATCTCATTGGTTATTGGGGTTATGGGGCGCCGAACCTTCAGGTCGGCACAAACGCCGAGGCGATCGCCAGCACGAAACCGAGGATCGTAGCGCAGACTGACAGCGCTTCGCGTGTTTTTTCGGAACTGACGCTCCATCCCTCGCTTGTGAGATATCGCGCGATCAGGCCGAGCGAAAGCAGCCCGACGCAGCCGAGGAAGGCGAAGAAATAAATTCCGTATTGCATGTTGGAGATCTTCTTGGTCAGCACCTCGGTGATCCCGACCAATGTCGAGAGCGATAGAAGCAGGCTGCCGATGATCAGGTATTCCGCATGTTGCGATCGGGCGGTCGAATAGAGCGACAGGATCGTGAACAGGAACGCGATCAGGACGATGGCGATGTAATTGCCGCTGACATGCCCGGTCGCGGAAATCGACATGAAGATCGATGTCAGGATGAACAGCGCCGCCGCCAGGATGATCTTGTATTTCGAGTTGAAAAACTGGCGCATATATCGATCCGCTCTAAAGCCGGCCGCCCGCGGCGCTGGCGAATGCCGTTTCCCCGACTATGGGAAATTCGGCGCGCGATGAACAGGTTGCCGGCCTGCTATTCAACGGAAATCCACGCCCAAGTTTCGGCGCCTGAGTTCAGGTCAGCCGTTTTCGCTGGATCGCGTAGGCTCCGCCGGCGCTCATCACCGCCAGCAGGTACCAGGTGACGGCATAGACGAGGTGGCTGTTGCGGAACCGGATCACCGTCAAGCCGCCGACCGGCAGGCCGCCTGGGATCGGCGTGGCGTCGGCATCGATGAAATAGGGTGCCAACTTTTCGAGGCCTTTTGTTGCAGCGATCGCGGCCACGTCGCGGGAGTACCAGCGGCCGCTGGCGGGATCGTTGGAGCGCAGGAAGGCGCCATCGGGCTCGCTGATGCGGATGAGCCCGGTGATCTTCACCGGGCCTTCGATCTCACCGTCCGCGCGTGCTGCCGGATCGCGGCGGTCGGCGGGGACGAAGCCACGGTTGATGAGGACGGTGGTTCCGTCCTTCTGTTCCAGCGGCGTCAGAACCCAGAAGCCGGGACCGAGATCGGTGACGGCCTGAACCAGCGTTTCCTCGCCATGATGAAAGAAGCCGGTGGTGGTGACGCGGCGATATTCGTCGTTTTCGGCGTTGATCGCAGGCCAGGCCGGCGATGAAGGGGCGGATGCCGGGGTCGCGGTGACCCGGGCATCGACGCGGGCGATCAGATCGAGTTTCCAGAAGAGCCGCTGCACCTGCCAGGTGCCGAGCCCGACAAAGGTCAGCGCCAGGAAAAGCATCGCACCCGCGAAGACGAGCCGGGAGCGTGCCGGCTCCGCATCCGCTGTTTCTCCGGTTAAAGGATGGTCGAGAGCCACGCGTCTATCCCTTCCCAGCTTGCCCCCGAAGGGTCACGGCATGTTCTTCATCATCTCCGGCGACATCGGCATCATGTTGGTGTTGAGATGGTGCATGACCCAGAGCGACCCGGCAAGCGTGATGCCGACCAGAACCAGGGTAAATAGCAGCGCCATCATCGTCCATCCGCCTTCCGAGCGCGGGTTCATGTGCAGGAAATAGACCATATGCACGACGATCTGGATCACACCCAGCCCCATGACGAGGAAGGCGGTGAACAGCTTGCTGTCGATGGCGCCGCTCATCACCAACCAGAACGGAATGGCCGTCAGGATCACCGATAGGCTGAAGCCGATCAGGTAGCTTCTCAGCGTGCCATGGCCCGCCTGGTGGCCGTTGCTGTGGCCATGATGGGCCTGGGAGGCGCTTTCGTGAGCCGGAGCGTGCGGGGTTTGGCCGTTCGAACTCATCCGAGGACTCCCATGAGATAAACGAAGGAGAAGACGCCGATCCAGACGACGTCGAGGAAATGCCAGAACATCGAGAGGCACATCAGGCGGCGCTTGTTCTCGGGGATCAGGCCGTGCTTGCCGACCTGCACCATCAGCGTGATCAGCCAGATGATGCCGAAGGTAACGTGCAGGCCGTGGGTGCCGACCAGCGTGAAGAAGGAGGAAAGGAAGGCCGAACGGGTCGGCCCGGCGCCCTCGTGGATCAGGTGGCTGAACTCGTAAAGCTCGAGGCCGAGGAAAGCCGCGCCGAACACACCCGTTACACCGAGCCAGAACAGCGTCTCGGTCTTGGCACCCCGTTCCATCTGCAGCATGGCGAAGCCGTAGGTGATCGACGAAAAAAGCAGCATTGCCGTGTTGACGGCGACGATCGGCAGGTCGAACAGGTCGGCGGGCGAGGGACCCGCCGCATAGTTGCGGCCCAGCACGCCGTGGGTGGCGAAAAGCACCGCGAAGATCAGGCAGTCGCTCATCAGGTAGAGCCAGAAGCCGAGCATGGTGCTGCCTTCCGGATGATGATCTTCGGTGACGTAGAATTGCGGCTTGCCGTTGTCCGTGCCGTGGGTTTGCGCTTGCGTCTGGCTCATGATCTCAGGTCCGTTCCGCGAGCAGCTTCGAGCGCGCGTCCTCTGTTGCGGTCACGGTTTCGGCGGGAATGTGGAAATCCCGGTTGTAGTTGAAGGTATGGCCGATCGCCGTGGCGACCATCGCGATGAAGGAGAGGGCCGCCAGCCACCAGATGTACCAGATCATCGCGAAGGCGAAGACGATGCTGATGCCGGCCAGGATAATCCCGGTGCCGGTGTTCTTCGGCATGTGGATCGGCTTGAAGCCGCCGAGCGGGCGTTCGTAGCCGCGAAGTTTCATGTCGTACCAGCTGTCATGATCATGCACGACGGGCGTGAAGGCGAAGTTGTAGTCCGGTGGCGGCGACGAGGTCGACCATTCCAGCGTGCGCCCGTCCCACGGATCGCCGGAGGTCTCGCGCAGCTGCTCGCGGCGCATGAACGAAACGACGAGCTGGATGATGAAGGCTCCGATGCCGCAGGCAATGATCCCGGCGCCGATGGCGGCGATGACGAACCATACCTGCAGGGAAGGATCCTCGAACTGATTGACGCGGCGGGTGACGCCCATCAGGCCGAGCACGTAGAGCGGCATGAAGGCGACGAAGAAGCCGATCTGCCAGCACCAGAAGCTGATGAGACCCCAGAACCTGTCAAGCTTGTAGCCGAAGGCCTTCGGCCACCAGTAGACGACGCCCGCCATGAGCCCGAACAGCACGCCGCCGATGATGACGTTGTGGAAGTGGGCGATCAGGAAGAGCGAGTTGTGCAGCACGAAGTCGGCCGGCGGGATGGCCAGCATGACGCCGGTCATGCCGCCGATGACGAAGGTCACCATGAAGCCGATCGTCCAGTACATCGGCAGCTCGTAGCGGATACGGCCGCGATACATGGTGAAGAGCCAGTTGAACATCTTGGCGCCTGTGGGGATCGAAATGATCATCGTCGTGATGCCGAAGAAGGCGTTCACGCTCGCGCCTGCGCCCATCGTGAAGAAGTGGTGGAGCCAGACGATGTACGAGAGGATCATGATCACGCAAGTGGCGTAGACCATCGAGGCATAACCGAACAGGCGCTTGCCGCTGAAGGTTGCGACGACTTCGGAAAAGATGCCGAAGGCCGGCAGGACGAGGATGTAGACTTCCGGATGTCCCCAGATCCAGATGAGGTTGATGTACATCATCGGATTGCCGCCGAGGTCGTTGGTGAAGAAGTTCGTTCCGACATAGCGGTCGAGCGACAGCAGCGCGAGCGTGGCGGTCAGGATCGGGAAAGTTGCGACGATCAGAACGTTGGTGCAGAGCGAGGTCCAGGTGAAGATCGGCATCTTCATGAAGGTCATGCCCGGCGCGCGCATCTTCACGATCGTGGCGATCAGGTTGATGCCCGATAGCGTCGTGCCGACGCCCGCCACCTGCAGGCCCCAAATGTAGTAGTCCACTCCGACGCCCGGACTGTAGTCCGCGCCCGAAAGCGGCGGATAGGCAAGCCAGCCGGTGCGGGCGAACTCGCCGACGAAGAGCGACATCATGATGATGACGGCGCCGGCTGTGGTCATCCAGAAGGAGAAGTTGTTGAGGAAAGGGAAGGAGACGTCGCGCGCGCCGATCTGCAGCGGCACCACGTAGTTCATGAAACCGGTGACGAAGGGCATCGCCACGAAGAAGATCATGATCACGCCATGGGCGGTGAAGATCTGGTCGTAGTGATGCGGGTTGAGGTAGCCCTCGCTTCCGTTGAAGGCGATCGCCTGCTGGATGCGCATCATGATCGCATCGGCAAAACCACGCAGCAGCATGATGATGGCGAGCACGATATACATGATGCCGATCTTCTTGTGATCGACGCTCGTGAACCATTCGGTCCAGAGATAGCCCCAGAGCTTGTATTTGGTGATCAGCCCCAGGACGGCGAGGCCGCCGATTGCGACCGCCAGGAAGGTCACTACCAGGATCGGTTCGTGATAGGGAATGGCTTCCAGGGAAAGCCGTCCGAAGAGGAATTGGGTGAGCGTGGTGTTGCCGAACATGGGTTTCTACCGGATATCATTCAGGGCTTTGCCGGGGCGGCGTTGTTAAGCTGCGCCGGTGCTGCGCCGTCGTGCATGTCTGGCGCGCCGTGCGCGCCTTGGTTCATCGACGGCCCTTCGGATTGTCCCTGGGGCTGCTGACTGTTGACGCCTTCCGCCGGTTCCGGGCTGCGGGCCGGATTGCCGGTGGCGGGGAAGGTGGCGGCAGGGGCCGCCGTGCCGTGCACCGCTTCGCCCGCATGGCGGTTGTCGTGCTCCAGCCTGGCACGGTTATCGTGGCTTTCGGTGCCGGCACCGCCCGCCATATCGATATGCATCATCTCGTCCATGCACATCTTGCCGGGTGTCGCGCACATATTGAGCACGGCGCGATAGAGCCCGTCCTCGACGGATGTGTAATAACGCACCGGTTCCCTGACGCTCGGTTTCTCGAGCTTCAGATAGGCGTCGCGGTTGAGCGCCGTGCCGTTCTGCTTCACGCGGGCGACCCACTGGTCGAAACCAGCCTGATCGACGCCGTGGAACTTGAAGCGCATGTGAGAAAAGCCGTCGCCGCTGTAGTTCGAGGAGAGGCCTTCATATTCGCCGGGCTTGTTGATGACGGCGTGCAGCTTCGTCTCCATGCCGGGCATTGCATAGATCATTCCAGCCAGTGCCGGCACATAGAAGGAATTCATCACCGACGAGGCGGTGATCCTGAAGTTGATCGGCACGTCCACCGGGGCCGCCATCTCGTTGACGGTGGCAATGCCGTAGTCCGGGTAGAAGAACAGCCATTTCCAGTCGAGTGCCACGACCTCGACCGTGAGCGGCTTTGTCTCCGCCGGGACCGCACGCTGGGCGTCCAGCCGTTCGAGCGGCCGGTAGGGGTCGAGCTTGTGGGTGCTGATCCAGGTGACGGCACCGAGCGCGATGATGATGGCGAGCGGTGCGGACCAGATGATGACTTCGAGCCCCGTCGAATGGTGCCATTCGGGATCATAGGGCGCGCTGGTGTTGGAGCCGCGATAGCGCCAGGCGAAAAACAGCGTAAGGAAGATCACCGGTACGATGATGATCAGCATCAGCACCGTGGCGACGATGATCAGGTTGGCCTGCTGTTTGGCGATATCGCCGGCGGGCGACATAACGACCAGATTGCATCCGGAAAGGCCTACAAGGACCAGGAGAGCGAACAACCGGGCTACGATTTTCAACTGAGGGGTCATCTCAAGCTCAAATTTGCGTTTTGTCCAGTTCGGAATAGGCTTGTTCCGGTACAGGCTGAAATGAGGTGGTTCGTCGCAGTGCAGCAATCTGTCGCAGTGCAGCAAAAAACCGCATGGCCTTTGGCGCCGTTTTGCGGCACCACCGGCACACTCGGCATTTGCCTCCGCCAACCGGAAATCTAGGACAACCTACCGGACTGACCAGAGGGTGTGATTGAGAAGACGGTGCGGCTCGCCGCAATTGTCAGGTTTTTTTAGCCTTGTTCCTTGATCTCGGCAGCATGTTGATCAACATTTCGGGGGCGAGGCGAACCATCGCCAGGAGGAATTCATGACCACGGTCGTCAATCCCGCGTCAACAGGCCCGACATCGTCCGGCCTCGAAAGGGACGCCCGTCGCATTCATGACGACAAGCCGATCTCGCCGGGCAGCATCGCGCTCGGTGTGATCATCGGCCGCATGTCGGAATTCTTCGACTTCTTCGTTTACGGGCTGGGCTCCGTTCTCGTCTTTCCAAAGCTGATCTTCCCGTTTGCGCCGACCCCGGTTGCCGCAACCCTGATGTCGTTCGCGATCTTCCCGCTCGCTTTCATGGCGCGGCCGGTCGGGTCGTTCGTGTTCATGTGGATAGACCGTAATTATGGGCGCGGCACCAAGCTGACGATCGCGCTCTTCCTGCTCGGCGGATCGACGGCCTCGATCGCCTTCCTGCCGGGTTACGATGCGATCGGCTACTGGGCGGTGGCGTTGCTGGCGCTGTTCCGCATGGGACAGGGTTTTGCGCTCGGTGGCGCCTGGGACGGGCTCGCTTCGCTCTTGAACCTCAATGCGCCGCCCAACCGGCGCGGCTGGTATGCGATGATCCCGCAGCTTGGCGCACCGATCGGCTTTGCGCTGGCGAGCATCCTGTTCGGTTATTTCGTCGCCAATCTCTCGGAAGCCGATTTCATTTCCTGGGGTTGGCGTTATCCGTTCTTCGTGGCGTTTGCGATCAACGTCGTGGCCCTGTTCGCGCGCCTGCGCATCGTTGCCAGCAAGGAATTCGGCTCGGCGCTCGAAGCCAACGAGCTGCAGGCCCGGCCGATCTTCGAAATGCTGAGCAAGCATGCGCATGACGTCGTGCTCGGCGCCTTCGTGCCGCTTGCCAGTTTCGCCATGTTCCATCTGGTGACGATCTTCCCGTTGAGCTGGGTGACGCTCTATGGCGGGCAGTCGGCGGCGGAATTCCTGTTCGTGCAGGTGCTCGGCGCCGTCGTTGGCATAATCGGCATCATCCTGTCCGGCCTCATCGCCGACCGCATCGGCCGCCGCAGCCAGCTGATGATCGGCGCGGTGATCATCGCGATCTTCTCGTTCTCGGCGCCCTTCCTGCTCAATGCCGGCGGCAAGGGGCAGGATGCCTTCATCATCATCGGCTTCGGGATCCTCGGTCTTTCCTTCGGCCAGGCCTCAGGCGCCGTCTCGTCGCGTTTCGGACAATATTACCGTTATACCGGTGCGGCACTCACCTCCGACCTCGCATGGCTGATCGGTGCCGGCTTCGCGCCGCTGGTGGCACTCGGCCTCGCCAGCAGTTTCGGCATCATCTTCATCGGCGGATATCTGATCTCCGGTGCGATCTGCACCATTGCTGCGCTCAGCCTCAGCCGGGTGTTGGACCAGAGCGGCGAGCCTGGCGGGCAGCGATAATACCCTCCACCCTCATCCCTGTGCTTGTCACAGGAATCCAGCCACGGCGCGTCCGCGCCGTGAGTGAATCCATGATCTTGAAGAGTCTTTCGCGCCCAAGGACTTGGGCGCGCTGGATCCCTGTGACAAGCACAGGGATGAGGGAGTATTGGGGGCAGTGCGCCCTCAAGCAGCCTTCTTGCTAAGCGTCGGCCGCGTCGCTGCGGCCTTTTCCACCATTGCCGTCACTTCCGCACGGCGCGCACCCGTCAGCGGCATGCGCGGCATGCGGACACGCTCGGAACCGCGGCCCATGATCTGCTCGGCGAGCTTGATCGACTGGACGAGGTCGTGCTCGGCATCGAGATGCAGCAACGGCATGAACCAGCGGTAGATGGCGCGGGCTTCGATCCAGTCGCCGCGATTGGCGGCGGCAACGAGCGCGACGGATTCCTGCGGGAAGGCGCTGGTGAGACCGGAAACCCAGCCCTTGGCGCCGAGCATCAGGCCTTCGAGGGCCACGTCGTCGAGGCCGGCGAAGATGTCGAAACGGTCGCCGAAGGCGTTGATCAGGTCGGTGAAGCGACGCGGATCCGGCGCGCTTTCCTTGACGGCCTTGATATTCGGCACGTCTTCGAGCTGGCGCAACACGTCGGCGCCGATGTTGACGCGATAGGCCGGCGGGTTGTTGTAGAGCATGATCGGCAGCGAGGTGGCTGCGGCAACTGTCTTGAAATGGGCGACCAGTTCTTCCGGCTTCGGCACATAGACCATGGCCGGCAGCAGCATCAGGCCGTCGGCGCCGAGCTTTTCGGCGTCGCGGGCATAGGCGACGGCGCGGCGGGTGTCGAATTCGGAGACGCCGGTCACGACCGGCACGCGGCCGTTCACCATTTCGACGGCGGCCTTGAGGATGGTGCGCTTTTCTTCCGGGTCGAGCGAGTTGTTCTCGCCGCAGGTGCCCATGACGATAAGGCCGTTGACGCCGTCATTGACGAGCGCGTCCTGGACGCCTTGCGTCGCTTTCAGATCGATCGAGAAGTCTTCGTTGAATTGTGTCGTCACTGCGGGGAAAACGCCGCTCCAGCCTGTGGTCATAGAAAGCACTCCTCTGGTTGATGGGTCATACTATGCGCGGTCGCGCTGATATCTGTCACGCGAAGGGTTCGACCGGGCCTTTGCTCGGTTGAGTGAACCATTGCGGCCCGGTTTCGGTCATGTGGATATGGTCTTCGAGGCGGATCCCGAAACAATCCGGGAAAACGATCATCGGTTCGTTGGAGAAACACATGCCCGGTTCGAGCACGGTCGCGTTGCCGCGAACGATATAGGGCTCCTCGTGGATTTCGAGGCCGAGCCCGTGGCCGGCGCGATGCGGCAGACCGGGAAGGACGTAGCCCGGACCGAGCCCATGCCTGGCAAGCACCTTGCGGGCCGCATCGTCGAGGCTGCCGCAGGTGGCGCCGAGGCGGGCGGCCTCGAAGACGGCCTGTTCCGCCTCGCGCTCGATCGCCCAGGCGGCCGCGAATTCCCTGGTCGGCTCCTCCAGCACATAGGTGCGGGTGAGATCGGAATGATAACCGTCGAGCCGGCAGCCGGTATCGACCAGCACCACGTCGCCGGGGGCATAGGTCTGTTCGCCGTCGGCGCCGTGGGGAAGCGAGGTCGCGACCCCGAAGGAGACGATGCAGAAACTCGATCCGCCTATGGCGCCGAGTGCGCGATGCTGTTCGTCGATATGGCGGACCACGTCTGAGGCAAGCACGCCCGGCTTGATGAAGGCATGGGCGCGGCGATGCACTTCCAGCGTCAGGTTCATCGCATGCTGGATGAGGTCGATCTCGGCCTTCGATTTACGGAGCCTGAGATCGCGGATCAGCCGGCCGCCATCGACAAGCCGCTCGGCGCCGAAGACGATGGCGAGCTGGTGATAGACGAACAGCGGCAGCGCGTCATCGAGCGCAAGCTTTACATTGGCAGGCAGAAGCGAGGCGACCAGCGCGGCACTCGCTTCATCCTCCTGCCAGGGGGCGATTTCGCCCGGCAGATGGGGCAGGCTCTCGACCCGGCTCTTTTCGAAACCCGGCACGATGTAGGTGACCGAATTCGGCGTCACCAGTGCGCCGAGCGGGCGCTCGCTCTGGTGCCAGACGAGGCCGGTGAAATAGCGCAGGCTTTCGCTGGCGCCCAGGAGAATGCCGCCCAGCCCCTTTTTGCTCAGCGACGCCTGCAGCCGGGCAAGGCGCTGCCGCCGCTCGTCGTCGGTGATCTTCGGGACGGGGTGCGACCAGGCCATGTCCGGTTCCTTTCGGGTTCACCGCGGTTATATCGCTTTGTAGTCAGTTTGTCGACAGAGTTATTCGATGCAAATCCGCGGCCACGTTCTGTGGCATCCTGTCAGCGAAACCGGCTGATGCTGTAGGGTTCGATGTCGAGGGCAGGCTTGCGGCGCGCGGCGATATCAGCCACCAGCCGGCCGGTCGCGGCCGATTGGGTGAGGCCGAGATGCCCGTGGCCGAAGGCATAGATGATCGCCGGCGTGGCGGTCGATGCACTGATCACGGGCAGGCAGTCCGGCATGGAGGGACGAAAACCCATCCACTGGCGGCCGCCCCCGGTCTTCAGGTCGGGCAGGAAGCTTTTTGCCTTTTTCAGCATCGCCTCCGAGCGTTTGTAGTTCGGCGCGAGCGTCAGCCCGCCGAGTTCGACCGCGCCCCCGACGCGGATACCGGAGGAGAGCGGTGTGACGACGAAGCCGTGGTCGTTGAAATAGAGCTGGCGGTGAAGCGGGAAGGCGCCCAGCGGCAGCGTCGTGTTGTAACCGCGCTCGGTTTCGAGCGGGGCGTGGTCGCCGAGGCCGGTGACGATCTTCTTTGACCAGGCGCCGCCGGCAAGTACGACGGTCTTTGCCTCGAAGAGAGCGCCATCCGCCAGGATAACCCGGGCGCCATCGGTCATCGGCTCGATGCGGATGACCTCACCGATCCTGAGCGATGCGCCGCGGGACATGGTGTTACTGAAGAGAGCCTGGGTGAATTCCAGCGGATCGGAGACCTGCAAGCCGGAGGGTGTGAAGACGCCGTGCCGGAACTGCGGCGCAAGGCCCGGCTGCAGGGAGTCGATCTCGCCGCGGCCAACCCTCTGGAATTCGAACCCGGCCTTGCGCTTCGCCTGCCAGTCGTCAGATGCGGTACTGAGGCTCGCCTCGCTGTCATAAAGGTCGAGCGTGCCGGTCTGCTTCACCATTGCCCGAAGGCCGGCGCGTTCGACGGTTTGCAGCATTTCGCTGCGCGCCATGGGCATCATCCTGGCATGCACGCCGACCGTGCGCTCATAGGCCGGCCGGGCGCTCGCCCGCCAGAGACGCCACAGCCAGGGCACCATGTTGAGCGCGTAGGAAGGCGGCAGGCTCAGCGGCCCGAGCGGATCGAGCAGCCATTTCGGCGCCTTCCACATCATGCCGGGTGCGGCGATCGGGATGATTTCCGGAAAGGCGAGAATGCCGGCATTGCCGCTGCTCGCACCTCGGGCAACCTCGCCGCGCTCGATCATCAGCACCGAACGGCCGTCTTCCAGCAGGTACTGCGCCGACATCGTGCCGATAATGCCCGAGCCGATGACAACGGCGTCGACCGAAGTGGAATTCATGATTTCTGTCCTGTGAAACGAATGCGGAAGGCGGGTGGGTCAGGAAACGGCAAGATCGATCGGCTGGCCGAGATCGCGGGCGATATAGTCCTGGATCTGCCGGACGATCTGTTCCGCATGCTTGATGGCGAGTCTGTCGGAGCGCTCGACGTCGCGCGCTTCGATCGCGGCGATCATCTCCTCGTGTTCGTCGACATACTGGCGCGGCAGCCGATCATCGAAGGTACGATAATAGAGGCGCAGGATGCGGCGCCCCTCGTCGAGCAGCCGGGCGAAGAAGGTGGTGTAATAGGAATTGCCGGCAAGTTCGGCGATCGCCACATGGAATTCCCGGTTCGCCTCGATCATCGCGAAGGCGTCGTGGGCTGCAACCGCTGCGGCGAATTCCGCCTGTCGCTTGCGGATCTCGCCCATAGCCTGCGGCGTCGCACGCATGGCGGCGCCGCGGGTGGTGACGCGGTACATCAGCGTCAGCGCATCGAAATAAGGAGGCAGCGAAGCGAAATCGATCGTGGCGACGATCGTGTTGCGGTTCGGCAGGGTCGTGACGAGGCCATCTGCGGAAAGCCGCAACAATGCTTCGCGAATCGGGGTGCGAGACATGCCGAAGCGCTCCGACAGCCGGACCTCGTCGAGCGGGCTGCCAGGGGCCAAGGTCATGGCGAGGATTTCCCGGCGCAGGATCGTGTAGACGCTCTGCGTCCCGGAGCCGCGGGTGCGGGGAATATCGGTTTCTGCTGGTTCGTTCTTCGCCATCGTTGCCCATGTCTGCGTTGCAAGCCAATGCTGGAGAACAATTGCACACGTATTGTCGACAGGAAATAGCCCGCCATGACAACTTTATCGGATCATGCCGGGCAGCGGCCCGGCTTTGTCAGCGGCTTCGCCTTGCGTCTTTTTGGTCATTCTGCCGGTTTTGAGGAGATTTCTGCGATGATGCGCGCCGCCGCCACCTTGCCCGCCACGATCGCGCCCTCGACATAGCCCGGATAGGACGGCGCCAGTTCCGACGACGCGAAATGGACCGGCGGCACGCCTTCGTTGATGATCTCTTCCGCATAACGGGCGTCGAGATCGACGATGACGTCGCTATAGGCGCCGCCGCTCCAAGGATCATCGACCCAGTCGCGGACATGGATGTCGCGCGGATTGCCGCCTTCGGGGCCGAAGGCGGCGATGAGCTGTTCGCGGATGAAGGCCGTGAGTTCCTCGCGCGGACGCCCGTGCCATTGTTGCGCTTCCGGACCGCCGACGAAGATGATCAGGCCTGCATAGTCGTCATGGCTGGCGTCGCAGGCATAAAGGCCCTGGGGTTCGTGCCACATAACGGCACCGGAAAGCCCCCGCTCGCGCCAGAAGGGCTTGTCGTAGCTGGCCTGCAGCTTGATCGAAAGGCCGGGCGCCCAGGCGGAAAGCGCCTTCTGGAGCCGTTCGGGAAGAGCTGGCAAAAACGGTAACCGGCGGATCATCACCGGCGGCAGCGCCAGGACGAGGCGTTTCGCCGGGAACCGTTCATTGCCGGTGATGACTGTGACGCCGGTATCGGAATGCTCGATCCCCGTCACGGCGGCGCCAAGGCGCAGCCGGTCGCCAAGCTTAGCCGCGAGCTGGTCGGCCAGTGCATGCAGCGTGCCGGGCAGGAACATTTCCATTTCCGAATAGGTATTGGTGATGCGCCGGTCGTTCGATGCAAGCCAGGTGAAGGCGATTTCCTCCGGCGCGCGGCACCAGAGGCCCTTGATCAGCCGCAGGAAACTTTTCCTCACGTCGGCCGCCACGTCGTCCTGCCGGGCCACCCAGTCGGCCACCGTCAGTTTCGCGAGATCCGGGTCGTCCGGATCGGTTGCGATCATCCGGTCGCGCAGCGCATCGACCCCCTGCCAGCGTGCGAAACCCTGCTGCGGTGGAACCGGCGGCCGGTAGATCATCTCGCCGTCGTAGTGGGTCATGGCCGGCACTTTGCCGTTTTCGCGGATGAGCGCCATCAACTCTGCCATGTCCCGGCAGAAGAACTGCCCGCCGGTATCGACGCGGGTACCGTCCGACAGCGTCTCGGACTCGACCTTGCCGCCGACCCGATCGCGCGCTTCGAGCAGCAGCACGTCGAGCCCCGCACCGACAAGCTCCAGCGCGGCGCTCAGGCCCGTAAACCCCGCGCCGACGACGATGGCATCCCGCTCAGGCATTCTTTTCTCCGACTGTCTTCCTGCCTTTGCCATTACCGCAAGCGCTTCGGGACGTCTACGAAGCTGTAGGCGGGCGATCGGAATCCGTGCCTCTCGGGAACCTATGCCTGAGAGCGGCGGAGTGGTTATCCGTAATCCTTCTCGCTCGAACTGATTGAAACCGCCGATAATGCGTCATGATTGACGCGCATTAACGCGGACGCATGTTTAGGTTAAGCAAGTATCTCGGCACATCATGCTGCTCCAGCATCACGAACCAGAGGCGGAACCATGCCTGTCATCACCGTTGCGAACCCTAAGGGCGGGGCCGGGAAGTCGACGACGACACTCGTTCTCGCAACCACCCTGGCCCAGCAGGGCGCTAGCGTCGTCATTCTGGACTGCGACCCCAACCGGCCGATCGGGGGCTGGAGGCGAGGAGCCTCGAAGAACCCCGTCATCGTTGATGGCGCGATCAACGAAAGCATCATCACCGCCAAGCTTGACGAGTATCGCAGGAAATACCAGTTCGTGTTCGTCGATCTCGAAGGCACCGCCAGCCGGCTGATGTCTCGAGCGCTCGCCAGGGCGCCTGGTCGTCATCCCCATTCAGGCCAGCCCGACCGACTCTGAGCTAGCAGCGCGAGCCATCCGTCTCATTCAAGAGGAGGAGCAGGCGTTCGAGAAAACGATCCCGTACCGGATCCTCTTCACGAGGACGTCCCCGGCGATCGCCACCAAACTCGAGAAGCAGATCACCAGCCAGCTCATGGCGGGGGATGTGCCAACGTTCCGCAGTCACCTGTATGAACGGTCGGCCTACAAGGCGCTCTTCTATCACCAACTCGACCTGGCCGAGCTCGATCCATCCGAGGTGAACGGGCTGCCGGCTGCTAGGGACAATGCCCTGCGGCTCGCTGAGGAACTCGTCGATCTCGTCGCCAACGTGAGGGCTGTAGCATGACTGGTAGGAACCTTGGCTTCGGCAAGCTTGCCGATATCAAACCGGACATCGAGTGACCCGCTGCCAGTGCCGCCTTGGCGATGTCCAGACCCAGGCCACGTCCTGCGCCGGTGATAAACCATACGTTACTCATCTTGTATTCCTTTTTTGGCAGCCCGTCTGTTGCTGCTTGTTCGGCCGACGGGTCAGAAGTCTGCTAACGTGCCCTCACATCGCCTGAACGGTCGGACGCACGAGAATCTCATTGAGGGTGATCCGCTTTGGCCGGCTGAGCGCGAAGGCGATCACCTCGGCAATATCCCGCGCCGGCATCGCCACGTTATCGCGGTGGTCCTGAGCGGCCTTCTTGCTCTCATCGTGGGTGATGTGGTCGGACAGCTCTGTCGCCACCGCACCAGGCTCGATAACCATCACGCGGATGTCGGGCTGTATCGATCCGGGGGCCGGGTCTAGATTTGGCTGACCACATAGGTCGCGGCCCCCGGTACAGCCGCCGCCGGTGGGAAACCGGGTAGATTCAGCCCACCGGCTCCCGAGGCCTCTCTACCGAACCGGCGACATGCCGCTTCCGCCCTTGGAGCTCGTACCAAGCTTGGCGCCGGTATCGATCATCGCGAGCATGGGCTCGCTCAACCGCGCGCCCTGCACCTTGATCTGGGCAAAGCCATCCTCGATTTGCTTCATGTCGTCGGCGTTCAATTGGACCTGCAGCGCGTCCATGTTCTGATCCATCTGGTCCTGCGTCGTGGGGCCTGGGATTGGCACGATCCATGGCTTGCGGCCGAGCAGCCATGCCAGCGCTACCTGTCCGGACGTCGCTTGATGACGGGCGCCTACGCGCTGCAGCAATTCGACCACTGGCCAGTTGGCGCGGCGGGCCTCGGTGGTGAAACGCGGCAGGTTTGCCCTCAGATCGGCAGGACCATGCACCATTAACGGCGTAACGGTTCCGGTCAGATAGCCCATGCCGAGCGAGCTCCACGGGACGAACCCGATGCCCAGTTCCTCGCAGGTCGCAAGGACTTCCAACTCCGGATCACGGGTCCAGACGGAGTATTCGTTCTGCACCGCCGTAACCGGCTGCACTTTGTGCGCCCGACGAATGGTCGCTTCGCCTGCAGCGGAGAGACCGAAATGGCGAACTTTGCCTTCGCGGATCAACTCCTGCACCGCCCCGGCCACGTCCTCGATGGGCACGGTGGGATCGACGCGATGCTGGTACTGAAGATCGATGTAGTCGGTCTTCAGCCGGCGAAGCTGTTGCTCGGTCACCCGCTTGATATTGTCCGGGCGGCTGTTGACCCCCCGGTCTTGGCCGTCGGGCGTAATTTCGAATCCGAACTTGGTTGCGATAATTACTCGGTCGCGGATCGGCGAAAGCGCTTCACCAACGATCTCCTCGCCTAGGAAGGGTCCATAGACTTCAGCGACGTCGAAGAAGGTTACGCCGCGGTCTTGCGCTGCCCGGATAATTCGGACCGCCTCCTGCCTGTTGGTCGGAGGACCATACATCCCGGCGAAGTTCTGGCAGCCCATCCCGAGAGCCGAAACCTCCAGCGAACCGAGCATGCGCCGTTGCGCACTGCTCGTGCTTGAACCCGTGGTCGCAGTTCCCGGTGTTGCCGTCTGAGCTCTCGAGGCGGAAAGGGGCAGCAGTGATGCTGCAGCGATGCCCAGCCCCGCGGCGAATAGTTTACGACGGCCCGGCATCTCGGGGCCGCCGCTTTCGATCTCATCGTCTCTATGATTTGTCATGATGCTGCGCCTCCAATCGGTTGGAACAAGCCTGCGAAACACAGTGGCCTGTGCCACTGGACTTGCTGACTGGGTGGAGATTACAGTGGCCCACACTTTCAAAAAATGGCATTCCGGTTGATGCGACATTAACCAGGGGTTCATAATGGACAAGGACCAGCTCGATGGGCTCGTGGCGTTCGCGCTCGTCGCCGAGAAGCGCAATTTCACGGCGGCCGCCGAAGCGCTCAGGATCTCGCCACCTGCAATCAGCAAGATGATCCGGCAGTTGGAGAGGCGCCTGGGCGTCACCCTGCTCACCAGAACGACGCGAGCGACAAGCCTTACGGAGGCGGGCGAGAAGTTTCTTCAACAGGCAGGACCGGCGCTGGACGCGATCCTGTCTGCGATGACTGACGCGGGAAGCGCGGCCGACAAGCCAGCAGGGCGCCTCCGTTTAAATGTTCCGCAGACCGTTTATCCGAATTTTCTCAGGCCCGTCGTCGCGAGCTTCTTGGAGCAATATCCCGACGTGACGGTGGAGATCTTCTTCGAAAACGCTGCGACCAACATTTTCGAGCGCGGGTTCGATGCGGGGATCCGGGTGTCGGACATTCTTGCGAAAGACGTCGTGGCGCTCAAGCTCTTCGGCCCGGTCCGCTGGGTTGTTGCAGGTGCGCCATCATACTTTGCACAGCATGGGCGTCCCAAGCATCCCAAAGACCTTTTGGCGCATCCGTGCGTTTGCGCCGGAGCTGGCAGCCGCGTTTATGACCGTTGGGAATTCGAGAGCAACGGGAAAGAGTTCGAGGTCCAGGTGAAAGGCCCGCTGATCCTGAATGACGTGCTCTTGGCCATCGAGGCGGCTGTTGACGGAATGGGGTTGGTCTACAGCCCTGAAGAGGCGGTTCGCGACAAGCTGAAGAGCGGCAAGCTCGAAATCGTCCTCGACCGGTACATGGGAACCAGCTCTGGGGTTTATCTCTACTATCCGCAGCGTTCTCAGGTTCATCCGAAGCTGCGGGCATTCATTGAGCACGTTAAAAGCTTCAGCTTTTCCACCATATAGGATGGGCGCTTGACGGCAATGGTCTCAGGTTTGCGTCCCATCAAGGCGTTCCACCTGGAACCCTCGCCCAACTCATTTTTTCGGGACGGCTTTCGGCTTGGGTTGATATAGACGCCGTTTGACGTTGAAGCGCAGAGCATTGCGGAGATCTTTGTCCACGATCGAAAGGTCGAACCATTCCGAATCAAAGTATCCACCGCACCACAGAATAGTTTCGGCATATTCGGGATCTTCCCGATCGGCGATGATCTCCAGGAACCGCTCATAACCGGATACGCCACCAACGTCTTCGGGAGGTCGCGCCCTTTCGCCGGCGATGCAGCTTCCTTGTTTGGGCGTAGAAGCGAGCGTCAGGAACTCCTCAACCGCGACAGTGTGCCGCCAGCCATCCTCGAAATCATAGTGGTAGCTGAAGACAGCACCTTGCTCGAAGTCCAACAAGCGAACCTCTCTCTGATCGAAGACTCGAGGATCCTCATCGGTCGCATCCTCCATCAGGTCTCGACGTCGCCATACCGCAGACCACCGATGCGGAACTCATAGAGATGATAGTTCCACCAGTTGAATGCGGCCTGAATTCCGAGATGCAGATGCTGTAGGTTCCAATGGACCGGCAGGACCAGACGCGCCAGACGTCCGGCTGGATCTCGTCGATGGAAACTCTGATCTGCACAGCGTTTGCGGCTTTGAACATTGCACGAATGAACAAGGTTGGGAAAAGATCGTCAAGAAGGCCGCTCGATCGTGGCACTTTTATTGGAGTTGGATGGTCCTGACGGCGATCCGACGGCTTGTGCAGCCTTCGACGCGTACCATCTCTATATAAACCCCTAACTGGAGCGTCGCGATGGATCGAAGTGCGACCGATACGCTGTCGGAATTCTATATCGAAGTTCTTCCGCCGGACCGCGATGAATCGTGTGCGTCGGATGCAACGACCTGTCCGTGTTGTCGAAAGTTACGTCCGGCGTCGAGCATGGATGACGATGGTTGCGGGATCTGCGACGAATGCCTGGCACCATGACCTCCTGCAGAGAAACACCTCCCCCTGTTCTGGCGACTTTCGAAGACGCGCTTGCGAAATTGCCAGACTGCTGTGTTGACGGATATTTTGGTAATCGATCATGGGGCGTGACCGTCAATCGGTCGGAGGATGGCAAACGGACCTGGCTCTATGGCGAGGATCTTGGCGGACCAGATATTGTGAGCTTCAACCTCTATCGATTGGCCGGATCGAGGTCGATCCTGAAGCCCTGCGAAATGTCCTCCGCCAAGGTGATCGAATTCGTTCTCGGTTTCGAGCCCGGCACGGAGAAAGCAGCGCCTCGACGATAATGGCCGAACAATAAGCACAGGATTCATATTGCGTTGAAGCATGCGCATGGCTGCCCTGCGATCTGAACGCTCGCGATCGGGGCAGCCTCTGGTATCTTGAAGTCATCGAAGCAATGCACCTCCTCCCGCAGAGCTTCGTGTTTCAGGCGCCCCACTCCTCCTCCCAGCTGTTGTTCAATTCTTTGAAAAAGCCTGCCGCACCTCCTCCCGCGGCAGGCTTTTTCGTTTTCGATACAAGCCCGGAATTCAGGCGTCAAAGCAGACTGCCCTGTTCCGCCAGCTCTCCGGATTTCGAAACGATCGTGGATCCGTACGGTTCGCGTGACGAGACTATCAGCGCGTCATTCGGTAATGGGCGGACCAGTTCCTTGGCCTCTTCCCATGGCGCCCGCATCCAGGTGTCCGTCTCTTCCCTCGTCAGCAACAGCACCGGCATCGCCTTTCCATGGATTGGCTTCACCAGGTCGTTGGGATCCGTGGTCAAAAACCCATAGAGATCGTCGGTCGTCAGGCCGTCCCTGACCTTTCGGACACTCTGCCACTGCGGCACATGGATGCCGGCAAAGAACATCAGCGGTTTGGTTGTGTCACGGGCAAACCAGGCGTTCGGCACGTTGCCGCCCTGCTCCTGGCTCGCCGGATCCGGCTCGGCGAAACTGGTGACCGGGACGAGGCATCTGTTTTCGACACCGAACCACCGCTTCCAATGCGGAAAATTGAGCTTGCGCACGTTGGTCGTGCCGCGGTCGGCCTCCATGCGGATCAGTTCTTCCAGATCGAATGGCTTGCCCCTGGCTGCAAGTTTCTCGGCCTTGGCTTTGGACGCCTTCTCGAGCGCGAAGCGCGGGGAGGGCAGTCCCCATCTGATCGGGGTTCATCTGGTAGGCCGGCATCAGGTTGATCAGGCTTTCGGCGTCCTGGGCCCATTTTGCGACCCAGTCCTTCTCTTCCATGCGATAAAGGTTGCACATGCTGGATATCTGCTCCGCCGAGATCGAATGACCGACGCTGCGGCTTCGGCAGAACTGAGTGTCTGCCGAACCGACACCGCGCACATGCGCGATCGCCTCCATACCGAGAACAGTACGCTTAACGGAGCCCGACCATGCGACAGCCATTTGCCGCACTCATCACAGCGGCCACCCTTTCGATCCAACCCGCAGAAGCACAGGAGACCAACTTGCAGCCGAACCATCCCTACGTTGGCATATGGGTCACCGACGACAACCGTGTTCGCCATGAACTTCTGCCGAGCGGACGTTATGTCGAGGCCCGCGGTCAGCGTGAGCGAGCCTATGAGGGCCGCTACGAAGTCGATGGGACGCATATCGAGTACTGGGACGACACGGGCTTCACTGCCGACGGCGATTTCGTCGATGCCAACACATTGCACCATGGCGGCATGATCTTGCGTCGCAAGCCAGCGACGCCCTGACATACCAGGCGAGCATCGGCGATGCGAAACGGCTAAAAGTGATGGGTGCCGCAGGTCTTCCTCATCCATCTGACAGGGTCGCAAGCCATTCACCATCGCCCCGTCATCGTGTCCCTTCCACCTCTCGCAGGAGGTCGATGAAGGCGCGTAATGGGGACGGCACGTGCCGGCTGCTCGGGTAATAGAGCGCCAGGCCCGGTGTCGCGGGGCACCAGTCATTAAGCACCGTCACCAGCTGGCCGGATGTCAGAAACGGCCGTGCGAAGTGTTCGGGCACATAGGCGATACCGCGCCCGTCCGCCGCTGCCTGCACGAGAAGGTCATTGTCATCGAGGGTGAGATTGCCCGGCACGTCAATCACGACTTCGGCGTCACGTTTGGAAAACTCCCAGCGATAGCGCTTTCCGCTTGGCAGACGTTGGCGGATGCAGCGATGCATATAAAGGTCGTCAGGCGTATGCGGTCTTGCTTTACCGTCGAGGTATGACGGCGCTGCCACTGCGATGAAACGCACGTCGCCGCCGAACTTCACTGCGATCATGTCTTTCGGAACAGCTTCCAGCAGGCGTATTCCGGCATCGAAACCCTGCTCCACGATATCGACGAGCCGGCCTTCCGACACCAGATCAAGCTCGACATCGGGATAGAGATCGAGAAAGTGCGGCACGACGTCGGTGAGCAGGATGCGAGCACCGCTCTTGTTGGCATTGATTCGCAGAGAACCGCTTGGGGTGCCGCGTTCCTCCGAGAGGGTATCGAGTGCCTGATCGAGATCCTGAAGAACCGGGTCGAGCCGCGCGAGCAGGCGAGCGCCGGCCTGGGTCAGCGACACGCTCCGTGTCGTCCGGTTGAAGAGCCGCACGTCCAGTTTTGCCTCCAGTCCGATGATTGCGTGGCTGAGAGCCGAACGCGAAACGCCCATGACGTCGGCCGCTCTGCGGAAGCTCTGGTGATTGGCCACCGCGGCGAAGGCGGCAAGATCGTTCAGACTGGGACGTATCATTCGTTATTTTTCCTCACCAGGTCATCTCAAATTGAAGATATTATATCACCAATCCTATTGGTCTACATTGGAGATGAACAAACAGGAGTTCATATGCCAAAGACATGGTTCATCACCGGGGCTTCCTCGGGGCTCGGTCTCGAGATGACGCAGCAGCTGCTCGACCAGGGAAACAATGTGGTCGCAACGATCCGCCGTGCCGGCGCACTGACGAAACTTGCGCAGGAATACCGCGATCGTCTTGATATCGTTCACCTCGATCTCGTCGAGCCGGGCAGCATCGCCTCGGCCGTTAAAGACGCATTCCAACGGCACGGCCGGATAGACGTGATCGTCAGCAACGCGGGCTATGGCCTGTTCGGTGCTGCGGAAGAGCTCACGAATGAAGAGATCGATCGGCAGATCGCCACCAACCTTGCCGGATCCTTTCATCTGATCCGTGCCGCACTGCCCCTTCTTCGAATGCAAGGCGGGGGACGGATCGTCCAGATCTCGTCCGAAGGAGGGCAGATCGCCTATCCAGGCTTCAGCCTCTATCATGCAACCAAGTGGGGCATCGAGGGCTTTGTCGAGGCCGTGGCACAGGAAGTGGCGCCTTTCGGTATCGACTTTATCATCGCCGAACCTGGACCGACCGGCACGAATTTCGGAGCCAATCTCGTCCGCGCGACACCGATGGATGTTTACGATGAAACCCCCGCCGGCGCCGTCCGACGAGCGATCACTGAGGGCAGCTTCGAGATCAAGGGAGATGCCGCGCGCACCGTAGCCGCAATTCTATCAGCAGCCGAGAGCGAGACGCCGCCATTGCGGCTGGCGCTGGGTAGCACGGCCTATTCCTCTATCTCACAGGCGCTTTCCGCACGCCTGTCTGCCCTTGAGGCGCAACGGGGAGTGGCGCATTCCGCCGACCGGCGGGATCCGTGAACCCTGGCAGCGGCGGAAACAAAAGACCTCATGAACAGGAAGGAAAAAACATGTCCATTCGACCGGTTATATTGGCCTTTGCCCTCGGAATTTCGTCTTTTGCCTTGGCGCAGACTGCCGCGGAAAATCAGGTCGTAGGCACTTGGCGGATGATGTCGGCGACGATTGATCCCGGTGGAAAAAATATCTCTGCCTATGGAGAGAAACCCAACGGTCTTCTCGTCTTCACCCCGACATGCATTTCGTTGAAGTCCTTACCGACGCCGACATTCCTCGGTTTGCTTCCAATGCTCGCGGGGAGGGAACGGATGATGAAAATCGCATGGCCATGTCACGCAGTATCGGCTTTTTCGGAACCTACACCGTTGATGAGAAGGGAGAATTCAGCGGAAACCGTGTCGAAGGGGCGACATTTCCGAACTGGGTTGGCAGTGTGCGAACACGTGACGATCTGCGGCTGGTCGTTGACGGCGACCGCATGACTGAGCAATTCCGCAGGCCGGAAGGCACTGAAATCAGGATCGAATGGCAGCGCGTCAAATGAGGCTCCGCAGGCGGTCTTCTGCATAAGGTCCCCATCTTGCGACCGTCCGCCCTTCGAACATGACCAAAAGCAAAGCTGAGCTACCCGAGGAAATAACCATGCTCTTCAATCGTCGTTCCATGTCCAAGGCAGGGGCCGCCGTAACTGCACTGGTTCTTTCAAGCCCTCAAATCATGACACGTGCAATTTTCGCAGCCGGAGGGATCGACCCCTCCAGCTGTTTCATACGTCACCGCAGTCCGATACTTGATGGTTCCGCGCTGAGTGCGTTTTCAAACAACGTTTTTCCTGGACCGGCAAGCCACTGTTCCAATCTCAGCATGGGTCCGAACTCGCGTTCGAGGGCAGCGATGTCTGCGATCCCCGCGACCACGCCGTTGTCTACGAGAGCAGTCAGCCGTTTCAGAAAGTCGTTCTCGCTCAACAATTCCTCGGAAAACCGCTGGTAGCGAATAGGACGTCCTGCGGTATGCGAGAAGGCGTCTTGCAGATCCTTTCCTGTGACGTCCTGTCCAGATAGCTCAATGACTTGGCCGGCATAAACTTCAGGTTGGCACAGTATCTGCGCGTTGATGCGACCAAGGTCATGGAGCGCTATCATCTGCATCGACTGATCCGGCCGCATGAAGTAGGTGAAAACGCCGGTGTTCAAACCCATTCCCGGGAGCATCATCATCTCCATAAAGCTGGCGGGGCGGGTGATCGTCGTTTCGATCGGCAAGCTGCGAACGTAGTCCTCGATGCGAGACTTGCTGTCGAAATGACCCATACCGGTGTGGCCCTTCCCGGCAGCTCCGGTCGAGGAGTATACAAGATGAGCAATGCCATTGGACACGGCGCTGTCAGCGACAGACTTGCCCTGCTCAACTTCCTGTTCATCCGTAAGCAATCCCGACGGGGAGCTCGTCTGCACGCTGAAAACGCCACGGATTCCTGTCATCGCGTGATCGATAGATGCGCGATCGAACAAGTCACCCACCGCCAGGCTGACGCCGTCCGCGGCGAGCGACTTTGCCCTTTCGCTAGAAGGGTCACGAACGAAGGCGCGAACTCCCCGGCCTGCTTCGCGCAGCGCCCGTGTCACGGCTCCCCCTTGCTGGCCTGTCGCTCCGAACACGAGAAACTCCGGCGTATTTGACATGTTAGTTCTCCTTGGTAACTTATGCAGTTACCATGTGGAACAATTGGAAAATGTGCGCAAGACGGCACAATTTTGGTCCTCGGGCACACGAAGATAACCAATGGAAATGTCTGACGGAGGTTTAATGCCACGCGAGATAAACGGCCGACCTGTGATCGAAACGCCCCGAGGGCCGGTTCTGACCCCTTGCGCCCCGGGCAGCGTGCTGGCTCGTCTGGGAGACAAATGGACGATTCTTGTCGTCTCGATGCTATCGCTTTCACCCGAAGCGCCCATGCGGTTCGGGGCCCTTCGACGCGGTATTCCCGATATCTCGCAGCGTATGCTGACGCTCACTCTTCGCAATCTTGAGAGGGATGGACTGGTCGCGCGGCATTATTACACCGAACTGCCGCCGCGGGTGGAATACGAATTGACCGACCGCGGAAAATCGATGCTCAAGCCGCTCGCCGGATTCACCGACTGGATCCGCGACACATGGCAATCCATCGAAGCCTCCCGTAGAGAGTTCGATGCGGCCGAACAACGCCGGAGTTAGAAGAAGCTCCGATCTGCCTCTCCGCAACCTGCTAGCCAAATCACCACGGGGCGAGGGCGTCCTTCGCCTTCCAGTCGTAACTCCGCATGTAGTCGAGGAAGGCACGCATGGCGGCGCTCGGGAGGCGGCGGCTTGGGTAGTATAAGAACCAGTGTGGCAAGGTGGGGCTCCAGTCGGACAGAAGCTCCACCAGCCGGCCGCTCTGGATATATGGTTTGGCGTAGTCATCGAAGACATGGGCGATGCCTCTGCCCGCCAGTGCAGCTTGCAATTCGTTGCGCGCAGAGCTGACCGTCAGGCGGCCCGTCGGAATAACCTCAATCTCTTCGTTTCCTTCGGAAAACCGCCATGTGACAAGCGTGCCGCCGGGGAAACGACGTCTTATACAGTCGTGACCACCGAGTTCGTGCGGCGTCTGCGGCTGTCCGCACCTGTTGATGTAATCCGGTGAAGCTACGATTGCATAACGAAGCGCGGGTCCAAGCGGCAGCGCAATCATGTCCTGCGCCAGCTGCTTACCGAACCTGACGCCGGCGTCGAAACCCTGTTCCACGATATCGATGACGGCCGCATCGCTGATGATCTCGATCTTCACCTCGCGATAGGCCTCCATAAAGTCGAATACGAGCGGGCAGAGAAAGTGATCGACGGCCGGTGCGGGAGCGTTGATCCTGAGAGTCCCGGACGGGCTGTCACGCAATTCGTCGACCTCTGCGATAGCGAGCCTGATGTCGCTCAACGCCGGTGCCAGACGCTCAAGAAGGCGCTGTCCTGCCTCCGTCGGAGAAACGCTTCTCGTTGTTCGATTAAGGAGCCGAATACCCAGAGCCTCTTCCAGAGCATTCATAGTTTGGCTTAACGCCGATGAGGAAATCCCCCGCTCGAGTGCTGCTGCGCGGAAGCCGCCACAGCGCACGATAGCAACGAATACATCGAAGCTGTCTAAACGAATAGGATCCATTGAGAAGTTTTTCTAACCAAGCTGATAAACTTACCCCGGATTATCAGATCAATCGCCCCGTGTCATGATCGTGCAGATTAAGTTCGCGTTCTGGCAAATTCCTTTTGCCGGTCATGTCTGATCGAGGAAGACGAAGCGGAGCGCGCCCAATGAAGAAGGGAAGACTGATGAATGCCTTCACTCTCAATCGACGCGCAATTATGCTGTCCGCTGTCGCAGGCGCATCAAGCATGTTCATTCCGAGTCTGGGCAGTTCCGGCAAGGCCGACGCCCAGGTCGCGTCCGTGGTAAGCGGCAATGCCGGCCACTACCGCTTCCGCGTCGGCGATATCAGCGCAACCGTTTTGAGCGACGGTGTGATTGGTGGCCCGCCTCGGGTCTATGCAAGCGACGCGTCCGAAGCCGAGCTTCAGGAGGTCTTGCGGCAGGCATTCCTTCCGACCGACCACATGGCCCTCAATCTCAACACGCTGCTGATCGAAACCGGCGGCCGGCGAATCCTGATCGAGGCTGGCGCGGGCAAGACCATGGGCCCGAATGGCGGCCGGATCTTCGATAACCTCGCGGCGATCGGTCTTGGGGCCGCTGATATCGACGCGATCGTGATTTCCCACACCCACCCCGACCATGTCGGCAATCTGAGAACCGCGGATGGTGCCAAAGCCTTTCCCCGTGCCACTGTCTTGGTCCCGAAGGCGGACTGGGACTTCTTCGTCCGCACCGATCCTGATCTGTCCTACATGCCGGTGCCCGAGGAATTCCGTCTGCGCTTCGCGGCAAACATCAAGAACAGCCTTCAGCCGTTCATGAACGATGTCGAACTCTATGAAGCCGGCGCCGAGATCGTGCCGGGCCTGACGACGATCGTCGCATCCGGCCACACACCGGGCATGGCGACCTTCCTCGTTCATTCCGGAAACGACCAATTGCTGCTGACGGCAGACCTTGCCTATCACCCTGTTGTCAACGTCGACAGGCCCTGGCTTCCGGGCCCTGACCGCGACAAGGAAACGGCCCTTTCCTCCCGCCGCCGCATCTTCGACAGGGCGGCTGCCGAGCGCATGCCCGTCCTTGGCTTTCACTATCCATTCCCCGGTCTTGGCCGAATGCTGAAGACCGATGGCGGCTACGCCTGGGTACCCGACAACTGGCAGTTCTGACGGCTAACGAAACAGGAGAAATCCATGAACCAGTCAAAGATCAATAGACGCGGCTTCCTCGGCACGATGGGTGCGGCGGCAACAGGGCTGGCACTTGCCACCCACGCTACGGCCCAGACCCAGGAAACGAATGGGTCGTCGCCAGCCACTGGATCAAACCGGGATGTGCTGACTCGCACTCTGCCTCGCACTGGCGAACGGGTCACAGCCCTGGGTCTCGGCACCTTCCTTACCTTCGACCTAAAGCCCAGTGATCGTCGCGACGCTCTGCGTCAAGTCTTTGAACGGTACGTCGCCGCAGGCGGTCGCGTGGTCGACACATCGCCGCTCTACGGCTCGGCGGAAGTCAGCGTCGGCCAGTTCATGGGAGAATTTGAAGGCTCAGACGAGATGTTCCTCGCCAACAAGGTCTGGTCGACAGGGGAATATCTCGGCGACGAGAGCCACGCGGTCGAAAGCTTTCGGCAATCGCGCATGCGAACATGGCGTGACACGATCAATCTCATGCAATGCCATAGCATCACCAATGCTCCCGTCGTCATTCCGCTGATGAAGGCCTGGAAGAAGGAAGGCCTCATACGCCATGTCGGCGTGACCCATCACGAGTCGGCGGCGCAGGACCAGCTATTGGCGATCGTCCAACGCGACGATGTCGACTTCATCCAGACGAACTATTCGATCTTCAACCGCGACGCCGAGCGCCGTCTTCTCCCGGCCGCTGCCGACAAGGGCGTTGGCGTCCTGATCAATCTGCCGCTCGAAAAGGCCCGCCTGATGAAGGTGGTCGAGGGGCAGCCGCTCCCCGGCTTTGCGCAGGAGTTCGGGGCGACCAGCTGGGCGCAGTTCTTCCTGAAGTGGGTCATGGCGCATCCCGCGGTCAGCACCGTGCTGTGCGGCACGTCCAACCCCGACCACATGAGCGAAAATGTCCAGGCGATGATGGGACCGCTACCTGACGAGCGCATGCGCGCCCGCATGGTCGCACATATGGAAACGATTCCCGGCTTCGGCTCCATCGCCACGATGCCATGGTATCCCGGCAAGGAGAATATGTACTCCGGCTTGATTCGTGAGGCGCAGGCGAATGCCGCGCAACGCCTACGGTAGGCCGCCTGGACCAATTCGCCATCATCCTAGAACAAATCACTTGGAGGCCAGCCTTGCCTTCCACCAGACGTACGCTTCTGACTGCCTTTCTGACGCTACCTCTTATTGACGTAGCGAGAATGAACGCGTTTGCGCAGGCCGCTCCCGAACTGCCGCTCACCCCTGCATGTGACGATGAAGACGAGCTGACGCTCGCACGGGAAGCCGGTCCCTTCTTCAAGCCGAACTCACCGGTCAATCGGGATCTCTATCCGGATGCGCCCGGAGGGGAGCGAATAACCGTCGCGGGTTTCGTGCTCGACAATCGCTGCCGGCCGCTCGGCGGCAGTCTCGTCGAAATCTGGCACGCGGACGAAAACGGCGACTATGACAGCGTGGGTTTCCGTCTGCGCGGACACCAGTTCACCGATGCCCAAGGGCGCTGCTAACGGACGACGTCGAAGCGCGTCATCATCATCGAAGACGCGTCGATCATGCCCATGAACTGCGCTGCAGCCGGGGCATTGGCGAATGTGTCCATCGAAGCCTGCGCGGCATCGGCAGACGCCCAATGCACGATCACAAGCCATTTGTTTCCGCTGACGCCGGTCTCGCGCGAAACGAAGCCGGGTTGCTTGCGGACATGCTGATCTTCGATGGTCTTGTCGACGACGGCGAAGGCCTCAGCCGATACGCCGTCTTTCAGGTCCATCGTTACGATTTCAACAACACCCTTGTCCCGGGCCATCACTACACCTGTCATGGAGAAAAAGGATGGGAAGGGCAATGAGAATGGATCGCATTGCCCTCAATCCTCAGAATTTGCCGTTTGCGTGCGCCATTTCGGACGGGATGGCAGAAATCGTATCCCAATGCTCGACGATCTTGCCACCCTCGACGCGGAAGAGGTCGAAGAAGGCCGTCGGCGTATCGCCCAGTTTGCCTTCCGACGCGGTGAAGACAAAATTGCCTTCGGCCACGATCAGGTGCGTCTTCGTGTAGGCCATGGCCTGCCCGGCCTCAGCCATGGCCTTCAGTGCGGCGCCAAGACCGTCAAGCCCATTACCGACCATCGGATTGTGCTGGGTATAGGTCGTGGTCGAGATATAGTCGGTAATCTTCTGCGGTGCGGCGCCAAGCAGGACGTCGTTGACGAAGGCTTCGACCAGTGCGCGGTTCTCGGCGGTCTTGTCGAGATCGAGGATTTCGGTCGCGCCGTCAGTCATCGAATTGCCGCTGGCGGTCTTTGATGCCGGTACAGCGGCCTGCAAGTTGTCCCAGTGTTCGGCAACCTTGCCATCCTCGACACGGAACACGTCGAATGCGACCATGGTCTGGCCGCCAAAAGCCTGCGCATTGTCATAGGTCGAATGCAGCACCACGAGATCGCCTTCCGACAGCACGCGATGGGTCGTTGCGGTCAGACCATTGTCCTTGAGAACGGGCAAAAAGCCGAGAATTGGCGCAGCGCCTGTCGGCACAGCGGGATTGTGCTGGATGTAGTCCTGTTTCAGAAGCTGGCTTGCCGCTTCCGGATCAAAGTTGGTGAACAGCGCAACGACGGCACTCAGTACGATTTCTTTCGAGGTCATGATCAATCCTTTCGGTTCGGTTTTGATTCAGTTGGATTCAGGTCGCGCGGAATTACGCCAGTGCGATGGTAAATTGCGTGCCCCACGGGTCTTCCATTGGACCAAGAGGTAAGGTTTCCGGCTGCACGAGGAGTTCGATTTCCGCCAGCCCCCGTGAGCCGGGGCTACGTCGTTCAGCGCCACGCGAATACCAGACATTCGCAGCAAGCTGGTGGTGATAGCCCCCCGAGCCGTACCAGCCTGCCGAAGGCCAACGGGACGTCCGTGTCAAGCCGAGTGGGCCGGTCATAAAGCGATCCGCTGTCTCGATATCCCCCACGCACAGATGGACATGGCCGATCACTGTGCCGTCCGGCGCGCCCGTCCACGCGCCCTGGACGTTGGTTAGGTCTGACAGGTCCAGTGGCTCTGTGGCCATTTTGATATCGTTACCGTGGCGGACCCACTCCGGCCGGGGCCGATCGACATAGACCTCGATCCCATTCCCTTCCGGGTCACGGAGATAAAGCGCCTCGCTGACAAGATGATCCGATGCGCCGTCCAGAGACACGCCGAACTCCCGAATATGTCGCGTCCAAAGGCCAAGATCACGGCGGGAAGGAAGAAGGAAGGCTGTATGAAACAATCCTGCCTCGCCTGGGTGGTGCCGCGCAAGTCTATCATGACGCAGCTCGATCAATGGTGTCTCTCCCGTCCCCAGCAGGGCGGTTTCGCCATCACGATCCATCAAGCTCAGGCCGATGACGTTTTCGTAAAACCCCGAGACGACATCCAGGTTGTTCACCGTCAGAATAACCCGTCCGATCGAGAGCGGGGTATCGGTCTCACTCATGTCTGGTCTCCTTCGTGTTTTGTGATGGGAAACTACCACTGGCCTTCATTCGCCAAAATGGCGATTATAGTGCATCAGTTTCGCCACTGTGGAGGTAATGGAATGGACAAGATCGATGGGATGCGGACCTTTGTTGCCGTGGTGGAGGCCGGATCGTTTTCTGGCGCCAGCAAACGCCTGGGCATGACCGGGAAGCTGGCGAGCAAATACATCGCGATGCTTGAGGCCCAATTGGGCATGAGCCTACTTCACCGAACGACACGATCCATGTCGCTAACGCAGGATGGACGGATCTATCTTGAGGGGTGCCGGCGCGTTCTGAACGAAATCGATCTGCTTGATACATCGCTTGAATCGTCCCGTGGCCTGAAAGGAACGCTGCGTGTCGCAGCGCCGCTGACCTTCGGTGAAACGGTGGTCGCCACCGCCGCGCTCGCGTTCATGGAAACCCATCCGGAAGTTACCGTCGAACTGCGACTGTCCGATGACTATGTCGATCTTGCCGAGGAGGGCTTCGACCTGGCTGTCCGCATGGGCGTTCTGAAGGACTCGAGCCTCGTTGCCCGCAAGCTCGGAGAGGCAAAGCTGCTGGTCGTTGCCGCCCCCTCCTATATCGAACGACACGGCGCGCCGGTGCATCCCGATGAACTGTCTGCTCATGTCTGCATTCGCGACGCAAACAATCCCGACCCCAATCGCTGGCCTTTCTTCATCGATGGTCAGCAGGTCCACATTCCAGTCACCGGCCCCTTCATCGCCAACAGCCCTCCCGCCTGCCTGATGCCCACGCGCGCAGGCAAGGGCATCTTCATCTGCCCGCACGTTTTTCTGGGCGATGATCTCGAGCGAGGCAGTCTGGTTCAACTGCTATCAGGCTTTCCCTCGAGAACGATCGCAATCCAGACTGTGCAACTGCCATCGGCGTTCAGAAAGCCTAAGGTCGATGCCTTCGTCACTTGCTTAAGAAAGCATGTGAAATAGGATGCGAGGTATGGACCGTCGTACCGATATTCCTGCCCCAGGCTGATCTATCGCACGTCTGTTCAATGTTCTCATCGAGCGGTCCGGCGGCGACACGTAGACGCCAATCCTGCCGATCAATCGTTGCGGAACGTCGCAATTGCAGTGTGCCGCACATTAGCACCGAGATCCCAGGTGACAAATTCCGCTTCGAATTGACCAGGTCGCGCTTTCTGGTGACCTGGCAATGGCTTGGAATGATCAGATGCTTGCGGTGGCCTGGCTCTTCTAACCGTTTTACACTATAGCTTCCTCTAGTCCGCAGGTTACATCAACCGGACTCTTACCCGCAAAGGGTATCTCCCCAAGCAGAGCTTTCACCAATACCTGTTGTACAGGCAGTATGGCAGCGTAGCCGTTTACGAAGGTTTTGCATTCCGGCATGTGGTAGAGCAGGAAGGGAGTCCCGAGCGAGACGTAAACCGTTGGAACATAGTCCCAGAGACGTTCCATCGAATGGGGGAACAGGCCATGCAGGTCTTCCCAGCGCGGTCCGAGGTTTTCTTTTGCGGAAACACCTTCTTCCGCCAGAAGATACATGCCTATGTCGTAAGCACTCGGATCGATGGGTTCACCCTTGCGATGGATTGTGACTTCGAAGCCTCTTTCGCGCAGAAGGTCGGCGACGTGAAGCTGAGGCAATGGACCGGATGGGCTCATGCGGGTGTCAAGCTGCGTCAACAGGATGCGCTTATGCCGGCGAGGATCGAGCGGCAGCAGGGTCTGCGTATCCTTGACCAGCGTGATTGCCGCTTCTGCGGCCGAATTTGACCACGCAGCGTGCTCCTCGGTACCGAGAAACCGAGAACGATCCACCTCGGACGGGGCGTGACCACCTGTCTTGTGAAGCTTGATCGAAGCCTTGAGAGCCAAGACGCGCAAGACCGCTTCGTCGAGGCGCTCCTGGGTCAACGCGCCATTTTCGAGGCCTTCCCTAAGATACTGGATATCCTCTCCAAGGTCGTCCGGGAAGAGAAGGATATCGCAGCCGGCAGCGATGCAAAGCGGTACAAGTTCACGACGTGCGCCGCGCGCGTTGAAACCAACCATGCCTGTCGCATCGGAAACGACAAGGCCATTAAAGCCAAACTCCTGCCTCAAGAGAGTGGTTGTAAGGTCGAAATTCAGTGTCGCCGGCATATGCGCTGGGCTATGCGCAGCAGATCCAAGCTCGGCAGTGTAGGCGGGAAGAGTGATGTGGCCTGCCATGACAACCTGTACGCCTTTGGCGATGGCATCGGCATAGATTTTACCGAAACTTGCGCGCCACTGCTCCATCGACATCGTATTGTGGGTCGTGGCAAAATGCTGGTCCCGATCGTCCAGTCCATCGCCGGGCCAATGCTTGATCGAAGTCGCGAAGCCGGCGGAGCGCGCGCCTTCCTGATAGGCGGTGGTCATTGCCGTGACGGTTTCGACATTGGAGCCGAATGATCTCGTATTCACGACGTTCGAACGGAAATTCACAGCGAGGTCGGCGACGGGTGTCCAGGACATGTTGAAGCCGAGATAGCCACCCTCTCTCCCAGCAACCACGCCCATGCGGCGGGCCTGCTCGGCGTCTCCCGTTGCAGCAATGGTCATCTGGTTAGGATAGGGCGTTCCTGCCGCGACGCTGCTCTTTTCGGAAAATTCAATGTCGCATGTCATCAAGAGCGGAATGGCTGTGCGCGACTGGAGAAACTCAGCGCTGCTACGGAGCTCCGGCTCCGATCGCGACGGCATGCGATGAACGCCTCCAACGCGGCGGTCGAGCAAGATGGCAAGACTTTCCTCTGAGAGGTCGCGGCAGAGCGGCAGTACGATCTGGCCGAGTTTTTCTTCGAGCGAGAGGCCGTCAAATGTGGATTTCACCCAATCAACGGCTTCGCCATCGAGATTGAAAGGATGGCCTGCAAGCTTCTTCAAAATTGCTTCGGTCATTATAGGCGCGTTCCATTTTCTACATCAAATATGTGAAGGCGATCTTCGGTCAGCCCCAGCCGGATTTTGTCACCGGATTTGACGCTGGACGACGAGGCAGCCTTGGTGGAGAGGCCGATATCGCCACGCTTGCACCAGACAAGCTTTTCCGGCCCCATGGGTTCGACGACGTCCACTTCCACGGCGAGGCCCTGAGGGGTAGCGTCGGTTTGCACAGCCATGTCCTCAGGACGGATGCCGATGATCACCTTGCGGCCGTCAGCAAGTGGTGAGGACACGGCGGAGGCTATGCGCACGACTTCCCCGTCCACGACGGCTTCATTTCCCCTGATCACTCCGTTCAGAAAGTTCATCGCCGGAGAACCTACGAAGCGGGCCACGAATGTATTGGCGGGCCGGTTGTAAATCTCGTCCGGGGTGCCCTGCTGCTGGATGACGCGGTCTTTCATGACGACGATACGGTCGGCGAGCGTCATCGCTTCGATCTGGTCGTGGGTCACGTAGATCATCGTGGATTTGAGACGCTGGTGAAGGCGCTTGATTTCAACGCGAAGATCCGAGCGCAGCTGGGCGTCGAGGTTGGAAAGCGGTTCGTCGAACAGAAAGACACCGGCATCTCGCACAACCGCGCGACCGATCGCGACGCGCTGGCGCTGGCCGCCGGAGAGTTCTGACGGCTTACGGTCGAGCAGCGGTTCGATCTGCAGCATTTTCGCGGCATGCGCGACGCGCTTCTCGATCTCTGGTTTTGCGACCTTTGCAACTTTCAGGCCGAAACTCAGATTGCCGCGCACTGTCATACGGGGATAGAGGGCGTAGGACTGGAAGACCATCGCGATACCGCGGTTCTTCGGTTCTACACTGGTCATGTCGTGTCCGCCGATGAGGATTTGCCCTTCGGCAACATCCTGAAGGCCCGCTATCGCGTTCAGGAGCGTGGACTTGCCGCAACCGGAAGGACCGAGCAATACGATGAATTCCGAAGCCGGAATGTCGAGGTCAATTCCTTTGAGGACCTCGACCTGTCCATAACGGATGCCAAGGTTTCGAAGCTGTACGCCTGTCATGATTACCCTTTCACGGCGCCGGATGCTACGCCGCGGACAAACCAGCGGCCCGACGTGAAGTAGACGATGAGGGGGAGGATCGATGTGAGAAGCGTTGCCGCCATCTCCACGTTATATTCCCGCTCCCCATAGGTTGAGTGGACGATGTTGTTGAGCTGGACGGTCATCGGGGCATAGTTGATGCCGCCGAAGACGAGGCCGACAATATAGTCGTTCCAGATGAAGGTGACCTGCAGGATGCCCGCGACCGCAATCATCGGTACCGACATCGGCAGCAGTATCGAGAAGAAGAATCTCCAGTACCCGGCGCCATCGACGCGGGCAGCCTTGAAAAGATCAATCGGGATCGTCGCAAAATAATTCCGGAAGAGCAGAGTGACGACCGGCAATGCAAAGACCACGTGGACGGCGATTACACCTGCGAGCGAAGTAAACAGACCGATCGTGGAAGTAATCCGAACCAGCGGATAGATCAGGACCTGATAAGGGAAGAAACCGCCGATCAACAGGACGGCGAACAGCACATTGGCAAACCGCACGCGCCAGAAGCTCAAAGCATAACCAGTAATCGCGCCTGCAGAAATAGCCAAGGCGACACTCGGGATGGTGATAAGGAGAGAGTTTACGAAGCCGACCTTCAGGCCTTCGCACCGCAATCCCGTGCAGGCCGAACTCCATGCCTTCCACCAGTGCTCGAAGGTAAAGGAGTGCGGGAGCGACAGGAGTGTACCGGTGCGGATTTCCTCCATCGATTTGAAAGCAGTCACGATCATGACATAGAGGGGCGTGAGCGTGACGACCGCGATGACGATCAGCAGTACATAGACAAGAACGCGGGACAGTGGAGCCGCGAATTTGCTGCTGCGGACGGGAGTCGGGCCGTTTGCGATTGTCATTTTGCAACTCCCTTGCGGCGGTTCTTGAGAAAGAGCAGGGGCACGGCGACGACCAGGACGAGAAGCAGCAGCGTCGTAGCGGCTGCAGAGGCGAGGCCCACCTGCTGTCGTTCGAACATGTGGTCGATGATGAATTTGGCCGGCACATCCGTAGCAATGCCTGGTCCCCCTCCTGTCATCGCGACGACGACATCGAAGAGGCGCACGACAGTGAGCGACATCAGCACCAGCGCCGTGGCGATGCTCGCGCCGATGCTCGGAATAATAATAAAAAGATGGGCTTTCCAGGCAGGAATGCCTTCGATGCGGATTGCCTTCCACAGATCGTCATCCACACCTCGCAGTCCCGCGAGGAGGACGACCATGACGAGGCCGGCAGAGTGCCAGACCGCCGCGATTATGATCGTGAAAATCGCCATGTCTGCATTCACGATCCAGTCGAAGGATGCGCTCTCGAAGCCGAGTTTGCGAGCGACATCGGCAACGCCGAAAGTCGGATCAAGCAACCAGCGCCAGACGAGGCCGGTAACAATGAACGACATGGCGAATGGGTAGAGATAAATCGTTCGCAACGCATTTTCACCGCGCACGCCGCGGTTGATCATCGCGGCCATGGTATAGGCAATCAATAGAGTGACCGGGATGAAGATCACCGCAAACAGCGCCATGTTGGCGAGCGACATCTGCCACCGCGCATTTGTGAACAGGTTTATATATTGGGTGAACCCCGCAAACCTGTAGTTCGGCAGCATGGACGATCGGGTCAAAGACAGGCCCGCTGCCCACAGCACTCCTCCGACATAGACGGACAGCACGACACAGGCGACAGGGAATAGGGTCAAAGCCGCCTGAAGGCGACTGCTCGAAGGCGATCTTGCGAACACGAATGAAACTCCGGATATTTTGCCGTTCGGGGGAGGCGGTGAATCGCACATCCCCCGATAGTTGGGGCTAGCCCGCGGCGAGCCCGTTTGCGTAGGCTTCGATGAACTGTTCGGCAGTCAGACCGCCGCCCTTGCTCGAAAACCGGGTAATGGCGTCTTCGAGAGCGCCGACGATCGCGGGTGTGAACAACATCTGGTCGCTGCCAGTGGAGAGCTTCGCGTCGTTGAAGAAGCGGGATGCCTCGGCAATGCACGGGTTAAGCTTGGAAGTATCTGCGCCCTTGAGGATGGGGATCGTGCCATTGGCAACTGCAAACGCAGTCTGGGTCGGAACGTCGGCAAAAGCCTTCATCAGAAGATCCTGCGCCTTGGTTGCGGCATCGTCCGTCGGTTCCGGGAAGAGGAATACGTCTCCCGAAATGACCATGCCCTGATCGGGGTTGATAATGGCGCACTCATAGTCGGCACCAGCTGTTTTTCCTGCTGCCGCGAAGGCGCCGTTCAGCCAGGTTCCGCCCTGTGTCATCAGGGCCTTGCCCGAGATCACAAGATTGGTCGAATCCGGCCAGGAGCGTCCTGGCGAGCCTGCGTCCGCATAATCCTTCAGTTTTTCAAAGACCTTAACGGCGGCCTTGAACTTTTCGCCGCGCACTGCCGAAACATCGCGCTTGTAGATAATTGCATCATAGGTTTCGCGGCCTGCGACGCTTAAGACGACGGCGTTGAACATCAGACGCTGCCAACGCGGCTCGCCGGAAGGAGAAAAAGGCGTGAGGCCGGCTGCCTTGGCCTTGTCGAGTGCCGAGAAAACCTCGTCCCAGGTTTTCGGCTTTGCCACCCCGATCTTGTCGAGGATGGATTTGTTGAACCAGAACCAATTGGCGCCGTTGCCGGATATCGGCAGTGCCCAGATATCGCCGTCGACAACCCCTGAATTCAGCAGCGCCGCTGGCATCTTGTTCTCCCAGTCTGCGGCCTTGGCTGTCTCCGTCAAGCTGCGCAACAACCCGTTTTCCTGCAGTTCACGAAACTGCGCGCCCGTGTTGAACAGCATTGCGGCCGGCGGATTACCGCCTACGACCCGGTTGACCGCAGTCGAGCGGGCGTTCGGGCCGCCAGAAATGGCGTTATCGACCCACGTGCCGCCGAGTTCGGTGAATTTTTGGGCCAGAACCTTCACGCCTGCGGACTCCGCTGCAGAGGTCCACTGATGGATGACTTCGGCTTTGATTTCTTGCGCATTGGTAGACGCGCCAAAGCAAAGCGCCGTGGCGGTGGTCGCCGCGAAAAGTAATTTGGAAATCACGTCTGCTCCTCCTCGTAATCTTCCCGCCACGATAATGAATCGCAAACTTACATTCGTCCAATAATGGATTCTGGGTTTGGTATAATCTGCGGTTATGTAGACGAGATCGCAGAATTTTTAGACATTGCCGCGACAGTCGGGCTTTCCCGGAGAAACAGATGACATGTTTAGGGGATATGGCGCGATTACAGCTCCTTTGCAGCCAGCTCTACCGAAATTTCGACGAACCGCTGTCCAAGGCTGTTCAATCTGCGCCCGGCAAGCTTCTGCAAGGCGAACTGACGGGGTGCGACATGTTCCTTCAGCGGGATGGCCTTGAGGAGGCCACGGCGAATTTCGTCGCGAAGGAACTCATCGGAAAGAATACTAACCCCATCGGAACGCTCAATGATTGCCTTGAGCACGCTGAAAGGGCTGGCTTCCACGACGTTTACTGGAAAAGAAATCCCGTTGGTCGTGAAGAGGGCCTCGATTTGCCTGCGAAAAGCGCCGCCTCTGGGCGGAATAATCCAGGTCATCTGCTCCAGTTCCTTCAGCGAAACCTCATCCAGCTCACCGAGTGGGTGGCCTGCCCGGACGAATATGACCGAGCGAGCGGTAAAGAGTGGAATTTCTTCGATTCCCTCAGGCGAAGGGCGGTGTCCAACATTCGAGATCATCAGATCAAGCTGATATTTTTGCAATCGCTCAAGCAGTTCTTCGTCAGTGCCTTCCACGACCTCGATTGCAGGATTGGTGATTTCGTTGAGGAGGCGGGCTATGACCAGGGGGACGAAACTTCCGGCAGCGAGTGGCGTTCCGCCGATATGTAATGGCCCCTCGACGCCCTGACGGCGGATCTCGAGTTCCCGCGCAGCCAGCAAGAGAACCGCCTCGATGCTTTCGGCATGGCGCGCCAGTATCCTGCCCGCCTCGTTCAAGATCGCGCCGTGCCGCCCGCGATCCACGAGACGCATGCGGGTTACATCCTCAAGCCTGCCAATGCTCACCGAGAGAGCCGGCTGTGAAATACCAAGCGCCTCCGCAGCCTTCTGGAAGGAACCAGCACGGTCAATGGCAAGGATGTAGCGCAAGAGTCGCGGGTCTAAATCCATCGCGTCGAACTGCCTTTTCTCCGGCTGGTCAAAGAACGTGTCATTTGTGCACCTTCGAGATGTCCTGTGCCATCATCTTGTCGATGGCAGATCGCTGGAATCTATACGCCAGCGGTGTCGTCTTGCAGGTCGGTTCTTATGAATTCGGCTGTCTGATCATAGTGCTGCTGCAGCAACCGCACGGCTTCCTCTGCGTCATGTTCGAGCACTGCCTTCGTAATGTCGGCGTGCTCCTGGCTTACCTTGCGCACGCGGAAGGACTTTCTGCTCGACAGAGCCCGGTAACGGCTGAGCCGGTCCGCCAGCTGCTCGCAGAAGCCAAGCAGCGGGCGCGATCCGCAGCCGCCAATCAGAAGCCTATGGAAAGCCCGGTGCAGCTGCTCCCATTCAGGATTGCTTTCGAACTGTTCAGGGTCCAGCGACCTTGGCGCCCGATCCAGCCGGTGATGGGCGACAAGCAGGGCTTCTTCCCAAGCCGGGTTGGCATTGGCGATCGACTCGCGCAGCGCCAGGCCTTCGACCCAACAGCGCGTTTTCGTCAGCTCACCCAACTCTTCGAGGCTGATCGGTTTGACAAAGAAGCCGCGTTGCTCCTTGCCGATGACGAGATCCTCGGTTGTCAGGCGGTTTAGAGCTTCGCGCAACGGCGTTTGCCCGGCCTCATAATGTTCCATCAGAAAACGCAGCTGCAACTTTCTGCCCGGCTCGAGCCTTGCCGAAAGAATATCCGCCTTGAGCTGTTCATAGATGCTCGTGGCGAGTGTGGCAGGACTCTCTTGCCCCTTATTCGGCACTTCGACGTTCATTTTGGCATCCGCTATTTGATTGATCTTTATATACACAATCACCTGCAGTCTTAAAATTTATAAATTATGCCTTTACCTCGCGAATTTTGTATATTATTTGGATGCTAACACAGGAGGATGAGTGTGGGCCAAGGCGTGGAGAGGACAGGTCGCTTCAGAACCGGCTGTAGCTGCGTCGGGATCGACGTTCATTGCCATCTCGTCCCGGCACGGTTTCCGTTTCCTCCCGGTGGAGGACCAGTCCGTGGCTGGCCATCGATGTCCCCCGCAACCGATTGCCATGCGACAGTCATCATCGATGAGAAGCCTTATCGCTCGGTCAGCGATGCTTGCTGGGTTGCCGAGAGGCGACTTGAGGAGATGGACCGCAGCGGTATAGCGATGCAGGCATTGTCTCCCATGCCGGAGCTTTTCGGTTACTGGATCGAAGCAAGGGCAGGCTGCGACCTTGCGCGGTACGTCAACAACGTCATTGCCTCGCTTGTTGCTGAAGGAGAGGGGCGTTTCGTCGGGCTAGGTGGCGTGCCGATGCAGGATATTGACCTCGCGATCGCTGAACTGCATCGCATCGTCGGTGAACTCGGCTTTCGTGGTGTTGAGATCGGCAGCAACGTCAATGGTGTCGCAATCGGTGATGAGCGCTTCCATCCATTCTTTTCGGAAGCGGAAAAACTTGGCGCGGCGGTGTTCGTCCACGCTGTGCGCCCGGCCGGCATGGACAGGCTGGTCGGACCGGCGCCGCTCCAGCAGATCCTCGGTTATCCGAGCGACGTCGGCTTTGCGGCGGCGTCCGTGATTACGGGCGGGTTGCTGCAGAAACTCCCCAGGCTACGGATCGCCTTTAGCCATGGCGGCGGTACCTTCGCCTCGCTGTTGCCGCGCTTGGAACAGGGATACTCTGTTTTCCCGGCGGTGCAGGATATCATGCCGGAAGCGCCTTCGTTGCAGGCGCGTCGCCTCTACGTGGATTCGCTTGTCTTCGATGCGGATATGCTGCGCCATCTCGTTGCCGTCTTCGGAGAGGAACGGGTGCTGCTTGGCACCGATTATCCCTTCAATTTTCGTGAAAAAGAGCCCGTTGCTCGTATCGAGGAGGCTTTCGCAGATGAGAGCCTGCGTGAACGCCTGACATTTGCGAATGCCCAGGCTTTCCTTGCACTGGATGAGGTTTGATGCCATGACCGGATTTCCCGTTTCTGCCCTGCGTAGCGTCGAACTGGGCACCCCCGATCTCTCGGCGTCCGTCGATTTCTACAGCCGTGTCTGGGGTCTGGATGTGGTCGCCACAGTTGGAGACAAGGTGTTTCTGGCGGCGACCGGCGATGATTTTCATGTGCTGGAACTCAAACAGAGTGATCGCGCAGAACTGCGCAAGATCACCTTTCGTGTTCGCGCGGCAGAAGACCTGAAGTTGCTTTACACTAGGACGGTTGGTGCTGGTTGTATAGTGTTACGTGAGCCTGGCCCAGCCGACGCACCTTCCGGGGGGCAGCGCTTCGTCATTCGCGAGCCACAGGGATCGGTGCTGGAATTCGTCTATGGCGACCAGCGGAAGTTAGGGTCTGTTGTCGCCAACCGGCCGGAACGTCTGGCCCATGTCAATATCAACAGTGCCGATATCGAAGCGCTGTCGAACTTCTATAGGAATGTCCTGGGCTTTCGCCTGACGGACAGATCGAAGCTCATGGCATTTCTGTGCTGCAACGACGACCATCATGCTGTCGTGCTGGCGGAAGCTCCGGTTAACGGCCTGAACCATGTGGCCTTCCTGATGCCTGATCTGGAATCCGTCATGCGCGGCTCCGGCCTGGTGATCGATAAGGGTTATCCGATCGGCTGGGGTGTTGGTCGGCATGGACCGGGCGACAATGTCTTCGCCTACTTTGTCGACCCGCATGGCGTCGTGATCGAATACACCAGCGAAGTACTTCAGGTGAATGACACTTATCGCTTCCGTGGGCCGGAGGAATGGGTCTGGCCACCGGGCCGGACCGATCACTGGGGCATTGCACCTCCCAAAAGCGACGCCTGCAAAAAGGCCCAGATTACCATCGGATTTTCCGGCGTCTGACGCCGTCATTGACTTCGCGGAGGCATTCTTGTGATGAGCGGGAAAGATATTTCGAACCGGTATGATGTGCTCGTGGTCGGGTTCGGCCCCGCCGGCGCGGTCGCTGCCGGTATGCTTGGCGCACGGGGCCATTCGACATTGGTCGTTGACCGCTTGACCGGTATCTACGACAAGCCGCGCGCCATAGCGATCGACCATGAGATCATGCGGCATTTCGATAACATGGGTATTGCCGAACAGGTCTCGCCCTATGTGGCGCCTTTCACGGCATCGCAGCATTTTGGTGCTCAGGGTCAGCTCATTCGCCGTATCGACATGGTGTCGAAGCCCTATCCACTGGGCTACACGCCGAGCATGGTGTTCACCCAGCCGCCGGTCGAGGCTGTGCTGCGGCGGCATGCTGAGAGCTTCGATTGCGTAACGGTCGAGCCTGGAACGGAAATGATGGAGCTTGATCCACAGGCGGACGAGACCATCGTAACATTAAAGGACGCCTCCGGTGCTGTGCGCAATGTCGCCGCCAAATACGTGATTGGCTGCGACGGTGCTTCGAGCCGTGTTCGGGAAAAGGCCGGAATGAAGCTTGAGGACCTCATCTTCGACGAGCCCTGGCTGGTGGTGGATGTGCAAGTTCACGATGCCGCCCTCAACAACCTTCCGCAGACCTCGGCGCAATTCTGCGATCCGGCTCGGCCCACCAGTTTCATCATGGGGCCGAAGAACCACCGCCGCTGGGAGATCATGCTTTTGCCGGGGGAAGACCCGCGCGAAATGGAGAAGCCGGAAAATGTCTGGCATTTGCTGTCGAAATGGCTCTCGCCCGATGATGGCGATCTGTGGCGCGCCGCCGCGTACCGCTTTCATGCGCTCGTTTCCGATAAATGGCGGCTTGGTCGCATCTTGATTGCCGGTGATGCGGCCCATCAACAGCCACCCTTCATCGGCCAGGGCATGTGCCAGGGGTTGCGGGATGTCTCCAATCTCGTCTGGAGGCTTGACCGCATTCTGAAGGGGCAGTCGTCCGAGGCTCTGCTCGATAGTTATACCGTTGAGCGCAAGCGCCATGTTCAGACCCTCACCGGCAAGATCAAAGTCATCGGGCAGATGATCTGCGAGCGCGATCCGGATGCCGCAGCCGCCCGTGACGCTCGTGTCCTGGCAGAAGGCGGCGGGCAGCCACTGACCGTCACGCGTCAGGAAATCGTGCCACCGATCGAGGATGGATTGATTGCTGTGGAGGGGACGCCGGCGCGGGGGATGCTTTTCCCTCAGCCTGCCATTGTCGACGGCGCCTCGTCGCGGCTGCTGGATAAATTCACCGGACCTGCATGGCGGCTCGTTCTTGACGGTCGGCGCATCCGATCGGCAGACGTGACGGCGCTCGCCAGCGAAATCGATGGGCTCGTCGTCACGGCGATTGTGCCCGAGGGCGAAGGCACCACCGATCCGGCGGCGCTTTGCGAAAAGGACGGCGTGCTTTCCGCCTGGTTCGATCGCCACGACGCCGTCGCAACGCTTGTCCGTCCAGACCACTATGTTTTCGGTGCCGCGAGGGATCTCGATGCGCTTCGCCAACAGGTTGCCGATCTGCGTGCCCGCCTTGGCTAAGCCGTTTTTTTGAAACACACACTCATTCAGGAGTAGGACTATGAGACTTTCCACCGTCAAGATTGCTGGTCGCACCACATGGGGTGTTGTCGAGGGTGACACCTTCCGTGACGTAGGCGCAGCCCTGGCCAACCGATACTCCGACCTCAAAGCAGCCATCACCGCAAATTTCGCGGGCGTGGAAGAGACCGCCGCCTCGGCAGCCTCGACGCCGATCAACGAAGTCGAGTGGTTGCCGGTCGTGCCCAATCCCGACAAAATCCTCTGCGTTGGCCTGAACTACGAAATGCATCGCAGAGAAACAGGCCGTAGCGAGGTTGAAAATCCCACGATCTTCGCGCGTTATGCCAACAGCCAGATTGGCCATCTTGCTCCTATAATACGGCCCAAGGTCTCTACGAATCTCGATTTCGAGGGTGAACTTGCGGTTATCATCGGCAAGCCGGGCCGTTACATTACGCGTGCAGAGGCTATGAGCCATGTCGCGGGTTATGCCTGCTACAACGATGGCAGCATCCGAGATTTCCAGTACCATACGCATCAGTTCACGCCCGGCAAGAACTTCCCGGATACCGGCGCTTTTGGCCCATGGATGATGACGCCTGACGAGCTTGGCCCGCTGGCAGACCTGCGCTTGCAGACCCGCCTCAATGGCGAAGTGGTGCAGGATGCGACCTTCGGACAGATGATCTTCGATATCGCGCGGCAGATCGAATATTGCTCGTCCTTCACGCGACTGGAAGCCGGTGACGTTATCGTCAGCGGCACTCCAGGCGGCGTCGGTGCAAAGCGTACTCCAGCGCTCTGGATGAAGCCTGGCGACGTTGTCGAGGTGGAGATCGACCGTCTCGGCATTTTGAGTAACCCAATTGTCGACGAAGCACGTTGACACACGCCGCCACCTCGGAGCCGATCAGCAGGGTTTCTGATGGACGGCCTGTTTTGCCAAAGTGCGCGCTTAGTGACGATAATATAAGCGCCCTGACGGACAGGATGCGTACCCGACTGGGATCGCTAGAGGCGGGTGGTTCCGATGTTCAAGGCGAAGTCACGCAACGCAAGGGCCTGACAAGCGTTTGGATACAATTGCTTTGGAAGAACGCGGGTCGATGGTTCGTATGCCATCAAGGCGTGATGGTCGCATCATGTGCACGACCTTCATGGAATGGGACGCAGGTGTCCTGCGTCCCGGACGCGCAGCGTCTCATACTGCGTTGTTATGGAAGGGCGACCAGAACCTCAATCTCGACGAGCCATTCGGGTATGGCGAGCGCTTCGACGCCGATCCAGGTGCTCGCGCATACTGGCCATTTTTCACCGAATATGCCACTGCCCGCCCCGAAGATCGCCGGAACGAGATCCGGATTGTGCCGGACCACGTAGATCTTCATCTGCAAGATATCGTCCGGATGCGCATTTATGGCCGCGAGGGCGTCGAGGACATTGCTGAAGCATTGCCTCGCCTGGGCCGCGTGATCGTTTCCACCGACGAGTAGACCTGACCTGTCGATGGCGACCTGGCCCGAGATGGCGGCAAGACGCGCGCCGGGCGGGGTTATGGCGATTTGTGCAATCAGGTGCGAGAAGGCATCGGTCAGGGACGAGGGGTTCAGAGTTTCCATTGATGCTCTCCTTATTCCTGATCGACAGCGGCGACATAACCGTCGGGCCTGACCAGCAATGCCCGAACGCCGCGAAGGGCGGCATGGTCCGAAGGATCTGCCGCCAGGGATTGGACGCTGCTGGATCGCAACCATTCCGGGCCGGAGACCGATGCCCCTGGCTTGAAGGAAAGGTGAAGCCATCGACCTTCGACCAGCAGGCTGTAGAGCGACATCGAAACGCTGTCCTTGCCGACCAGTTCTATATCGGGAACGCGTACCCCTGCTGCGAAACGTCCGGCAGCAACGGCCGCCTTCGCATCGGTGCCATAGGCGACGTCAAAGCCGGAAAGCTCACCGGCAAGACGATGATTGACCGCGGGAATTTTCAGGAGATCGTTCAGCGTTTCGCGTATGGCAAGGGTCGCCGGATCGAACCGGGTGACGAGCCCGACCTGCGCCAGGGTATTGGTGTAGAGGATTTGTCCTATTGGACGCCGTTCCTCGTCATAGGTATCAAGCAGTTTGTCGGGCGCTTCGCCCTTCACGACTGCGGCCAGTTTCCAGCCGAGATTCAATGCGTCCTGCAGTCCGACATTCATGCCCTGTCCGCCCATGGGAGCGTGAATATGGGCGGCATCGCCGGCGAGCAGGATGCGGCCCTTGCGATAGGTTCCGGCTAGGCGCGTCTCATCGGCGAAACGCGAAACCCAGATCGGGTCGCGAGGCTGATAGTCCTCGCCGATAATGCGCGCGGTCGGTCCCGCTACTTCTTCCAGAGTGACCGGTTCGGTGCGTGGCACATGGGTTCGTTGGGGATCCACGAGCACGATGCGGTGGTGCCTGCCGTCACCGAGAGGCGCGATCATCACCGAACCATGTCCATTGGTGACCGACACGACCGGCTTTGCCGGTGGTGAGGCAAGAACCACGTCTGCAAGCATTAGAGAGTTGTGGGCCTCTGCCCCCTCATATGAGATGCCAGCCTGTTCCCGCACGATGCTGCGAGCACCATCCGCTCCCACCAAATAGGAACCAGAAAACTCTCCGCCGTCGGTCGAGATGTGCACCCGGTTTCCGTCGTCCACAATTTTGGTTGCTGCCACGCCCCGCACGATGGTGACGCCGAGTTCGGTAGCACGCTCCTCCAGGCGCTCCTCGGTCACGGCCTGCGGAATAAACAGCGTGTAAGGGAAGCGGGTGTCGAAGGTTGAGAAATCCAGCCGCGTATCGAGGACCGCGTAGTGGCCGGTCGGGATCGGCTTGCCGGTGCTGAGGAGGCGATCGGCGAGACCGCGCAGGGCAAATACTTCCAACGAACGTCCATGGATGGTGAGCGCACGCGACTGCGCCGTCCGCTCCGTTCGCCGCTCGAGAACAGCGACATCCGCACCGGCAAGTTTCAGTTCGCATGCCAGCCACAGCCCAACAGGTCCGGCGCCGACAACAACAACATCGAAATTCGTTTTCATGAGAGTTCTCCAATCTAACGTTGTTAGAGTTGCCTAACAGTGTTAGAGAGTCAACAGTAAAGCTGGAGACGGACATGCGCATCGTGAAAACCGAGGTCATCGCGACGGCGCTGAGGCTGCTTGATGAGGTCGGCATGGAGGGGTTGACGATGCGTAAGCTGGCGGACGTCCTGAACATCCAGGCGCCGTCGCTCTACTGGCATTTCGCCAACAAGGACGCCTTGCTCGAGGGGATGGCGGATGCGCTGATGGAGCCGGTCGCCGCAAGCAATCCGGAAAGTGAGGCATGGGATGCAAGGCTCGGGCGTGTGGCTTCCGAAGTGCGTAACGCATTGCTGTCGCGCCGTGATGCTGCGCGCGTTTTTGCGGGCACCTATCCTTTGTCCGATAATGTGCTGCGCGTCGGCTCGTTGCTGATCGGCTCTCTCAAACAAGCCGGAGCTGACGACCGCGTCGCAAGTTGGGGTGCGTTCACTGTCGTCTATTTCGTGATCGGCTTTGTCATAGAGGAGCAGGCTCTGGGCGGCGATAAGTCGAACTCGGGCCGTGAGGAGGCGCAAGTTGCCGCTGAGTTCCCGCTTGCCGCGATCGCAATGCGTGAGATTGCCGGAGCAAACGCCGATCAGCGTTTTGCTTTTGGGCTCGATTTGCAGATACGAGCGCTGCGAGCTCTGATCAGTGAAACGCCCACGAACGGGCTCTCAGGAGCTTGAATTTACCAATGGACAACAGAGTTGTCTATTGGTATTCATTGCCCCGCTTTATGAAAAAAGGGGAGCATTCTCATGAAGACAACAATCAAGGTCGCCTGCGTGCAGGCGGCGCCGGTGTTTCTGGATCTCGATGCGGGCATAGAAAAGGCAATCAAACTGATCACTGAGGCGTCGGAGAATGGCGCCAGACTCATCGCCTTTCCGGAGACCTGGCTGCCGGGTTATCCGTGGTTCCTGTGGCTGGATTCACCTGCCTGGGGCATGCGCTTCGTCAAGCGGTATCACGAGAATTCGCTTGTCCTCGGCGGCGAGCAGGCCCGGCGGATCAGCGAAGCTGCCGGCAAGGCAGGCATTTTCGTTGTGATGGGTTACAGCGAGCGCGACGCCGGCAGCCTCTACATGGGCCAATGGATCATCGACGATACAGGCGAGACTGTCGGCGTACGGCGCAAGCTCAAGCCAACCCATGTCGAGCGCACCTTGTTCGGCGAAAGCGATGGCTCGTCACTTGCGGTCCACGCGACAGAGATTGGCAATATAGGCGCGTTGTGCTGCTGGGAGCATCTTCAGCCGCTCTCGAAATATGCCCTCTACTCCCAGCATGAGGAAATCCATGTGGCTGCATGGCCCAGTTTCAGTGTCTATCGGGGTGCTGCCAATGCGCTTGGCCCGGAGGTCAACATTGCAGCGTCGCGTCTCTACGCAGTCGAGGGGCAGTGCTTCGTGCTTGCACCATGCGCCACCGTTTCGCCTGACATGATCGAAGTGCTGTGCGGCGATGACGCAACGAAGAACGTCCTTTTGCAAGCGGGTGGTGGCCATGCTCGCATCTTCGGCCCCGATGGAAGCGAGCTTGCTACGCCGCTCGGCGAGACCGAGGAAGGACTGCTTTACGCAGAGCTCGATCCCGCGGCCATCATCTACGCCAAGACGGCCGCAGATCCGGTCGGACATTATTCGAGACCCGATGTCGTAAGGCTCATGCTGAACCGGACTGCCCAACGGAAAGTCGTGCCGTTCGACGAACCAGCCGGTGAACTGGCTGGCTTCGATGTGATGGAAGGTTGAGCCATGGCCGTTTTTGTACTTGTTCACGGCTCCTGGGCCGGCGGCTGGCAATGGGAGCCCATACGCCACCTCCTCGAGGCGAAGGGGCACCGGGTTCTTGCGCCCAGCCTTACCGGTCTGGCGGACCGTTTTCATCTGGCGACCGAAGAGACCGGGTTATCAACCCATATCGATGACGTGGCGCGCCTGATCGAGTGGGAGCGCGTGGAGGATGTCGTGCTGGTCGGTCACAGCTACGGTGGCATGGTGATCACCGGCGTGGCATCCGGCGTAGCCGCACAGTTGCGACACCTCATTTATGTCGATGCATTTTTCCCGAAGTCCGGTGAGTGCGCATGGGATCTGCTGCCGTGGCAGCGGGACGCGTTCCAGACGCTCCGGTTGGAGGACCGGCCGTGGCTGGTTCGTCCCGTGGAGACGAAAGCTTTCTTCCCTGAACTTGGCGATGTCGATGACAGCAGGCTCACGCCAATGCCGATCAAGACGCATGAGGAACCGCTGCCCCAGGGCGAGCCCGGTGGAGTTGCGGGCACCTTTATTCACTGCACCGCTCGCCCATGTTATTTCGACGACGTGGCAAAACGTGCCGGCGAAGCTGGCATGACAGTCAAAACACTGGATGCCGGACACATGGCGATCCTGACCCATCCGCAACAGGTTGCCGACATCCTGCTTGCAGCCGCAGAGGAAAGACCATGAAGCAAACCCTTGAGCGCGCCTTGATCGAGAAGGCGTGGCGCGATCCCGCATTCCGCGCGGCTATCGAGACCGACCCGAAATCCGCTCTGAAATCGATGGGGGTGGAGGTGTCCGACGATGTGAATATCGACATCCGCATGCAGCGTCGCGATACCCTCTACTACGTCATTCCACCATCTGCAGAACATGCGGATGACGCCGGGAACATCATCAACCAGATGGATCTCTGGCAGAGCGCGGAACTCTTTTGTTGGATCATGCCGCAGGCATTGAAGCTTGAACTGCTTGGCATGCGTCAGAGCTATCGAAGGAATAACGCATGAACGAGAAGCACGACATCTTCACGGCGCACTACCGGGAAATTCGCCGCGATCGCGACCTCAGGCAACGCTTGATCGAGGACCCGGTTTCAGGATTGAAGGAGCATTTTGGCGTTATGCCTTCGGGCGACTACAAGGTGGAAGTCGTGGCCGAGGAGCGGGACACGATCACGATCATGCTTCCCGAGCCAATCGATGGCGATACCAGTGAGGCGGCGATCGACGCGGCCAGCCGTCGCATCTACGATATCCTCTTTACCGACGGGGTTGGAGGTTATCTCATCCCGGATGATTGCCTGACGTGGGTATTGCGGGATATGCGCTCACTCTGGTCAAAAGTCCCCGTGAAAGACGGGGTCTGAAAGCCTCTGGCAAGCAGGCGCGGTGTGGAACCGGCGCCTGCTATTTGCCAGCGATGACGATGAAGATACGGTTGAGATCCTTGCGTCCGCGGATGACATGCTTCAGTCGTCCGGGAAATTGAAGATAGTCGCCTTCGGCCAGGATCATCACCTTGTCCGCAACGCGAATTTCGACTTCCCCATCGAGCACATAGAAGCTTTCCTCACCGCCATGATGCGCCTCATTGATGCGTTCGGCATTGGCTTGCATTTCCAGGATGAACGCATCAAGGCCCGTGTTTTCCGTCGGCCTGCTCAGCGTCACGAAACCGTAGCCGCCGTCACGTACCTCCGTATGATGCAGCTTGCGTTCTTCCCGGCGAACAAGGCGGAAGGTATCGTCGTCCACCTGTTCTCCGAGCAGGGACGACACCGACGTGTTGAGCACTGCGGCAAGACGCAGCAACGCAGCAACGGAAAGCGCCTTCTCGCCCCTTTCGAAGCGGGAAAGATGTCCTTTGGTCAGACCCGTCAGTTCCGCCACCCGGTCGAGCGTGAGATTGCGCCTCTGGCGTAGTGCCCGCGCCTGGGGGCCGAAGTCCGAAGCCGCGTTGGCAATGGAATGAGAGGGTGTGTTCATCAGGCGGTTCCTGTTGTCCTGTAGAAAACTGCAGCGCACATAGCACAGGCCGCTGCAGGCTCTTACCGAAATTTATGATCGGGTTCTGTTAACTATTCCTTTTTCGCACTTGCGAAAACCATGCCTCCGAGCTATCGGTACCCTATAAGACAACATAGTTGTCTAAAAATAAGGGGAACGTCATGAATGATACAATTGCTGCCGTGCCGGCAGATCGCACCGCCGTGTCAAAAAACGGCAAGCTCATCAAGGTTGGTGCCGCCACAATGGCGGGGACCATCATCGAGGGTTTTGATTTCCTCGCCTATGGCACCGCGGCCGCCCTGGTCTTCAATCACCTCTACTTTCCATCCGACAATCCGGCCACGGCGACATTGGCAGCATTTGGCGCCTTTGCAGCGGGTTTCTTTGCGCGCCCGCTTGGAGGCATGATCTTTGGTCATTTTGGCGATCGCGTCGGGCGCAAGGCGATGCTTTCGCTCAGCCTGCTGCTGATGGGGATCGCGACGGTGCTGATCGGGCTGCTGCCAACCTATGCGCAAATCGGTATCTGGGCGCCGGTTCTGCTGGTCACCCTGCGGCTGGCGCAGGGGATTTCCTTTGGTGGCGAGCTGGCGGGGGCCATGCTCATGGCCGTCGAACATGCGCCTGCTCGGCAGAAAGGGCTCTTCGGCAGTCTTCCCCAGATGGGTTCCCCTCTTGGATTGCTGTTGTCCACCGGGGCCTTTGCGCTGGTGACGCGCTTGCCGGAGGAAAGTTTTATGAGCTGGGGTTGGCGTCTTCCGTTTCTTGGCAGTGCACTACTGGTGATAATTGGCATCTTCATCCGCTCCCAGATCGATGAGACTCCGGAATTCGAAGCGTCAAAGTCGAAGGCGGCCAAGGTGATGCCGCTGGTGGAGGTTCTCCGTCATCACCGAAAGGCGCTTCTTTTGACGATTGGCGGCAAGCTCGCGGAAGTGACCCTGTATTTCACGATCGTCGTCTTTTCGATCTCCTATGCGAACACGGCCCTTGGCTTTTCTCGTGCGGATGTACTGAACGCCCTCATGCTCGGCGCGGCTTTGCAGGTCGTGACCATCCCTTTTTTCGGCTGGCTTGGTGATCGCGTTGGCGCACGGCGTGTTTACGTCACCGGCGGCATATTGCTGGCAGTGATGGCTATGCCGCTGTTCATGCTGATAGGCTCTGGTTCACTCTATAGCTTCAACATTGCCATCGTCCTGGCGCTAACGCTCAATTATGCGAGCATGTTTGGGCCGCAGTCGGCATTGTACAGCGCACAGTTTTCCGCCGAAGTTCGCTATACCGGTATGTCGCTCGGCATCCAGATTGCTGCGGCTCTCGGTGGCGGATTGGCACCGGTCGTGGCAACGTTGCTGGTCGGATCCTTCGGCAGCATTTCAGCCGTTGGAGTCTACATCGTTGCCCTGGCCCTGTTGACCACCGTTTGTGCGATCGCCATGACCGCCCCAGCGAAGGGGGATTGAAGTTCATGCTGCTTTACGATTTCCCCCGATCCGGAAACTGCCACAAGATTCGTATGTTCCTTTCCATGCTCGGCATGGACTACGAGAAACGTTACGTGGATCTTCTGGCAGCGGAACAACTGGCACCGTCGTTCGAGAGCCGGAATCCCCTAAGGCAGGTTCCCGTTCTCGTCGACGGTGACACGGTCATGCGGGACAGCCAGGCAATCCTCGTTTATCTCGCCAGCACATATGGTCGGCAATGGCTTCCCGCTTCTCGGGAAGGCTTGGGCCACGCAGCGGAGTGGCTCGCTTTTGCGGGGAAGGAGATTGCCACCAGCCTGCAGCCCGCACGTCTCTATCACCTGACTGGCTTAAAAACCGATATCGAGACAGCGGCACGCGCGAGTGAGCGGGTGCTGTTTATTCTGGAAATGCATTTGCAAAACCAGTCGTGGCTTGTCGAGGGCCTTCCGAGCGTGGCCGATATCGCCTGCTTTCCCTATGTGGCGCTTTCGCATGAGGCGCAGATCTCGTTGTCTGCCTACCCGGCAGTCCGCGCCTGGATCAACCGGATCAGGGCACTCCCCGGATATGTTGAGATACCCGGACTGGAGGGGGCAGCGCAACTGCCATTCAGATATCCCGATCGACTACCTTTCATGTCGGCAAACTGGATGGCACTGGCCCGGGAGATGTTGCAGGCGAGCCTGATCGACGCACCGAGCCTCCGCCAGGGTACCGTCCGGATACTGGAGCGCCTGCGTAACGCGCCAACGAATCTGGCTTGCTGCCGAGGCGGCGAGGCGAGGCTGTTCATCGGCGTTGAGAATGATCATGCCGACGTGGCATGTTTCGGGTCAAGCGGTCGTGAGAACGACATCGAAATCGTGTGTGAATGGGAAGACGCCCAGCGCGCCGCCCTGATGCACGCAGGCCCCGAACTCGATGCGTTCAGGGCCTGGCAACTATCGGAAAAGCGGGTTTCCATTTGCGGTGACGTGCGCCCGGTGAGCGCCCTGCTTGGCGCAGTTCATGAACGGCTTGCAGGCCGTAGCCAGGCACACGAGGGGTGAGTGCCTCCGCGCCGACAGATGATACCTCATACGAGCTCTCCGCCAGCCTGTCTAACCTTCGGCATAGATGGGCATCTCTGGAATCAAAGCTGCCAATGGCTTCGATCGCAATGGGAGAGAGTGCCACAGCAACGCTGATCAGCGTTTGCTGTCTGGCTCGAGCTGCAGATCGAAGGTTTGAAGGCGGCGCTTCGTCGCTCTTGAGTCGGCGGCAAGACCACCTGCACGCCATCGTCGGGGACACTATGAGCCCAGATTATCCGCCAGAAATTGCCCGACGGACTGGGCTTCTGCAGAGAGGCTCGCCCGTCCTTTCACCAGCGCCATCTCGGACGCGGGCTGATCACCAAACCCATCCAACAGTCCGAGTCGTCGGTGTTCGGCAAGCACTGCGTCGGAAGGAAGGAGACTGATCCCGAGGCCAGAGGCGACCGCCGCCTGCACACCCATCAGGCCCTGGCTGGTATAGGCGATTCGCCAGCGGCGACCGCTGCGCTCGATCGCACGGATGGCGCGATCCCGGTAGATGCAGCCGACGGGAAACACCGCGAGTGGAACCGGATCCGCCTCGACAGAACGCGTGGCACTTTCCACCCAGATCAGTTCTTCTTTCCAGCTCGCGAGACAGGCCCCATCTCCGGGCTCGCGCTTGATCAGCGCCAGATCGATCTCGCCCGCATCTAGCAGGCGGCGAAGTTCGGTGCTCCATCCGCTGACCGTGTCAAGCCTGATATGAGGAGACGCCGCAGAGAATCCCGACAGCAGATCGATAAGACGCGGCCCGGCGAAATCTTCTGGTACGCCAAGACGGACCGTGCGCGGAGCCGAAGGTTTTCGCATGACCTCGGCGGCCTCATCCGCCATGGCAAGTAATTTACGCGCATAGCTCAGCAGCAACTCGCCGGCTTCCGTCGTTTCAACAGTTCCGGTCGATTTATCCCGATGCAGCAGCAAGGTGGCCAAATTGACCTCCAGCTTCTTGATCTGCTGGCTCACCGTCGATTGTGTCAGGTGTACCCGTTCGGCCGCCCTGGTGAAGCCGCCGCAGTCGATGACCGCGACAAATGTCTTCAGGAGATCCAGATCGAAACCAAAGCTCATTTGCTTTCCTAATGATTTGTATAAGGAGATTTAATTTCTCAATCTGCTGGGGCTTTGTCAATCTCGGGAAAATCTAGGAGAAGACATATGACCCTGACTGGCCCCAAGCCGACTTGGCTGACCTTTGATTGCTACGGAACCCTGATTCAATGGGACGAAGGACTGCTTGCAGCAATGGACAGGATCCTGTCCGCAAAAGGTGGCGATATCGATCAGAGGGCCTTCATCGCGGTTTATGACCGGCAGGAACATGCACTGGAAGCGGAGCGTCCCCACCGAACTTTTGCCGAGGTCAGCGCCCTTGCCCTGGAACGGGCGATGGCCGAATTCGGCCTTCCGTTTGAGGCTGCGGATGCCGAAATCCTGACATCCTCGATCGGCAAGATGCCGCCGTTTCCTGAGGTGGTTGCATCCCTTGGAAAGTTGAAAGACGCAGGTTTCCGCCTAGCGATCATCTCCAACACCGATGATGCCATCATTGCTGGAAACGTGGTCCAGCTTGGTGGCCACATCGACCGCGTCATCACGGCTGAGCAGGCCGGTGCCTACAAGCCTTCCAGCCAGACATTCCATCACGCATGGAAAAGTCTTGGCATCGGTATGGACGACCTCCTGCATATCTGCGCCAGCCCGCATCTGGATCTTGCAGCGGCGCGCGAACTTGGCTTTCGTGCTGTTTGGGTCGATCGTGGCACTGGTCGCATACCCCTGGAAGATTACCGACCAAATGGAATCGTCCCGACGCTCGACACGGTACCTACCATCCTTGCCGAAGCAGGCTGGATGTAACAATAAGGAGACAAGCATGGCGCATGAGCTGAATGTTTCGAAGGCGAACTCTGCACTTCGGCGCAATATGTCGCTGGATACCGGCGAGATATGGCAAGCACGTGTCGATCTTGCCGCTTGCCTTCGCATGGCGGCGCGTCTTGGTCTTGAAGAGGGTATCTGCAATCATTTCTCCTCCGTCGTGCCCGGCCATCCCGACCTCTTCATCGTCAATCGCCTGGGCTGGGCGTTTCAGGAGGCGACAGCCTCGTCGCTGCTGATCTGCGATTTCGAGGGCAATGTGGTTGCCGGCGATGGGGTGCCGGAAGCAACCGCATTCTATATCCATGCGCGGCTGCACAAGATCGCGCCGCGCGTGGGAGCTGCGTTTCACACTCATATGCCGAACGCCACCGCGCTCAGCATGGTGGAAGGCGAGCCATTGGTCTGGGCAGGCCAGACCGCACTCAAGTTCTATGGCCGCGTCGCGGTCGATGAGAACTACAACGGCCTTGCTCTGGACGAAAGCGAAGGCGACAGGATCGCCGCCGTGCTCGGAGACAAGGATATCCTGTTCATGAAAAACCATGGTGTGATGGTCTGCGCGCCGAACATTGCCGAGGCCTGGGATGACCTCTACTATCTGGAGCGCGCCGCCGAGGTTCAGTTGAAGGCGATGTGCACTGGTCGCCGCCTCCTGCCGGTCTTGCCTGCTGTCGCGGCTGAAGCGGCGCGACAGATGCGGGAAGGGGACCCGGAAAGCGCCAGGATGCATCTTGAGAGCATCCGGCGAGTGCTTGACCGGCAAGAGCCAGAGTATCGCGATTGAAGAGAATTGCGAGGTAACTTGAAGCTCGCATTCCTCCTTCTCTCCGGGTCAGGATGTGCCGTTCAGCAGCGGTGACTTGCCAAGTGTCGCGACCATATGCTCGATGAAGGCACGGACGCGGTGGGGGAGGGGACCACCACCAACGTAGACGGCATGCACCAGTTCAAGATCGCCTGGATTGAAGTCTTCGAGCAGTGGGATCAGCCGCCCTGCCGCGATGTCGTCGGCCACATGGAACAGGCCGACGCGGGCAACGCCCGCGCCGGCCAACGCCATTTGCTTCATCGTCTCGCCGTTATTGACGACGATGCTGCCTTTGACCGGTTGCGCGATGTCCCGGTCATGGTCACGAAACGGCCAGGACGGCCTTGCTCGCCGAAAATTGAAGGTCAGGCAGTCGTGCTGCGCGATGTCCTCGGGCGTTTCCGGCGAACGCCGGCGCGCCAAGTAGTCGGGTGACGCACAGACCACCCGCCGGCTTTGACCAAGTTTGCGTGCGATCAGTCCGCTATCCGGCAGATTTCCCATGCGGATGGCGACATCGGTTTTCTCAGCGACCAGGTCGACAATGCCGTCGGTGAAACTGAGGTCAACGATCAGATCGGGATTGCGCGCAATGAACTCCGGAATAGCCGGTGCGACGAACATTGTTCCAAAGGGTATTGTGGTGTTGATTCTGAGCCGTCCGCGAACCGCTCCTCCCGCAGCCTCCTGATCCGCATCATTCAGGTCCTGCAGGATCCTCAGGGCCGCATGGTGATAGGCCTCGCCCTCTTCCGTCAGCGTCAGAGCACGGGTCGTTCGCACCAGGAGGCGCGTGCCAAGCCTGGCTTCCAGACGTGCGATCAATTTGCTGACCGCCGATGGCGTGATGTCCAGGTTGCGGGCGGCGGCGGAGAATCCCCCATCCTGAACAACGCGGGCAAATACTTCCATTTCGCCGGAGCGTTCCATCAGGATACGTGGCATTGATGATCCTAGTTCACAGGTGCATGTCTTTCCCAGGCAATAGTACCTCTGGCTGATAAATCATAAATTGTCCCCAGCAACAATCTGGAGACACGTCATGGATCTGCAACTGAATGGAAAGACCGCCCTCGTGACCGGTGCCACCGCCGGCATTGGCCTTGAAATCGCCCGCGCGCTCGCCAACGAAGGCGCGCGTGTCGTCATCACCGGGCGCGACCGCGCCAAGCTCGACAGCGCGATTGCGGCCATTAAGGCATCCGGCGGATCGGACATCTCTGGCATTCTGGCAGACGCCGCCAGCGTCGAGGGTGCCGCGAACATCGCGAAGGCCGAACCTTCGGTCGATATCCTCGTCAACAATCTCGGCATCTACGAGAGCAAGGCCTTTGGCGACATCACCGACGCCGATTGGAGCCATCTGTTCGACGTCAATGTCATGAGTGGCGTGCGCCTGTCACGGACCTATCTTCCCGGCATGCTGGAGCGCAGCTGGGGCCGGATTATCTTCATCTCGAGTGAGTCAGGCCTCGCCATCCCTGAGGACATGATCCACTACGCAACAAGTAAGACGGCGCAATTGTCGATCTCGCGTGGATTGGCGCAACTGACGCGCGGTACCAATGTCACGGTCAATTCCGTGCTGCCTGGACCGACCCGTTCGGAGGGCATCGAGGACTTCCTGCGCAGTCAGGCAAGCAACCCGTCCGCGCCCATCAAAGAGATCGAGGCCGAATTCTTCGCCAACGCCCGCGCAGCTTCTATCCTTCAGCGCATGGTGGAAGCGGAGGAGGTTGCAAACCTCGTTGCCTATCTTGCTAGCCCCCGCTCATCCGCCACGAACGGTGCAGCCCTTCGTGCCGAAGGCGGTCTCGTCAACACCATCGCTTGAGAAGGTGCTACCCATGTCAAACAAGCCTTTGACCATCATCGCCATCACCACCGCCAAGCCCGGCAAGGAAGCGGCCCTTGGCGCCGCCCAGGAAAAGCTGGTCACCGAGACTTTGGCCGAAGACGGCTGCCTTCGTTACGAGTTGCATCAGTCGCTCGATGATGGACGCGTGCGCATCTTCGTCGAAACCTGGGCAAGTGAGGACCAGTGGCGCGCACACATGCAGGGCGCCGCCATGCAGCGGTTTCAGGCGAGTGGCGTCGGTGAATATTTCGCCGATTTCGCCCTGCACCGGCTGACCAAGGTCGCTGGCTGAGCATCCACCTCTTCATTCCCAATCAAATTTAGCGTTAGGAGACAAACCCATGAAGCCTCTGCGCAGCCTCGCCATTGCCCTCGCGCTCGGGGCAAGCACCATCAGCGCCCACGCCGGAAACGTGCTGATCGTCCTGTCCGATTCCGACCGCCTCGACCTGAAGGACGGCAAGGTGTTCAAAACCGGCTTCTACCTCAATGAACTGATGCAGCCGGTTCAGGCGCTGCGCGACGCCGGCCATGAGATCACTTTCGCCACTCCGAAAGGCACCGCGCCTTCCGTTGACGTGACCTCCATCGACAGGATGTATTTTGGCGGTGATGAAGCGGCGATGAAAGCCAGCGAAGCGCAGCTGTCGGAACTGGGCCTGATGTCGCGCGAGAAATCGCCTGTCATCAGCCTCGCTCGGGTCGAACAGATCGGCTACGACCATTTCGACGCTGTCTATGTGCCGGGCGGTCACGCGCCTATGCAGGATCTTCTGGTGAGCTCCGAACTCGGCAAGCTGCTGACGCATTTTCATGAAAACGGCAAGACGACGGCGCTCGCCTGCCACGGACCGATCGCGCTTTTGTCCACGCTGCCGGACGCACAAGAGTTCGTCAAGACGTTCGAGACGGCGGGAACCGCAAAGGCGCAAACGGACTGGATCTATGCCGGCTACAAGCTCACGGTCTTCAGCAACCAGGAAGAGGAAATGGCCAAGGGACTGCTGGGTGGCGGCGAAATGAAATTCTATCCGCAGGATGCGCTCACACAGGCGGGCGGTCAATTCAGTCGGGCTGATGCAGCTTTCTCCGCACATGTCGTGACTGATCGGGAACTGATCACCGGTCAGAACCCCGCCTCCGCCCCGGCTGTGGCACAAGAGCTACTGGACCGATTGAAGTAATATCTGTCGCCGCCGCTTCATCGGGGGATATCGGCCAGGGCTCTATCGCATATGTGGATCAGCCCCCATAACCCTTCATCGTGAACGGCTCGTCGACCCATCCACCCTTGGGTATTCTCCAAGGCGCCATGCATGCTTCGATCGGGTCGAAACCCGTAGGAAAAGTATTCAAGCCGCGTCGGCCCGGCGATCCATGTCCACAGATCATTCCTCCGTCATGCAAGCCTAAACGTCTTCCTGCTTCCCTTCGCCCTGTGCACGGCTTTCCCGTCCCCCGACTACAACGGAAGCTCCGCCCTCGGGTTCGTTCTTCTCCGGCCGTCGCAGCTAGCCCAGTTCCTGCTGGGCGGGCGATCCGAGTTCCCGTGTTCCGGTTCCTAACCTTGGTGTCGGTAGGTGGTGAGCTCTACCCCAGACAATTCGGGAGGAAAGGCAATGGAGAGTGCCCCTTCCTCGAGTGCGCTTTCGGCGCACCCAGCAGCGAAGAATTACAAGCCCCGCCGCTTCAGATTGCTTGGCCCTCTCGCCATCATGATTTGAGGGCGTGGTTCGGTAAAGACAGAGGCTTCCAGCACTCACTTCGTTGCCTCACCATAGACACTGCGGTAGCCCGGCCTACGGCTGATGGGCCGTATCCGTTTCATTTAAGACCGATCTGCTGATGACACCCCGCCGGCGACGCCCGGCCGAGCTTTTCGATCCCCTTCCGTCTACTACTCTCTGTAGAGGGATGACATTCCAGTCACCGGTCAAGAACCAGCCAGGTTAGGAGGCTATCTTTCTTGCATGATAACCTCCCGTGCCTTCACGGCGCACCATAGGAACCGAACAGGATGATCTTCAGGATCCGGCCACGCTTCTTGAAGTCGGCCGTCCCCTCCTTCAGGGCGTCCTCGAATTCCTCAAGGAGGATGTCCAGAGCCCGGTTGAGTTCTCGCTGTTTGCGCAGTGGCATATGATCGAGGGATGACTTCACATGGACGGCGATGATCCTCAGAAAGGACAGGAGCTGCTTTTGCAATACGAATGGTTGCGTCGTTTGCTTCTACACACACGGCACGGCGCACGGAAGCAGGGATCGGCAAAGAAGACAGGGTCAGGCGGTAGGCTTTCATCGCCCCCTGCGCATGATCGAACATCCCCTTAAATTCCGGATCGACCATGCCCTTACTGGCCGTTCTCCCTGTAACGTAAGGTTTGAGCAAGGTGAGGCGCGGACCGATGTCATTCGAGCGGCAGGATCAGGACGTCGCGGGCCGGCACCTCGATCATGCCGCCGCCATGGTCGTGTCCGACGGGCCAGACGGCCTTGCCGGGGGCAAGACGCCCATGGCCTTCGGCGAGCTTGACTTCGGTCAGCTGCGCCGAGCGGGTCGGATTGACGAGCCAGAGGAAGCTACCCTTCTCGCTGCGGTGGATACGCGCGAACAGCGCCTTGTTCGACAGGGTCGCATGCGGCGCGCAGCCGCTCCAGCGCAGCAATTCGGCAAAGAAGGCGCCGTTCGCCTTGCCCTGCGACTTGTAATAGGCGACCGACGGGTTGGTGCCGATCAGCAGCGTGCGGCCCTTGCCATAGGTGCTTTCGACCACGGCGAGCCGACCGTCGTCGAAATTGCCGCGCGCGGTGCCGCCGGTGAGCACATAGGATTGCAGGAAACCTCCCCCATCGACCGCCGCCCCGTCCAGCTCGAAATGGATGCGGTCGCCGAGATCCGGCATGAACTCGACCTGATCCTCCCGGGCGCCAAAAACCTTGTCCAAGCCCATGTTCGGCTGCACCTGGCCGACATGGCCGCGGTCGCCAAAATAGCCGGGGCAGGCCTCGGCAATCAGCGTGCCGCCCTTTTCCACCCAGGCGGCGAGACGTTTTGCCTGCTCGGCGGTGAACATGATCGGATAGGGGAAATAGAGGCGGTCATAGGCGTCGATATCGTCGATATGCACCCAGTCCGGCTGGACGCCGTTTTCGAGGAAGGCGCGATATGCCCCCCACATGGCTTCCGGATAGGGCTTTTCCTTGCGGTCGTAGTTCAGGAGGTAATCCCATTCCTGGGTCTCGGGAATGACCAGGATGCCGATTTCGCCGCGCACCGGCTTTGCCTCCCAGAGGGCGGCCTGTGCCGGATCGTTCGCCCATCTCGCCATGTCGCTCTGCATCGTCGAGCGCGGCGTGCGGGAACCGTCCATGCCATATGCGCCGAACGCGCCGAAAAGCGGCCCGTCGAGCAGCGGCCGCCAGCGCAGGTTCAGCACGCCGCGGGCGCCGCCCGCAAACGAGGTCATGCTCCAAAGGCGAATATCCTCGGGCTCGGCGACGCGGCCGTCGTCCTTGTCGCGGCCGATAACCTGCGGCTGCAGCCAGAGCGGCCCACCCTGTCGCTCGGCATGCCAGAAGGGTTTTCCTCGGGCGGCGGCGCGGTTGATGTCAACGCCGTACCAGTTCTTCCAGGCCTCCGACCCCTTGCGGGCCTGGATCCAGGTAAAGCCGTAGATCTCGACCTTGGAGGCGGCCAGCCAGTCGTCGCAGCCGTTGGCCGCCATGTTGGGGATCGCACCTGATATGCCGTGGGCGGCGATGGTGTTCTTCGGGTCGACGGCGCGGATGGTGTCGATGCGCCATTGCATCTGGTCGTAAAAGTTGTCGCGCTTGAACTGCAGCCAGTCGATGCATTCGGGATAGGGCGCCATGTGCACCGGCGGTTCGACATCCTCCCATTCCGCATAGCTGTAGCGGTGCCAGGCCTTGGCGAGCACTTTCAGCGTGCCGTATTTCTTCTCCAGCCAGGTGTGGAAGGCGGACTTCGCATAGCTGCTGTAATCGACATCGGCGGAATAATTGCACTCGTTCCAGACGTCGTAGCCGTAGATCGCCGGATGGTCCTTGTAGCGGGTGGCAAGCGCGGTGAGGAACCTGCCGGCCGCCTCCTTCACTTCAGGGCAGTTGAGCGTCAGCGCGCCGGCACCGCCGCCGTTGTTCGAAAACCCACCGGTTGCCGCCGACACGCCCATATAGGAGCCGAGCCTGGTGCCGTCGGCATTGACCTGCAGTGCATCGGCATATTTGCGCACCGCCCAGTCGGGCACGGCGTGAATGAGCTCGGCGATGACCGTCTTGATGCCGTTCTTGGCAGCGAGGTCCATCTGTCGGTCGTATTCTTCCCAGTCGTAGACACCGGGCGCGGTCTCGATCGCACTCCACATGAACCAGTGGCGGAAGATGTTGAGGCCGTCCTCGCCGGCCGTCGTGTAATCGCGCTCCCAGTCTTCGCGGGGCGGGTTGGACTTGCGGAAATAAACGGCGCCGTAGGGGAATTTGATATCGTGTCTGAGCATGGTCCTGTCCTTCTTCATCGATGTTCGGACATGGCTCCGCCCTCCGGAGAAAGGCCCCGGTCTGGAAGCGGCGAAGATGGTGTCCGGTTAGTTCGGAAAAGCTTTGATCTTAGCGAGGCCCTCCGGCGAGATGGGGCTTCATCCACGTCAGGCCGTCGCTGGTGCCGGCCTTCGGTCGATATTCGCAGCCGACCCAGCCGTCGTAGCCGAGGCGGTCGAGTTCGGGGAGAATGAAATCGTAGTTGATTTCGCCCATGCCAGGCTCGTTGCGGCCGGGATTATCGGCGATCTGCACATGAGCGATCCTGTCCTTCAGGCGGATGAAGGTCGGGATGAGGTCGCCCTGCATGATCTGCATGTGGTAGAAATCGTACTGGATATAGAGATTATCGGAGCCGACCTTGTCGAGGATGCGCTCCGCGTGGTCGGTCGTTGACAGGAAGAATCCGGGGATATCGCGCAGGTTGATCGGCTCGATCAGCAGCTTGACGCCGGCATCGGCGCAGCGCGGGGCGGCGTATTTCAGGTTGTCGACCAGCACTTTTTCCAGAGCCTCGACATCCACACCCTTTGCCACGAGGCCGGAGATGACGTTGACTTGGCCGCAGCCGAGCGCCTTGGCATAATCCAGCGCGAGCGCCACGCCATCGCGGAATTCCTGGACACGGTCCGGCAGGCAGGCGATGCCGCGCTCGCCGCCGGCCCAGTCGCCCGAAGGTACGTTGAAGAGCGCCTGGACGAGGCCGCTTGCCTTCAATGCATCGACGACCTTCTCTTTTGGCTCGGCATAGGGACCGAGATATTCGAGCCCGCCGAAACCATCGTTCGCGGCGGCCGCGAAACGATCGAGGAAGGGGAGGTCCTGGTAGAGGAAGGAGAGATTGGCGGAGAATTTCGGCACTGCACTGTCCTTTAGAGAACGGGTGCGACAAAGCGGTGCCGGTGCAGCATGCGCTTGTCGCGGGGGTCAGGATTGGGAACGGCGGAAATCAGGCTCTTGGTATAGGCCTCCTGCGGCGCGGTGCAGATCTGCTCGGCCTCGCCGAGTTCGACGATCTTGCCGCGATGCATGACGGCGACGCGGTCGCAGAAATAGCGCACCACCGAAATGTCGTGTGAGATGAAGATGAAGCTGAGGTTCAGACGCTGGCGGATATCCAGCAGCAGGTCGAGGATCTGGCTGCGGATCGACACGTCGAGCGCCGATGTCGCCTCATCGGCGATGATGATGCGCGGGTCGAGCGCCAGCGCCCGGGCAATGCCGATGCGCTGCCGCTGGCCGCCGGAAAAGGCATGCGGATACCGTTCCATGCCCATCGGATCGAGCCCGACGAGACGCATCAGTTCGGCGACGCGCTCTTCGAGCGCCTTGCCCTTGGCGAGGCGGTTGACGATCAGCGGGTCGCCGATCACTTCCTTGACCGTCATGCGCGGGTTGAGCGAGGCGAACGGATCCTGGAAGACGAGGCGGACTTCCCGGTGGAAGCCGCGCAGCTCCTTCTTGGTCAGGCTGGTGACTTCGACCTCGCCGCCGTCCTTGTTGCGGTAGATGACGCTGCCCGTCGTCGGCTCGACGGTGCGCAGGATCAGCCGGCCGAGCGTCGTCTTGCCCGAGCCGCTTTCGCCGACGATGCCGAGGTTTTCACCAGTATAGAGATCGAAATTGGCGTCGTCGACCGCGCGTAGCGAACTTGCCTTGCCGTGCCAGCCGAAGGTCTTGCCGAGATTGCGGACCGAAAGGATCGGCTGCCGCGGCTGCGACGACGCGGCCACCGCCGGCATCCGGCCTTCGACATGGCGGGTCAGCTTCACCGTCGAGGCGAGAAGCTGCCGCGTATAGGGATGTTGAGCCTCATGGTAGATCGCATCGACCGGGCCGCGCTCAACGATACGGCCGAAACGCATGACGGCGACCTCATCCGCCACTTCGGCGACGATGCCCATGTCGTGGGTGATCAACAGCATCGCCATGCCGCGTTCCACCTGCAGCCGCTTGATCAGGTCGAGGATCTCGGCCTGGGTGGTGACGTCGAGCGCCGTCGTCGGTTCGTCGGCGATCAGGATATCGGGATTGCCGGCAAGCGCCATGGCGATCATCGCACGCTGCCGCATGCCGCCGGAAAATTCGAACGTGTAGCGGTCCGCCATCTGTTCCGGATTGGGGATTTCCACCTGGCGCAGCAGTTCGACCGTTTTCGCCCGTGCGGCGCGCTTGTCGAGATCGCTGTGCAGGCGCACGGCTTCGATGATCTGCGAGCCGATCGTATGGACCGGTGATAGCGAACTCATCGGTTCCTGGAAGATCAAACCGATCCTGCGGCCGCGGATGGCGCGCATGGCCTGGCCATCCGGATCGAGCCTGACGATATCGGTGATCTCACTGCTGTCGCGCAACAGGATGCGCCCGCCGACGATGCTCCCGGGGCGATCGACGATCTGCAGCAGCGCGCGGGCGGTGACGCTCTTGCCCGAGCCGCTTTCGCCGACGAGGCAGAGCGTCTGGCCGCGCTTCAGGTCGAAACTGACATTCTCGACGGCATGCAGGATATGGGTTCTCAACCGGAAATCGATCGAGAGGTTTTCGACGGAGAGGACGACGTCTTCGGCAGGATCGGTCATGGTTTCCTCGTCAATTGTCATAGGGATCGGCGGCATCGCGAAGGCCGTCGCCGAAGAAATTGAAGGACAGCACGGCGACGATCACCGCAAGCGAAGGCCAGATCAACAACCATGGCGCGGTCGCGACCGTTCGGATGTTCTGGGCGTCCTGCAGCAGAACGCCCCAACTGACGACCGGCGGTTTCAGGCCGATGCCGAGGAAGGAAAGCGAGGTTTCGGCAACGATCATGGTCGGCACGGCGAGCGTCACGACGGCCAGAATATGGCTCGTCAGCGACGGCAGGATATGGCGGAAGATCAGCCGCTTTTCGCTCGATCCGTCGAGCATGGCGGCGGTCACGAAATCCTCGCTTCGCAGCGCCAGGAAACGGCCGCGCACCTCGCGCGCAAGGCTGGTCCAGCCGAGCAGCGAGACAATGATGGTGATGACGAAATAGACGTTGACCGGCGACCATGTCAGCGGGATCGCCGCCGCAAGGCCAAGCCAGAGCGGGATGGTCGGCATGGCGCTGACCACCTCGATCATGCGCTGGATCACCGTATCGACCCAGCCGCCGTAAAAACCCGATATCGAGCCGAGCACGACGCCGAGAACGAGCGACAGGACGACGCCGACGAGGCCGATCGACATGGAAATCCGCGTGCCGTAGACCAGCCGCGAGAAGACGTCGCGCCCGAGGCGGTCGGCGCCGAGCAGATACATCGGGTCGTTGGGGTTGATCGGGCCGATCAGGTGGCGGTCCATCGAGATCAGGCCCCAGAGTTCGTAGCGGGCGCCTTTGACGAACAGGCCGACCGGGACGACCTTTGTTTCATCCACGACAAAGGTGCGCCGCAGCGCCACCTTCTCGATCTCCACCTTGTAGCCCTTCACATGGAAATTGAACTCGGAACTGCCATCCGGCTTGGTGACGAAGAAACTCAAGCCCTGCGGTGGCGCGTAGGTATATTGCGGCCGCGAGGTCGAAGGCAGGCTGGGCGCCAGGAATTCGGCAAACAGGCCGATCAGATAGAGGATCAGGATGACCGCACCCGCGAACATCGCCACCTTCTGCCGGACCAGCTTGCCGGCGATCAGCCTCCAGGGGCCGACGGTTGCGGTCGAAACGGTCTTGCCGGCCTTCAGCGGACTGATCGAAGGGCCGTCGGCGACTGTGTGAACGGGGCCGGAATAGGTTCCGAATGTCTCGTGCGTGCTCATGCGGCCTCCCTCAATTGAACCGGATGCGCGGATCGAGCAGCGCGAGCAGCAGATCCGAAAGCAGCATGCCGACAAGGGTGAGGGCACTTAAAAGCAGGATGAAACTGCCGGCGAGATACATGTCCTGCGACACCAGCGCCCTGAACAGCAGCGGCCCGGCGGTCGGCAGGTTGAGCACGATGGCGGTGATCGTCACACCGGACACCAGATGCGGCAGCACCCAGCCGATCGCCGAGACGAACGGGTTGAGGGCGATTCGCACCGGATATTTGAGGATGACCTTGTATTCCGGCAGGCCCTTGGCGCGAGCGGTGATCACATAGGGTTTGTGAAGCTCGTCGGTCAGGTTGGCGCGCAGGACCCGGATCAGCGCCGCCGTTCCCGAAGCGCCGATGATGATGATCGGGATCCACAGATGGGCGAGGAAATCGCCGACCTTGGCAAGGCTCCAGGGCGCTTCGGCATATTCGGGAGAGTTGAGGCCGCCGACGCTTTGGCCAAGATAGCGGTAGGCGACATACATCAGCACCAGCGCCAGGATGAAGTTCGGCACGGCAAGCCCGATAAAGCCCAAAAAGGTAAAGACGTGGTCGCTGATGGAATGGCGCCGGACGGCGGAATAGATGCCGATCGGCAGTGCGACGATCCAGACGAACAGCAGGCTTAAGAGCGAGATGACCAGCGTCGAACCCATTCGGCCCCAGATCAGGCCGGAGACGGGCTGGTTCCATTCGAACGAATGACCGAAGTCGCCGCGGCTGACGATGCCCCAGATCCACTTGAGATACTGGATATAGAAGGGATCGTCGAAGCCGTAGATTTCCTTCAGCCGCTCGATCTGGGCCGGATCGACGGCCTGGCCGCTGTCGCTCATCGTGGCGATCATCGACGTCAGGTAGTCACCCGGCGGCAGCTGGATGATCAGGAACGATATCAGCGACATGCCGAACAGGGTCGGGATCATGTAGAGCACGCGCTTGAAGATATAGCCAAGCATCGGAATAGTTCTCCTCCCGTTGAGAGCGTCGCTTGGGCGCCCCTTCGGATCTCCATCCGCCCTCGGCCTCTCCAGGCCGAAAGCGTTCCTCCATTTGTCTCCCACCTTATTTCCAGGTGAGATGCAGCACTTCCAGCCTCTCTATTCCCGGCACGTCCACCTCCGCGCGCCCGTCCTTGACGACGAAGCCTGCCGCCCTGTCCGCAACGACCAGCCAGGCCTTCGCAACCGATTTGCCGCTTGGAACTTCCACCGAAACGGCCTGGGTCGCCAGAGGATAATTTTCGCGTATCGGGCCTTTCATCATCATCGGGTTGGTGAGGTTGAAGAGGCTGAGGGCGATACCTTCGGTGTTTTCGCGCAGGGCAAGGTCGATGACGCCGGGGCCCTTGACGGTGACGCGCGGGGTCTTGCCGAGCGCCCAATGAACGGCGTTGGACAGCAAGCGGGCGTGATCCACCGCAAAGACTTCCCAGAAGATTTCGCCGATATTCCAGGGAATATAGACGGTGCGGCCGCCCTTGCCGGTTTCGCGGGCGATGACCGCTGCCCCTTCCGGAGCCTTGCGCGGGTAGACTTCCTCCATGGGAAGGTCCGGGAAATCGGGAACGTAGAGAACGGGTGTTTCGGCGCCCGCAACCGGCTCGACATGGATCAGGCGCGTGCCGCCCATGATCCGCTCGGCGCCGTCAAAACCCTTGTTGACCGGATGGTCGCCGGACAGCGCCACATAGGTGTTCTTGACGATGCCGCGCGGGCCTGAGACGAATTTTGCGCCGAGCACGTCCGACAGGCCGAATTCGGGCCGCGTCTTGCCGAACTCGTCGCGAAGCGAGGTCTCGTAGGAGGCGACGACGCTGCCGCCGCGTGCCACATAGGCGCGGATCGCCTCGTTCTGGGCATCCGAAAGGCAGGCGGCATTGGCAAGGATGATGACCTTGAAGCGGTCGAGATTGTCCTTGGTCAGCACCTGATCGGACAAAAGCTCGAAGGGCAGGCGCGCCTCGACCAGGGCGTGGTAGATGCCGAGATCGTGTTTTTCCGCCGCGTGGCGGTCTTCCGGCGCCCAGTGGCGCAAGGTGGTGGAGGGGTCGATCACGGCGATTTCCGCCGTCGGCGTCATGGTTTCGATCACCGGCTCGACGGCCGACTGCAGCACGAAAGCCTCGGCGACCGGCTCCACCCAACGCTTGTCGGGCACCACGCCGTTGAATTTCGTGAACCAGGCGAAAAGCCCGTGGGCCGTGCCGTTGTTGATCCACAGCTGCATTTCCTCGCCCGAGGTCACCGCATCCTTCCAGCGGTATTCCTCCTCCGGGCCGATCGAGGTGATCAGCACCACGGGGCGATCGGCAAAGGTAGCGCGGATGCGCTTGCCGTTGCGCCCCGCCGACCAGCCGAGCTCCAGACCCTTGCGGCCCTGGTGGTCGACGACGAGGAAGGGGCAATGTCTGGTGATGACGGAGAGGTCGAACTCCATCAGCGACGCGCCGCTCATGTTCGGGATGAAGCTCGCATGCGGCCGGATGGCTTTGACCGCGTCGTCCCACTGAGCGATCACGTCGGTCAGCACGCGGCGGCGCCATTGCAGCCAGGCCTGCCAGGCCGGGTCTTCGGCATCCGCCTTTTTCGGCAGGGCGAAACCGGACATGTCCTTGAAGCGGCGGGCGCTGTTCTCGCTGTAGTCGACACCATGCCCTTGCCAGCGATTGGCAAAGATCGCGTCAATATCGTATTCCCGGACGGTCTCCTTCACCACCTCCGGCATGAACACCGAATTGTAGTCGCCATAGGCATTGGTGACCCAGACATCCGGATAGGCCCAGTGGCGGCGGGGCGTGCCGTCGGCATTGATCATCACCCATTCCGGATGCGCCTTGGCTGCATCGTCATGGATGGCATGCGGATCGACGCGGGCCATGACATGCATGTCGAGCTTGCGGGCCGCATCGACGAGCGCGCCGAAAATGTCCTTGTCGCCGAGATATTGGCTGACGTAGTGATAGGGGACCTTGCTTGGATAGTAGGCGATGTAACCGCCGGCACTAAGGCATAGGGCGTTGGATTTCGTGCGCTTGAAGACGTCGATCCAGAAGGCGGGGTCGTATTTTTCCGGATCGTCCTCGACGAAGGTCAGCTGAGTCCAGCGCGTCGCGGTCCTGTACCAGTCGGGAGTTCGCAAGGTGTCGGTGTTCTGTCGTCTCGCCTCGAGCATGATAGGCATCCAGTTGTCGGAAAAAGGGACTCCGTGGCGCCGGCCAGCTTGCGCCGGCGCCTGGAAAACATCGGAATGTGCGAGGCCTTCAGACCTTGTAGAACTGCTCCGGCATGGTCGGGGCAGGGGTCGGCCAGCCGAACGAATTCGGCATGGTCTTGGTGATGTTCTTCATGTTGTTCTTGACGATGCCGTAGCCGTCCGGGGGCTGCGAAATGCCGAAGACATAGAAGTTGTCGGCGGCCCCCTGCAGGATCTGTTTCATGATCTCGCGCTGGCCCGCCTGGTCGGATGTCGCCTTCAGCTTGTCGTAGAGCGCAAGCAGCTTTTTCGTGTCCTCCGGCGGTTCCTCGGCATTGGCGTTCTTGGGATCGAGATACCAGAGCTGCCACGCCGGGGCATACATCGCGTTGCTGTCGGTCGGCACGTAGTAGCGCGGATCGAGCATCGCCGCGACGCCGCCATTGGCGCCGAACTGATGCGCGGTCGCGTCGAAGTCGCGGCCCTGCCGGACGCGTGTTTCCCAGAGAGAACGATCCATGGTGCGCATCTGCGCATCGATGCCGACCGCCTGGAACATCGGGATCGCCAGCTGGAAGAGATCCAGAAAGATCGGGCGGGCCTGGTCGATCTCGAAGATGATCGTCAGCCGCCGGCCCTTTTCGTCGAGACGGAAATTCTGGCTGTCGCGCTTCGGCACCAGTTCGTCCAGCATGGCATTCGCCTTGTCGACGCTGTACTCAGTGAACTGCTTGGCGAGCTGGTCGTTGTAGAGCGGATCGCCTTCCTTGATCGACGGCTGGGCGGACGCACCCTGGCCGACCAGCACCGCATCGATCAGCGTCTGACGGTCAAGCGCCGTTGAAAGAGCTGCGCGGAACGTCTTGTTGCGGAAGAGCTTTCGTTTCGTCTCGTCATTGTGGTTGAGGTTGAAGATGAAGTTCATGACGTTGGCCTCGGTGGAGGTCAGCGTGTAGAAATCATAGTCGCCCTGCTTGCGCGCGTCGTAGAGCACCGACTTGTTGTTCGGCGTGGCGATATACTGGTCCATCAGGTCGATTTCGCCCTGCATGCATTTCAAGAGCAGGACCTGCGGGTCGGCGACCATCTGGTAGACGATGCGATCCATATAGGGCAGCTGATTGCCCTCGGTATCGACCTTCCAATAATAAGGGTTGCGTTCGGCCACTACCCGCTCGGTATTCTCGCCCGGTGCGATCGTGAAATACCACGCGTTGAGGCAGGGCTTCTTCGAGGAATTGAGGAAGAAGGCGTTGTCGTCCTGGAAGCCGGAGGCCGACTGGAACGCGGCGATCCAGCTCTGGAAACCGCGGCTCTTGGCAAGCTCGTCTGCCTTTGGATTGTAGTCGATGTGGAACTGCTCGAGATAATGCTTTGGGCAGCGGGTCGTGTGATCCCAGTTGGACCAGGCGACTTGCAGCGGGAACATACCGTTAGGCTTCTCGAAGATCACCTTGAAAGTCTGTTCGTCGACCACTTCCAGCTTGGCGGGCTTGCCGGCGGTTTTCCAGTGGCCCTGGCTGGTGACGGCGACGCGCTTGTCGGTCAGCACGGTGTCGTACCAGAACTTGACGTCGGCGGTGGTGTAGGGATGTCCATCGGACCACTTCATGCCCTTGCGCAGGCGGATGGTGTAGACGGTCGAGTCCGCATTGCCTTCAAAGGCTTCCGCGACATTGAGCGTCACCCCTGACCAGTCGGGCGTGTAACGCAGGAGAGGCTCATAGGCCTGGTAGCGGAACAGCATGGAGAGTGAACCGCCTCCGACCAGCGCCAGCTTCCAATCGCCTCCGTATTTCCCAACGCTTTCAAGAGGTTTGACGACAAGGGGGTTGGCGGGCAGCCGATCCTTGACGGGAGGCAGGGCGCCACCGGCGACCTTGTCCTTCAAGAGGCCTGCCTCCTTGTAGTCGAGGGCTAAGGCCGGCAGGGCCGGCAAAATCAAAACGGCCGAACTCCCGGCCAGAAACGCACGACGCTTCAGCTTGATCATGAGTGTCTCCTCCACACAGTCCCCGCCGTTACCTATTATTTCCCTTGGGCGTGGATAACGAAAAGTTTGCATTCGAATACTGTTAGGTAAAGTGTTATGTAGAGTTGTTTGGGAAAATTGCGTTTTGCAGTGCAGCAGCGTAATCAGGCGGCAGCTGCGGAGGGATGGGAAATGAAGAGCAGGGGGCGGGTTACCTTACAGACCATCGCACGCGAGGTCGGCCTTTCGAAATATGCGGTGTCCAGATCGTTGTCCGGCAAGAGCGGCGTCAGCGAGGAAACCCGCGAACGGATCCGCGAAGCGGCCCTGCGCCTCGGCTATAGCAAGCCTGCCGGCCAGGCAGCGCCGGGCGATATCGCAGTGGTGTTTCACGATCTCGATCCGGTCAATAGCGAGCTGCACATGCAGATCCAGAACGGGGTCCAGGCAGAGGCGCACAGGCTCGGCATGGCTCTCCGGATGTTATGGACCCACAGCCAGGGCCAGCTTGAAGAACTGGCGCGCACCTGCGCCGGGCTGCTGCTGGTCGGGCCGCACGATCGCGAGGCGATCCGCGCCGCGATGGCGACGGGCACTCCGATCATCCGGTTCGGCTGGGTCGATCCGCTGGAGGATGCCGATCAGGTCTCCGGGACAGACCACGAAGCGGGGCAGGCGGTGATCCAATACCTGGTGGACCTCGGTCACCGTTCCATCGCCTATGTCCATGGCACCCCCGGCTATCGCGGCCGCCGCGAGCGTTTTTATGGCGCCCGCGAAATTGCCGAACGTCATCCGGATGTCACGTTGCACGTCTTGCAGTTCGAGGAGGAGAATGGTTTTGCCGAGGCCTATCGCCTACTGAAGGACAAGGGCGACCGGCCGACCGCCTTCTTCTGCGCGCATGACGGCTTGGCGCTCACCGTGGTTTCCGAACTCCTGGGCCAGGGTTATCGCATTCCCGATGACGTCTCGGTGGTCGGTTTTGGCGATTTTTCGCCGGCAAAGCAGATTTCGCCGGCGCTGACGACGGTGCGCATGGAGGGCCAGGAATGTGGAGCCGTCGGCCTGCGGCTCCTGCTCGAGCGGATCGAGAACCCGCGCCAGCCGGGAACCCCTGCCCGCAGGGTCCAGGTCGCGTCGAGGATCATCGAGCGCCGCTCCACCGGGCCATGCAGGGACCCGGTGCATCCAAGCGATCGCGCGACGCCTCGGCAGGAACCGCGCATCGTGTCCGTCTGACGGAGCAGATCGATGCCGTGGTAGCGAACCGACTTCGAGGGCCTATTTGAGGCTCTTCATGTCCACCATGTCCATATCGGTGAAGGACTGGTTGTCACCGGCCATGCTCCAGATGAAGGCGTAGGCGCCGGTGCCGGCGCCGCAATGGATGGACCAGGGCGGCGAGAGCACGGCCTGTTCGTTGCGGATGATCAGATGGTTAGTGGCCGCCGGCCGGCCCATCAGGTGAACGACGAAGGCATTCTCCGGCAGTTCGAAATAGAGATAGGCTTCCATCCGCCGGTCATGCAGATGTGCCGGCATGGTATTCCAGACGCTGCCGGTTTCCAGCCGCGTCAGCCCCATCAGCAGCTGGCAGGTCGGGAGCACTTTCGGATGCAGATACTGGTAGAGCTTGCGCTTGTTCGACGTGGCACTGTCACCGAGATTGTTCTCGATCGCGTCCGCGCTGCCGATGAACCGCGAGGGTAAGGTGGCGTGCGCCGGCGCACTGTTGATATAGAATTTCGCGGGCGCAAACGGGTTGTCGCTCTCGAAGAAGATTTCCTTCGTTCCCATGCCGAGATAGAGCCCGTCCATCGGCTGGAGCGCGTAAGTCAGGCCGTCGGCGATGACGCGGCCCGATCCGCCGATATTGATGAGGCCAAGTTCGCGGCGTTCCAAGAGGTAATCCGCGCCGACAAGTTTCGCCAGCTCGCTGCCGACGCTGAGGCCTTCCTGTGTCGGCGTGACGCCGGCTACCAGCATGCGGTCATAGTGGGTATAGACAGCCTGCAGCGTCCCCGCGACAAACAGATTCTCGATCACGAAATTCTCGCGCAAGTCCGCACTCGTCATGCGCTCCGACTGGCTGTAGTGAACGGCATGGCGCGTCCGGACATCGATCGTCATGGTCTGTTTTCTCCTGTTTCTCGGCGCGAGCGCGCTGGGTGGTATCTCAGTTTGATTCGGCTTCCAACCGAACGGGAAGTTCCGTCATGCCCGACCGGCCCGAACGCTCAGCCACCGATCATCAGGGCTTCCGACACACTGACGTATCTCACTGACAATCCAGCCGGCGTCTGTGAGTGCGGATCGCAGGGCAGGCTCGCGCCAGTACGTTTCGACGTAGCGCCGAGGCGTTGCAGCGCTGCCGTGTGTGGACACATCCTCGCCATCACCCTCTCTGACCGAGGCGTGCAGTCGGCCACCGGTCCGGGTCGCCTCGGCAAGTCGTCCAAGCACCGCACCGAAATCTTCGCGGGCGACGTGAATCAGGCAGGCACAGGCCCAGATCCCGTCGTACGGAGTGCTGGGACGCTGCGGGTCGGCCAGGTCGTCGGTCAGCGGGTCCAGCAAGTCGGCCTCGAAGCCACTCTCGCGAAGCAGTTCGACGAAACCCCTCGAAATGTCGGTGCGCCGTACGCTAATTCCCCGCTTCTCAAGCTCAAGCGCATCTCGCCCGCCGCCGCTTCCGATCTCCAGCACCCTACCCGAGCCATGCAGCTCGGTCACGAACGCATCGATTTCCGCCGCGACCCATTCGGGCATCGCTGCGGCTTCAGCAGCGTACCGCGCCGCGACCGCATCATAGGACAGCACAGTCTCCCTGTCGGTGCTCATCGTAGCGCTCCTCCCTCAAGGCAACGACCTCATCGAGCGGGAAGCCCGTCAGCCGGTTGCGCTTCTCACTTCTGGCGGCTGGTGACAACGCGGGCGTTTTGCTTCCCACCCATAGCAGAAGTTCGGTATGGGACACTACCGAACTAATATCGCTTGACGGCTGCGCTAAGCTCGACCTGATCCCCCAGCCGCGCAGACTGGGACATCATCGATTGCGTGTCCAGCAGCGTTTCCGCATAGGCCATCATCAGAGGTCCGACACCCTTGATGTCGTCGGGGCGGATTTCCTCGGAGAGGTAGTAGCCGACGGTGCCGTCGCGATAGCGGCCGTTGAAGCCTCCGAGACCTGCCACGCAACAGATATTGTGGAGCCTGCGCCTGCCATCCGCATCCTGCCGCAGCTCCTGTCCGGTCAGCGATTGAAGGCTCGCACGACCGGCCTCGGAAACGGCCGCGGGGCCGCCGAGCCGCGCGAGTTTCTGGAGAAAGTACGAAAACATCGCCGTGGCGGAACTTTCGGGATAGTTCTGCACCTCGTCCGGCCGGTCGATCACCTGCAGCCAGCGGTGATCGGCGGTGCGAAGGGCGATCAGCCGGGATGCCAGCGCCACAGCGCGATCGGTCAACTCCCGTCGCGACGCGCCAGGGGGCAGGTTTTCGATGATATCCACGAAGGCCATCGCGAGCCAGCCGATCGATCTTGCCCAATGGGCCGGGGAGAGGCCGCTTTCGGCATCCGCCCAAGCCTGTTGTCGGGCCTCGTCGTAGCCGTGGCGATAGAGATCCGCCTGCCTGTCGTGGGTCAGGTCGAGCGCCGTGGTGAATTGCCGGAGCGCTTCCTCGACGGCCTGGGGCCTTGAGGCCGCCTGGGCGTGTTCCACCTTGAAGGGCAGCGCCATGTAGAGCCCGTCCAGCCAGATCTGATGCGGGTAACGCAGCTTGTGCCAATAGACGTCGCTGCCGGTGCGCGGATGCGTTTCGAGCTGCCGCGCCAAGGGTGCGGCGGCATCGAGCCAGCGGCTTTCGCCCGTCAGCCGATAAAGAAACACGAGGGCGCGGCCGGGCAGGATATTGTCGATGTTGAACTCGTCGATCTCGTAGCCGACCAGCCGGCCCCGTGCATCGATCTGCTTGCTCACCAGACGGATCAGATGATCCAGCCATTGGCGCTCGCCGGTCGCTTCGTAAAGCGCGATCAGGCCGCGATAGAGGCAGCCGTCCTCGTAACACCAGGCTCCGCCTTTATAATATTCATAATCGCGTGCGTAGGTTTCGAAATAGTCTTGAAGCATCGGATTTCAGTCTTGGGCTGGATGAATCGAAACGGGAGAGAGACGCGCGAGACGGCTGAAAACAGTGTTCTCCGCAACGATCCCGGCATGCCGGAGCGGCAGGAGAAGAGACGCCATTTCCGGCACCTCGGCCTCGGCATCCGGCGCGAAGGAGACGGTGTAGTTTTCAAACGAGATGTCACGGATCGCTGCTTCCGGCAGACCGTAAAAAACCGCGGCAGCCGTTCGTGCGCCGGAGACTGTGACATTCTCGACGGAGATCGACCTTATGCTCGGCGTTTCCACGGAAACCGGCAGCGGCAGGCGGGACTGGACATAGTCCGATCGGCCATCGGTATCACAGAAATAGAAGGAATTGACGGCGACCGGCGTCGCCACGTCCTCCATGAAGCTGTCGGCAAGCCGGATGTCGGCGACCGTGCCGCCGCGTCCTCTGCGCGTCTTGATGCGCAGCCCGCGGTCGGTGCCCTTGAAGTGGCAGTTGCGGATGGCGATGTCGCGGATGCCGGCACTCATCTCGCTGCCGATGACGACTGCGCCGTGGCCGCGCTCCATCTGGCAGTTCTCGATCCGCACATGCTCGGTCGCGCGGTCCGGTCCGCCGCGCGGGCTGCGTTTGCCGGCCTTCAGGGCAATGCAATCATCGCCGACCGAGATGTGCAGGCCGATAAGACGGATGTCGGAGCTGCTTTCGGGGTTGAACCCGTCCGTATTCGGGGAATCCGGATCGTTCTCTATCGTGAGATTCGCGGCGATGAGCCGTTTGCAGAGAACCGGATGGACGGTCCATGACGGCGAATTGCGGATGGTGAGGCCGGAAAGCGAGACGTCCTCGCAAGCCGAAAGGAATATGGTGCGGGGGCGCCTGGCGCCCTGGCGTGTTTCCTTCGGCCAGGACCACCAATCACCACGGTCGCCGCCGCCGTCGATGGTGCCGGCGCCGGCAAGATGCACGTCGCGGCAGTCGATCGCATTGATCAGGCTGGCGTAACAGGCCTCCGCCGCGCCTTCCCATGTGCCGAGAATGCGGCTGTCCGGATGATGCGCTGGCAGGATCGGAAAGTCTTCCCTGTTGGCGATTGCTGCGAGCTCCGCGCCGTCGTCGATGAGAAGAGTCATGTGGCTTTTGAGGAAGAGGGGACCGCTCAGCCAACGACCGGCGGGTATCCTCAACGTGCCTCCGGGGGTGAGTGCCGCGATGGCCCGTTGGATCGCTTGTGCATTGTCCGGCGCCTCCCGCGTGGCACCGAAATCGCGGATGTCGATCAGGGCGGTTTCCCGCCGTGTGGCGAATTCGAGCCGGGCATCACCTGCATGGAAGAAGTAGGTTGTGCCCGGCTCCAGTTGGGTGACCGTGAAGGCGACAGCGTGCGTCACCCCCTCGGCCGCCAACGCGCCACCGATCTCCCGAACCTGCCAGGCAAGCGCGTCGTCGCGGGTGTGGAGACGCCTTTCGGCATCGACGCTGAAGGTCGCGCTGCGGGGCCCGGTGATCAGGAGTTCGATGGCGACGTCCGTCACGTTCTCAGATCCCCGTCAGTGCCTGGTTGATGCCGGCGATGATCTCGGTCGCGGCGTCCTTGGAGGATTGCTGGCCATAGGCGAAGGCTTCGAAATTGGTGTCGAAGACCTCGGTGACGCGCGGATGTTCGTTGAGCGGCGAGACGCCGGGGCTGGTCGGCTCCATCACCCGCTTGTAGGCTTCCAGTTGCACCGGCTTGATCTTGCCTTCCTTGGTCAGCGTATCGAGCGCCGCCTTGCTGGACGGAATGCCGCGCGTCGCCCCCATGATCTTGACCGCTTCCGGGTCGTTGAGCAGGCAGTTGAGCACCTGGGCCGCAGCCTTCGGGTCCTTGCTGTTCCTGGAGATCGAGAACAGCATGGAGGGCTTGCGATAGACGCCGTCGGTCTTGGCGCCCTCGATCGTCAACAGCTTGACGGGAACCAGTTCCTGGCCCTTTTCCATAGGCGTGGCGATCTTGCCGTAGGTGCTGTCCCACTGATACGTGCCGGCGATCTGCCCCTTGGCCCATTTCTGGTTTTCATGCAGCGGCGTGTTGCCGCCGGCTGCTACCTGTTTCCAGCTCTCGATGACGCCCTTGTCGACCAGGGTCTTGTAGAATTCGAGGCCTTCGGCGAGCTCGGCTTCGCTCCAGGCGACCTTGTTTGTGGCGGGATCGATCAGGTCCTTGCCGGTCTTCTGGGTGGTGCGAAGGATCACCATCAGGCGGGCATCCAGGGCCGCACCCTCAAACGGGAAATACTCCTTGCCGAGCTTTTCCTTCATCTTCGGGGCTGCGGCGATCAGCTCTTCCCAGGTCTTCGGGATCGGAATGCCGGCCTTGTCATAGGTCGTCTTGTTGAACATGAAGACGCGGCCGGTGGTGGAGACCGAAATGCCGTTCAGCTTGCCCTTGACGGTGCCGCTGTCGAGATCCGACTTCGACCACTGGCTGAGGTCGATGATGTCCTTGTACTGGTTCAGGTCGGCAAAGCCGTCGCCGTTCTTGGTGAATAGGGGCAGCCAGGGCCAGTTCACCTGCATGATGTCGGCCTCGGTGCGGCCGGCGAGCTGCGTGGCGATCTTTTCCTGATGGCCCTGGAAGCCGGTAAATTCAGGCGCGATCGTGTGGCCGAATTTCGCGCCGCAGACCTTCAGGGCCTGCTGGGTCGCGACATGGCGGTCGTCGCTGCCCCACCAGGACATGCGCAGATCCGAAGCGAATGCGGTCGAAAGGCTGGTGGCGGCAAACAAAGCCGCCGTCATGAACATGGTTCTCATTTTGGCTCCTCCCAAGTTGGAACGATGAAGTTTCAAACCGCCAGGCTGATGTTCTCCCCGGACTGGCGGTCGAACAGGTGCACGCCCTTCGGGTCCGGGCTCAGCCAGACCCAGTCGTCGCGAAGCGCGCCGCGGTCGTAGGACGCGGACGGCACGACGGCGATGAGGCGTTTCGGGCCGATGTCGACATAGAGGTAGACTTCGTGGCCCATGAACTCGATATGGGCAACCTTGCCCTTGATGGTGCCGGGCGTTTCGGCCGCGACGATGCGCAGGTGCTGCGGCCGGATGCCGAGCGTGACGTGCTCGCTGCGTCCGGAGATCCGTTTGGTGAACTCATCGCCGAGCACGATCACTTGCTCCGCTGCGCGCACGCCGTTCTCTCCCTCGAACGTGCCGCCGAGGAAATTCATTTCCGGGCTGCCGATGAAGCCCGCGACAAATGTGTTGGCCGGGCGGCTGTAGAGCGTGACCGGATCGGCAACTTGCATGATGTGGCCATCCCGCATGACGCAGATCCGGTCGCCCATGGTCATGGCTTCCGTTTGGTCGTGTGTGACGTAGATGACAGTGGCCTGCTGGCCGTCCGCCTTCAGCCGCTTGTGCAGGTCGGTGATGCGTACCCGCATAGAAGCGCGCAGCTTGGCGTCAAGGTTGGAGAGCGGCTCGTCGAACAGGAAGACCTGCGGTTTCTTGATCAGCGCCCGGCCGACGGCGACGCGCTGCGCCTGACCACCGGAAAGCTGTTTAGGAAGCCTGTCGAGCAAAGGGTCAATCTCGAGAAGATGGGAAACGTGCTGGGTGGCCTGTTCGATCTCGGCGCCCGGGCGGCGCTTCAGCCGCATGCTGAAGGAGAGGTTCTTGCGCACCTTCATATGCGGATAAAGCGCGTAGTTCTGGAAGACCATAGATATGCCGCGATCACCCGGTGTCTTGTCGTTGACCAGTTCGCCGCCGATGCGGATCTCGCCGCCGGTGACGCGTTCCAGCCCGGCGATCATCCGAAGGGTGGTGGACTTGGCGCAGCCGGACGGGCCGACCAGCACCATGAACTCGCCATCCTCGACATCGAGGTTGATGCCATGCACGGCGCGGAACGAACCGTAGTCCTTTTCGAGGTTTCTCAGTTGAAGACGCGCCATGTGACTATCCTTTGATCCCGCCGGAGGAGATGCCGTCGATGAAATATTTCTGGGCGAGGAAGAAGACCGCGAGTGCCGGTGCCAGCGACAGGACAGACATGGCGAGCACCCGGTTCCATTCGAAGGCTTCGGTGGTGTCGATCGACAGTTTCAGCGCCAGCGAAATCGGGTACTTGTCGACCGAGGAGATGTAGATCAGCGGGCCGAGGAAGTCGTTCATCGTCCACATGAACTGGAACAGGCAGACCGAGATCAGCGCGGGCATCAGAAGCGGCACGACGATGAAGATCAGCGTCTGGATGGTATTGGCTCCGTCGACGCGGGCAGCCTCCTCCATGTCGCGCGGGATGGCGCGCAGGAACTGCACCAGCATGAAGACGAAGAAGGCATCACCGGCAAGCGCCGAGGGCACCCAGAGCGGCAGGTAGCTGTCGAGCCAGCCGAGATCGCGGAAGATCAGGTATTGCGGAATGCGGGTGACGACGTTCGGCAAGAGCAGCGTCGCGATCAGCGCGGAAAACAGCACCTTCTTGTACGGGAAATCGAAGCGGGCGAAGCCGTAGGCGACCGCCGTGCAGGAGATCGCCGTGCCGATCACCTTCGGGATGACGATCCACAGCGTGTTTACGAAGAACGTGCCGAAGGAATAGGGCGTCGAGGTCTTCCAGCCCTTGATATAGCCGTCCAGCGTCGGGTTCTCTGGCCAGAAGCCGGGATTGGAGAAGATTTCCGAGTTGGTCTTGAAGGACGCGCCGATCAGCCAGATCAGCGGATAGAGCATCAGCAAGCCGACGACGGTCAGCAGCGCATAACGCAGGACGGCATTGAGGCCATGGCGGCGCGTTTCACGGGTGCGGATGATATCGATATCGCGCGCGGTGGGGGAATTCTGGGAGAGGATGTGATCGGTCATGGTCAGCTCCTCTTGTCGCCGGCGTAATAGACCCAGTGGCGCGAGGACCAGAAGGCGATGAGGGTGAGGGCCATGATGATCAGGAACAGGACCCAGGCGATCGCCGAGGCATAACCCATGTCGAACCGCTTGAAGGCCTCGTCATAGATGTAGATCGGCAGGAGATAGGTGGATTTCAAAGGTCCCCCTTGGGTGATGATGTAAGGTCCGTTGAACTCCTGGAAGGCCTGGACCATCTGCATGATCAGGTTGAAGAAGATGACAGGCGTGATCAGCGGCAGGGTGATGTAGACGAAACTCGTCCACTTGCCGGCGCCGTCGATCGAGGCTGCCTCGTAGAGCGTCTTGTCGATGCTCTGGAGGGCTGCGAGGAAAATCACCATGGCCGAGCCGAACTGCCACAGGCGTAGGAGCGTGATGGTGAACAGCGCATTGGTCGGGTCGCCAAACCAGTTGACTGGCTCGAAGCCGAGCATGGTGAGGCCCATGTTGACGAGGCCGACATCGGCGAAGATATAGCGCCACAGGACCGCGATGGCGATCGAGCCGCCGAGGATCGACGGCACATAATAGGCCGTCCGGAAAACGTTGATGAACTTCAGCTTGTAATTGAGGATCACCGCCATGAAGAGCGCGAAGACGAGCTTCAGCGGCACCGTGGTGAACACGTAGATCAGGGTGACCCAAAGCGATTTCCGGAACGTCCGGTCGTTGGTGAACAGCCGGATATAGTTCTGCAGGCCTGTGAAGACCGGCTCGTTCATCAGGTTATAGTTGGTGAAGCTCAGATAGAGCGACGCGAGGAAGGGAAGGGCGGTGAAGACCAGGAGCCCGATGACGAAGGGCGACAGGTAGAAGAGCCCCAGAAACTTGTTGTCGCCGCTCATTCCGTCCGCCCCAATCTGGCGGGAAGCCGGCCATGGGCAGCGACGGTTCGGTCATAGGCAACGCCACCCATGAGTTTCGTCGCCCAGTTGAGCGTGCCGCCGTCGACATAGGCGGTATTGTACGAAGAGGCACTTCCTTTATTATGCATCGCAACCTCTGGCACTTCGATCTCCGGACACACCTGATCCATCAGGTTTCCGAGAAAGAAGCGCCATTTCCTCCCATTTCCGTCTCTGACGTGTTGAGATATTAGCTCCCAGGCTGATATTCTCGCTTTGCCGGTCAGATCAAATCGACGAATTCGGGGAAAAGGATGGAGAAAATTGAAGGTAGCGTTCTGTCTGCAATTCCGATGAATGCGATGGCGTTGACGCTGACGCGTTCAACCATAAGGATGCAGCACTCGCATACCTGGGGCGTGGACAAATCGAACAGCGTGCATGACCTGATCATCTGCCTGACGGGCTCGGCACGATATGAAGTCGCAGGCGAGACGATCGACATGGCGCCAGGCAGGGCGATGCTTCTGCCTGCGAATACGTGGTTTTCCGGCCATTCCACCTCGCGGGAAGCCTATACCGGCATTGCCCAGCATTTCACCCTCGACCTCTTCGGGCGCCTCGACCTGATCGCCCAGATGAACCTGAAGCACGCCGTCACGCTCGCCCGCTGGGAGATGATGGAGCCGCTGACGCGTTATTATCATGACAACTCGCCGCCCTATTCGACGACGCTGCTTCAGCATCACCTCTTCATGTTCCTGTTGATCGAATTCATCGAACAGGCGCATATCGGCTGGAAGGAGCAGTCGGTCGGCAATGTCAACAATCCGGATGCGCTGTCCTTCTCGGTCATGGTGGCGGCGAGCCAGATCGCGGCCGATCCGCTCGACGAGGAGATCGTCGGAAGAACGATCAATTCGGTGCCCTATAATCCGGATTATTTCAAACGGGAATTCCGCAAGCGCGTCGGCTGGACGCCGGACAAATTCCAGGAATTCAAGCGGATGGAACGGGCCATGGGCCTAATGGCCGGCGGCTGCACGGTGAAGCGCGCCGCCGAGCTTTCCGGCTATACGGACGCCTATTACTTTTCCCGCATGTTCAAGCGCTATATCGGCATCAGCCCGCAGGGCTATCAGCAATCGGAAAAGCGCAGTCGCGAGGGCGCCTTCCCGAGAGGCGAGGAGGACGGCCAGCTGATCTATCCGCTCACCCGCTGAATAGCCGTCAAACGAAAATCAGTCATCTGTATTCGCACGGCTTTAAAGGCCGGCTCCCGTGGATTTCCACGCACCTTGCCTGGCCGTGGGAGCTCATTCGCCGATTGGTAGACCGGCGCCGGAATTTCTCCCGGCGCCGGGTGATCGTTCCCGCGAGCTATTTGCCCGCCTGCCTTGCCGCACGCTCGATGACGTCGGCGACCTTCTCCGGCTGGGAGGCGAAGACGGCGTGGCTTGCCTTGATCTCGGTGATGTCGCTGCCGGCCCGCCGGGCCATGTCCCGTTCCAGTTCCGGATTAATGGAGCGGTCTTCTGTGGCGACGATCGACCAGCTCTTCCTGGCATGCCAGGCAGGATCTCCAACCTTGGCGGAGAAAGCCTCCTTGGCGGCAAACACCTGCGACCGGGCAAGGAACCGTGCTTCGTCCTTCGGCAGGTCCGCCGCGAAATCGCCCGGAAACGCGGCGGGGTCGATATAGAGATATTTGCCGTCCTTCGTCTCGCGGATGTTCATGCCGCCCGCCGGCTTGGAGCTGGCGAGGCTGAGCAGGCTTTCGCCCTTGTCCGGCTGGAACGCCGCCACGTAGACGAGGCCGGCGACATGCGGGCTGTGGCCGGCTTCGGTAATCACCATGCCGCCATAGCTGTGTCCGACGAGCAGGGTCGGGCCGTCCTGAAGGTCCAGTACACGGTTGGTGGCGGCGATATCATCGGCAAGCGAGGTGATCGGTTGCTGAACGATCGTCACGTTGAAGCCGCGCTTTTCGAGAATCTCGGTTGCCTTGCGCCAGCTTGAGCCATCGGCCAATGCGCCATGGACGATGACGATGTTCTTGACTTCCGCGGCTTGCGCCGCAAACGCGATGACGCTGGTGGCGAAGGCAAGTGCGAAGGTGGAAATACGTCTTTTCATGAGCTTAACTCCTGTCAGTTGATGTAGGATTAGGTTTTTGGATGAGGTCTAGCCGAAGGTGAAGGCATAGGCTTCGACGCCGGGATCGAGGAAGCGGATCTCGAAATTGCGTGCCTCGACATCGCCGGCCTGGCGGACGAGCTGGTAGAGCTTTGTCGTAGTCACCATGCCGTTACCATCGGCGTCGATGTCAGCGCCGTGGTCCGTTCCCGGAGCCTTGCCGTCGATCGTCACCTGAAAGCGCACCGGCTTGCCGGCGGTCCCGGGACCGAGGACGAGATGCAGATCGCGGGCGCTGAACCGATAGGCGATGCTGCCATCCGGCTGGCTGAGCGTCGCCTGTTCCGCCCCGACGGTCCAGGTACCCGAGAGGCCCCATTCGTTGAGGCCGGGTTCAGCGACCGAATAGTCGCGGGCGGCGTCGGCGCTCAGGATTTCCCGAGAGGCGAAATTCGTGGCGCGCTTGTAGCCGAGATAGGTTTCGCCGGAGCGGACATTGCTGAGGTCCGGGCTAATCTCCGCGCCCTTGACATCGGGCACGACCGGCGCGCTGGTCGCCGTCTCGCTTCCTGCTTCGCGCAGCAGATCCTGGATGGCCTGCTCGGACTGCTTGTAGTTACCCTCGCCGAAGTGATGGTAGCGGATCTGGCCCTTGGCATCGATCAGGTACTGGGCGGGCCAATAGCTGTTCTCGAAGGCGCGCCAGATCTTGTAGTCGTTGTCGATGGCGACCGGGTAGCCGATCTTGAAGTCGCCGACGGCCTTTCTGACATTGTCGACCTTCTTCTCGAAGGCAAATTCCGGAGCGTGCACGCCGATCACCACGAGACCCTGGTCCTTGTATTTCTCAGCCCAGGCGCGGACGTAAGGGACGGTGCGGATACAGTTGATGCAGGAATAGGTCCAGAAATCCACGAGGACGACCTTGCCACGGAGCTGCTCCGAGGTCAGTGGCGGCGAGTTCAGCCATTCGACCGCGCCGTCGAGCGAAGGTGCGCGCCCCTCGACCGGAAGGTTGCTGCGGAACGGCCGGGCGGTATCGGCCGCGGCGCTCGCCATGCCATTGCCGGCGATTTCCGAAGGCGAGGCGGTTGAAGGCTTGGAATGCAGCCGGTCGAGCACAGCCTGTTCGAAGGAGGCGGTGCTGGCATAGGACAGACGGGCGAGCAGGCCGGTATCCAGGCCAAGCGCAATGACTGCGACGCCGGCAAGTACGGCGGCACCCAGGACCTGGCGAATCCGTTCGCTGACCCCCAGCGAACGCTTCATTCCGGCAAAAACCTTTCCGCCGACGATGAGCGCAACGGCAAGCGAAGTAGCAGCGCCTGCGGCATAGGCGACAAGCAGGAATGTCGTTTCAAGGTTCGCGCCCTGCAGTGCGGCACCGGTGAGGACCAGGCCGAGAATGGGGCCGGCGCAGGGAGCCCAGAGCAGGCCGGTCGCGACGCCGAGGACGAACGAGCTCGTTACCGTGGGTACCGTCCCGGGTGTGCCCGAGACATTCAGGAGCCGGTTGCCGAAATCAACCACCGGACGGGTGACGAAGCTTGCGACACGCGGCGAAAGGAGGCTGACGCCGAAGACGGCAAGCAGGACGATGGCGGCGAGCCGGCCGTATTCGTTGGCATGGATCGCCCAGCTGCCGCCGACGGCCGCAAGCGTGGCGACGAGCGCAAAGGTGGCGGCCATGCCGATGAGCATCGGCAATGTGCTGCGGACGAACGGTTGTCCGGCGCGGGCAAAAACGAAGGGAAGGATGGGCAGGATGCACGGGCTGAGGATCGTCAGCGCGCCTCCGAGATAGGCAATGATAAGAAGCGTCATCGTCGTTTCCTTTGACACCGGATGTTGGGGGTCCTGGGCGGCGGTGCGGCTCGACCAGCAACGGAGCCAATCTGGTCGGCGCGACGTATCCAGGATGTGTCCGGGTTGGAGGGAAAATGTACCGAAGTGTAGGAAACCGCCCGGTGCGCTACAGAGCGACACAAATCGCCAGCCGCTACGAAAGGTGCTCGGATCGGCGCTGCCTGAATTGTATCAGAACGTATCCCGGCGGCCGGATGCTACATCCGCATTCAAAACCCGCGGCTCGGGACATATCGGGGATACATGGCTGCGGCTTCCTTCCGATCGTGATCAACACGAATTGGAGAGATCGATGTCCGACCCAATCAACCACCAGCGTCGCCGCTTCTTCGGCGTTGCCGCCATGACCGTTGCAGCTGTCGAATTCGGAATGACCGGCACCGCCGGCGCCCAGTCTTCGTCGCCTGCCGCGACGCCATTGACCGCCGTCAAGGCCGGCACGAACACGTCCTTCGAAACGCTGAAGCAAGTCAGAGCGGGCGTGCTCGATGTGGGTTATGCCGAGGCCGGTCCGGCAGACGGCCCCGTCGTCCTGTTGCTGCATGGCTGGCCCTACGACATCTACAGCTTCATGGATGTCGCGCCGCTGCTCGCCTCTGCCGGTTACCGGGTCATCGCGCCGTATCTCAGGGGCTACGGCACGACACGCTTTCTGTCGAAGGATACGCCACGCAACGGCCAGCAGTCGGCCATTGCGGCCGATATGATCGCGCTCCTCGACGCGCTCGGGATAGACAAGGCGATCGTCGCAGCCTTCGATTGGGGCGCCAGGACCGCCAACATCATGGCGGCGCTCTGGCCGGAACGCTGCAAGGCGATGGTGTCGGTGAGCGGCTACCTGATCGGCAGCCCGGAAATCAACAAAAAACCTCTGCCGCCGAAAGCCGAGCTTGCATGGTGGTACCAGTTCTATTTCGCCACCGAGCGCGGCCGGTTGGGCTACGAGCAGAACCGGCGCGATTTCAACAGGCTTATCTGGCAGACGGCGTCGCCCACCTGGCAATTCGACGACGCGACCTTTGAAAGATCGGCCGCCGCATTCGACAATCCCGACCACGTCGAGATCGTTGTCCATAACTACCGCTGGCGGCTGGGTCTTGTCGAAGGCGAGGCCCGGTTCGATGCCTTCGAACAGCAGCTTGCCATGGGGCCGATGATCTCGGTGCCGACGATCACCATGGAAGGCGATGCCAACGGCGCGCCGCATGCCGACCCTTCCGCCTATGCGGGCAAGTTCTCCGGAAAATACGAGCATCGCACCATCACCGGCGGCATCGGTCACAACCTGCCGCAGGAGGCACCGCAGGCTTTTGCCCAGGCTGTTCTGGACGTCGACCGGTTTTGAGCCCCAATGGCTGCCGCGGAGATATTTCTTGGCTTCGCGGCAGCCATCCTGCGGTTTAAAGAAGAAAGGGCGGTGCGATACCGTTCTCATCGGACAAGGATTTGAAGCCCGAAAATGGATCATGTCGACCATATCCTGATCGTCGATGACGACCGCGAAATCCGCGAACTGGTGTCGAGTTATCTGAAGAAGAACGGTCTTCGGGCGACGGTGGCCGCCGATGGCCGCCAGATGCGCAGTTTTCTCGAGGCCAATACGGTGGACCTGATCGTGCTCGACGTGATGATGCCGGGCGATGACGGGCTCGTTCTTTGCCGCGAACTCAGGGCCGGCAAGCACAAGGCGACGCCCATCCTCATGCTGACTGCCCGCAGCGACGAGATGGACCGGATCATCGGGCTCGAAATGGGTGCCGACGACTATCTGCCGAAGCCGTTTGCCGCGCGTGAGTTGCTGGCGCGCATCAAGGCCGTCCTGCGCCGGACGCGCATGCTGCCGCCCAACCTGCAGATCAGCGAGGCAGGCCAGTTGCTGAGCTTCGGCGATTGGCGGCTCGATACGGTGGGCCGCCATCTGCTCGACGGACAGGGTACGGAAATCGCGCTGAGCGGTGCCGAATACCGGCTGCTGCGTGTCTTCATCGACCATCCGCAGCGCGTGCTCAATCGCGACCAGATCCTCAACCTCACGCAAGGCCGCGATGCGGATCTGTTCGACCGGTCGATCGACCTTCTGGTGAGCCGGCTTCGCCAGCGGCTCGGCGACGATGCGCGCGAGCCGACCTATATCAAGACCGTGCGCAGCGAAGGTTACGTCTTCTCGGTTCCCGTCGAGATATCGGAGCCCAAGCCGTGAGTGCCAGCGTCGCCCGTTCCGGCAAATGGTGGCCGAGCACGCTGCGTGACCGGCTTTTCCTCATCCTGTTTACAGGCCTCGCGATCGCCTACGGGCTCTCCTTCAGCATCCTCTTTATCGAACGTTACATGTCGGCAAAGGCCGTCATGCTCGGCACGCTTGAAAACGATCTTGCGACATCGATCGCCATCCTCGATCGGCTGCCGGCCGGCGAGCGGGCCGATTGGCTGGATCGGTTGAGCCGCGGCAACTACCGCCTGGTGCTCGGCCCGGGAATTGCCGGCGTGCCGGAAGTCTCGGGCCGGGGCGCCGAGATTACCGGCAAGATTCAGGAGGCGGTGGGGCATCGGTTCCCGCTGCGGGTGGAGTCCATCCCCGGTGACGTCAGGCGGCTGCAGGGTCATCTGACGCTCTCCGACGGCTCTCCACTCACCATCGACGTCACGCCGACCGGTGTCATGCCGATTGCGGAATGGCTTCCTTATGTGTTCGCCATCCAGATGGCGCTTCTGGTGGTCTGTACCTGGTTTGCGGTCCGGCAGGCGATCCGCCCGCTCGGAGACCTCGCGGCTGCCGCCGATGCGCTCGACCCCAACAGGAAAAGCCCGCCGTTGAGCGAGACCGGCCCGAGCGAAGTCGCCCATGCCGCGCGGGCCTTCAACGCCATGCGCGACAGGATCGCCCACTATCTCGAGGAACGGGTGCAGATTCTCGCCGCCATCTCCCACGATCTCCAGACGCCGATCACCCGCATGCGGCTGCGCGCCGACATGGCGGACGACTCGCCCGAGAGGGACAAGCTGGTGCATGACCTCGGTGAAATCGAGCGGCTGGTGCAGGACGGGATCGCCTATGCGCGCAGCGCGCATGGCAATGGCGAGAAGGTTTCCCGGATCGACCTTGCCTCGTTCATCGACAGCATTGCCTATGATTACCAGGACACCGGCAAGTCGGTGACGGTCCTCGGTATTGTCCAGGGAACCGCGTCCACCAAACCGCACGCACTGCGCCGTATCCTCTCGAACTTCATCGACAATGCCGTGAAATTCGCCGGCGGCGCCGAGATCAGCGTCGAGCGAAGGGGCGAGGGCGACATCGTCATTACGGTCCTCGATCGCGGGCCGGGGATTCCGGAAGACATGCTGGAGCCGGCCATGCAGCCGTTCTTCAGGCTGGAGCAATCCCGCAACCGCGAAACCGGCGGCACGGGGCTTGGTCTTGCCATCGCCCAGCAACTGGCTGCGGCCATCGGCGGTTCGGTGAGGCTCTACAATCGCGCCGGCGGCGGGCTGGCTGCCGAAATCACTATCCGCTGATATCCGAAAGCCGCTGAAATTATCGAAGCGTTTGTAAGAGAGAATGTCCGGCGAGGCCTGCGCTACGCTTCGATACATTTCCTGCGATTTCGGAAACATGCCGGATACGTCGCCTCGTCAAACCACTCCCTGTCAACGGATGTCGCAATCGGCGACACGAACAAAGGAGTGTTCCATGACCACGATCGACAAGGTTCTCTATACCGGCAAGACGCACACGACCGGCGGGCGCGATGGGTTCTCGCGCAGCGACGATGCGCAGCTCGACGTCAAGCTCTCGCCTCCCGGCAGCGCCCATGCCGGCACAAATCCCGAGCAGCTCTTCGCAGCCGGATGGTCGGCCTGCTTCATCGGCGCGATGGGCATCGCCGCGGGCAAGCGGAAGATCAAGCTTCCCGCTGAGACGGCGGTCGATGCCGAGGTGGACCTCGGAACCACCGCGGGCGCATACTTCCTGCAGGCCCGCCTTAACATCAGTCTGCCGGGCATCGATCCGGAACTTGCCAGGGCGCTTGTCGAAGAAGCTCACCAGACCTGCCCCTATTCGAAGGCGACCCGCGGCAACATCAATGTCGAGCTGATCCTCGCCTGAGGAATCGCGATTGCGCCTCGCGCCGGATCGGCCGCGACGACAGGTAAGAACTGCTAACAGGACGAGGCAGGGGCCTCGTCCCCGGAGAACCCCATGAAATTGGTGATCATCTGCATCCTGGGGGCGGCCGTCTTTGCGGCGCCCTGCATATACGACCTAACCTCACTGGAGCCTTCGGCGTTGGCAGGCCTCCTGGCCGCAGGTTCCTCGTTCTGAAATCCCATTCGGAAAAGCGGCGACCGTAGGCACGAACCCGGTCGCCGTCGCCCCACGCTTTCTCGATCTCGACCCGTACTCGACCACGCGACCGTAGTGGTCTACTCCTTGAATGCGCGTAGTCCGGCATGCCGATGGTCGAATATCGTCATGCCGGAGCCCTGTAGTTTTAAGCAAACTGCAACGAGCGCACGTTAGGCAATGTGGCATGTTGCGCTCGCAGGGATGCGGGCGTTTTTGGAGGGATCTTGGGCATGAGCCAGCCAATTCTGATCTGGGGCGCCGGCGCGATCGGCGGCACGCTGGGTGCGGCTTTCATACGTGCGGGCGAGAATGTGATCTTCGTCGATAACGTCAAGGAACATGTCGATGCGATCAACGAGAGGGGACTGAAGATCGTCGGTCCGATCTTCGAGGACGTCGTCAAAGCCAGAGCGTATCTGCCGGAAGAGCTGGAAGGCGAATATCGGCGGACTTTTCTCTGCGTCAAAGCCCATCATACGGAGGCCGCGGCAAGGTCTCTCGTCCAGCATCTCCCCGCCGACGGATATGTGGTTTCCGCCCAGAACGGGCTCAACGAACGGGTGATTGCCCGCATCGTCGGAGAACATCGCGTCATCGGCTGCTTCGTCAATTTCGGGGCGGATTATCTGGAGCCGGGCGTCGTGCAGTATAGTGGCCATGGCGCCGTAGTGATCGGCGAGCTCGACGGGCTTTTCACCGATCGGGCCGAGGATATCTATCAGCTGATGCGGCAGGTCGAGCCGAAGGCTTTGATCACCAGCAATATCTGGGGCTTCTTGTGGGGCAAGCTCATCTATGGCGCGCTGCTGTTCGGCACGGCTCTCACCAATGACAGCATCGCCGATGTGCTCGAAAGTCCAATCGCCCGCCCGGTTCTGCGCCGGCTTGCGCTGGAAGTGGCGACGGTGGCGGCTATCAACAACATCCAGCCGGAAGCCTTCGACGGGTTCGATCCAGCCGCCTTCGGGCCGCTGGCCTCACCGGAACAGACTGACAAGTCGTTCGACGACATGGTGGCGCATAACCGCAGGTCGGCAAAATCGCATTCAGGCATCTGGCGCGATCTTGCCGTGCGCAAGCGCAAGACCGAGGTGGACGCGCAGGTGATGCCGGTCGTCGAGATCGGCATGGAATCGCGTGTTCCGACGCCGCTTGCCGCCCGCCTGATCGCCATGATCCACGAGATCGAGGATGGCAAACGGCCGCTCGCCATGGCCAATCTCGAAGAACTGGCGACGGTGACGGCATGAACATTTCGTTTGACGGCAAAGTGGTGATTGTCACGGGTGCCGCCCACGGCTTCGGACGGGCGATCGCGAAAGGGTTCGCGAGCCGCGGCGCGGCGGTCCATCTCTGCGACGTCGATGCGGCGGGGCTCGATGAAACCGTCGGGCTCTGCGGGCCCAGGGCCGAAGCGCATGTACTGGATGTCGGCAATCGCAGTGCCGTACAGGAGACCGTCCGGGCGATCGAGGCAGCCTCCGGCGCGCCGGACGTCCTGATCAACAATGCCGGCGGCGTGCGTGGGCAGGTGGGCCGGCCGATCGAGGAGATATCCGAAAGCGACTGGCAGACGATCTTCGACGTCAACCTGTCCGGCGCATTCTTCATGGCCCAGGCGGTCGCGCCGGGCATGAAGAGGAAAAATGCCGGGCGCATCATCAATATTTCCAGCGGTGCCGGTCTCGGGATTTCGCTGACCGGCATCCAGGCCTATGCCAGCGCCAAGGCCGGCCAGATCGGGCTGACGCGTCAGCTCGCCCATGAACTGGGACCGTGGGGCATCACCGTCAACAATGTCGCGCCCGGCTTCGTGCGCTCGAACCCGGCGACCGAACGACAATGGGAGGCGATGGGCGAGGAGGGGCAGGCGCGGCTCCTGCAGAATATTGCCCTGAAACGCCTTGGTACACCTGACGACATTGCGGCGATGGTGATGTTCTTCGCATCCGACTTCGCCGGCTGGATTTCCGGGCAGGTCATCAGCGTGGACGGCGGCAAGTGAGTTCAGGCAGAGGGGGATATCCCACTTTCCGGATTGAGCTCAATCACGAGAACCGCTGAACCACCGGAGATAACGAGGTCGCTCGTCACCTCGGCACCGCAGACCAGGCAATCAAGCGGTCCGAGATCTGCTTTCTCCGAACCGAACGCGATCGTGTGTCCCGCGGTGGCAAGAACCAATCTCAGATCCGAGGATGCCGGCAGCGACACGGGCGTCGGATGCTTGATGACGCGGTGGGAAAACCGGCCGCGCCGCGTCATCACGTTGAGGTCCGTTGTCTCGCCATTGAGCAGCTTGGCCGCAGCCACCGTGTCGGCAGGAAACGGATAGGGCTCGCAACGAAGATCGAGAGAAACGGGCCTGCGGCCCTCGATCGTCAGCTCTATCCCGCCGCCCGAAAGGATCGACAGGGTGCGATCCACATCCGGAAAAGTCGAGAAAGCCCCGTCTGAAGCGATGGTCGCCATGCTGACGCGCCAGTCGAAGTCCTCTATCGACGCGCCGACGGGAAAGACGGCGATTTCCACCGTCTCGCCGCCGCCGTTTTTCCACGGCATTCGCCTGTAGTCGGACGCGCGCAGAATTTTCATGGGGATCAGTTTCCGAGAATGCCGGGCAGGCGAAGTCCGTTTTCCTTGGCGCAATCCACGGCGATTTCGTAACCGGCATCCGCGTGGCGCATGACGCCCGTGGCAGGGTCGTTCCAGAGCACGCGTTCGATCCGGCGGTCGGCGTCCTCGCTGCCGTCGCAGCAGATGACCATGCCGGAATGCTGCGAATAACCCATGCCGACGCCGCCGCCGTGATGAAGCGATACCCAGGTCGCACCGGACGCAGTGTTGAGGAGCGCATTCAGCAGCGGCCAGTCGGACACCGCATCCGAACCGTCCCTCATCGCTTCCGTCTCCCGGTTGGGAGAGGCGACCGATCCGGAGTCCAGGTGGTCGCGGCCGATCACGATCGGCGCTTTCAGCTCGCCATTGCGAACCATCTCGTTGAAGGCGAGGCCGAGCTTGTGGCGGACGCCGAGGCCCACCCAGCAGATGCGCGCCGGCAGGCCCTGGAAGGAAATCCGCTCGCGCGCCATGTCGAGCCAGTTGTGGAGATGCGTGTTGTCCAGCAGCAGCTCCTTCACCTTGGCGTCGGTACGGTAGATGTCTTCCGGATCGCCGGAAAGGGCTGCCCAGCGGAATGGGCCGATGCCGCGGCAGAACAGCGGGCGGATATAGGCCGGTACGAAGCCCGGGAAGGCGAAGGCGTTTTCCAGCCCTTCGTCCTTGGCGACCTGGCGGATATTGTTGCCGTAGTCGAGTGTCGGGATGCCGGCGTTCCAGAAGGCGATCATTGCCTCCACATGTTCGCGCATCGAGGCGCGGGCGGCTTTTTCCACCGCCTTTGGATCGCTTTCGCGTTTCGCCTTCCATTCGGCGATCGTCCAGCCCTTCGGCAGATAGCCGTTGATCGGATCGTGGGCCGACGTCTGGTCGGTGACCATGTCCGGACGGATGCCGCGACGGACCATTTCGGGGAGGATTTCCGCGGCATTGCCGAGCAGGCCGACAGACTTTGCCTCGCCCGCTTCCGTCCAGCGCGTGATCATCTCCATGGCTTCGTCGAGCGTTTCCGCCTTCGCGTCGACATAGCGGGTGCGCAGCCGAAAATCGATACTGTCCGGATTGCATTCGACCGCCAGGCAGCAGGCGCCGGCCATGACGGCGGCAAGCGGCTGGGCGCCGCCCATGCCGCCAAGACCACCGGTCAGGATCCATTTGCCCTTGAGATTGCCGCCGTAATGCTGGCGTCCGGCCTCGACGAACGTCTCATAGGTGCCCTGCACGATGCCCTGCGTGCCGATATAGATCCACGAACCGGCGGTCATCTGGCCGTACATGGCAAGGCCCTTTTTGTCGAGTTCGTTGAAATGGTCCCAGGTCGCCCAGTGCGGCACGAGGTTGGAGTTGGCGATGAGAACGCGCGGCGCATCCTTATGGGTCCGGAAGACGCCGACCGGCTTGCCCGACTGCACCAGCAGCGTTTCCTCCTCTGTGAGCGTCTTCAGCGTCGCAACGATCCGGTCGAAATCGTCCCAGGTGCGGGCAGCGCGCCCGATGCCGCCATAAACGACCAGTTCGTTGGGATTTTCCGCCACGTCCGGGTCGAGATTGTTCATCAGCATGCGCAACGGCGCTTCCGTCATCCAGCTTTTGGCGTTGAGCTGGTTGCCGCGGGGGACGCGAATTTCGCGGATATTGTGGCGGGGATTGGTCATCGGAACGTTCCCTTTATCGGTTGTTGTTGTTCTCTGAAGCGAGGTCGAGGGCGATGCGCTCGATCCGCGTCAGGATATCTTTCAGATGGACGCGCAGTCGCTCTGCCTTGGCCGCGTCGTAGGCAAAGGGCAGGGTCTCCGTGGCGAGATGGGTGGCCTGTGCAAGTTCCATTTGGATGGCGTGGACGCCGGTTTCCGGCTTGCCGTAATGCCGCGTCGTCCAGCCGCCCTTGAAGCGGCCGTTGAGGATGCTGGTGTAGTCCGACGCCGCGGCCGCGACATCGAGCACCGCCTGTTCGATCGTCGGAGCGCAGGTTCGGCCCATGTCCGTGCCGATATTGAAATCGGGCAGGGTGCTTTCGAAGAGGAACGGGATATACGAACGGATCGAGTGGCAATCGTAGAGCACGGCAATGCCATGAATGGATTTTACCCGTCCGATTTCGGCTGCAAGCATCGCGTGATAGGGCACATGGAAATCGCGCAGCCGGTCGGCGGTGTCGGCCTCGGTTGGCGCGGCGCCAGACTTCCAGATGCTTCTGCCGTCGAAATCCGTCTCCGGGATCAGGCCGGTAGTGTTCTGGCCGGGATAGAGGCTCGTACCCTGCGGATCGCGGTTGGCGTCGATCACGTAGCGGTGGAAGGTGGCGCGCACCGTCGTCGCATCCGCCAGAAGTCCGTCATAGAGTTCATGGATGTGCCAGTCCGTATCGGCGAGCAGGCGCCCGTTGTCGTTCAGCCGGTCCCAGATCGCCGAGGGCATGTCGGTTCCCGTATGCGGAAAGCCGAGAATGACAGGGGAGGTGCCCTGTCTGACTTCGAACACAGCCATTCAAGCCTCCAGAGCCGGCAGGATATCGGGTGAAACGGAGGCGGCGAGCGCGCCCGTGGCGACGAGATCGGTGGCGGCCTTGAGGTCGTTTGCCATGTAGCGGTCCTCTTCCAAGGTCGGAACGGCGGCGCGGATGGTAGCGATCACCTTCTGAAGTTCCGGGCTGGTCGTCAGCGGCTTGCGCAGTTCCACGCCTTGAGCTGCCGTCAGCGCTTCGATGCCGATGATGGTCGCAAGGTTGTCGGTCATCTGGAGAAGCCGGCGCGCGCCATGGCAGGCCATAGAAACGTGGTCTTCCTGATTGGCGGAGGTGGGCGTGGAATCGACCGAGGCCGGATGCGACATCTGCTTGTTTTCCGACATCAGGGCCGCGGAGGTGACTTCCGCGATCATCAGCCCGGAATTCAGCCCCGGCTTCTTGGCGAGAAAGGCCGGCAACCCATAGGAGAGGGTCGGGTCCACGAGCAGCGCGATGCGGCGCTGGGAGATCGCGCCGATTTCGCAAATGGCGAGCGCGATCTGGTCGGCGGCAAAGGCCACCGGCTCGGCGTGGAAATTGCCGCCCGAAACGACGGTTTCGTCCGAAAGCACCAGCGGATTGTCGGTCACCGCATTGGCTTCGATCTCGAGCGTGCGGGCGACCGAGCGCAGGAGGTCAAGGCACGCGCCGTCCACCTGGGGCTGGCAGCGGATGCAATAGGGATCCTGCACCCGTTCGTCGCCTTGCAGATGGCTTTCGCGGATGACCGAACCCGACAGCAGGGCGCGCAGAGCCGCGGCCGCATCGATTTGGCCCTTGTGGCCGCGAAGTGTGTGGATATCCGGATGGAAAGGCGCGGACGAGCCCATGGCGGCATCCGTCGACATCGCACCGGTCACCAGCGCGGCCTGGGCGGCCCGATGAGCACGGAACAGGCCGGCCAATGCCAATGCCGTGGAGGTCTGGGTGCCGTTGATCAGCGCAAGGCCTTCCTTGGCGGCAAGCACGACCGGTTTCAATTCGGCCTTCGCAAGAGCCTCGGCAGCCGGTAGCAGATTGCCTTGATAAAAGACCTCGCCTTCGCCCATCATCACGGCCGCCATATGAGCGAGCGGCGCGAGATCGCCCGAGGCACCGACTGAACCCTTTTCCGGAATAAGCGGGATCACCCCTTTCTCCAGCATCGCCTCGATCAGGCGCACCAGTTCGAGACGGACGCCGGATGCGCCGCGCCCGAGCGAGATGAGCTTCAGCGCCATGACCAGGCGAACGATATTCTCGGCAAGCGGTGCGCCGACGCCGCAGCAATGCGACAGGATCAGGTTGCGCTGGAGTGTGGCGACGTCGGCACTGTCGATCTTGATCGAGGCCAGTTTTCCGAAGCCGGTATTGATGCCGTAGACCGGCTCGTTGCCTGCGGCAATCTGGGCGATCCGGGCCGCTGCCTTCTCGATCCTGGCGTCGAACGAAGGATCGATCCGTACCGGCGTGCCGTTCCAGTAGATGTCCTGGAGCTCGCGAAGGCTCACCGAGCCAGGTGTCAGAACGATGCTCATGCGAAAACCCTCTCGCCCTTGAAGATTCGTGCCATCAGCGGGTTGAAGCCGATGCGATAGACAAGCTCAGCCGGCCGCTCGATATCCCAGATCGCAAAGTCGGCGGATTTGCCGACCTCAAGCGTGCCGGTTTCGGCCTGAAGACCGAGGGCGTACGCGGCCTCCCGCGTAACGCCGGCAAGGCATTCCTCGACCGTCAGGCCGAACAGGGTCGCGCCCATGTTCATGGTCATGAGCAGTGAGGTCAGTGGTGATGTGCCGGGATTGCTGTCGGTCGCCAGCGCAATACGGGTGCCGGCGTTGCGCAACGCCTGGATAGGCGGCGCCTGCTTTTCCCGAAGCGTATAGAAGGCACCCGGCAGCAGCACGGCGACCGTGCCGGCTTCAGCCATGCTCTTGGCGTCTTGTGCGGAAAGATATTCGAGGTGGTCGGCCGACAATGCGCCATAGGAGGAGGCAAGGCGCGCGCCACCAAGATCGGAGAGCTGTTCCGCGTGAAGTTTGACGGGAAGGCCAAGCACCTTCGCCTTGTCGAAAACCCGGCCGATTTCGGCGGGCGAGAAGGCGATGCCTTCGCAGAAACCGTCGACCGCGTCGACCAACCCGTGCGAATGGGCAGCCTCAAGACCCGGCAGGACCACGTCGGTAATGTAGTCGCCGTTACGGCCCTTGTATTCGGGCGGTGTCGCATGTGCGGCAAGCCAGCTTGTGACGATCCGCACCGGCCTGACGTCGCCGAGCCTGCGGGCAACCCGCAGCATCTTCAGCTCGCCCTCGATATTCAGCGCATAGCCGGACTTGATTTCGACCGTGCAGATACCTTCGGCCAGCAGTGCGTCCAGCCTGCGAAGTGCCTGCTCCAGAAGCTCGTCTTCCGAAAGCGCATTGGTTGCTTTCACGGACGAGATGATGCCGCCGCCCGCCCGTGCGATCTCCTCGTAGGTCGATCCCGCAAGGCGCATTTCGAATTCCATCGCACGGTCGCCGCCAAATACCAGATGGGTGTGGCAGTCGATCAAAGCCGGGGTAATCCACCGCCCTTCGCAATCGGTTTGGTTTTTGGAATCTTTGAATTCGGCAGGCAGGTCGGCCAGTGTGCCGACGAAGGCTATCCGCCCGTTGCGCACGGCGAGCGCGCCGGTTTCGATTACGCCGAGGCCGGATGCCGTGGGAGCGAAAGTAGCGATCCGCGCATTGCGCCAAAGCGATGCGGAACCCGCTGCAGCTTTTGAAGATTCTTCCCCATCCATAAGCTTTTTGCCTTTCCTTATGGAGGAACATGTATATACATAATAATTCGAGTGACAAGAAGAATTTTGGTCTCCGCGAGGAAAAGGGAAGGCGCCCATGGCCACGCTTCATGCGCAATTGGCTCTGTTGCCGGAAGGCTGGAGGCAGAATGTAAGGCTGACGATCGAGGCCGACCGGCTCGCCCGGGTGGAGATTGGTGTCGAGGCCGCGGCAGAAGATGAGCGTCACAAGGTGCTGGTGCCGGCGATGCCGAACCTGCACAGCCATGCCTTCCAGCGCGCCATGGCGGGCCTTACGGAAGTTCGTGGTCCCGGCGACGACAGCTTCTGGAGCTGGCGGACGCTGATGTACAAATTCGCGCTCTCGATCACGCCGGAGCAGGTGGAGGCGGTCGCTTTACAGCTCTACACGGAAATGCTGGAAGCCGGCTTTTCGCGGGTCGGCGAATTTCACTACCTCCACCACGACAGGGATGGCGGGCATTACGCCAATATCGCCGAGATGGCCGAACACATCGCGGCTGCAAGCGCGGAGGCGGGAATTGGCCTGACCCTGCTGCCGGTCTTCTATGCCCATTCGGGCTTCGGCGGTGCTGCGCCGATCCAAGGCCAGCGCCGGTTCATTCATTCGGTGGACGATTTCGCAAAGACGATGGAAGGCTGCCGTCGCTTGACCGACTCCATGCCCGGTGCGGAACTTGGCGTTGCTCCCCACAGCCTCCGAGCCGTAACCCCGCAGGAGCTCAAGCAGGTCGTGCCGATGGCAGGTGACGGGCCTGTGCATATCCATGTCGCCGAGCAGGTGAAAGAGGTCGAGGACTGCCTTGCCTGGTCCGGTGCCCGCCCTGTCGAATGGCTGCTGGCGAACATGCCGGTCACCGAACGCTGGTGTCTCATCCATGCAACGCACATGACGGAGGATGAAACGCGCCGCATGGCCGACAGCGGTGCCGTCGCCGGGCTTTGCCCCATCACCGAGTCCAATCTTGGCGATGGGATATTCCCCGGTGATCTTTTCCTCGGCCAGAACGGCAGCGTCGGCATCGGCTCGGATTCGAACATACTGATTTCCGTGGCGCAGGAGCTGCGTCAGCTTGAATACTCCCAGCGCCTCGGCCTGAAGAGGCGCAACGTCCTGGCAAAGCCGGAGGGTTCGACAGGGCGGCGGCTGTTCGAAGCGACGCTTTCGGGCGGCGGAATGGCGCTCAAGGCGGCCCCCGGCTTGGCTCAGGGCAATTACGCCGACATCGTTTCGCTCGATGTCGAGCAGGTTCCCTACCTTGCGGCCGATCAGATTCTCGATCATTGGATATTTTCGGGAGGCATTGCGGTGGATTGTGTCTGGGCGCTTGGCCGCAAACAGGTCGAAGGCGGACGGCATATCCGGCGGGATCTGATCGGCCGGCGGTTCAGGACGGTAATGCAGGAATTGCTGACACTATGACCAATGGCGGCAAGGAAGCCACCCTCCACCATCGCATTTTGAGCGACATAGAGGGGCGGATCGTCTCCGGCGAATGGCCTCCCGGGTATCGCCTGCCTTTCGAGGTCGATCTTGCCGTACAATATGGCTGCTCCCGGATGACCGCCAACAAGGTGCTGACGCATCTGGCAAGGGCCGGGCTGATCGAACGGCGCAAGAAGTCCGGCAGTTTCGTGGCGCAACCGGCGACGCAGGCCGCCGTGCTCGAAATCCATAGTATCGAGGCGGAAGTCCGTTCCCTCAAACTTCCCTATTCCTACCGGCTGGAAAAGCGGTTTCTACGCGAGGCAAGCCCCATCGACCGGCGGCATCTGGAGCTTTCGGAAACGGCTCCGATCCTCGATCTCGTCTGCCTTCACCATGCCGGTGAGCGGCCATTCTGCCTTGAAGAGCGATTGATCAACCTTGCGACCGTGCCCGAAGCGACAGGCGAGGATTTTTCGAAATCGGCTCCGGGGACCTGGCTTATCAGCCAGATCCCGTGGAGCACCGCGGAACATCGGATCTATGCGCTGTCAGCCAGTGCGGAGGTTGCAAAGATGCTCGACATTTCCAGGAACGCGGCTTGCCTCGTCATCGAACGGCGGACCTGGGGCAGCGGCGGCCCGGTGACATTCGTGCGCTTCACCTATCCGGGCGACCGGCATGCGCTGGTCGCCCGCTTCACGCCTGGGGGACAGAGTTAGGGCGCTGGATGGCTAGGGGTGCAGACCCTGGGCGCCTATACCCCGAGTTTCGAGATCGGAGCCGGCTCCTCGATCGTCTGCATCGCCTCATAGGCGGCAAGCACTGTTTCCATCTGGGCCGTGTGGCCCTGGATGAAGGCCGGGCCGTAGATGGTTTCGTCCGGATATTCGGTAATCAGCGTCAGCGGAACCGTATGGCGGTCGTCGATCGAGATCAGGCAGGGGAAGCCGTTGATGATGCGGAAACCGGTTTCGCCGGCATGGGTTTCGAACAGCCTGATCTGCGCAGCATTGTAGGCGACGAGGCCCGGAATGGCGGCGAGGTGGCGGCTGACGCGGTCGATCAGGATTTCGGCCTGCGCGGTCCACTCGGCGTGATGGCGCATGATGAGGAAAAAGCCCTTCGGCACCGTCCACATCGCAAACGTGCGCGGCACGTAGCCGGAGAGCGGCCGCGTCCATTCATGCGAAGGGTAGCCGTGCAGGTTGACGTGCAGCTTGGCGCCGCTCAGCCTCTCGGCCTCGATGCGGATCGCTTTTTCGAAGAGGTCCTTGCCGGAGCGATATTCAAGATCGTCGCCGAGCGCGGTGTAGCGCGCCGCATGGTGCATGTGCAGCGGGTTGTCGGCGCGAAGGCGCCAATGCACCTGGTAACCGTCCGGGTTTTCGAGCGGAGATATGACGAAATGCGCGCCCGATCTGGCGGCGAGCGTCTGTGCGGCGCGCAATGCGCCGACGATGCCGGTGGTCTCGTTGGCATGCTGGCCGCCGCTGATGATGACGGGCCTGTCGGCGCCGGCGTGATAACGGGCTTCGATGGCTCGACCGCTCCGGGAGCGGGCTTCGAATGCGACGCCTTTTATGGCTGCAAGTTCCCGGCGGATCTGCGCCGTCGAGACCGGCGACACCGCTGAGGCGAGGCGCTGCCGTTCGGCCACCGCCTCAGAGGTCCAGAACGGCCGCGTTTCGATGCGGACAGAGATGGTCTCCCCTTGGCGGATTTCCGGGATGATCTGGCCGGGTTGCAGGCCGCGGTCGCCGATCGGCCGGCCGGACTTTTTCTGGAAGATTTCCAGAAGCGTGAAATAGAAATCCTCGTGCAGCGCCTCGCGCAGGCTGACGACCTCCTCGCCCACGGCCAGGCGCCGATCTTCGGCCGGCAGGGTGACAGCGATGTTGATCTCGTCGAAATAAGGCTCCTTCGCCCCCCAGTCATGGGCCGCGACGGCTTCGACGGCCGAAGAGAACATGAGTTCGTAGTCGGTCTCCAGCCGTTCGCCGGTGCCGCCGTCGAGGTTCAGCCAGCCGGTCGGCGAGAGCAGGGTTTCGCCGATGAAATCCGTATGGAGCCGGTTCGGCGCGAAGACCTTGTGCGTTTCGGTGCCCCCGCCCTTGGCGGTCAGCGTCACCGTGTAGAAGGCATCCTCGTTCCCCGCTTCGAAGGTCAGCTGTGCTTCGCCGGCGAGGCCGGCCAGAGGATAGGCTTCCAGCAGGAAACGGTTTTTCGGGCAAGCCTGATGAACGGGGTAGACGATATGCAGAGTCGAAAGGTCCTCGAAATCGACCTCTTCGAGAAGGAAATGCAGCAACGGCTTGTAGGCGCTCCGGAACTTCGCATCGACGCCTGTGGCGGCGAGTATCGCCTCGGCTTGCCTGCGGCTCTTCTCGTCGTCGAAGACCCAGGCTTCGAGCTTGGTACCCTTGGCGCCGGAAAAACGTGCGATGAGGGTGTCGAGCGTGCGCTCGACCTGCCGTTCGTGGATCAGTGTCATGCGGAGGTTCTGCCTGTGGGATCGAGACTGTCGCGCAGCCAGTCGCCGAGGAGGTTAAGGCCAAGGACGGTGAGGAGGATGGCAAGGCCCGGGAAGACGCTGACCCACCAGGCGGTCTGCAGATAGGTGCGGCCTTCGGCCAGCATGCCGCCCCAGCTCGGAATGGTTGGGTCGATGCCGAGACCAAGGAAGGTGAGGCTCGATTCGAGCAGGATATTGGTGGCGACATTGAGCGTCATCAGCACGATGACCGGGCCGATCAGGTTGGGCAGCAGGTGCTGGACGATGATGCGCCAGTCCTTGACCCCGATGGCGCGCGCCGAAAGGATGAATTCGCGCTCGCGTAGCGTCAGCACCGACCCGCGCACCAGGCGGGCATATTGCACCCATTGCGAGACGATCAGCAGGATGATGGTGTTCGCCAGCCCGCCGCCGACGATGGCGATGAAGGTGATGGCGAGCAGGATGAAGGGCATTGCCAGCTGGATATCGGCAAAGCGCATCACCAGCATGTCCCAGATGCCGCGGTAGTAACCGGCGACCAGGCCCATGACGGTTCCGAAGACAACGCCGCCTGCCACCGACACGAAGCCGACCAGCAGCGAGATCTTGCCGCCGGCCATGACACGCGCCAGCACGTCGCGGCCGAGCGGGTCGGTGCCGAGGACATGTGCCGGCTTCGTGAATGGCGGCACCAGCCGCGACATCAGGTCGATCTTTTCCGCGCCGCCGGGAAAGATCACGCCGGAGAAGATGACCGCCAGCGCGATGACGCCGACGAGCAATGCGCCGAGGACGAATTCGAGCTTCAGGAAATTCGAGGAAGCAGCACGCGAAGCCATGGCTCTCACTCCGTCCGGATGCGGGGATCGACGAGGCCGTAGGCGATGTCGACCAGAAGGTTGATGCCGATGATCATCAGCGACAGGACGGTGATGACCGCCTGCAGCACCGGATAGTCCCGGGCGCCGACGGCGTCGAAGGCGAGCGTGCCGAGGCCCGGCCAGTTGAAGACGCGCTCGACGACGACGATACCACCCAGCAGGCCACCGAACTGCAAGCCGAAATAGGTGATCAGCGGGATGGCGCAGTTTCGCAGCGCGTGTTTGTAGAGCACTGCGTTTTCGCTGAGGCCCTTGGCGCGGGCGACCATGATATATTGCGAGCGCAGCGTCTCCAGCATGGTGGTGCGCACCAGGCGGACATTGGTCGCCGTCAGGATGATGCCCATGGTGACTGCCGGCAGGATGAAGCTTTCAAATCCGTCCATGCCGCTTGGCGGCAGCAGGGGCACGGCAATCGCGAACAGCAGCACCAGCATGGTCGCCAGCCAGAAATTCGGGAATGACAGGCCGACGAGTGACAGGATGCGGATCATCTGGTCGGCCCACTTGCCGCGCGCGGTGGCGGCCTTGATGCCGAGCGGAATGGAAATCACGATCGAGACGATCAGTGAGGTGAAGGCGAGCGCAAGCGTCGCGGGCAGCGCCTTGCCGATCAGCAGCGACACCGGCGTGCCGCCGAGGAAGCTGTTGCCGAAATCGAGCGTGAAGATGCCCTTCAGGAAATTGAAATACTGGACGAGGAACGGTTCGTTGAGCCCCAATCCCTCGCGGATTTTCACGAGATCAGCCTCGGTGACGCTGCCGGCACCCTGCGTCAGCATCAGCGCCGGATCGCCGGTAAGGCGGATCGCGAAGGCAACCGTCAGCGTCACGGCGATCACGACGAAAACCGCCTGAGCCAGGCGTTTAATCAGGAATGCGGCCAAATCTCTCGTTCCCTTGTTCTTGTTCGAGCCGCCGCCTTCAGACGAAGGCGGCGGCCGCGAAATTTTAGTCGACGGTGACGTCGGTGAACTTCAGACGGCTGTCCGGCACGGGCGTAAAATTCTTCACGCGCTTGTTGATGCCGAAGATGGCGTTCAAGTTGTAGAGCGGCATTTCCAGCGCCCGGTCGGCTGCGTAACGGGCGATTTCCTGCAGCACCTTTTCGCGCTCGGCGACATTGGTGATGGTGCGCTGCTTGGCGAGCAGTTCGTCCATTTTCGGGTCGCTGTCGTAGGGGTTCCACTTTTCCTTGGTCTTGTACATCGCGACCGCAGTGTTGTCGTAGTCGAGTGTCCAACCGCCCCAGGACTGCTGGAACATCGCGCCCGTCTTGCCATTCGGGATGATGTCGTTCAGCAGAACGTTGGTCTCATAGGGTTTGATCGTCGCGGTGATGCCGATCGTCTGCAGGTAGGCGGAGATCGCCTGGGCGACTTCGATGAAGGTCGCCTCATTGCCGCGAAGGTCGATCTGCAGGGCCGTGCCCGGAGCGACGCCGGCTTCTTTCAGAAGAGCCTGGGCCTTGGCCGGATCGTAGAGAAGCGGCTTCATGGCCTTGTCGAAGCCGAAGGACAGCGGCCCCTGGAAACTGGCGATCGGTTGTGCCTGGCCGCCGAGGATCGACTTGATGATCGCATCGCGGTCGACGCCCATGATCAGCGCCTGGCGGACTTTCGGGTCCTTGGTGATGCCGTCGCGGGTGTTGAAGCGCAATGCATAGACCGTCGGGCCGGGAGAAGTGACCACGGCGAGCTTGGCATTGCCCTGGATGGTCGGGATCATGCCGATCGGAATGGTCGGCGGGATAACGAGATCGACGCGGCCTGCCTGCAGTTCGGCAACGGCGGTCGCCGGCTCGGAGATGAACTTGTATTCAAGATCCGAAATCTTCGGAGCACCGCCGAAGTAATCCGGGTTGGCGGAAAGAACGATGTTCACCTTCGGCTCATAGGAGACGAACTTGAAGGCGCCGGTGCCGACCGGATGGGCGTTGAAATAGGCGTCGCCCTTTTCGGCGATGTATTTCGGCGGAACGATCATGCCGCCGTAACCGGCGAGCTTGGTGAGGATGACCGGATCGGCGACCTTCATCTTGAATTCGACCGTGTTGGCGTCGATGATCTCGACGCTGCCGATCGAATTGTAGTTGGACTGTTGCGGCCCCTTTGCTCCTTCCGGACCGAGCAGGCGGTCGAAGGTGAACTTCACCGCTTCGGCGTCGAAGGCCTCGCCGTTGTGGAATCTCACGCCTTCACGCAGCTTGAAGCGGATGCGCATGCCGTTGTCGAGCACTTCCCAGGAAGTCGCGAGACCCGGGACGAGCTTCAGGTCGGGGCCGCGATAAGTGAGGCCGTCAAAGATGTTGGTCGAGACCGAGGCCCAGTTGACCAGGAAAGTGTCGATCGGATCCCAGCTGCCCGGATCCTGTGGCGAGGACACCGTCAGCTTGCCGGCGGCGAGAGCCGAGACCGGCGCGAACGCCGCGCCTGCCAGCGCCAGCGCCACGAATGCCGTCCGCAAACCCCTCTGCATTTTTATCATCTTTTTTGCTCCTGTTGAAAAACCGAATGTCAAATCGTCACGCGCCGCGCGCCACGTAATGTCCGGGCGCGATTTCCTCGCGGGCGAGAAGCGCCGGTTCGTTACCGACAGCCCGGACCGGGCTTGGGATGTCTCCCTCGATCATCGCCAGCGGCTTGCGCCGGCGCGGATCGGCGACCGGCACAGCCGACAGAAGCCGGCGGGTATAGTCGTGCGACGGCGTTTCGAAGATCTGGCGGCGATTGCCGAATTCCATGATCTGCCCGAGATAGAGGACCGCCACCCGGTGGCTCATCTTCTCAACCACGGCCATGTCATGGCTGATGAAGAGATAGGCGAGGCCGCGCTCTTCCTGCAGGTCCATGAAAAGGTTGATGATCTGTGCCTGGATCGAGACGTCGAGTGCCGAAAGCGCCTCGTCGGCGATGATGAGCTTCGGCTTCGAGGCGAGCGCCCGGGCGATGCAGACGCGCTGGCGCTGGCCGCCGGAAAACTCGTGCGGATATCGGCGGGCATGCGCGGAGGTGAGGCCGACCCGTTCGAGCAGGGCATCGACGGTTTTTGCGATTTCCTTCTCACTGTCGAGAAGGCCGTGGGTGCGGATCGGCTCGGCGATCGAAAAACCGACCGTCTTGCGCGGATCGAGCGAGGCGAACGGATCCTGGAAGATATACTGCACGTCCCGGCGCAGGTTGTGCCGCTCGGCCATGCTCATCGCCGACAAGGGCTTGCCCGAGAATGTGATATTGCCGGCCGTCGCCTTCTGAAGCTGCTGGATGGTGCGGCCGATCGTCGACTTGCCCGATCCGGATTCGCCGACCAGCGCCAGCGTCTCGCCCGGATGGATGTCGAAAGACACCTTTTCCACCGCGTGGACGCGGTGGGTGACCTTGCCGAGCAGGCCCTTCTTGATGTCGAAACGCACCACGAGATCTCGCACCGAGAGCAGCGGAGGGGCGTCGTAGCGGGCGGTATCCTGGATGCGCTCGATGCCGGAGAGCTTCGGTTCTCCGTCTTCGAGCACCGTCAACGGCAGGCGCTTGGGAAACTCCTCGCCGGTCATGCTGCCGAGCTTCGGCACGGCTGCGAGGAGCGTGCGCGTATAGGCATTGGTTGGCCTTTCGAAAACATCGAGCGCCTTGCCCTTTTCCACCGCCTTGCCCTTCCACATGACCACGACGTCGTCCGCCATCTCGGCGACGACGCCCATGTCGTGGGTGATGAAGATGACGGCGGCGCCGAGTTCCTTCTGCAGGTCGCGCAGGATATTGAGGATCTGCGCCTGGATGGTGACGTCGAGCGCCGTCGTCGGCTCGTCGGCGATCAACAGCCGCGGCCGGCAGGCGAGCGCCATGGCGATCATCACCCGCTGGCGCATGCCGCCGGAAAGCTGGTGCGGATAACGGGTCAGCAGTTCCGCGGCATCGGGCAGACGGACCATGTCGAGCAGGCGCTTTGCCTCGGCGAGTGCTGCGCTGTTCGACTTGCCCTCGTGCAGCTTCAAAATTTCGGCCACCTGGTCGCCGATCGTGAAGACCGGGTTGAGCGAGGTCATCGGCTCCTGGAAGATCATCGAGATCTCCTTGCCGCGGATGCTGCGCATCCTCTTCTGGTCGAGTTTCAGGAGATCGATCTCGCCGCCTGCGGTCTGGAACAGGATGCGACCGGTCGGATAGCTGGCACCGAGCATGTCGGCAAGCCGCATGATCGACAGCGAGGTCACCGACTTGCCCGAACCGGATTCGCCGACGATTGCGACCGTCTGGCCGGCCGAGACGGAGAAACTCAGGTTCTCGATGACGCGCGAGGCGCCGAACTCGACCGACAGGTCGTCCACGGCCAGAAGAGGGGTGGAGGCGGTTGGCGTCACGCGGGAAACTCCCTACCGATGGCGGCGGCGCAGACCGCCTGATTGAAGGCATCGGCAGCGGAATCCACGAGATGCGCGCGACGTCTGGCGTGGCGGCTGCTGGCAGCCACCCCCATCGGTATCCGGTTGCTCTCCCGTCTATGGCGGCTCCGAATTTCTTTCGGTCTTTCCGTCAAATGCCTCATCCCTGCCTTGATAAGAATATGTCATCACTTTGTCGACAATTTGTCAACGGCGCAACGAGCTGATATTCCCGACGGTCGGACGGAGAAGGTTCAGATGGTCTCGACGCAGGGAAGTTCACTTGTCTCGGCCCCGTTGAGGACCCCAGGCTAGCGGAAATGCAGGACAACCGGCATATCGTCGACCGTTTCCACCTGCATCTCGAAGCCGAAGATTGCTTGCAGGGTTTTGGGCGTCAGCAAGTCGGAAGGTGCGCCATCGGCGACAATTCGGCCGGACTTCATGGCCACGATCCGGTCGGCATGGGCACCCGCCTGGTTAATGTCGTGCAATACGATGACGATGGTTTTTCCGTTTTCGTCGGCGATCCTGCGGAGCGAACGCATCAGTTCCCGCGCGAAATACATGTCGAGATTGTTGAGCGGTTCGTCGAGCAGCAGGTAGTCGGTCTCCTGGGCAAATGCCATCGCCACCAGGGATCGCTGCCGCTGGCCGCCGGAAAGGGTTTCGAGAAAGCGGTCGGCGAGGTCCGTCAGGTCGAACTGCCGCAGCGACTGGTCGATGATCGCGTAGTCGGCGGGCGTCAGGCGTCCGCGTCCATGCGGAAAGCGGCCGAAGCCCACGAGTTCGCGCACGCGCAGCCGGCTGGTGACGATCGAATCCTGCCGCAGGATGGCGAGGATCCGGGCGAGATCGCGGTTCGGTGTCGTGTCGACAGGGAAACCGTCGACGCTGATCCTTCCGGCCTGCAACGGCTGCAGCCTGGCGATGAGCGACAGGAGCGAGGATTTGCCTGCGCCGTTCGGGCCGACCAGAGCGGTGATGCCGCCCTTCGCGATCGTCAGGGAAATGTCGTGGAGGATCTGCGTCTTGCCGTGCCGCAGGGAGACATTTTCTATCCGGATCATTTGCGGCTCCCGAAAACGAGCAGAACAAGAAAGGCGAGGCCTCCGACGAACTCGATGACGACGCCGAGTGTCGAACTGCTGCCCAGCGCATGCTGAAACAGCGCCTGTCCGCCGACGAGTATGATGACGGCCGTCAACATGGCGGCCGGCAGCAGAACCGCGTGACGACGCGTATCGACGAGGCGTTCGGCGAGCGCCACGACCAGGAGGCCGAAAAATGCGACAGGCCCCACCAGCGCCGTCGAAACGGCGACAAGCGCCGAGACGAGCAGCAACAGCCCGGTGACGGTGCGCGACCAGCTGATCCCAAGCCCGGTCGCCGTATCGGCGCCGAGTGCAATGACATCGAGCACATGCCGCGTCCTCCAGGCAATCACGATGCCGGCGATTGTCAGGACGGAGGCAAAGGCGAGAAGGTCGGTGCGGACGTCGTTGAAATTGGCGAAACTCGCGCCCTGGACGACGGCGAAGTCATTGGGATCGACCAGGCGTGCCAGCAGCGAATGCAGGCTGCGGAACAGGATGCCGAAGATGATGCCGGCGAGCAGCATCAGACCCATGTCGGCGCGGCGGCGGAGCGTCGGCAAGAGAAGGCCGGTTGCCAGTGCCATCAGTACAACGATCTCGCCGCCGAACTTGAGCTGCGCGTCGAGCGCCGCATAACCGAGGCCGCCGAGCAGGAAGACGAGCAGCATCTGGCCGAACAGGTAAAGCGCGTCGAGACCCATGATCGATGGGGTCAGGATACGGTTGTTGGTGACTGTCTGGAAGATCACCGTCGAGACGGCGATCGCCACGCTCACCTGCAGAAGGGCGGCAAGCTTCATGGCGCGCAGGGCGAGCACGAAGCCGATATTGCCGCGCAGCCCGATCGTCATGAAGGCGACGATGCAGAGGAGGGCCGCCCCGGCAAGAAAGAAAAGCCGACGATCGGGCATGTGCCGACGCTCAGACATGGGAGGGCCGCCGGAACAGAAGCCAAAGGAAGATCAGCCCGCCGACGCAACCCATCACCGTTCCAACCGGGATTTCGTAGGGATAGCGGATCAATCGCCCGAGGATGTCGCAGCCGAGCACCAGGATCGCGCCGCTCGCTGCCACGAAAGGCAGCGTGCCGCGCATATTGTCGCCCATTAACCTCGAGACAATGTTCGGCACCACGAGCCCGACGAAGGGGATCATGCCGACCACCACGACGCTCAGGGCCGAAATGACAGAAACGATGATCAGCCCGAGCTGCAGCATGCGCGCATAGTCAAGGCCGAGCCCGATGCTGGCGTCGCGGCCGAGCGCCATGATCGTCAGCCGGTCGGCGACGATCCAGGCGACCACCACCATCAGTGCCCCGAGCCATAGCAGTTCGTATCGCCCGCGCAGGACGCCGGAAAAGTCGCCATTGGTCCAGACCGAGAGATATTGCAGAAGGTCGGCCTGCCAGGCGACGAAGGTGACTGCCGCGCCGATCACACCGCCATAGACGAGCCCGAAGAGCGGCACGAGGAAGGGCTGCGTCGGCGGAAGCCGGTGCGCCGTCATCAGGAAGAGCGAGGTTCCGAGAAGAGCGGCGGCACTCGCCGCCAGGCTTTTGAACAGAAGGCTGGTGGCGGGAAAGAGCAGGGTAACGAGCAGGATCCCAAGTTCGGCGCTTTGCGCCGTTCCGGCGGTTGCGGGCTCTACATAGCGGTTGCGGGCAAGCGTCTGCATGATGAGCCCGGCGATCGCCAGGCCGGCGCCGGTAAGGATCGCCGCGAGTGTGCGGGGCAGGCGGCTGACGAGCAGGAGTTCCAGCACCTGCCCGTCCGAGAACAGAAGGGTGACCGGCATGTCGCCGACCCCGACACAGAGGCTGGAAACAAAAAGGATCGCGAGCATCAGGCCGGCGATCCACCCCGTTTTCGACGATTGCTTGGCGGCCGCAATGCTCATCTGGCGGCGGTGAATGCCTCAGCGACGGTCGCGACGACCCGCTGGATCGACTGTACCCCGCCGGCGGCGATGTAGAATTCTGCGGCCGGCAGATAGATCACCTGGTTCTTCTTCCAGGCCGTTGTCTCGGCGATCAATTCGTTGTCGAGCGTCGTTTTGGCGCTCTGTTCGCCGGAACCGATCGCGGCGGCGCGGTCGAGCACCAGAAGCCAGTCGGGATTTACCTTGGCGATGAACTCGAAGGAGATCGCTTCGCCGTGATTGGCGGCTTCGATATCCGGCACCGCCGCCGGTAGGTTCAGCGCGGCATGCACCCAGCCGAAACGCGAGCCGGGACCATAGGCCGTGACTTTCGGCCCGTTGGTCATGATGATCAGACCCTTGCCTTTGCCGGCAACCGCTGCCTTGGCGGCTTCTATGCGAGCATCCAGTTCCTTTCGGGCAGACGCGGCCTCCTCCGCCTTGCCGAAGAGCGCGCCATAGGCAGCCAGCCGCTCCTTGGCCTGGGCGACGAGGTTGTCGCCATCCATGGTCATGTCGATGGTCTGCGCAACCTGCGCCGTCGCCGAAGCCTTGGTCGAGGAACGACCGCCGACGATGACCAGGTCCGGACCGAGCGCGCTCAGAGCCTCGAGATCGGGCTCGAAGAGGTCGCCGACGATTTCCGCGCCCTGTTTCAGAGGCTCCAGTTGCGGGAGGTATAGCTTCTGCGGAACGCCAGCCGCCTTGATGCCGAGGCGATCGAGCGTATCGAGCGCCGCGATATCCAGGACCGCGATTTTGGCGGGTGAGGGGGCAACCCGCACTAGGCCCTTGGCGGTCAGGATATCCACCGCGTGCGCGGGGAGGGCTGAAAAAGCAAAAGCGGCAAAAGCCGCGATCGTCCTCAAGTTCATTCTTCCACCATGTCTTGACCTTGGGCCGAATGCTCGATCGGGCCTCAGGCGGCCCGATCCGGTCTCTGCCATTGCAAGGCTTCCAGATTTTCACGGAAAGCGAAGCGCACGAGATGCCTCTCGATCACCGATTCCGTTTCCGTCAGCTGTTCCTCGTCGGCTGCCGTCGCGAGGATCTTGAGGCCGCCGTCATCCGCATCGAGAGTGGCGGTGCCACAGGCAAAGCGGCACTCCCCGTGGGCCTCGGAATAAGAGACGTCGATCTTGTGGGCGAAATGCTTGCACAACTGGACGAGGTATTTTCCGCCGTGCTCGGTGCGCCATTCCGTAGTCGCCTGTAACAAAGCTCTCTCCTTAAGATGAGTAAATATCTCCACTTATATCACCGTTACTGCCGCGGCAACCGGGAACGTGGTTGCCGCACGGTCATGTGAACGCAGGATCATGTTCTTCAGAACGTCGCCTTGGCGGTCAGAAGGAAGCTGCGGCCCGGTTCGTAGAGGGGTCTGACGGTCCCAAATTCCTGACCATAGGTGGCGCGGTCCGCATAGGTCTCGTCGAAGACGTTCTGGACCTCAGCGCGGAAGGTGAAATTGGGCAGAGCCTCGGGCTTCCATTCGGCGAAGGCGTTCACCACCTCATAGGCCTTGTAGGCCGGGGCGCCGCCGGCGACATGGTCATATTCCGGGGCGATCTCGATATCACCGCCGATCGTCAGGCCCCAGTCGACAAATGTATGGGCGGCCGTGATGGTGATGATATCGCCAACCGGCGTGGCGAGATAGTTGCCGGTGTCGGAGTCGGCGGGAACGCCATCGATATCCACTCGGATATGAGCGTATTTGACTTTCACATAGCCATTCGCCCACTCGTAGCCTGCGCCGAGTTCGAACCCTTGTGATACCATGTCCCGTTCGATGATTGAACCTGTCGCGGCCGGGCTGTAGCGCACCGCACGCGCATTGTAGATGTCTGTCCGGAAAAGGCTTGCCTCCGCAGTGAAGCCTTCATATTCCGCCTCGAGCCCAACCATGTAGTTGTTGGCGGTGACCGGTTCCGGCCCATCGGAACCGTAGGTCCAGGCTGGGTTCATGACGAAGTTTTCCGCCAGCGGTATGCCGGCCCAGACATGCGAGAAGCCGGCCTTGGCGGTCAGCACGTCCGTGAGGTCGTATTCGCCGGAGATATTGGCGCTCAGGCCGCCATTGTCGTAATCCTGCCCGCCGACACCGGTGAACCACTGGTAGTCCGCTCGTCCGCCGAACGAAAGGCGGGTTCGGTCCCAAGGCTCCAGCCGTGCCTGTGCATAGAAGCCAGCATTCCGCGCCTTTTCTTTCGACGAATCGACGTCGGCATCCAGATCCGCGATGTCGGAATAGAAGTCGACGCCTGCGACGACATTGCCGATATCGAAGGAGAACTTGTTCTCGAACTTCCCGTTGAAGCTGGTCGTGTTGCCGGTGGCGTCATAAAGATAGCCCAGAGAGTTATAGACCGGCACGGTAACTTCCGAACCGCTATAGGCAAGCACCACTTTTGGATCCCACCAACCTTCCGGCGAGGTATCCGTATAAGTGAAGACAAGGTTCTGGCGGTCGATCTCGTAATTGCGTACTAACGGCTCCCACGGCGGCCGGACGATATGGCCGGCATTGGCACGGTAGGGACGCAACCCGTCGTCGCGGCTGCGATCGTAACTGATCTCGAAGCGGTCGCCGCTCTCCGCCTCATAGGCAAGTTTGCCAAGACCCGAGAGCAGGTCGGTTTCAGTGCCGGACACCTCTCTACCGTTCCCGCCGACGAAGTCGTCGCCCTTGGCAAAATTGAAATAGCCCAGGAACTCGAAACCCTCACGCTTGCCATAAGCGGAAAGCCCGGTCGTTACCGTATCGCTGTTGAAGTTGTAGGTCGACGTGACGAAGCCGCCGAAGGATTTTCCCGGCGCCAGAAGATCGATCGCATCCTTTGTCTCGTAGTTGATCGAGCCGGCCAGCGCGCCGGGGCCGGCGTCGGCCGGTGCGATGCCCGCGTCCACGTCCACTGCCTTCAGCAGGCTCGGGTCGATCAGGTTGGTCGCGTTGTGATGGAAGACCTTGTTGTTCTGGCGCGCACCGTCGATGCTGACGGCGAGATTGGTTTCCTCAACCCCATGGACATAGACCTTCTGCGACATCGGAAGCGAGCTTCCCACCTGTATGCCGGCCTGTTCCCGGAACACGTCCGCGAGGTCGGTCGGGTTGATGCGCTCGAGCTGTTCAGGGCCGATGACGGTTTCGCCGACATCGCCTTCGGCGCCCGGCTGGCCCTGCAGGACGATCGGCCTTAGGGTCGTGGCTCCTTCAGCCGGCACATCGCCGGAGGCACCTGCGGGAGTGCCGATGACGGCCGTGCCGTTGGCGATCCTGTAGTTCACGCCCGTTCCTGCGAGCATGCGGGCGAGCGCCTGATCCGGCGTGAGATTACCGCTGACGGCCTGTGCGGTAACGCCGCGGGAAGTCGAGGCAGCCAGCGTCACCTGAAGGCCGGACTGGCGGCCGAAGGCATTGAGAGCCGAAGCAAGCGGCTGAGCCGGGATATTGAAGCTGCGCGTCGCCGTCTGGGCGAGGGCCGGGGAGGCAAAGATCGCGCTTCCGCCGATCGCGGCGGCTGCGACCGTTGTCATCAAGCTCACTGCAAAAGCGTTCCGTTTGCCCTTTGCCCCCACGCCACGCACTACTCCACTTACCGGCAAAATCATCCGCCCCGTCTCCTGCTACACTGTGTTCGCCAAGGCCCCCCGGCCTGCGCTTCAGGGTAGAGACGACTGCGCCCGGCGCTTTTTTCACCGCATCGAAAAAATTTCAGGAAATTTTAACGGCCTAGAAAAGCGCAAGCACCCTGAGATAGGGCGAGATGTGGTGCACCCTGCCGCCATAGGGCTGGACCAGCGCTTCGAGCGCCCGATCGGGATCGGAGAGATCGTAGAGGCCGGTGACGCGCCGATTGGCGAGATCGCCGCTCGGGATGCTGATCCACGCGGGGTGATAGCGCTGCAGTTCCTCGACGACCGAGGCGACCGTCACGTCGTTGACAAACAGCCGCCCGTTCCGCCAGGCCGCCATGTCTTCCGGCGCCAGTCTTGCGCGCGACACCTGGCCATCGGTGCGGCTGACGGTCACGGAATCGCCGGGCGAAAGCTCGAAGGTTTTCGCCGCGCCGTCGACCGTGAGGCCGACCACCCCGCGAACCAGTTCCACCGTCGTATCTTCGGGCTTGATATGGACGTCGAACGCGGTGCCGAGCACGGTGACCTTCACGCCGGCTGCGGTGACGGTAAAGGGCCGCGCCGGATCATGTTTGACGTCGAAGAAGGCTTCGCCGGAAAGCAGCGTCACATGCCGCGCGCCGTTGACGAAATCCGTATCGATCGCGCTTTCGGCGCCGAGTTCGACCGCGCTGCCGTCCTCGAGCGTGATCTTGCGCAGCTCGGCCGTTGCGGTCCTGAAATCTGCCCGGTAGCGAATGAAGAGGGAGGGGCCGGCCAACGCCAGCACAAGACAGGCCGCCAGCGCCAGCGCCGCGCCCACACCCAAGACCCGCCGTCGGTGGCGAGCGGCAAGCATTTTCGCCTGGCCGGCCGGTCTCCAGAGGTCTTCGTGGATGGGCGTTGTCTCGCCCATCAGTTCCCAGGTCTTGCAGGCCTTCGTCCAGGCATCGCGATTTGCAGGCGAGCGCTCGAACCAGCGGCTGAAATCGCGCTCGTCGGCGGCTGTACGATGTGGTTCGCGCAGGCGCAGGAACCAGTCCATCGCCTCCTCCAGAATGCTCTCGTCCGTTTTGTCGTGCCCTGCCAAGTCTCAACCTGCTTCGGATGTCTTGCGATCTCTATCCGAAATTCCCCTTCTTGCGTATAAACGATTGGCTGGTCCGGATTTTTCGCATGCGTGGAGATATTCAGGCGTTTTTCCTGTCGAGCGCGGTGGCGATCTTGACCATGGCGGTCCGCACGTGGCGGTGGGCGGTGGCGACAGAGATGCCCAGGTGGTCCGCCACGCCTTCGAGCGTATGGCCACCGAAACGGTACATTTCCACCGCAATCCGGATCTCGCTTGGCAGCGCGTCGAGTGCTGCTGCCGCAACGCGCACCTCGTCGCCGAACATCACCGTCTGTTCCGGGTTGTCGGCGGCCTGTGGAATGGTCCAGAAGGGCGGGTCTTCGGCATGGCCACGATACTCGATCTTGCGGCGCTTCAGGACGTCGAAGGAGAGGTTACGGACGATACGATAGAGATAGGCAAGCCCTTGGCGCGCCGATTCGCCGGGTGTCTTCCCCGGCGCGAAACGCAGATAGGCTTCCTGCACGATATCCTCGGCCGCCTCCCTAGAACCCAGGATCCGAGCGGCATAGTCGACCAGCGCCGAGCGGTGGGCGAGATAGAGGCTGTGACGACTTTCAGCTTCCAAGGTCATGGGGTCAGAGTATCTGATCTCGTCTAATATGCTGACCCAGCGCTCGCCACGGTGTGCAACGGATGGGCCGATGATATGAATGACATGGTTGGATTACCCATCATGCGGCGCATATCTATCATCAAAAACTTGAATGCAATAGTCATATTATGATGACGGCAGCAAAGGCGTGGATTGCCTTTGCTGCCGTTAGGCCCTGCACCTGTCGCGACACTTTGGGGGAAGCGAAGCGGGAGAGATATGCATATTTCAGCCCTATCCGGCGGCTCTTCGGAGCTTCGGGGCGGTGAGCAGTACGTTTTGGTCGCACCAATCGGAAAAGACCTCGCCAAGCCTGACCTTCAGATTGCGCTCCAGCCGGTCGGCCTCGTCAAGGCGCTCGAAGACCGCACCGGCCTGGTTCCTGTCACCGGTCTGGCTGAGCTTCATGCAGGCGTAATGCAGGTTCTTCAGCGATTGCACGAGCGCTTCGATCTCCTCGCACCAGGTCTCGAATTCGGCAGCAGGCAGCTTCAGGGCGCGCCAGAAGAAGGCGAAACCGTGCTCATAGGCATATTTGCGGATGGTGATCACCGGCAGTTCACGCACCGCGGATGCCAGGTTCGCCAGCTGCAGCCCGTTGCGGCCGTCGATATGGGCCGTGACGATGCCGCGTACGGCATCGGCTAGCGGATTGCGGTCGGCGACGAAGCAGGCTTCGAAATAATCCCTGAGGTCTTCCGGCGCCGGATTGCGTGCCTGCGCGTTGTCGAAGACGTAACCGCCGCCGACCGTCGGCTGCATGATCGCGTGGATCACCTTTTCCCGCTCGATCTCGCCTTCCCATCGGTAGTCGGGATCGTGCACGAACCATTTGTCCGGATCGGTTGTCTTCTGCAGCATCAGGTAATGCGGGAAGGGGTTCTGGTTGAATTTGTTCTCGCGCTCCGGGAGGTGGAACATGTCGAGCATGACCATGACCGAGCCGGTGTCCGGCCGGCTGTCGACGAGGTCGAAAAGCGTGGCAAGGTTGTCGCTCTTGGATCTTGCAGGGTCGTACCACTCCCGGACCTGGACCTGGAAAAGCCGCTGGAACCAGTCGCGGAAGAAGTCCTGGGTTATCTCGGGCGAATGATAGAGGAGCTGGAAGTTTTCGCTGACGGTGAACCTCGCATCCCAGACCCCGAAATAGAAGGGCCGCTGGTCGAGCCCCTGCCGTTTCAGGCCGTCGCAGACGCAACTGACGAAACAATGCACCTTGATGTCGTAATAGGCCTCGCCGTGGACGCCCTCATCCGCCGTCCCGCCCGTCATCGGGAATGACGGAATGATGGCCTTCGGCACATAGAGCGCCACGAGATCCGCAACCGTGTCGAGCTCCTGCCGCGCGATCGCCTCTTCCGGCATGGCAAGGCCGTATTCCAGCTCGAGATTGAGGAAGATCTGCAGGATCAGAACGGAATCGAGATAAAGATCCTCGTTGAGGCGCGCTTCCGGCGCGAAGCCACGCATATGCGGATGGGCCATGTGCTCGGAAAGCACGGTCTGGACGGCTTCGAGGATATCTTCGCGGGTCATGAGGCAACTCCTGCTTCGGGGCCTGCGAACTCGCCGGCCGCATGGCGGGCCGCGACCTCGCGGCGGCTGATCTTGCCGTTCGCCTGACGGGGGACTTCTGCGACCTGGATCATTTCCATCGGCAACTGGTGGCTGGCGAGATGGCGGCTGCACCAGGCGCGGATATCCTGCGGTGCCACCGGCTGATTGGCGCTGTAGAGCAAGGCGACGCGTTCTCCGGCAAAACGGTCGCTCCTGCGGAAGGCGACGGCGTCGGTGATGCCAGGCATCGCCATCACCGCGTCTTCCACGTCGCCGGGATAGACGTTGAGACCCGATACGTTGATCATGTCGTCCATGCGTGACACGAAGACCAGCATGCCGTCCTTGCGGCGGTAGCCGAGGTCGCGGGTGTGGATTGCCGTGCCGCCATCGCTGCGGACGACGATCTCGCCGGCATCGTCAGGGCCCGTTCCGGTCTCTGCTGCCAGATGCGGCAGGACGAAACCCATGTCGCCTGCGGCCCGCATGTCCGGATTGATGGCGATGCAGCCGGATTCCGAGCAGCCATATTGCTGGAACAGATGTTCGCTTCTTGCGCGGATCTGCACGAACCACGGATCGGGCAGCAGTGTGCCGGAGGTCATCGCCGCATGAAGCTTTTCTCCCTCCGGCAAAAGCCGCGAGAGCGTGTGGAGGATCGCGGGGGAGGAATAGAGAAGCGGCCGCTCGGTCTCGCGCAGCACTTTCAGGAGATATTTCGGATTGGCGGTCTCGACGATGACGGGGGTCTGGCCGCGCTTGAGAGCCACGAGAATCCCGCAGATCAGCCCGTAGGAATGAGTGGTCGGGCAGGCGATGACCGGCGTCATGCCTTCGGGTTCACGGAAGGTTGCGACATAACTTTCGACCTCCCGGTCGATTTCGGCCCAGGGCCGGGCGATGCATTTTGCTGCCCCGGTCGTTCCCGAACTCATGTGCAGCAGCCGTCCCGGCCCTGGCGCCTCCTGCCTCGCGTCGAGCACTTCGGCCGCAAGGCTGTTGTAGAAAAGCCGGTCGCAGTTGGCCGTGATCGCCAGTTTTCGGGCGGCGGCATAGGGTGTGCCGGGATGAATCGGCAGGACGCTGGCGCCGGCCTTGCGGATGGCGAAAAACAGGGACAGCCATTGCGTCGTTTCGCTGAAGCAGACCGCGTAGTGGCCGCTGTCGTTTTCAGCAAGACCGATCTGCGCGGCGATGCGTCTCGATGTTTCATCGAAATAGGCGTGATCGTAGAGCCGTCCATCGATCTGGATCATGGCTTTCTCCTTCGTTCAGACGTCCTGGCAGCCAAGGCATTCGGCACCTCGTGGTGATATTCCGGCTTCAGCGCGAGGAGCTTTCGGGTGACCAGGGATTCGGTGAGGATGAGAGCGCGGTCGTGCCCCAGCAGCGATTGCCGGTGCTGCATGTCCCGCTCCTGCGCATAGCCGGCGAGCAGGCTTTCGACCCGCTGCCAGAAACGGAATTCCGGAAGTCCGTAACAGACGTCGAGAAGATGCGAGATCTCCGCCAGATTGAACACGAAAAGCGTGTCCATCACCAGCTCCCGCAGGGAATCGAGATTGTCCGTCCAGTAATATTGATCCGGTTCCGCATGGCGGTAGAGCGGGTTCAGCGAAGCGAAATCCGGAGCTCTCTTCGGCTCGCGCAGAAAATCGGGCGCAAATTCCACGCTCTCGTGGAAATCGCGCAGGATAAGCCGCACCGGCCAGCCGTTCCGATGGACCAGCAGCATATTCTGGCCGTGGGCTTCAACGGCGATCCCGTGGGCGACAAGGAGGTGCCAGACAGGCAGGACGGCGACCTCCAGAAGCCGGTTCATCCACGGCATGAGGCCGAAATGCTCGATCCACTCATCCGCAAAGGGCTTGCCGTCCGCTTCGATCATCATCAGGGCGTTGAACGGGATGATTGCCTCGCCGGGCGACAGAGTCGCCTCGGCATTCTCCCGCCAGATCGCGCCCAGCTGGCCGGCCAATGAACCTCCGGCATCGGCGATGACCCCGGCATATTCCTGCAGGATGGTGAGGGGAAATTCCCGGCCAAACAACGGATCGTCGCGGACGATGCCGGCGATCCATGCGGATAGTACCGGTGCCGTGCAGACCGAATGCGGCTCCAGCGTCCTGCGCGACGAGGTATTGATGATGTTGAGCGGCAGCTTGATGCTTGCCGCGCGCGGCCGGTCGACATTGAACAGGGACCGGACCGATTGGCTCGCCAGGTAACGATCGCCCGCGGGGCCGAGGTAGTACGCCTCTCCCGCGGCGATCCACCCCGCGCGCATGGTTTCGCCGAGGTCTTTCCATTGCCACGGGTGGAGCGGCACCAGCCCGAAATCCTCGGCCGACAAGCCGAGCTGTTTCCGCCTCGCCTCCAGCACTGTCCAGGTCTCGTCGCCGAGTTCGGCACGCCAGAAGGCATCTCTGCTGACCGGAAGCGCGTGGGCGAGATGTTTCTGGGCGACGAGCAGCCAGACAAGCTGGAATGCCTGCCCGGCTTCCGGTCCGTAGGCGGCATGATCGGCAAACGAAAATCCGGTTCTGGCTCTGTAACAGGGATGGTACGGATGCCCTTCGTCGACGGCACCTTCAAGTTCGACAAGTGAGAGGTCGCGGCGGTTCTTGAAGGGTAGATTCTGGTGGTTCCATTCGGAAAAGGCGATCGTCTGCTCTAGCTCGCTGAGCAGCTTGCCGCGCGTGATGCCGGTGCCGGGTAATGACGGGATGATCGCGCCAAGCGATGCGCTTTCCCAAACGCCATCCAGAGCCTGCATCTCCACCGATCCCTTCGCGATGCGGGCGCGTCCGAACGGGCCGATCGTGCCGTGGCACCGGAATTCCCGGCCACCGAGCATCCACTGAAATTGCGTCGCACCGTCACAGGCGCTTTCGCGCGCCTCTATGATGCCCTCGAACAGCAGTGCCGCCACGAGCTGGCGGATGACGCGGTCGCGAGGTTCTCCAGTGGCTTCAAGAGGCAATGGCATGGCCGGTCCTCGGGGCAGCAAGCGCGATCGGAACCCTGAGCGGGTTCGGGATCGGCCGATACAGGGAATGCACGCCGCTCGACTGCAGTTCGTCGACATCGAAAAGGCGCGTCGTGAGATTGGCCTTCGATGTGATCGTCGGCAGATCGAGAACGTGCCTTGCAAAATCCCGGCCGGCGCCGGACATCGTCTCCGCGCAGTGTTCCAGATGCGCCCGCAGGGCGAATAGAAGGACACCCTCGTCGCAAAGTCCGTCATGGCCCATGCGGCTGATGACGGAAAAGACCTGGTTGACGACCAGGTAATAGGCGAACCGGTCACGGATCTCGGCATCCGCGAAATAGAGCGAGGCGATTGTTTCCGTTTCCGGCGCATGCCCGGCAAGCAGGCTGCGATAACGCTCCGAAAGATAAAAGCCCTGGTTGTCGCGATAATAGCTGGCGGCCGGATAACCCATGCCGATATCGAGGAGGGTGTTCTGCTGGTGGGCTTCGAGCGCCACGCCGTAGTCGTCGTAGAGCCGGATCAATGGCTCGACGGCGCAGCCAAGATAACGCCGGAACCATGCAAGCGCAGTGTTTGAAATGCCGTCGCCGCCTCTGGCTGCGAGCTTGCGGATAGTCCGCTCCAGTCTCGACAAGTCGCCGGGAAGCGGGTCGGCGGTGAGGGCGGCTACCGTCACGACGCCCTGTGCGCTGGCGCCCCTGAAAGGATTTTCGCGCAGGATGACCTCGAAACCGCTTTCCTCGCGGCCGGGCATATCGAGGGTGATGTAGGCGGGATCCTGGATGATGCGGAAATTTTTGGAACGCTCGGCAAAGCCGATGCCGTCCATCAGCTTTGCCATCGCTACCCCGGCTTCAAGCTCCGGCCGGCGATTGATGCGGACGGAATTGGTGATGCGCACGGGAAGCGAGAACTTCAGCATCCAATCGGAATGCGGGCTGTAGACGGTGCGTACCGATGACGTCGCGGTGAAGAGAGACCCGGCGGGACCGAGATGACGCAGGCGGCCGTCGCGCTGCATCGCCTGGATGCCCGGATCGAGAAGCAGCGCTTCGGCCTGCAGCGGGTGCATGGGTATGAGGCACTCGTTCGGTCGGATGCAGAGATCGGCTCCGGAAGTGCCAAGCCCGGAGCGGATGATTTCGTGCGCCTGCATCGTTCGTGCTGAAGCCTCGCGGACATGTTCTGTCCTGGCGGCAAAATACTGCAGCTGGAATTGTCCGCGCAGTTCCGGGGCGTATCGCTCCTGCTGCCAGAATGTCATGCCCTGCCGGCTCTTCGGCGTCGGGTGCTGCCAGTGGCCGAAGACGAGCGATTGTTCCGCCTCGATGAAATGTCCCTCGTCCGGCGGCGCGGGAGAGGCCTTTTCGAGGTAGAGCGTCATCTGCTGGTAGCTGTCGAGAACCCGCACCAGCAGTTCCAGTTCAAAGCTGCGCAGGGCATCGGTCCGGTCCTCCTCCATTTGCCGGTAGGCTTCCTGGAGGAGGAGATAGAGCGCCGACATCGGCTCGACCGCCCGCCAGGACGTATCGGACACGGCGCGCGTCCACAACCTGCCGAAATGCTGCGGCCCGCAGACGGATGCGGAGACGATCTCTGCCCGCAGCAGGAACTGCTGCTGCGGCAGTGGCCATTCGATGGCATCGACCGTTCCGCTCATGCTGCGGTGGACAATCCGAGTACCGGAACTGACCTCCCGCAGATAGCAGTTCGCAAAACTCTGGAATGTCACCGCTTCAGCGGTCTGCCTTGACGATTGCATATGTCTCCATCCCCATTGCCAAGCCGACGACCACGCAATGGCTTTCCTGTCGGCGCCAGGCGGCCGGAGCCGACAGCCTTTGCCGGTCTTCAGTCAGGCCTGCGCCGACAGTGATCTGGTTGCTGCGGATGGGTTCTCCGGGTTGCCGGCTGCGGCGCCCGGGCAGGGGGCTGTTTGACGTTTGACCCTACAGGAAGAGGAAGAGCAGGAGGCGAGCGTCGCGCATTGTCGCGATGCGACGGCTTCGTTCTGGTCTGCGGTGCCTGAAGCTGTGATCTCATGGCGGCGAACCCGTTCCTGTGTTCCATTTTTTGCGCGCCTTGCTCTTGCTCTGCAGGCGCTCCGCAACAAGGACGATCTGTCCGCTCCTTTTTTTCATCGCTTTCAGAATTTTCGATCTGCGCCAGCACTCCCGGTTTGGATGACTATTCTGTGGGCGACAAAATAGCGGGGCTTGCCTTATCAAAGTCCCTGGCTTGTGGTTGAATCCGCCGAGGGAGGAAACATGAAGATCACCAAGCTTGAAACTGTGCGCGTTGCAGAGCGCGCGAACCTGTTGTGGGTCCTCGTCCATACCGACGAGGGGATTACCGGCCTCGGAGAAACCTTTTTCGGTGCCGAGACCGTGGAGAGCTATATCCACGAATACGTGGCGCCGCGGGTCATCGGCCGCGACCCGCTCCAGATCGACCTTTTGGCGCAGGAACTGGTCGGTTATGTCGGTTTTCGGTCCTCAGGCGCGGAAGTTCGGGGCAATTCGGCGTTCGATATCGCCCTCTGGGACATTTTCGGGAAGGTCACCAATCAGCCCATCGCCCAACTGCTGGGAGGCTTCAGCCGCCGGGAAATCCGCACCTACAATACCTGCGCCGGCACGGAATATATCAAGAAGGCCACCGGACAGGCGACCGCCAACTACGGTCTCACCGGGGGCACCACCTATGACGACCTCAACGGTTTTCTGCATCGTGCCGACGAACTGGCCTTGTCGCTGCTCGAAGAGGGCATCACGGCGATGAAGATCTGGCCGTTCGACGCGGCTGCGGAGAAGAGCAAAGGCCAGTATATCTCGATGCCTGATCTGAAGCTTGCGCTCCAGCCTTTCGAGAAGATCCGCAAGGCCGTCGGCGACCGGATGGATATCATGGTGGAGTTCCACTCCATGTGGCAACTCCTGCCGGCCATGCAGATCGCCAAGGCCCTGACCCCGTACCAGACCTTCTGGCATGAAGATCCGATCAAGATGGACAGCCTGTCGAGTCTGAAGCGTTATGCGGAAGTCTCGCCGGCGCCGATCTCGGCCTCGGAGACGCTTGCGAGCCGCTGGGGTTTTCGCGATTACCTGGAAACCGGCGTCGCGGGCATCGTCATGCTCGACATTTCGTGGTGCGGCGGCCTTTCGGAGGCCCGCAAGATCGCGTCCATGGCGGAAACCTGGCATCTGCCGGTCGCGCCGCATGACTGCACCGGCCCCGTGGTCCTCTGCGCCTCGACGCATCTGTCTCTCAACGCGCCGAACGCACTGGTGCAGGAAAGCGTGCGCGCGTTCTACAGGACGTGGTACCGCGATCTGGTGACGGCGCTCCCGGAGATAAACAACGGCATGATCACCGTGCCGCCAGGCCCGGGTCTTGGGCTGGATCTCAACCCCGAGCTCGATCGCGCCTTCACCGTCAGCCGGCGAACCTCCGACGCCTCCATTCTCTAAGGTGCAATTGAAATGAATATATCCTCGGCGACCGTGCTCAGGACCGCGAGCATGACCGGCCCGATGCTGATGCTTCTCGGCATGCTGATGTTTGCCTTGAACGATGCCATGGGCAAGTGGCTCGTCGCAAACTATGGGCTCGGTCAGGTTGTCCTGATCCGCAGCCTTGCCGCACTGGTCATCCTGGTGCCGATGGTCTGGAAGACAGGCTTTGGCACTCTGCTGACCGTCGAACGGCCCGGCATGCAGTTCTTCCGCGTGGCGTTTTCGACTGCCGAAGTGTTCTGCTTCTATTATGCGGTCATGTACCTGCCGCTCGCCGACGTCATGACCTATTGGCTGGCGGCGCCGATCTACGTTGCTGCGTGCTCGCCCTTCCTGCTTGGCGAAAAGGTCGGCTGGCGACGCTGGACGGCGATCGCCGTCGGCTTCGTCGGCGTCATCATCACGCTCGAACCCTCGAGCGCCATGTTCAGCATGCCGGCAGTCATTTCGATCGTCGGCAGCGCCGCCTTTGCCTTCATGCTGATTTCCGGGCGCTTCCTGCGCGGCACGCCGGATAGTGCGCTGGTCTTCTTCCAGGTCATGGGAGCCGGCGTCGCAGGCCTTGCCTTCGCGCCCTTGGACTGGTCACCGATCGCGTCGAGCCGCGATCTTCTTCTGCTCGGGCTGCTCGGTATCGTCGCCATGGCAGCGCACATGCTGGTCAACCGCGCCCTGAAGATCTCCGATGCCGCGACCGTCGCACCGCTTCAATATACGCTGCTGCTCTGGGCCGTGATCTTCGGCTGGATGTTTTTCGGCGACATCCCGCGGTTCGGCATGATGCTCGGGGCGGCCCTGATCGTCGCTTCAGGCCTCTTCATCTTCATCCGAGAACAGATGCTCAAGAAGCGCCAGAGCGTGCTTCCGGCGATCCCCGAATGATAAAGGCCCGCGGCGCCTGAAGCGCCGCGGGCCTGTTACTCTGGAGAATTGACCGCTTCGGACGAAGCGGTTTCTTACCCTATTTGCGGACTTCCTTGAGCTCGGCGACGATGGCGTCGACTACCTCGGCGCCAATTGCAGCCTTGTGCTTCTCATAGACGACCGCGGACTTTTCACGGATGCGCTGCTGCTCTTCCGGCGAAAGCGTGTTGACCTGCAGGCCGGCCGCCTTGATCTTCTCAAGCGACTTCTTGTTGAGGTCGCCGATCACCTGGCGTTCGACATCGCGGCCGACCACGGCGCAGGCGCGCAGGGCTGCCTGTTCGTCCGGGGCATAGGTGTTGAAGATCGCCTTGGAGAACAGGAAGAGGAACGGTGTATAGGCGTGGTTGGTCTCGGTGACGTATTTCTGCACTTCGAAGAACTTCGAGGTGTCGATCGTCACATAGGGATTTTCCTGCGCGTCGATCGCCTTGGTTTCAAGCGCGGAGAAGACTTCGCCGAAGGCCATCGGCGTAGCATTGGCACCAAGGTTCTGGAAGGTATCGAGGAAGATGTTGTTCTGCATGACGCGAACCTTCATCCCCGAGAAATCTTCCCACTTGTTGACTGGGCGAACCGAGTTCGACAGGTTGCGGAAGCCGTTTTCCCAATAGGCGAGGTTGACGAGGCCGGCAGCATCCAGCTTCTGGTTCATCATGTCGCCGAACTTGCCGTCGAGGACCTTGTAGGCTTCCTGGGCGTTGCCGAAAAGGAAGGGCAGGTCGAAGACGCCGAGCGCCGGGACGATGCCGACCAGCGGCGACGAGGACGTCACCACTGCTTCCTGGACGCCGGAACGCAGCGCCTGCGTGGCCTGCAGGTCGCCGCCGAGAGCGCCGCCCCAGAAGGCCGTCAGCTTGATCTTGCCGCCGGACTTCTCGTCCAGGCATTTCTGCATCGCATTGATGCCGTTGCCGACCGGATGGTCGGCATTGATGCCGTTCGAGACACGGATGTTGCGTGCCTTAAATTCGGCGAAGGCCGGGACGGCCGACGAGCAGGCGATGGCAAGGGCAGTGGTGGTCAGTAGAAGTTTTCTCATGTTATCCTCCCATGGATGAGTTTGAGACAGGTTTAACGGAGCCAGCGTGCAGGCACGATGACGAGGTCTGGAAACAGGACGAGTAGAAAGAGCACGAGCGTCTCGGCAATCAGGAACGGCCAGACACCAGCCGTCACCTTTCCGAGTGGAATGCGGGCGACGCCGCTGACCACGTTCAGCACCACGCCCACAGGTGGCGTGATGAGGCCGATGGAGTTGTTCATGATGAACAGAACACCGAAGTAGACAGGGTCGATACCTGCCTGCTTGACGATCGGCATCAGCACCGGTGTCAGGATCAGGATGGTCGGCGTCAGGTCGAGCGCCGTCCCGACGACCAGCACCAGGATCATGATGGCGAACATCAGCAGCATCGGGCGGTCGATCAGCGGCTCGATGTAACCGACGATCTCGGCCGGAATATTGGCAGCGGTGATCAGCCAGGAGGACACGAGTGCCGCGGCCACTAGGAACAGGATGACCGAGGTGGTCTTGGCTGCCCGCAGGATGACATGCGGCAGCTCGCTCGGCTTCAGCTCGCGGTAGATCACCATGCCGACAAAAAGCGCATAGGCTGCGGCGACGACGGCGGCCTCGGTCGGTGTCATGATGCCGGCCTTGATGCCGCCAAGGATGATTACCGGCATGCCGAGTGCCCAGGCGGCGCGGCCCGTCATATGCATGCGTTCGCTCATCGAAGCCTTGGGCAGCGGCTGAACGTTGTCTTTCCGAACGGTGATCAGCCAGGCGATGACCAGCGCTACGCCCATCAGGATGCCGGGGAAGATGCCGGCCAGGAAGAGTTGGGTGATCGACACGTTGGCGGCGACGCCGAAGACGATAAAGGCCATCGACGGTGGAATGATCGGGGCGATGATGCCGCCAGCGGCGATCAGGCCGCCGGACCGCGGCACGTTGTAGCCCGCCTTCGCCATCATCGGGATGAGGATGGCGGCAAGCGCTGCCGTATCGGCGGCGGCCGAGCCCGAGATGCTCGCCATGATGACGGCCGCCATGATCGCGACAATGCCAAGACCGCCGCGGATATGCCCCACGCAGGCAATCGCGAAGTCGATGATCCGGCGCGACAGGCCGCCCGAGTTCATCAGTTCGCCGGCGAGGATGAAAAAGGGTATGGCAAGCAGGGTGAAGGTATCGACACCGGCGATCATGTTCTGGGCAATGATCTGGGTGTTGAACATGTCCATGTACCACATGAGCACGACGCCGCAGAACATCAGCGAGAAGGCCACCGGCACGCCGATCGCCATGGCGCCCAGAAGCGATACGATGAATACGATAAGTGTCATCAGGTACGCTCCGCCATCTGCTCGATCGTCAGGTTCTCACCGGCGAAGATGCTGATCTCTTCCTCCGTCACGCGACCGCTGAGATATCGGAACAGGCGCTCCAGCGCGATCAGCGACATGCCGCCGCCGGTGAACAGGCCGATGCCGTAGACCCAGATCATAGAAATGCCCGTCACCGGCGCGCTCATGCTGGCGTTGATCTCGAACTGCTGCCAAGTGCCCCAGAAGAAGATTGCCGAGCAGACGAGGATGATGATGTTCGACAGGATCATGCAGACCAGGCGGCCCGTGCGGCCGAAGAGCGCCACCACGCTTTCCACCCCGAGATGGCCATGCTCGCGAAAGGCAACGACGGCGCCGATGAAACTCAGCCAGACGAAGAAGTAGCGGGACAGTTCCTCGGAGACGGACATCCCGGAATTGAAGGCGTAACGCAGGACGACATTGGCGAAAACCATGATCGCCATCGCCGAGAGCAGGACGATCAGCAGGATTTCCAGAAATCTGAAAAAGAGATTGATTGTTTTTTGCATATTCCCCTCCCGTTTTGTCTAAATAAGCCCACGCCCGGCGAGGTTCTTCATCAAGGCCGATGGCCCAAAGCTCCACTCCCGGCATTTGTCACCGTGTTCCCGCTGATGGAACGAATGCTCGAGCCTGAAGGCTCTATATTCGGTGCAGTCTCCGATTTCATATGTAATCGGCATCTCCTCCCCTGCCTTCACAAGGCGCATCTCCCGCATCCTGCCTATTGTCAGGATGTCTGACAACTCTCCATCGGCGGTATTTCTAAAGAGAGTTTTACTCGCTGTCCAGCGGCCCTTGACTGCTTTCAGGAAATCTCCTGGATCGATCTAACGGAGCGACCGGGTGGAACTTAATAAACTTTCAGTTGAAGGTCGAGACGACTTGCCGCGCCGTGGAGATGATGGCGCATCGCCTCCCGGGCGCGGATAGGATCGCGGCTCGCAAGGGCGTTGCGGATTGCGACGTGTTCCGCGATCGTCACTTCGACGATCTCGGTCAACACCGCTGCGTCCCGGGCAGTATTGATCGCCAGGTGAATTCGCTCCGCGATAAAACCGAGGAATAACAGGAAGTATTCGTTATGCGTGGAAGCCGCGATCTGGCGATGAAAGGCGAGGTCGGCCAGGACGCCTTTTTCGGTCCACTTCTCTTCGCCTGTCATCTGTTCGAGCGCTTCGTCAAGTCTCACAAGGTCTTCGGCGGTGTGATTGGTGGCTGCGAGACCGGCAGCTTCGATCTCAAGGGGCAGCCGGAGCTGAAACAGGCTTTGAAAACTTGCGTGGTCGGCAAGATTGCCCTGTTCAATGCGAATCGACTGCCGGTGCTCAAAATCGGTGGCGAACGCTCCGACACCCTGCCGGGTCTCGACCAGACCCTCATTGCGAAGTTGCGCGATCGCTTCGCGCACGACCGACCGGCTGACGCCGAAGGTCTTTGCCAGAATGTGTTCCGTCGGCAGCTTCTCGCCCGGCGCGATCCGGCCATCGCTGATCTCGCGTCCGATCTGCGACGCGATCCGCGCGGGCAGATGTTCGTTTCGTCTGATCTGGCTGAAGTCCATTACCACGGCGCCGGCTCTCCCCTATGACGCTCTTCTATGACTTCCGGGTAAAATTCAACTGGCAGCCTGGGTTCATCACCATGTCGGGATCGATGGCATTCTTGATGGACGTCAAAAGGCGGCGCTTGGTTTCCGGAAGGCGCGCATCGAAGTCCGCCCGCTTGAGCCGGCCGATGCCGTGCTCGGCGCTGAGGCTGCCGTGGAACCGGTCAAGCACTTGGTTCAGGATCGTTTTCGACTGGTAAATCCGTTCGAGCCGCTGTTGATGGGGCAGTTCCACGGATGGCAGAACGTTAAGATGGACATTCCCATCGCCGACATGACCGTAGGAGACGCACACGCAGTCGGGCAACGCGTCGTGGATCGCCTTTTCGGCCTCGGCGACAAAGGAAGGCACCTTGGAGAGCGGAACCGAAACGTCGCTGCGCATATGGACACCACGTTTCGCCTGGCCTTCGTTCATTCCCTCCCGGATCAGCCACAGGTTTCGCGCCTGCGCCTGTGACGAGGCAATCGCACCGTCGAGGACGATGCCGTCTTCCATGACGCCTTCGAGGAACCGCTGCATCAGGTCGGCGATATCGACGAGGCCCGAACCGGAAACCTCCATGAGAACATAGGAGGGATAGTCGGTGGCCATCGGGATCGGCAGATCCGGCATGGCTTCCCGGGCGAGCGTGAAGGCAAGGGGCGGCATGAATTCGAAGGCGGACATCAAGTCGCTACAGTCCCGCCGGGCCCGGCGATAGAGAGTGATTGCATCCTCCAAAGAGGCGAGGCCGACAAGGGCGGTCGCCACCTGATCGGGATTGGGCGTCAGCTTGACCGACACGGCGGTGACGATGCCGAGCGTGCCTTCGGCGCCGATGAAGAGCTGCTTCAAGTCTATGCCGCGGTTGTCCTTCCTGAGCGTCGAGAGACCGTCGAAAACCGTACCGTCCGGCAGGACGACCTCCAGGCCCAGCACCAGTTCGCGCGTCATGCCGTATCGAAGCACATTGATGCCGCCGGCATTGGTCGAGACGTTGCCGCCGATCCGGCAGCTTCCCTGCGCGCCGAGCGCCAGCGGGAAGAACATTCCCTCCGCGGCGATCGCTTCCTTCAACTCCCACAGGATGCAGCCCGCCTCGACGACGGCGGAGAAGTCGTCGACATCGATCTTGCGGATGCGGTTCATGCGTTCCAGGCTGAGGACCACCTGACGCTCCGGCATATCGGGAAGGCCGCCCAGCACGAGGCCTGTATTGCCTCCCTGGGGGACTATGGTGAGGCCGAGATCACGGCAGCCTTTCACGCAAGCCACCACGTCGTCCGTCGATCGCGGCCTCAGGACGGCAACCGCAGCACTGGTCACGTCGCCGTGCCAGTCTCGACAGTATCGCGCCATTGAATCCGTGTCGGTCAGGACAAGGTCCTCGCCAAGCATCGATCGCAGGAGGAGGCGATGTTTCCCGACCGGGTCGGTCTGCAGGCTCGTCATTCTCAGTGGTCCCTCCGGATGATCCGTCCCCTGGCTGGATAGTTCGGTTTGCCCCGCGCCTTATTCCCGGCGCACAACTATCCTGTTTTCAAAGGGAGCATATAAGGTTATCAGACAACCGTACAATATAAATTTCGCGTATCCGGGCAGTCGTGCGCTTCGGGTCGAGATGGGAGGAAGCATGCATATTCTGATCATAGGCGCGGCCGGCATGGTGGGCCGCAAACTGGCGGCGCGTCTCATCGCCGATGGCAGCGTTCTCGGCAAGCCGATCGACAAGCTGACCTTGGTCGACGTCGTGAAGCCCGATCATCCGGAGGGGTTTTCCGGATCCGTGATGACGAGCGACGCCGACCTCTCGATGCCGGGCGAGGCCGAAAAGTTCATCAGGTCCCGCCCCGATGTGATCTTTCACCTTGCCGCGATCGTATCCGCGGAGGCGGAACTCGATTTCGAAAAGGGTTACCGGGTCAATCTGGATGGCACCCGCTATCTGTTCGATGCGATCCGCCTCGCGAACGGAGAGGGCGGCTACAAGCCGCGGGTGGTCTTCACGTCATCTATCGCGGTTGTGGGCGCCCCGCTTCCATTCCCCATTCCCGATGATTTCCACCTGACGCCGCTTACCAGCTACGGCACCCAGAAGGCCATTTCGGAATTGCTCCTTTCGGACTACACCCGCCGGGGCTTCTTTGAGGGCATCGGCATCCGGCTGCCGACCGTGTGCATCAGGCCAGGCAAACCCAACAAAGCCGCGTCGGGCTTCTTCTCGAACATTCTGCGCGAACCGCTGATCGGGCAGGAGGCGATCCTGCCCGTGTCGGATGAGGTGCGCCACTGGCATACATCGCCTCGCTCGGCTGTCGGATACCTCGTCCATGCGGCGAATATGGATCTCGAGCCGGTCGGCCCACACCGCAATCTTTCAATGCCGGGCGTCAGCGCAACCGTCGGCGAACAGATCGATGCGCTTCGCCGCGTGGCGGGCGAAAGGGCAGTAAACCTCATTCGTCGCGTACCCGACGAGATGATCATGAGAATGGTTGCTGGCTGGGCACCTGGTTTCGAGGCAAAACGCGCTACCGCCCTCGGCTTTACCGCGGAGAAAAATTTCGACGAGATCATCCGCGTCCATATCGAGGATGAGCTTGGAGGCCGCCTGTGATTGGAAATCTGCGCGCGGACTGAGGGTTTGGCCTTCAAAACGAACGGTGCCCTCGCTCAGATGTCGGAATGCCTCGGAGCGAGGACGCGTCATTTATATGCGGCACTTGAACTTTAGTGATTTATTTCATTCTTCCCGCTTATCCTTCATCCGTAAATTTTTCCGGGCAGATCGGCTGTGCCTGAGGGAGCTATGCTTGGTGCGGAAGTGATGATCCTGCTGGAATCCTGTCCGCTTGCCGCGCTCATTGTGAACGCAGCGGGTTTCGTCACCTTTGCGAATGCCGAGGCAAGAGCACTTTTTGACGAACCGGGCACGTTGTGCGGCACAGGTATCGCCGATCTCCTGCCTGGATGGCCGCTGGATGATCCCGAGGGTTCGTCGGTTCTCTTGAGCTGCAGGGCAGGAGGAACCCGGAACTGCACCGTCAGAGTTTCGTCATGTCCCGGATCGGGCGAGCCGATCACCGTGGTCTGGATCGAGGCCGCAGCGCAGGAAAAATCCGCCGGGCTTGCCGCTCGGGAAGCCAATCTTCGCCTGCGATATGTCATCGAGATGTTGCCGCAGGCCGTCTGTGTCTTCGACGCCAAGGACCGTTACGTCCTTTGGAACCAGAAATACGCCGATCTCTATGCCGATATCGCCGAATACCTGACGCCCGGAATTCCGTTCGAGGAGATTTTAAAGATCAGCCTTGCAAGCGGCAGCATTCAGGAGGTTGTGCCGGACCAGGGCGTCTGGCTTAGCGAGCGCATGGCGAAGTTTCATCAGCCCGTATCGCAGGAAGAGCGGCAAATGAAAGACGGGCGATGGTTGCGCTACGACGATCGCCGCACGCCGGATGGCGGCGCCATCGGAATGCGCATAGACATTACCAGCCTCAAGCAACGGGAGGAGTGGCTTCGGCAATTGTTCGACGCAAACCCGATGCCGATGCTGCTCTGCGATGGCGACAGCCTTGCGATCCTTGAAGCCAATCACGCGGCGCTTCAGTTTTATGGCTATGAGCGCTCGATCATTCTTGCCAAAGCCGTTTTCGACATGCACGCCGAAGGCCAGGGCGAGGAGTTCGCCGCGAGGCTCCGCAATCTCGGTGGCGATTGCGAAGCGCGCACCGTGTGGCGCCAGCGAACGGCGCAGGGCAGGGAACACCATGTCCTCATTTATGTCCGGTTGCTCTACGATGGCGGCGATCGACGGTTCCTGCTGACGGTCGCGGATGTCAGCGATCGGGTGCTGGCGGAGGCCGAGGCCAACAGGCTGGCGCATCATGACGTTCTGACGGGCCTGCCGAACCGGATGCAATTCTACAAAGCTCTCGATGAGGCACTCAAGTCCGAAGCGAACGAGGGCGTTGTCACCGTTTACTGCCTCGATCTCGACGGGTTCAAGCCGGTTAATGATACGTTCGGCCATGCCGCCGGTGACGAGGTCTTAAAGCTTGCCGGTGAGCGATTGCGTTCGGCTGCGGGCGGACATCTGGTGGCTCGCCTCGGCGGCGACGAATTCGCCATCCTCGTGAAAAGCGAGGGCCAGGCGGATATCGGCCTTGCCGATCGATGTATATCGGCCTTGAGCGCACCTTTTCGGATCAAGGGATTGTCGATCAGCATCGGTGTCAGCATAGGCATAGCCGCCGCAAGTGTTGTCGCCGGCGACCGAGAAGCGCTTGTCCAGGCCGCGGATCGGGCGCTCTATCGGGCAAAGTCGGCCGGCCGCAACACCTGGCGGATGGCCGAGGACGAGATTGTGCCATTGGTTGTCACGGTTCGCTAAGGTCGGGAGCAAAACCCATTGCCGCTCGGCACTGGTTACGACGGGCTGCCATGCGACATCTCATGTTCGTAAAGCTGTTCCATGCTCAAGGATGCAACTTCAGCAAAGGGCGTCTGATTGCGGACGCGGCCCGCACCGAGAATGACGACCTCGTCACAGAAGGAAATGGTGCTGTGATGATGGCTGACAACGATCGTGGTGCGGCGTCCGGCTCTCAATTTCAAAGTCTCCACGATCGATGCCTCGGATAGACCGTCCATGGCATTCGTGGCCTCATCCAGGATCAGGATTTCCGGATCGCGGACCAGCGCTCTCGCTAGGGCGATCCGCTGTCGTTGACCGGCCGACAGGCTCGCTCCCCGATAACCGACGACAGTTTCATATCCGTCAGGCAGCTTCTCGATAAATTCGTGCGCTTCGGCAAGTCTGGCCGCGCTTTCGGCCTCGGGGAGGGAGGTATTGTGGCCGTAGACGATGTTCTCGAAAATGGTGCCGTCCACCAGTTCAAGATCCTGGCTGGCAAGCGCAATCTGCCGGCGCCACTGAGCGGGATCGATTTGGCGGAGGGGAATGCCGTCGACAAGAATATTGCCCTGATCCGGCTCCACGAACCGGCATAGGAGATTGACGATCGTGGTCTTGCCGGCGCCCGACCGTCCGATAATTGCGGTCGAGCGGCCCTGGCGGATCTCGAAGCTTACCGAACGCAGGACCACGGGTCGTGTGCTTGCGCCCGGATACCTGAAGGTCACCTGGTCGAACTTGATCTGCTGGCGGAGCCCCCGGATCGGACGACTACCCTGGGGAGCCGGTGGTTTGTCGGAGGAATCCAGGAGCCATCCGACCTCTTCCAGCGCACCACTCCATCCCTGGATCTGGCTCCAGGCAATCTGCAGCGCGCGGACATGCGGTTGTAGCCTGTAAAGCAGGACGACGAAAGCCACGATGACCGGGAAACCGACCCCAACCCGCCATGCACTGACAACCACGCCCAGAAAGAGGGCGGAATGCAGCACTTCGGTGAGCGGCGGGAGAGCTGCCTGGCGGCAGTTAAGAACAAAACCTGCCTTCCGCACGGCATTCGAAGCCGCGTCGAAGATCGCTCTTTCACGCATTTCCTGTCCGAATGCGCGGATCAGGCGCCCGGCGTGAACGAGGTGAAGCATCCTCGCGGCGAGTTCACTGTTGAACGACGTGACGTTGCGGCTCGGGGCCTTCAGGCCGGCTGACAGCAACGCATGGATGGCCTGGATCAGGACAAGCCCAAGCATAACGCATAACGACATCTGCCACGAAAGAAGCAGCAAAAATGCGAGCAGGATAACGGCCGCTGATGCATTCACGATCGCGGCAAGGATGGTCTGGACCGCATCCGAGGCCCGCCAGGACTCGTTGGAGATGATGTTCAGCAGCCGGCCCGGGCTTTGCTGGAGGAAGAACGGGTAGCCGATCGTCAAAAGCTGATCGGCGAGACGGTTCCGGATCGAATGGCCGGCCTTGCCATATATGAAATTGGCGAGCACCGCGTTGGCAAAAGCCAGCACGTTCTTCACGGTGATCAGTCCGAGAATGGCGGCCGCGATGACGATCAGCCGCGTCTGGTCGTCCAATCCCGCGCCCACCCGCTGGAAAACGGCGGAAAGGCCGGCCATGCCCGAAGCGTCGCTTTCGCCGGCAATGATGCTGAGCATCGGGATGACAAGACCGATGCCGGTGCCTTCGAGCACGGCGCTGCTCAGTCCAAGGATGACAACGACAACCAAGAGGCCGCTGTTTTTCCCCAGAGCCTCGCGCAGGAGGTGAGAACTCGATGTGAGGAAATCTAGCATGGCGGCGATTCCCGTTGCGGGCGACGCAGATGGCTGGTCGTGTCAGCGTCTGCCTGTTTTGGCCACCGAATGGCGAGCAAGGCAAACTTGGCTGCTCCGACCAGGTTCATCACCACGATCGTCAGGTGGGACAGGGAAATCTCCGGATCGAAACGGTAGCCGCCGAACAGCTCCCGCCAGGCCGATCGGGTCGTCCAGCAGAAGTGACGAAGCAGCCAGGGGGCCTTGAACATATGCTTGGCGCAAAGGCCGCCGTTTCCAAAGCTGTAATCCCGGTGAAGCTGTTCGATTGCATCGCGCGTGGTTCGCCCGTGAAAATGCCGGACCGTCATGTCGGGAACATATTCGATTGGAATACCGAGTTGATAGGCACGGACGAGGTAATCCGTATCCTCTGCGGACCGCAGCGGGCCGCCGGCCCCGAACCGTTCGTCAAAGCGCCCGATGCGGGTTGCCGCTTCCCGATGCATGGTCATGTTGCAGCCGAGCACAAACCCGCCCGGATGAACATCCGGCGTGAAACGGGCCCGGAACCGCGACCTCTTGATGGTGAAAGGCAGATCGCGCGGGCTGCCGAGATCGACCCGGCCACCCCGGACAATACATCGCTCACCTGCCGAATAATGACGGTTCAGATCCTGGAGGTAGGAGGTCTCGACGACGCAGTCATCATCGATGAAGATCAGAAGCCTGCCTCGCGCCCGCTCCATTCCCGTATTGCGCGCGGCAGCAAGGCCGGGCTGTAGCTCCACCATCCATCTGACGGGAACCGCAGATTTCGCCGCGATACGCGACAAACGTGCGGCTGTATCGTCGGTGGATCCGTTGTCGACCACCACCAGCTCGCAGCTTAGGGAACAGGCTTGGCAGGCGGCTTCGATCGAGCTGATACACGCCTCGAGCGCGGCGGCCCTGTTCCTGGTGCAGACGATAAAGCTTGCATCGATGGGGTGGCGCCCGTCGGGAGACAAGGGGGGACTGACGTGCGGGGTCTGCTTGTTCTCCTCGGACATCAGGCCAGTCCTTGAAGCGGCAACACCGTCTTGGCCGGCACCGATTGATAGTATCGTGCCATCCCATCGAGCCTCCGGATCGCCACTTCCGACATGCGGCTCAACCAGGGCGCAGCGACGGCGGCTCGAAGCCCGTAGCGTTCCCGTCGCCGGATGACGTCCCATTTTCCCGTTCGCATGAGAAATGCGTGGGTCAACTCCGGACGTTGCTCATCGGCAATGAATTGGTAGAGGAAATAGAAGAAGCAAAGGGCTCCTTCTGCGTAGCTGCTGGCGCTCGCACCAGCTTGCTCGGCGACCTTTTCTTCGATCGCGAGCATGCAATCGGCGGCTCGGCGCACCGTATCCGGCGTAACGGCTGCGCCGATATCAAGAAGAGCGTCGGGATCGTCGTTGAGAGCCTGCCGTTCGAGATTCTCGGCGACGATCTTCAGGTGGGTTCGGCGCATTTGCCGCTTGTGCCTGTTTGTGACGCTGTCGCAGTGGATACGATAGGCGATCAGGCCCTCATCGATCATCGCCGCCGGAAACTCGCGTGTAATGCGCCTGAAGAGATCGAAGTCCTCCGCGTGGACGTAGCTTGCGTCATAGACCAGCATATCTTCGGGAATGACCTTGCGATTGTACATCACCGTCGAATGCAGGAAGATCGTGAAGAACAACGACAATATGTGCCAATCCCCCGACTGATAAATGGGATTTGGCGTGCTGCGCACGACGCGGCTGCCGAGAAGCCGATCGACTTCCGTTCCGCAGATCGCAAGCCGGGGGTGCTCCTCAAAGAACGCGACCTGACGGGAAAAGCGGGTTGGATAGGAGATGTCGTCCGCGTCCATTCGTGCGATCAGGTCACCTCTGGCCAGAGCAATGCCCTCGTTCAGGGTCGCGATCAGCCCGCGGTTTTCGCGCGAGACGATGCGGACGCGATCGTCAAATTTTTGATATCGGTGCAGAATATCCAGCGACAGATCGGTCGAGCCATCGTCGATGGCGACGACCTCGAAGTGCCTGTAGTCCTGGCGCAGTATGCTCTCGAGCGCGGCAGCGAGATAAGGCTCGCCATTATAGACGGGCAATAGGACGGAGATCAGCGGGGAGGACATCGTTCGGCTCCCAATGGCGTGGCAAATCGAAGTTCCTGCATTTGCGCAGCCTCCGAAATGGCTGTGGCAGACGGCGCGTCATACGTCGGGTCAAGTCTGCTTGGGGGGACGTATGGGAAATAACGCTTGAGCTGGTTGAGTGGTTTTTCGAACGCCAGCCACGAGATCGCGGCCAAGACCAGCGTTCCCGTGGTCGCTACGATGAGGCGCCCCAAACCCTGTTCCGAGACGTTGAACGGAATCCAAGGCTGTGCACTGACGACGAAGGAGAGGACGATCGGATGGTACAGGTAAACCCCGTAGCTGACGCGTCCGACAGTGGTCATCGGGGGAAATTCCAACAGGCGGCCCGGAGCTCCACGCAGGCCCGACGAACAGTATCCGACCAGAGCCGTGAGCGGGATAAGAGGAAGAACCTCCAAGCCGATCCAATTCATCCAGGCGAGCGTTGGTGACAGGGGAAGCGGTTTCAGCCACATCAGAATGGCCGTTGTAACAAGCAGGGGTACCGAACTCAGCCGCATCCAGTGCGGCAATGTCCGTGACCGCGCGCGATAGAGCGCAAGGAGCGCGCCCGCCACCAGTGCGTCCATCGACGCCGGAGGAAGAAGATCCCGCGCGAGCGAAGGCGTCCCCGTGAACGGCCAATAGAACCGATAGGCAAGCGAGCACACGATGAGAGCGATGCAGATCGGCTCAAGCCAACGACGCGGGGCGAGCAGGATGACGAGCGGCCACAGGACATAGAACTGCTCTTCGATGCTCAGGCTCCAGGTATGGCAGAGAATCCAAGGCGTCCATTCATCGCGAAGGGCGTACCAGAAATTCGACAGGTAAAGGGCATGCCATTTGATGCTGCCGCGGGCCTGCTCGAGGTTAACCAGCCAGACGAAGCTGAGCACTGCAAAGTACGGCGGGAATATGCGGAGCGCCCGGCGAATATAGAACGATCTCAGCGCGGTGCCTGGTTCGTACTGGGTGGCAGAGCGCGCTTCCAGCAAAAGCCGGGTTATCAGGAAGCCGCTGAGAACGAAGAACAGGCGTACGCCGATATGGCCCCAGTGCGACCCGTCGGCCGCGAAAAAATGCGCGTAGAGAACCATTGAGACGGCAAGGGTTCTGAGCCCATCTAATTGTCGGTCGCGTGCATGATGAAGCATGGAGCCCCCCAGTTGCGCAGAACTTGTGATAACTCCCGCCTCGCTTGCTGTTGCGCCGTGCTTCTGTTTGGAACCCCAAGGAACTATTTTGGCAGCCCGAAAAGTTCAGGCGAAATCGGACCAAACTGTGGCCGCCACGGCGATTCAGACTTTAGCCCCGCGGCGGGGCAGCCTTTGGTCCTATTTGGAGACGTAAATTTCGACTGTCCGTTGTGCATGGTGATCCAGAACCATTATTCGCTGCAGGGCCCCTATTTCCGCTGCGCCGTGGTTGGCGGGGCGGCACGGTTTGTCCCTCGGCGCCTTGCCGGCCCGCCCGGCCCAGGTGTTTGTCGCACGCGTATGCCGCAAAACAGGGAAATTGTCGCAAAGTATCGCATCGCAATATCCCATGCGTAAAGGGGAGGCCAGCGAATCATGCAGGCCGACTTGCATGCCGGTCCAGGCTGAGAGGCGCATGAGCGTGCCGTAACATTTCTTAATGTGACTACACAGTGCGGCTCCTGCCCATCGTTATCGTGTGACCTAACCCAAACCGGCCAAGGGCGCTTGGCGGCTTAATTAAAAGGTCCACTCAATGATCGCATTATCGACCGTATCATCCACGCTTCGACGCTGCTGCGCGCTTGTCGGTAAAGCAGCGGTACTCGCGTGCATGCTTTCGACCGCGGTATCGGCAGACGCTCAGATGCCGGTAACGACGATCGTCGCCAAGCGAGGCGCGCTGACGGAAAGGATCGAGGTGGTTGGTTCGCTTGCCGCGCGGGAAGAGATCGAGGTCTATCCCGCCGTCCTCGGCAAGGAGGTGCGCCAGATCCTGGTAGAGGCTGGTCAACATGTCGAGCGCGGCCAGGCGCTTGCGGTCCTGGACACGACCGAAGCCCTGATGTTGCTGGACAAGAATGCGGTGAGCCTCCTTCGCGCGCATGCTGCCGTGGCCGTCGAGAGCAGCAAGATAGATGTGGCAATGGTCACCGAAGCCGAAGCGCGCAAGAAGCTGGAACGCAGCCGCTCGCTGCAGCCGAAAGGTGCCATCGCCGACAATGTCCTCGAGGAAGACTTGAACGCTCACGCCCGAGCCGTCGCGGAGTTGAGACTGGCGCGCCAATCGTTGGAGCTCGCCAACGCAGATCAACAATTGATCGCCAGCGAGCGGCGGGAAATCGAACTGACCGTTCAGAGGAGTACCCTTCGGGCGCCCAGCTCAGGCCGGATCTTGAGCAGGAGCGCGCGTGTCGGTGCTATGACATCGAGTTCCGCCGGACCTCTTTTTGTCATCGCTGATGACGATGATATCGAGTTCGTGGCGCAGGTGACGGAGACGAGCTTCGTTCGGTTGCGCGAAGGCATGAGCGCCGAAATTACCTTACCAGGACGCGACGCAGCCATCGCAGGGACCGTCCGGCTGAATGCCGCGCAACTCGATCCCAAGACAAGAAGCGGGACGGTGCGGATCGAACTTGCAGACAAGGCCAGACTTTTCCCGGGCGTCTTTGCGCGCGGCAGCATCAGTGTCGAAGGCCGGCAGAATGTTCTCCTCCCCGGAACAGCCGTCAAAAGCACGGTGGCTGGCCATAACGTTTACGTCGTTTCGGACGGGCTCGTGGATATCCGCCCGGTCCGCATCGGATCGCAGCAAAGCGGGTTCGTGGAAATCGTCGACGGCATCCGGGAGGGTGAGGAGGTCGTCCTGAAATCAGGTGCCTTCCTGAAGGCACAGGAGCGGGTGAGGCCGGTATTGGCCGCGACGCCGGAAGCGCGTGCCGACGCATCCACATCGACCCCAAATCGGCTCGGAGCTCGACTTCAATGAACATATCGGCCTGGGCGATCCGTAATCCGCTTCCCTCGATCCTCCTATTCCTAATCCTTGTCACCGCGGGTCTCTACAGCTTCTCACGGCTGCCTGTTACCTACTTCCCGACGATCGACGAGCCGGCGGTGAATGTGACTATCGACCAGCCCGGCGGCGCGCCGAGCGAGTTGGAGACTGAACTTACTCGTCTTGTTGAAGACGCAGTCGCGTCTCTTGCAGGCGTAGAAGAGATCAAGTCGACCGTCACCCAGGGCCGCTCCGTTACCGCTGTCGAATTTGAGTTAGGCGTGATTTCGCCTGACCGCGCCATGGGTGACGTCCGCGACGCAGTTGCCAAAATCCGCAGCGATCTTCCGGATGGAACAGATGAGCCTGTCATCGAGCGGGCGGAGGAGGAAGCACACGCGGTCGTGACCTATGCCGTCACAAGCCAGGACATGAGCGTTGCGGAGCTTTCGTGGTTCGTCGACGACGTTGTTGCCCGGCAGCTGCAGGGTCTGAAGGGCGTTGGCCGCATTGACCGTGTCGGAGGTGCTGACAGGGAGATCCATGTCGCGCTCGATCCTTCGCGATTGCAGGCGCTTTCCCTGACGGCGAATGCCGTCAACGAAAGCCTCATCGAAAGCCAGTTGGATCGCTCTGGGGGGCGCAGCAACCTGAATGGCAGGGAACGGGCGCTGACGACCGCTGCGGCAGCGCGGACGATTGCAGAACTCGGTGATGCTCGCATCCTCCTGTCGGACGACGCCAGTGTGAAACTGGACGATGTCGGCAGCGTCCAGGATACGATCGCCGAGGCCCGCGCCTTTGCCACTTTGGACCAGGAGGAGGTCGTAGGCTTCGCGGTATATCGCTCGAAGGGTGCGAGCGAACTTGTCGTGGCGGAAGAAGTGGCCGCCGCACTGGAGAAGCTCAATCTCGAACAGCCGTCGACGCGCTTCAAGCTGGTCGACGACAATATGTCCTACACGGCGGGCAACTACAACTCGGCCATGCATACGCTCTATGAGGGAGCAGCGTTGTCAATCGTCGTCGTGTTCTTATTCCTGCGCGACTGGCGGGGCACGATCGTTGCGGCAATCGCGCTTCCGCTTTCGATCATCCCGACCTTTTTTGCCATCGATCTCCTGGGCTTCTCCCTCAATATCCTCAGTCTGCTTGGGATCACCCTTGTGACAGGGATTCTCGTGGACGATGCGATCGTTGAAATCGAAAACGTGGTGCGTCACCGCGACATGGGCAAATCCGCCTACCGGGCCGCATTGGACGCCTCTGACGAAATAGGGCTTGCGGTCATAGCCATATCCGCGACGATCATGGCTGTCTTCACGCCGGTGGGTTTCATGAGCGGAGTGGTCGGGCTGTACTTCCGGGAATTCGGGTTGACGGTTGCGATCGCGGTGTTCTTTTCGCTTCTGGCGGCCCGATTGATCACCCCAATCATGGCCGCATACATCATGACCAACGCTCCTCCGTCCGACATCCGGAGAGGGCGTCTGGTGTCGGCCTATGGACGGCTGCTGAAGGTCAGTCTGCGGTGGCGATGGATGACGGTCGGATGCGCATTTGCGGCCTTCGCCCTGGCTTTATACGGTCTGGTCTCCCTGCCCACCGCCTTTTTGCCGGAAGAGGACACGGGGCGGTTGACCCTCTCCGTGGAGCTGCCCCCTGGCGCGGCCTTGCACGAAACAAGAACAGCGACGGACGAAATAGCTTCCGTGATCCGGCGGGATTCCGCGGTGGAAGGCGTGTTCGTCAGGGCGGGGTCGAGCACGGCGGGACAGGAGGATGTACGATATGCGACCGTCCTGATCGATCTGTTCCACAAATCCGAGCGCGACCGTTCGTCGTTCTCGATACAAGCCGATCTTGAAAAGGCGCTTTCCTCGATTTCGGACGTCAGGCTGCGCTTTCTCAATACCCGCGGTGGGCGGGACATATCTTTCGCTGTCCTGTCCGCGGATGGCGCTATGGCTCAGCGGGCCGCAGACAGCATACTGCATGAGCTCACTGCCGACAGGAACTTCGTCAACCCGAGCGCCGACAACGTAGCTACGCGCCCGGAACTTCGGGTGAAAGTTGACCCTGACAAGGCTTCAACGATCGGTGTATCTGCGGCAGAACTTGCGCGCACAATCCGGGTATCGACGGTGGGCGACGTCGACAGCCGGCTGCCCAACTTCCTTGACGGTGGCCGACAGATTCCAATCCGCGTGCTGCTCCAGGCGCATGCTCGCGACGACTTGCCAACCCTTGAGATGTTGTCGGTCCCGACGACGAAAGGGACGTCGGTTCCGTTGTCGTCTGTCGCCGACATCAGCTTCGATGAGAGGGTCGCCGCCATCGAGCGGTTTGATCGCCAGCGTCGCATCGAAATCTCGGCTGATATGGCTGATGGCATGACGTCGGGCCAGGGTCTCGACAGGCTGACACAGCTCGACAGCGTCAAGAACCTGCCGGCGGGCGTGCGCATTCAAGCGACCGGGGATTCCGATACCGAAGGCGAGGTGTTCTCAAGCTTTGTGGTGGCGATGGGATCGGGTGTCATGCTTGTACTTGTCGTTCTCATTCTCCTCTTCGGGAGCGTGCTGGCGCCCTGGACTATTCTGGCTTCCCTTCCGCTGTCTATCGGCGGTGTTGCAACTGGCCTGATGTTAAGCGGCCACGCCGTCTCGCTTCCCGTCGTCATCGGCATCCTGATGTTGATGGGGATCGTGACGAAAAACGCCATCATGCTCCTGGACTTCGCCATCGAACGCGAGGCCCGTGGGATGCCTCGGGTCGATGCGATCATCGAAGCCTGCTTGGAGCGCGTTCGCCCGATCATCATGACCACGTTTGCCATGATCGGGGGAATGACCCCCTCCGCGCTCGGGGTAGGTGACGGAGGCGAATTCAGGGCACCCATGGCGATCGCGGTGATTGGCGGTCTCCTCGTGTCCACGGTTCTATCATTGCTCGTCATCCCGTCGCTCCACCTGATCGTTTCCGACTTTGGCGATCGTACCGCTCGGATCTTCAAGCCCTTCCTCCAGTCGGCCGAGATCTGAAGGTTGCAGGCCCCGCAAGGACGCTTGCACGACCAGCGGAGGGCCGGCCAGCCACCTGGCCGGCCCTGCCGTTTATCGCAGAGCGGTTTTTCCGCGGCGCCGCCACTCTGTCGGTTACGTCAATTCTGCGTGGCGGTGCGAGCGGTCGCGGCTCTTATCGCCATGGCTGGGCGCTTTTGGTATCACTGCGAGCAGCGACCGTAACAAAACTTAATAAAGCGAAATATTCGAGGACCAGCAGCCGGCCGATTATGGGGTCCTCAAACAGGAAAAGACTCGATGCAGCCCAATTCAGCATCCGCGAAGATATTGATCGTGGAAGACGACTTCGAAATCGGCAATCTTCTGGCGTCGACAATTCAGGAAAGCGGGATGCTGCCGACCGTGGCTGAGGACGGAAACGTGATGCAGTCCCTGCTTCGCAGCAATTCCTATGACCTGATTATTCTCGACGTCATGCTGCCGGGCGAAGATGGCCTAAGCATTTGCAAGCGCATCCGCTCGGAAAGAACGATCCCGATAATCCTGCTCACGGCACTCGGAGAGGAAGTCGATCGGATCGTAGGACTTGAAGTCGGTGCCGATGACTACATCACAAAACCCTTCAGCCCGAGGGAAGTGGTCGCTCGGATTCGCAGTCTCCTGCGTCGCGCCTCTTACGGCCTGACAAGTAGCTCGGCTCAGAGGAAGCTGCGTTTTGACGGATGGGTGATCGACCCGATGCGGCGCCGGCTTCACGACCCCAGCAACGCCCGCATCGCTTTGACAACAACGGAATTCGATCTTCTGCTGGCGTTCTGCAGAAATCCGGGCAGGGTCATCACCCGCGAGGAACTGCTCTTGTTTACCCATTCCGGGCTGGCTGGGCCGATCGAGCGCAGTATTGATGTGCATATCAGCCGCCTCCGCCAAAAGATCGAGGCTGATCCTCGCGAGCCAACGCTTCTGCAGACGGTCAGGCTGGGAGGGTATACTTTCACCGCGTCGGTGGAGGAAGTCTGAAATATATGCCGTGATCGTTCTCAGGCGCTTGAGCGCCTGCTCCTGACTGCCGCAGCATTGCATCTTGCGGTCGAAAATGTCGCCGCACGGCAATGCGTATCGCCTGCGGGATCGGAAGCGATCCCTGCAGGCTTACGCCATTTGTTTTCTCCCCCGGCTTCAGAATTTGTAGCCGACAAAAGCAGAAACGGAAGGCTGGATCTTCTTCTCGACGATTGGGCTATCCGCAGCGTCTCCGGTGAGTACGCCGATGCCCGCTTCACCGCGCACCAACCAATGATCGCTCAGTGCGTATGTGGCAGAGGCAGAAAGATCAACGCGCTTCAAGCCTGCTCCTGCTTTATATTCAGGCAGGCCTGAACGTGCCGACTGAGCGGCATCGACGCCGAAATAAGCCTGCATGTGCTTGTCATCGGCGACGGTGGCTTCGGCGCGTGCGCCCAGAATGAGACGCTCCGTGACGGGTGCCGAGTATTCGACACCAAACTTTCCAATCAGGCTTTCGCTGCCAGCGATGGTCTGGTCAACGCTCGCATAGATTTCGACCGGACCCCATTCATAGCCGACTTTTGCGCCGACTGTTGCGGCGAAATCGATGTCGCCGAGACCGCGGAGGCGATCACCGTCACCGTCATCCCGCCCCGATTCATAACCGATTTGAGCGGCGATGGAAAATCCGCTTTGATCCAGGACAGTGACGCTGATCCCACCTGGATCGATTTCCAGCCATTCGCCATAGGTGAACACCACGAAAGGAATGGGGCTGACTTCAAATTCGTCGCTCCCTTCGTATTTGGGATCGTAAGAAGCGCCGGCACCAACGATCAGGCTCCAATTGCGCTCCGGTTGGCGTTTGTCGAAACGCTGCTTGTCGAAAGGAGGCTCCGGCGTCTGCTCCGTGGCGGTCTGGTCGGCGCCGTAGGCGTTTGGGGAAAATCCCGCAACGCTGAAGGCGGCGCATAAGGCGAGGGGCGAAAGACGCCGCTTGGCTTTTTTAATATGTAGCATAAGGGCTCCAGAACAGGTTATCAGTCCCCCCCAACAGAGGAGCCTGCGACGGCTTGTGTTTCATGCCGGAGCCCTCCGGTGCATGTTTTTTTGTTACGCTTTGTTGCAGCCGCCGCGATCGGCAACGAGGCGGCCCTGTCGTAACAAAACGTAATAATCGCACAGTAGGAAACGCGGGATCTCGTAACGGAGTTCGACTATATTCCTGCTTTGCCGAGTGGCCTCGGCTCAAGCGCGCTTCGCAATTCGAAAAGGGGGCTCATGTTCTTCCGCCGGTTTCCAGGCCTATCGACGATCCATAGTCAGATCACGGGCATTATTCTTCTCGGCCTCACTATTACCGTTTTAGGCGGCTCTTTTCTCGAGCAGCGTGTTGAAAATGAATATCCGATAGTTGACGTTGAGGAACTCGCCGACAGTGTGTTTACGATAGGTTCCCTCCTTAAAACTGCCACGCCCGAAGAGCGCGACATCGTTCTTCAGGCAGCCAATCGTGCCGGTTGGGATCTCAATCTGCGGCCTCGTGCCTTGGCGGAAACGTTCAGGAACTCATCGCCGCAGGAAAGCGTCCTGGACGCGACGATAGATTGGCTTTTTTCCCCCGACGGGAGGCAGATGCCACTTGGTGGCTGGCAAACATTTGTTGATGGCGAGCGCGTCGTCTCAACCGAGGTTGACGATAAAACAATCCTCGTTCTGGGCGGTCTTCCAAGCACGGCGTTCTGGAGTGAGGTCCTCGTCCGGGGGCCACACTATCTACTGGCGCTCATCACCTTGATCGTGCTGTTTTCTTCGTTCGGGGTCTGGGCGATCACGCGACCGCTGCGGAAGATTGCTTCAGCGGCTGCGAATGCCGACATCACGTCCGGCCGGGTAATCTTCGAAGAGAAAGGCAGCGTGGAGATCGTCGCTGTTGCACGCTCCTTGAACGAGATGAGCGATCGTATCACCGATATGATCCAAGGCAGGACGCGGATGCTGCGTGGGGTGAGCCACGATCTGCGCACGCCATTGACGAGACTGAGACTTCGAGTAGAGCGGGTCGGCGACGGCCAACTGCGCGATATGTTGCTGGCCGACATCTCTCGAATCGATAGCCTTCTCAAAGAGAGCCTCAGCTATCTGCGTGACGACCATCATCGCGAGCAGGTGGAAACGATTGATCTGGCAACGACGCTGCAGACGATTTGCAGCGAGTTTGCAGATGTCGGTCACAGGGTCAACTATATTGGCCCCAACCACCTGTCCGTCAATTGCAAGCCCCTCGCGATAACGCGAGCAGTGACCAATCTTTGTGAAAACGCTGTGAAATTTGGCGACAGGGCCGCAATCGAGCTGAAGCGAAGCGGAGACATGGTGGTGATCGACATATCCGACAATGGTCCTGGGATACCGAAGGAATCACGTATGCAGGTGTTGGAGCCATTCTTCAAATTGAATGCGGCGAGGACTGATGGCAACGCTGGTTTCGGACTTGGATTGTCCATCGTCGCGGAAATCGTGCAAGCTCACCGAGGAACGCTGGAACTGTTGGACGGGGAGCCATCCGGGCTGTTGGCGCGGTTGACGTTTCCGGCAAATCTCCAGGCTGACGGCGTCGCGGCCCAGTTTCGGTGAACGTTTGGGCAAGTGGCTTAATCCGCCGCGTGAAAGGGAATACGCTGGATAAAGGCGGCGATATTGAAATGAACCTGCGCGGGTTTGGTGACGATCGCGGCATATCGATCCTGGCCTAACGCCGCAGCGAACGTTCTTGAATGTCTTTCGGTACTGCTGTGGAGGCATGCGCGCCTTCCTCGGCATCGTCTGCAGCTCCGGGGGCCGATATGGGACTTGTGCGCCAAGCGCGTGGAACAACGGGGTCCGGGCCGCCGGCGAGGGAAGCCAACATCGCGTCCGCCTGATTGAAATATTGTTTGATCCACGGAACGGGGCCGACCCCGAATCTCCTTGTCGATCCCCAGCGCTGGCCTTTCTCGACCATCGTATCCCAGGGCCTGGGTTTCCCGTGAAAGACGATGATCCTCGCGTTCCGAGGCTGCGTGATCCTCGGCAAGAGCAGATTGATCGGAAAGTATTTCGTACAGCTTCTCTTGAAGCTGACACAGAAACTTGTCGGCCAATAACTTCTTTGCCTCACGGCATGCGTCAGGTAGGATTGGTCGTTTTTGAATTGGGACATAATCGCGTCAGCGTTGCATATAAAATCGTGGTAAATTCCGTCGGCACTTCCCGCATGAAATCCAAAGACGGATGACTGAGCACCCCGGTCCGGCCTGAAACTACTTGGGAGGAGGGTCCAGAGATCCGGGTTCCATTCCCGTTGAATCATGAAATGACGGCGCTCCCGAAGCAACCCGATCAGCGGGGCGAGCGATCGTTGGACCATGACGTCGAGATCGAGGAAAAGCACGACGTCTCCGGCTGGGAAAAGACCCGGTGCAAACACTCCGATCTTGGGCCAGCAACCTCGTCTCCACGCCTGCTCAGGCAGGCCGAGGTTCGGGATCTGGCGAGTGAGAATGCTGGAGGCAAGGCCGCGACGATCGTCCGTCAAGCAGACAAAGTCGAAAGGCTCCTCCATGTTACGCAATACACCGGCATACAGAGCATTGACATGGCGGGAGGTGAAGGCCGTGCCCCATTTCATGCAAACAATCGTGACCAATATGCCGCTCCATTTGAGAATCTGGAGACGGTTTAAGCGACTTTGGCGCGGGTGATTGTTTATTGTTATTATATCATGTTGCCGAAGATTGTCATTGATGTCGGCGGTGCGGCTGGGTCTGGTCGACATTGCCGAAGGCATGCCGCAACCATTTGAGTGGATTATACTTTAACGCTCCGGCGTCGCCATGGCGCCGAGCGGCGTGGCTGGCCGCGGTTTCCGCAAGCCGGTTGGCTTCGGTTGCGAAAGGCGGGAGCGCCTCCGCAATGGGCTCCCGCATGGCATCTCGCCGGGCAGCGGCGTCACGGGTAGCCCATTCTACGAAGAGCCGGTTCGCTGCGAAAAGGAGCTTTCGGAGTTCGTGAGGGCCGCCAATGAAGGCTACGGTGGCCCGGTCGGGTGACACAATCCTTCATTGACCCAGGCACACGCCCCATTTTTGACGATGAACACGAGATATTGCGTATTCATCCGGTTGCCAAGACGGCATCATTGCTGCACCACCATGTGCAGGACAAACTCGACTTTGCAAATGGGATCGAAGCTGAATGCGCATACGATATGGTTTCCTTGGCCTGTTCCTTGCAATCGCACCGTCGGCATATTCCTTGGAACTCGGGCCGCCGCCGGTCTTGTCTCCGCTACAGGAGCAAGCGCAAGCTGCTCATCTGAGTGCACAATTCCTGACGCGCTATGCTTACAAGCCTGTTCCGCTTAACGATGCCTTGTCGGCTAAAATTATGGATCGGTTTATCGAGTCTCTGGATTCGGACCGGAGCTTTTTCCTGCAAGCCGACATCGACAAGTTCATGACCGACAGCACAAAGATCGATGATGCCATCGCCGGCGAAGACCTGAAGGTTCCGTTTTCGATCTTCAACATCTATTCGCAGCGAGTTGTGGACCGCATGACGTATGCCCGCAACCTGCTCAAACAGGGCTTCGATTTCAGCGTGAGGGAAGACTATCCCCTGTCGCGCGACAAAGAGCCTTGGCCGAAATCCGAAGAGCAAAGCAACGACCTCTGGCGTAAACGCGTCAAAGGCGACTGGCTGCGGTTGAGACTGGCAGGCCAAGGCGATGCGGCGATTCGCGATACCCTCGACAAACGTTATAAAAATATCCTGGAGCGCGTTTACACATACAAGAGTGATGACGTGTTCCAGTCATTCATGGGCGCCTACACCACGTCCGTTGATCCCCATACAGACTATTTTGGCGCCGCCGCTTCGGCTAATTTCGACATTTCGATGAAGCTCTCACTGGTCGGTATCGGCGCGGTCCTGCAGGAGCGCGATGGTTACACGACGATCCGCGAGCTCGTGCCGGGTGGACCCGCGCAACTGTCCGGAAAGCTGGCGGTCGGTGATCGCATTATCGGTGTCGGTCAAGGCGATGATGGCGCCGTAAAGGAAGTCGTGGGCACGCGCCTCGATGAAGTCGTGCAAATGATACGCGGGGCGAAAGATTCCGTTGTGCGATTGGACATCTTGCCAGCAGATGCCGGAGACAGTGGGAACCACCGCGTCATCAGCTTGGTGCGAGACAAAATCAGCCTCGAAAAACAGGCTGCAAAGAAGACTGTCCTGCCCATAGAGGATCGCGGTGTCGTGCGCCGAATTGGTGTGATTACCTTGCCGGCGTTTTACGAGGACTTCGAAGCGCGGCGAAAAGGCGACAAAGACTACAGAAGCGCAAGCCGGGACGTTGCCAAGCTTCTTGGCGAGCTGAAGCGGGAGAACGTCGATGGCGTCCTGATCGACTTGCGCGACAATGGTGGAGGCTCGTTGGCCGAGGCGATTGATTTGACTGGCCTGTTCGTCGGGAAAGGGCCGGTGGTTCAGCAGCGCGACGCCGAAGGTAAGATCAAGATAGAAAGCGATGATCTGTCCACGCCTGCCTGGTCGGGTCCGCTCGGGGTATTGATCAATCGCGGCTCAGCGTCGGCCTCCGAGATTTTCGCCGCAGCGATACAGGATTACGGTCGCGGCGTGATCGTCGGCGAGCCTAGCTTTGGTAAGGGTACCGTGCAAACGGTGGTCGATCTTGATCAGGTGGCCCACAACAGCAAACCAAAATTCGGTCAACTGAAACTGACGATTGCGCAATTTTTCCGCGTCGACGGCGGGACGACACAGCTGCGCGGTGTGACGCCGGACATCAGCTTGCCGGGCCTCTCTGACCCCAAGACTCTCGGTGAGGCGAGTTATGACAATGCGCTGCCTTGGGCCCAGATCAAGCCTGCCAATTATGCAGCCGCAGGCAACATGACTGCGTTGCTGCAGCAACTGAAAAGCCGGCATGATGCTCGGGTGCAAGATGACCGGGATTTTCAACGTTTCGTAGAAGACGCTGCTGAACTGAAGGTCCAACGCGAAAAAAGAGTCATCTCCCTCAATGAAGTTGAACGTCGAAACGAACTCAGTGCTCTTACAACCCGTCTCAAGGCGCGCGAGCAAACAAACGACGGTCTGGTTCCCGGTAAAGATGATGGATTGCAAGCAAATGAGCGTAGTTTGAGCGCTGATATCGCGATTGAGAATGCCCGCAAGAACGCAAAGGACGTCTTGAGGAACGAAGCAGCCTCCATTGTTGCCGATGAGGCCGATTTGTTGAAAAATGTTCGAAAGCAATAGACATATGACGGCAGCCCGCGGATTTTCCATGATTTCGGGCGAAGCCACCTCATCTAAAATGTCCTGAATAGCACGGGCCAAGTCAGCAATAGACCGCCGCGCAAAATTAGGCCAATTTGCAGCTGTCAAGCAGAAGCATAGCCGCCCGTCATCGGCTGGAGAACAAGAGGCGCGAATAGAGCCCACTCAGCCATCGATCGGCCGTTGTCAACAATGTTGGAGGATGAATTGGCTGGTCGTCTGGACGGTAAGGTCGCGCTCATCAGTGGCGGCGCGGGTGGATGCGGCCTTGCCGCGAGCGAGCTGTTTGCCCGAGAAGGCGCAGCAGTCGGGATCGTCGATCTCCCGCATAGCCAGGGGGCGACGGTCGCCGCCCGCTTGCGTGAAGACGGCCTGAAGGTCGCATTTGCACCCGCCGACGTTTCCGACGAACTGCAGGTGAAGCAGGCGGTAGACGCGATTTCAGAGGAACTCGGACCGATAACGGTGCTGTTCAATCATGCCGGAACGATTATCGTCCGTCCGTTCCTCGAAACCTCGGCGGCGGACTGGGATAGACTGATGGCCATCAATGTCCGCAGCATGTTCCTGATGACGCGTGCCGTCCTGCCGCAGATGATCAAGGCGGGTGGCGGGTCCATCGTCTGCACGTCGTCGATCTCGGCGGTCGCCGCGACACCGATGGAAGTTCTCTACGATACGACCAAGGGCGCATGCCACATGTTTGCCCGGGCGATCGCGGTCGAGTTTCGCGACCGCAACATTCGCTGCAATGCGGTCTGCCCCGGCTTCATCCAGACGCCGCATGGCCAAAAGGAGGTCGAGGAACTGACCCGCTACGGGGTCGACGTCTCGGATGCCGCGATCGCGGTTCAGCAGGGCAGGATGTGCCGGCCGGACGAGATCGCCAAGGCGGCACTTTACCTCGCGAGCGACGACGCCAGCTTTGTCAGCGGCACCCATCTGTTTGTCGATAATTGTTTTACAGCGATGTGAGAGGAAACCATGGCTCTGGAAAAAGGCGGCCTTTGGCGCAACTGGGTCGGTAATCAATATTGCGTTTCACAATTCAGGGCATCGCCGGAAACGGAAGCCGAAGTGGCAGAGCTTGTCCACGAAGCAGACAGGCGTGATCTGGCAGTCCGTGTTTCGGGTTCGGGACATTCCTTCACACCCGTCGTCGGTACCAACGGACTGTTGCTGTCGCTTGAGAATCTGCGCGGCGTGCAGAATATCGACCGTGGGCGGAAACAGATCACGGTGGCCGGCGGGACGCGCATCAACGAAGTCGGGAGGACGCTGAAAGAACACGGTCTTTCACTGATCAACCAGGGTGACATCGACAGCCAGGCTGTCGCCGGTGCGTTTACGACCGGAACCCACGGTACCGGGATCAAGCTCGGAAACCTGGCCTCATCGATTGCCGGCATGCGTATCGTCACCGCGACCGGGGATGTTCTCGATATCGACGGTCGCGACAGTGACAGGCTGCATGCGGCCCAGGTTTCGGTGGGAACGCTCGGCATCATCTCCTCGCTGACGCTCAACGTCATGGATGCCTATAATCTGCACGAGCGCCTCTGGCGGGACGATTTCGAGACTTGCATGGAGCGTCACGACGAACTGGCTTCCAGGCACCGCCATTTCGGCTTCTTCTGGTGCCCGACGCCGGAAAGTCGCCATCTGTACTGCCTTCCCGACACGTCTGCGGTATCGAGCACGAACAAGCTGGCCGATGTCTGCGAGATGAAGGTGATGGACATCACAAAAGCCGCTCCGATGGAGAGCGAATTCGAAAAGATTGCCTATAGTTCCGAGGTCTATCCGATCGAATACGTGCCGAATTTCGTCGAACTGGAATATGCGGTTCCTCTCGAACACGGCAAGGCCGCGGTGAGGGCGGTTCGAGATCTGATGCTGAACAAGCACACCAATTGCATCTATCCGATCGAATACCGCTTTACCGCTGGCGATCCCGCATGGATGAGCCCCTTTCACCGCCAGGACAGCATCACCCTGTCGGTGTCGGGTGGTCCGGGTATCGACTATTGGCCCTTCCTGAAGGACGTCGATCAAATTCTCGGGGGATACAATTCCCGCCCGCATTGGGGAAAGATGCATTTCCTCGACACGGACGACGTCACAAGGCTTTATCCTCGCGCCAAGGAGTTTCGAGAGTTGAGACGGGATCTGGATCCGAAGGGCCGGTTCCTGAACGACCACTTGAAGATGTTGTTTGGATAAGCGTCAAACCAGTCGAGCCTTGACTAGGCGCTTCGGCCACCCCCTTGCTGAGGGGATGACTTATGGTTGCAGTGTTGCTCCGGTTTGTGCGTTCAGGTGCAATCAGTGTCGCAACCATCGGGCCAGCGCTCGAATGCCACCGGTCGACCCTTTGGGCGCAACCAAAGGCAATCCGGAACCGCGTTCGGGACGTAGTATCGCCAGGGGTATGGACCGCCAGCGCGATAGTGGTTATTTGCAGGGCTTGTTGCGATGCTGAAACGTCGCCGAAACATCACCGCAGACACCCAAGGCCTCTCAAAGTGAAAAAAGTCCAACGCAGCTTTGCTGTCGAATACAAATCTGGTCGACGAAAACTCAATTCCAAACCGAACTCGATCTGGGGAGACACGGATCTCAAGTCCGTTGCGCAAGATCTGCAGGACGAGGCAATGCCATTTCTACCGGTAGGAACTCAGGCTGGCAGCAGCGAGAAGGCTTTCACCGGCGAAGAACAGGCCGCGGCGTTATTGACACTGCCGATCGAGCAGGAGACAAAGGCATCGGCTTTACAGGAGACCATAATGGCCGACGAAAACAATACGATGACTAATGCTGACACGCCGGCCGCAGCGGCGCTTGATGTAGCGAAGAAGGAACGCAAACCGCGCGCCAGGAAGGCCGCGCCTGAAGCGGCCTCCGTCGCAGTTTCGGCGCAACCGGCAGCGGCTTCAAATGCCGCAACTGAAAAGCCGAAGAGAGGACGCAAGGCAAAGTCTGACGAAGGTGCAGCGAGTGCCAAGCGCGCGCCTGTCAAACGTGCTCCGAAGGCTGCACAGACAGCGACTGCACCGTCGGTGCCGGCTGTTGATGAGTTCGCGGACCTTTTGCAGCTGGAAGAAGAAAACCAGAGACTGCGCAAGCTGCTGGCCGAAAAGCTCCGTGCTGAAAATGCCGATCTGCGAAAGCGGCTCAACCTCGGTTGATCGGCAGCAGCCGGTCAAGCGCTGGCCGCATTCTCATGCTTATCGAGACGAACATATTGGCGGCGGCTAGTCCTGCCGCCAACGCTTTTGCCCGCTGCCTGCATGCGGGGTAGAATTCGAGGTCGAATAAAATGGCGTCTCCATGGAAACTTCTTGCTCGGTTGGTGTCGCCGCGCCGTCAGCAGAGACAAGAACACGGCTCGACCGATGACGTGAAGCGGGAGGTATTGGCCATTGCCAAGCCAACCGAAACGGCCGGCGACAACGGGTTGAATGCCGCTGACCGTCCGGGCGACGAAGAGACGGTCGCTCACGATCGATCCGCGGCGGCGTCAGCGGCCCCGGATCATTCCGAAGAAACGGCAAGCGGTGTTCATGGCACTGCAGACATCGAAGGCGATCGGCTCCTGGACGCGGCTGATCCGGCCTTATCCGATGGCGCCGATACAGCCGCACGCGACGCACCGAAGCTCTCGCAGACCGGCGAAGGTGCTACGCGAAAGCGCAGAAAACTGGCTAAGTCAGCGGAGCCGGTTGAAGTCGTTTCCCCACCCTCTCCAGGCGTTCCCACCGTTTCTGACGATGCAATCAGCCTTGATGAAGAGATCAGGTTGCTCCGGGACCTGCTGGCGAGAAAGCTTCAGCTGCAAAATGCACAACTGAAGAGAATGCTGGAGCGGTTCGAACGCTGAACGTGTCATTGTCCCCGTAGTCAATCGAGCCAAGTGAACTGGCAGAGCGCTGGTGGGGACGCAATCCATACGGAAATCTGCAAAATTCAAACGGCAGCAGATTCACAACCTGTGCCGTCCGTGATCCTGTCTCGGCGGAGAATGCGCTGGACATCACAATGTGGCCGGACACCATGCAGGGGCAAAGGCAATTTACAACCGGTCCCGAGCCTGACCCAAAGGTTATCTAAGGCGCCCTCGCTGAGTGCAAAGCGACCGCGGTGGTGGCCAAGGTCGCGATGAGCAAGAACGCCGCGCCGGCAATCAACGCCGACGGGAGCGACGTCCAGGTGAGCATCGCACTCGAAGAAATGATGCCTATGGAATTGGCCGTCCGGAGCAAGGCGAATATCTCGGCCCTTTTGGACGGGGGCGAGAGCCCGTCGAGGACGACCGAATAGTAGGTACCCAGAGGCGCTATCATCAGCCCCACGATGGCGCAGCCTAACGCCGAGAGCTCGACTGAGTGGCGCAGCGAAACCAACATTGCCCCGGTGGTCGCCGCTGCCAGGAGAAGGATCACCGTCCCCCGCCGCGCCAGGCGGTTGCGCACGCTCACCCACACTCCGCCACACACGGAGGCGATGCAAAGCGCCACCGTAAAAATGATGCCCAGTTCAGGCTTGAACCCGAAATCTAAGGCCAGGGCTACGGCGCCAACCTCGATGACACCCACTGCCGACCCACCGGCCATTGCGCAGAATAACCAGAGCAGGGTCGAGGGCTTGATCAGGGTGCCATCCGCCGCAACCGGCGCGTTGGCGCGGGCATGGGGCAGGCGTGGAATCAGGAGAAGCGGCGCGCCTCCCAAAAAGGTCATGACACCGATGGCGAGGGGCGGAGACAATGCACCGAGGAGGGACGCTGCGACGGGCGCTGCGACAAACGCCAGTTCGTTGAGGGTCGCCGCGATCCCCAAGGCCTTGAGCAGCCGCGCCGGTTCGACGATGTAGTTGAGGACCGACCGCATGTAACCGCTCGCCGCTCCATTGACCAGGCCGGCGGCAGCACCGGCGACGACCATCCAGACCAACGGTGCCTCGCAAACGGCCAGGACAGCAATGATCGCCAAGGCGAGCGTCCTGATGGTGATCAAGAATTTCAGATACGTGACCGCATTATAGGCGCGCCCGAGCCGGGCCACCGGCACGGCGCCAAGAACCTGCGCCACCGTCATTGTCATGACAATCGCAGCACCGCTTTTCGCGTCGCCGGTCAGGGGTAGCGCCACCAGGGCGAAGACGATCGGTGCGGCGGCCTGGGGCGCTGACAACAGGCTATTCGATACGAACCAACGGACAATGATACCGCGCGCAGGAGGCCTCAGAGGCGGGGAGGTGTGGGACGTGAAGTTCAATGGTTTTATGTACCCCGGGGGCCATCGCCTATGATTTGGTCTTAAGGGTCGCCCCGTATGGGCGTTGCGATTTTGACCCTATCAGCAACATGCTGGCGTGCAACCGCTCAAGTGCAACTCTCGACTTTCCGCGAACCCACCGGTCTTCCGGCATGACCGACGACAATCATGAGCAAATCGAAACGCGCTAAGCCCTATTACTGCCCCCACAAATCCTCATGCTCCCCAAAATTGCGCTTGATGGGTCCTGTTGGTCCGTTACAAGACGACGATCGTCACGAAGCAAAGAATTTGGGATGTATGGCAAAAAAGGCATATAGCGGAACCTCCAAAGTCAATCGCGCGGATGAGCCTCGAGAGCGTATCGTTGCGGCCGCGCGCGAAGTATTTATTGAGCAGGGGTTCGATCTGGCGACGGTTCGCGACATCACGATGCGGGCCGACGTGAACGTTGCAGCCGTCAATTATTATTTCGGCTCCAAGGAAGAGCTCATCAGCGAGGTGCTTAACCTGATGATGGAGCCCTATACCCATGCCCGGATAGAGGCTTTGGAAAAATGCGAGGCCTCAGCCCGGCCGGGATTCCCGATCTTGGAGGAGGTCGTCGGGGCTCTTGTCCGACCTATGGTACAGTTCAGCCGCGACGCCTCGGGCGCCCGTCCCTTGACGCGGCTGATCCTGCAGGTCCGTTCGCGACCGCGTGAATCGACCAACCGTTTTTTCATACGGCGCGTCGATCCTGCCGTGTTCCGTTTTATCGACGCCTTCAGTCGAGCACTACCGGACATGCAGCGCCGCGATATTTTCTGGCGTTACAATTTTTCGATTGGCGCCATCATGCAGGTCCTGATCGATTCAGACCCGGCTTCGTACCGCCTCAAGCAGCTGTCCGGCGGCCTTTGTGACACCGACGACGACGAGGAGATCATCCGTCAGCTCTCAAGGTTTATCTGCATTGGATTTCAGGCGCCTGCCATCGGGCGATGATCCTAGGATCGGCAGGTATAGTCCGGAAATGGAAGGATATACATTGATCTCAAATAAGGCCGGAACCAAGGCGAAAATATTTTCGTGAAAATTATATTTTTTATTGAAGCCTAAGAAAAATGACTGGGCATATATTTCGATTTTAGTGAGCCTTTCTAATCACCCCTTTATCGCACGATTATTTTTCCGACATCGCCGGCCGCTGCCTGATTGTTGGGCGATTTGACCAATTAAAGTCATTGACTCCGTCCCGCCTCAAATTATGTTTCAAACACTGTTTAACATCCACGGAGTCGTGCAATGACCGCAGCTGCCCCCAAGATCACCGGATCCTTCGTTGCCTTGATCACCCCGTTTGACAAGGCAGGCACTGTCGATATGGGCGCATTCCGTGCATTGCTTTCCTTCCATGAGGAGAACAATACCTCTGCCGTCCTGATCATGGGCTCGACCGGCGAGGTATCCATGCTGTCGGCTGACGAGAAGAAGAAGATCGTCGTCGAGACGTCGAAAATGAAAACGGCCAAGATGCCGATCTTCTTTGGCTGCACCGGGAACAACACGGACGTTACGATTGAAAATGTGAAGTTCGCCAAGGATAACGGTGCGGACGGTGCCATCCTCGCCGCTCCGGCATATATCTGCGCGCCGGAAGCCGACATCGAAGCCTACTTCCTGGAAGTCGCCGATGCGACCGACCTGCCCCTCGGGCTCTACAACAACCCGCCACGGGTCAAGAGCGACCTGCATTGGGACCACCTGCTGCGCATCTTCAAGCATCCCAACTACGTCATTCACAAGGAATCCACCGCGCGCGTCGGCCAGGTTGCCCAGGTTCTCGCCGCCCGTCCGGATGTCTCGGTAATGTGCTGCGACAGCCCCAATCTTGGCCTCGTCGTTCCGACAATGAGCCTTGGCGGCCATGGCACCGCCAACATGGGCGGCAATATTGCCCCGGCCGAAATGGCGGTGATGTCACGTCCGTGGACGAGCTATGCCGAAGCCGAAGGCTTCCGCGACAACTATTTGAATCTTCTGCCGCTGCTGCACTACAATTACTCGGCCATCAATCCCGTGGCCGTGAAATCGCTGATGAAGGCTGTCGGACTGCCGGCTGGCGAACTGCGGCGGCCATTGACCGGCCTTGAAGGCGAGGCGCTCGCAAAGGGCATTCGCATCGTCCAGGATCTCGGCCTCGACAAGAAATACGGCTGGAAGCTGCAGTCCGCTTCGGCCTTGGCCGCCTGAGGCCCGGCCGATGGATCTCGGGATTTCCGGTCGCAATGCTATTGTTACCGGCGCAAGCCGGGGCATGGGCAAGGCAGCGGCGATGGCTCTCGCGCGCGAGAATGTGGATCTGACCATCATCGCCCGCACGCCCGACACACTGCAGGCGGCAGCCGCAGAAATCCGGGCGGTTACCGGTGCCCGCGTCACCACCGTCGTCGGCGATATAACCACGCTTGCCGGTCGTGAAGCCGTTCTGTCAGTCTGCCCAAAACCAGACATCCTGGTCAACAACGCCGATGGCGAACTGCCCGGCGATTTCCGCAACTGGTCTCGTGAGGACTGGTTGCGGGGCATCGATCGGATGATGCTGACACCGATCGACATGATGCGCCTGACCGTGGACGGAATGATGGAGCGCGAGTTCGGCCGTATCGTCAACATCGTGTCGCGTAGCGTCAAGATCGCTCAGGCCGAGCTTGGCATGTCCAATGCGGCACGCTCGGGCCTCGTCGGTTTCGTTGCCGGCCTGGCTCGACAGACGATCGCCCATAATGTGACGATCAACAATATTCTCCCGGGCATTGTCGCTTCGGATGGCCAGCGCCAGCATGTCGAGGTGCTTGCTCAGGAAAGCGGTCGCTCTTTCGACGAAATATGGGCCGCGCGTGCGGCACAGAATCCGGCCGGCCGCTACGGACGCCCTGAAGAAGTTGGCGCCTACATTGCCTTCCTCTGCTCGGCGAATGCCGGCTTCGTCACTGCCCAGAACCTGCTGATCGATGGCGGGCAATATCCCGGAACGTTCTGACGGTCGGAATGAAGAGATTGTCTCCCGCCGCTCGCCACCGGGAAAAATCTGCCGATGCATACAATGACTTTCGACTGCATAAATCCCTCTTGGAGCTAGAAGGAATCCATCTATGAATCGCTTCGGAACAGTATTGCTTTCTCTGTCGATGACGCTGCCGGCCGCCGGCCTCGTCAAGGCGGACGACTATCCCAGCCGGCCTGTGTCCATTGTCGTGCCTTATCCGCCTGGCGGTGCAGTCGATGGCGTTGCACGCGTTCTTGCTGCCGCGCTTTCGGTCAAGACCGGCAAGACGTTCGTGGTCGATAACCGTGCGGGCGGTGCCGGCGGCGTGGTCGGTTCGTCCGATGTGGTTAAGGCTGTTCCCGATGGATACACGCTGCTGCTGAACGCGTCGATCCATGTGGTCACGCCGCTGATCAACAAGAACGTGCCTTTCGATGTCGTCAATGACTTCACCCATGTCAGCGGCATCGCGGCCGGCCCGCTGCTCGTCACCACCAATCCGTCGGACAAGGCGAACACGCTGAAGGAGTTTTTCGCCGAGGTGAAGGCGGATCCGGAATCCTACAATTTCGCCACCTCAGGTTATGGCTCGGCTGGTCATTTGGCTGTGGAAGTCCTGAAGGGCGAAGCTGGCGTCGATACCGAAGTAGTCACCTACAAGGGGGCCGGTCCGGCACTTACCGACATGATCGGCGGCCAGGTACAACTGATCGCCGATCCGATCCTGTCGTCCCTGCCGCATGTCAAGGCAGGCCGGCTGAAGCCGCTTGCGGTGACCAGCCTGACCCGCTCACCACTCGCGCCGGATGTCCCGACCGTTGCCGAGAGCGGCATGCCGGCACTGGAAATGCTCTCCTGGTATGGCGTCTGGGCACCGAAAAATCTTGATCCAAAGGCGGCGGAATATCTCGGCAAGACCCTGCAGGATGTTGTCACCTCCACTGAATTCAAGGACAAGCTGACGGTCTTCGGCTTCGAGCCGATGTACAAGAACAGCGCCGGTCTAAAAACCTTCGTGGTTGACGAGACAAAGCGTTATGGCGAGATCGTCAAGAAGGCCGGCATCAAGGTAGAATGAAGATGACGGAGGCTCCGAAAACCACGCAACATTCGGAGCCTTCGGCAGGCCAGCGCCATGTCGCTACTCATTGGGGGTTCTACACTCACGATGGCTCGCAAGGCGGCATCCGTCCGATGGCGGGCGATCCAAACCCCGTTCAATTCGGCCAGGAGCTTCCAGCCGACAGACTTGCGCCATGCCGCATTCTCAAGCCAGCAGTCAGGCGGTCCTTCCTTGAAAATGGACCCGGTAATCGTGCCGGGCGGCGGGGAGCGGAGGCCTTTGTCGAGGTTTCCTGGGATGAAGCACTCGAACTGGTCGCCGGCGAAATCCGCCGCGTCAGGGACGAGCATGGCAACAGGGCGATTTTTTCCGGCTCCTACGGCTGGTCGAGCGCCGGGCGATTTCATCATGCGCAAAGCCAGCTGAAACGCTTTTTCAACATGAATGGCGGTTCCGTTCGTTCCGTCCAGTCCTATAGTTATGCAGCCGGCGAGGTGATCCTGCCGTACATCATCGGTTCCACCGATGGGCTGATCTCCGGCCACAGCCCATGGAACCAGATCGTCGGCCATGCGGACCTGATCGTGATGTTCGGCGGTACGCCGCTTCGCAACGCTCAGGTCAATGCCGGTGGCGTTTCCCGCCATGAAACCCGCCAGGGTCTGCTCGACTGCAAAGACGCAGGCGCCGATTTCATCAACATCGGGCCCGTCCGGGATGATGCCGCAGACGAGCTCGATGCCCGATGGATGGCTCTGAGACCGGGGACGGACGCCGCCCTGCTGCTGGCCATCGCCCACTTGCTGATCGAGGAGGATCGCCACGACAAAGCTTTCGTCGAACGTTACACCGTCGGCTTTGAAACATTACGGGATTATCTGTTCGGAAAGGTGGACGGCGTCGTCAAGGATGTCGCCTGGGCAGCCGGCATTACCGGCCTTGAAGCGCAGGATATCCGCACTCTTGCCCGGAATATGGCCTCGCGAAAAACCTTCATCATGATGGCATGGGCGCTGCAACGCGCCGACCATGGCGAACAGGCCTATTGGGCGGTAATCGCGGTCGCATCGCTGCTGGGTGGCATCGGTCTGCCCGGCGGAGGATTTGGTTTCGGTTATGCATCCGTATCGGGCATCGGCCAGCCGGCGCCGGCCGTGAAATGGCCCTCGCTACCACAAGGGCAGAACCCGGTTTCCGACTACATTCCGGTCGCCCGAATTGCCGACATGCTGCTTTCGCCGGGAGTGGAATACGACCATGACGGCAACAAACGGATCTATCCGGAAATAAGGCTGATCTATTGGGCTGGCGGCAATCCCTTTCATCATCATCAAGATCTTAATCGACTGGTCGAAGCCTGGCAGAGGCCCGAAACGATCATCGTTCACGAGCACTGGTGGAATGCCCACGCACGGCATGCCGACATCGTGTTGCCGGCCTCGACATTCCTGGAGCGCGACGATCTGGTTGCAAGCGGCCGCGACAGTTTTCTCGGATATTCGACACACACGGCGGCACCGCCTGCGGAGGTATTCTCGGATCACGAAATCCTGCGCCGCATCGCGGCACGGCTGGAGACTGAAGCGGCGTTCACCGGCGGATTGAGCGAATCCGAGTGGCTGGAAAAGCTTTACGCCGACGCGCGGGCGAACGCCGCGTCAAACGGCATTTCCTTGCCGGGTTTTTCCACCTTCCGGAATGCGGGACTGATCGAGGTGGAAAACCAAAACGCCGGCAGACCTTTCCTTGCTGCGTTTCGCGGGGATCCGTTAGCCCATCCGCTGCATACCCCGTCCGGTCTGATCGAGCTTTCCTCGAAGCGCATTGCCAGCTTCGGCTATGCCGATTGCCCCGGCCATCCGGCGTGGGTGGAACCGGTCGAATGGCTGGGCAGCAAACTGGCGGCAACCTATCCACTGCATCTCCTGTCCTGCCAGCCGCATGACAAGCTACACAGCCAGTGGGACCATGCAGCACCGTCGCGCCAGACAAAAAGCGGCGGCCGTCAGCCGGTGCGGATTCATCCCGATGACGCGTCGGCTCGCGGACTGGCGCAAGGCGAGGTGGTGACCATTTGGAACGCTCGCGGTGCGTGCCTTGCGGTCGTTGCCATCACCGATGCCGTCATGCCCGGCGTCGTGCAGTTGGCGACGGGCGCCTGGTTCGATCCGGCAGATCCTTCGAAGCCGGGGTCGCTGGAACTGAACGGCAATCCGAATGTGCTGACGCCGGATCACGGAACTTCCAGCCTCACACAGGGGCCGAGCCCGAACTCATGTCTTGTCGAGATTTCCCGCTTCAACGGCACGCCGCCAGAGGTGCGAGCCTACCGCCCGCCGGATCTGGTCCCCGATCCGCGATTGAAAGCCCCCAACGGAAAGGAATGGCCATGACCCTACGTCTCAATCCGCAATTTGCCGCAGGGCTCGTGTTCGTATTGATCGGCGCGGCTTTCCTGTTGAGCAGTCTTGATCTCTCCTATGGTACCTGGCGCAAAATCGGCCCCGGTGCATTTCCCGGCCTGGTCGCGTCGGCCTTGATTGCCATGGGGCTTATTGTCGCCTTTACGGCCAAGAAACATCACGCCGGTGAAGAACCACCGAGCCTTTATTCCTCGAAGGTCATGTTCATCATTGCAGCGATCGTGGTGTTTGGACTGGTCGTTAGGGGAGGCGGGTTGCTGCCGGCGGTCTTCTGTTGCTGTTTCATCTCCTCGTTTGCCTCACGTCCTTTCCAACCGGTGAAATCGGCGTTGTACGGGCTCGGACTCGGTGCGGCCTGCAGCCTCGCCTTCATCAAGGGGCTCGGCATGCCGATTGCGATCATCGGCCCCTGGTTCGGACTTTAGGGAAGATCACATGGAGACGCTGAACGCCCTGCTTCTCGGCTTTGACCAGGCAATCCTGCCGACCAATCTGTTCTGGTGCCTGATGGGCGCGCTGCTCGGGACCCTTGTCGGCGTCCTGCCGGGCCTCGGGCCAGCTGCCACCATGGCCATCCTCCTGCCTTTCACCATCGGCCTTGAACCGGTGACGTCGCTGATCATGATGGCCGGCATCTATTACGGTGCGCAATATGGGGGTTCGACGACGGCCATCCTTCTCAATCTGCCCGGCGAAGCATCGTCCGTGGTTACGGCGATCGACGGCTACAAGATGGCCCGTAACGGACGCGCGGGCGTGGCACTGTCGACGGCGGCGATCGGCTCGTTTTTTGCCGGGACCGTCGCCACGCTGTTGCTGGCATTGTTTGCACCCACGCTTGCCGAGATTGGATTGCTGTTTGGCCCCGCGGAGTACTTCTCGCTGATGACTCTCGGGCTTGTCGCCTCGATCGTGCTTTCGCGCGGATCGCTGCCGAAGGCGCTTGCCATGGTCTTCATCGGCATTCTGGTCGGTCTTATCGGCCAGGACGTGCAAACCGCCGCTCCGCGCTTCACGCTCGGTTTTGAAGAGATGTCGAGCGGTGTCAATTTCGTCGTGGTGGCGATGGGACTGTTCGGCATTGGCGAGTTGATCAAGGATCTGGAAACCCCGGAAAGCCGTACGGCCATCAACGCACCGTTCTTCTCGATGATCCCGTCGCGGGAAGACTGGCGCCGGATGGTTGCGCCGATCCTTCGCGGCACGGGGATAGGTTCCGTGCTGGGACTTCTGCCGGGCGGCGGCGCGCTTCTTGCCGCCTTCGCCGCCTATGCGATCGAGAAACGCGTTGCCAACCCGCCCGAAGGTTTCGGCGGCGGTGCGATCGAAGGCGTCGCAGCGCCCGAGAGCGCCAATAATGCCGGTGCACAGACCTCGTTCGTCCCGCTGCTCACGCTTGGCTTACCGGCCAATGCCGTCATGGCTTTGATGTTCGGCGCCCTGATCATGCAGGGTATCGCACCTGGTCCGACGCTGATTTCCGAACACCCTGACGTGTTCTGGGGCGTCATCGTGTCGATGTGGGTCGGCAATGTCATGCTGCTGGTCTTGAACCTGCCGCTGATCGGCATCTGGACGCGCTTGCTGACGATGCCTTTCCACTATCTCTTTCCGGCTATCGTCGTGTTCTGCTCCATCGGCGCCTTCTCGCTCAGCAACTCGGTCTTCGATCTTTGGCTGCTCGGCGCTTTCGGCGTCGCGGGCTACATCTTCGCCAAGCTCGATTGCGACCCGGCACCACTGGTGATGGGCCTCATTCTCGGGCCGATGATGGAAGAAAATTTCCGTAGAGCCATGTTCCTCGCACGTGGCAATCCCGGCATATTTGTCGATCGTCCGATTTCGGCAGGTCTGCTTGTCCTTGCCGTGCTTGCCATCGCCATGGTCGCCCTGCCGAAGATCAAAGCCGTCCGCGAAGAGGCGTTTCAGGAATGAACCAGCTTATTCTGGATAGGCAGGGTGAAACGCCATGCATGTAGCGGTCATCGGAGCGGGTATCGTCGGTGCATCGACGGCACTCGAGCTGTTGAAAGACGGGCACGAGGTTACCATCATCGAACCGGAACAGCCCGGCGGTCGCCACGCCGCGAGTTATGGCAACAGCGGCTGGCTGAGCCCCGCCTCGATCATCCCGATGTCGATGCCCGGCCTCTGGAGGAAGGTGCCTGGCTATCTTGCCGATCCTTCCGGGCCGCTGACCATCCGCTGGCGGCATCTGGTGCGCCTCGCGCCCTGGTTGCTGCGGTTCATGCTGGCCGGTTCGACTGCAGCCAAAGTTGAACGGACCGCGGGAATTCTGGCGGGCCTCCTGCACGATGCTCCGGCCCGGCATGAGGCACTGGCAGAAAAAATCGGACGGCCGGATTTCATCCGACGCAAGGGCCTGCTCTACGTATACCCGGATCGCGCGGCTTTCGACGCTGAGGCTTTTGCGTGGCGCCTGCGGCGCGACAACGGCGTTTCCTATCGAGAGCTATCCTCGGCCGAACTGTATGAACTCGAGCCGAATCTTGCGCCCCGCTACTCCTTTGCTGCCTTCGTCGAGGATGGAGGTCATTGTGTGGATCCGGGAGGCTATGTCGCAGCGATCGTGGATCATGCGGTGTATCTCGGCGCCCAGCGCATCAATGCAAGGGCGACCGGTTTCAATCTTGCCGGCAACCGGCTTTCCGGTGTCCGGACAGAGGCGGGCATCGTGGCGTGCGACAAGGCCGTTATCGCTGCCGGAATACATTCGAAAAAGCTTGCGGCGCTCGCCGGTGACACAATCCCGATGCAGAGCGAGCGCGGTTACCACGTCGTCATTCCCTATCATCTGGCCAGGGGGGAGATGCCGATCATGCCGAGCGACGGCAGGATGGGCAACAATCCGACTCTTGCCGGACTTCGCATTGCCGGACAGGTCGAGCTGGCAAGCGTCGAGGCAAGACCGAACTGGAGCCGCGCTGATATCTTGCTGAAACATGCGAGGGGAACCTATCCGGCACTGTCGGGCATATCCGAAGACAGGAATATCGATCGGTGGATGGGGCATCGTCCCTCGACTGCGGACGGCCTTCCGGTGATCGGTTTTTCGAGATCTTCCGAAGATATCGTTCATGCGTTTGGCCACGGTCACGTCGGCCTTGCGACCGGGCCGTTTAGTGGCGCGCTTGTTGCAGGCCTGATCGCTGGGCGGGAATGTGCCATCGATCTTTCAGCGCTATCCGCCGCCCGTTTTCGCTGATCTGCAAACTGCAGAATCCGATTCTGCAGGTGCGCGCTACCCAGCGTCGGTCGTCATAGCTTTATGGGTTGGTCGTTCCAGAGGTACCAACGCTTCTCGCATGGCATCATCAATCCTCTTCACGGACGCCCAAGCATTCCTGGGGAGCCATGGCGGGTGGTGCGCGACGATGGGGTTGGCTGATCGTCCCGGATGGATTCCGGAACTGAGCCAGTCCATCAAAAGTTCGTCTGACCCCATCGGCGACCCGGTCGTGTTACGGAACGTTACCGTATCACGCGACCAATCTGCAAAAGCGCGGCGGCATTTGAAATATCGAGCGCGAATATGGACCTCTCGAAGATCAAGACCCTGATCGACTTTGTCGGTCGATCGAGCATCACCGAACTCACGGTGACCGAAAAGGACCTGACGGTTCGGATTTTCCGGTCGCAGCCGACGGCGGGGGAGTTCTCCCTTGGCTTGGAGCGGGGGCAACAGCCGGTTGCGGATGCGTCGATCGCCTTGGGGCCTGACGAGTTGCCGGCTGTCGGCCAGGCGTCGGTCATTCCCGTAAAAGCGCCGGTCTCCGGCGTGCTGCATCGCAGTGCGGCACCGGGCGAGGGGCCGTTTGTCAAGCCCGGGGATGAGGTGACGGAGGGGCAGACTCTGTTCATTATCGAAGCGATGAAGGTCTTCAACAAGATCGCCGCACCGCGGTCCGGGCGCGTTGTCAGCCTGACCGAAATCGACGGCGGCGAAGTCGAGACGGGTGATCTGCTCGCGGAGATCGCGTGATGCCGGAGACGTTCGACAGTCGTCCGCGTTTCGATACGGTTCTCATTGCCAATCGCGGGGAGATCGCGACCAGGATCCAGAAAGCCTGCCGGGCATTGGGTCTCAAGACGGTCGTCGTCTATTCTGAGGCGGATCGGCAGGCGCCCTATGGCAGGACCGCCGACAGCGCCCTGTGCATCGGCCCTTCGAGCGCGGCAAAAAGTTACCTCAACAAGGATGCTCTTCTTCTGGCGGCGCGTTTGACAGGCGCCGGCGCCATCCATCCAGGTTATGGTTTTCTGTCGGAAAACGCCGCATTCGCCGATGCGGTCGAAAAGGCAGGACTGGCATTCATCGGTCCGAGCGCGTCATCAATCGAAGCGATGGGCGACAAGATTTCTGCAAAGAGAGCAATGATCGCCGCCGGAGTTCCTTGTGTCCCGGGGCCGGATACGGCGCTTGTCGACGATCCGGCCGCTATCGAGCGCCTGGCACTGGAGATCGGCTATCCCGTCATCATCAAGGCTGCCGGTGGCGGCGGCGGGCGGGGCATGCGTCTCGTGCCGGAGGCCGGTTTGCTGCAAGAGGCGGTCGCGCTCACCCGGGAGGAGGCGCAGCAGGCTTTCGGCTCGCCGTCGCTCTACATGGAAAAGTTCCTCCAGCATCCGCGTCATATCGAGATCCAGGTCCTTTGCGACACCCATGGCAACGCGGTCTGGCTCGGGCACCGGGATTGCTCGATGCAGCGCCGCCACCAAAAGGTCGTGGAAGAGGCGCCGGCACCGGGGATATCGCCGGATGTGATCGGATCCGTCGGGAGAGCCTGTGTCGAGGCCTGCCGCCAGATCGGCTACCAGGGCGTCGGAACCTTCGAATTCCTCTACGAGGACGGCGCTTTCTATTTCATCGAGATGAACACCCGGCTTCAGGTCGAGCACCCGGTCACCGAGATGACAAGCGGGATCGACATCGTCCAGGCGCAGATCAAGGTCGCTCAGGGCGATCCGCTCGATCTGGCCCAGGCTGATGTGAAATGCGAGGGCCACGCTTTCGAATGCCGCATCAATGCCGAGGATCCTGATACCTTCCTGCCGTCGGCAGGCATCATCACCGCCCTCACCCTGCCAGAAGGGCCTGGCATCCGCGTCGATACCCACATCCACCCGGGCTACAAGGTGCCACCCTATTACGACTCGCTGATCGCCAAGCTGATCGTTCATGCGCCGACGCGGGCGGAGGCGATGGCAAGGATGCGCGAGGCGCTTGCCGGGACGCGGGTGGACGGAATTTCCACCAATATTCCCTTCCTGCGCGCGCTTTTCGAGGATAGCGCGTTCGCGCGCGGCGAGACGGATATCCACTATCTCGAACAGTGGCTGAAACAGCGGAGAGCGCCATGAGTGCGATCGATTTCAGCGATCCCACGACCATCGCGCTCCTGACCGATGCACTGACGGCAGCCGGGGTGAGTGGCCTGGAAATCTCCCGGCCCGGCGGGCAGTTGCGCATCGTCGTAGCGACGGGGGAAGAGGCCCAGATCAATGTAAGCAGCACAGCGCAACCGGTCTCGGCGCCTCCGCCGGTGGTCGTCAAGGCGCCGATGGCCGGCCATTTCTGCTCGGGCAGCTCATCGCGATCGGTAGCCGCCGACCGTCTGCCGCGATCGGTTTCCGCCGCAGATGTCCTCGGCTTCCTTCGCGTCGGCCCCATCCTGCTTCCGCTTTGCGCCGGTCGTTCGGGTATTCTCACTAGGCAGCTTGCCGAGCCCGATACGTTGGTCGGCTTCGGCGATCGCTTGTTCGAGATCGAGCCTCAATCATGATTGCCACATTGAACAACCATATGCCGTTGCGCGAGATCGTACCCGCCGCCCAAGGCCGCGCTCGCGTTTCCTCGATCGGAGCCCGGTCCTTCCTGCTCGAAGCGCCGGGAGAATTCGATCTCGCCGCACAGCGCCGGATCTGGGCTCTGTCGCAGACGGTCAGAGGCTGGCCGGATATCGCGGAAATCGTTCCGGGAATGACCAACCTGCTGGCGATATTCCAGGAAGCGCCGGAGGATCCCGATGCTGTCGTGGCGCGGCTGCTGGAGGCATGGGACAATGCCCGCAGCATCGATCTGGCGGGCAAGACCATCGAAATCCCTGTTCACTATGGCGGGGAGCACGCGGTGGATCTGCCCGCGCTTTGCGACCTCGCCCGGCTGAGCGATCGTGAGGTCGTCCGTATTCATCACGAAGCGACCTACCGGGTCTTCGCCCTGGGCAGCGCTCCGGGCTTCGGTTACCTGCATGGCCTCGATCAGCGCATCTACATGCCGCGCAAGACCGTGCCGTCGTTGAAGATGGCGAAGGGCTGCGTGACCATCGGCGGCATGCAGACCGGCGTCGCGATGCTTACCGGCCCGAATGGCTGGAATTCCATTGGTTTCGCGGAACTGCAGATGTTCGACCCGGCGTCACCCACGCCGGCGATGATGGCGCCGGGCGATACGGTGCGGTTCGTGCCGGCAAGGATCGAGCTATGATCGAGATTTTGGAAACCGGCCCTTTCAATACGGTCCAGGATCTCGGGCGGCCGGGCTATCGCGATATCGGCGTTTCGGCCAGCGGCGCGATGGATCCGCTTGCCGTGAGGATCGGCAATATTCTTGTCGGGAATGACGAGGGTGCGGCCGGGATAGAGGTGCAGACCTTTCCATTCAGCCTGCGTTTCGACCGGCGGACTGTTTTCGCGGTCACGGGCGCCGATGGCGATCCGATGCTGGATGCTTTAAAATTGCTTCCCTGGTGCGCCTATGCCGCGGAGGCCGGACAGGTGCTCGAGCTGAAACATCCTCCGACATTGGCGCGCGCCTATGTCTGCATCGGCGGGGGCCTGGACGTCCCGTCGGTGATGGGATCGCGCAGCACATCCCTGCGTGGCAGCTTCGGCGGCAATGCCGGCCGGCCACTGGTAAAGGGCGATCGGCTCCCGCTCGGTAACAGCGCCGACTTTGCCCCGGTGCCGGCGAACGGCCTGGCCGTGATCGAGCCTGCCGCAGCGCTCCGGGACGCCTTTCCGGATTTCGTTGACGGCGTGCTGCCGGTCCGTGCCCTGCCTGGTGGCGAGCATGCCCTGTTTCCCGATGACGGCGACGCCTTCTGGAGCCAGACCTGGAAGATTTCTTCCCGCAGCGATCGCACGGGCTATCGTTTGTCGGGTGAGCCCATCAAGCCGACGGCCTCGATCGAGATGCGTTCACATGGGATCGTGCCCGGGGTGATCCAGGTCCCGCCCGGCGGGGAGCCAATCGTCCAGATGAGCGATGCGAACACGGCGGGGGGATATCCGAAGATTGCCGGCGTGATCGAATGCGACCTGTGGCGGCTTGGCCAGGCCCGTATTGGCAGCCGGATACGCTTCGTGCGGTCCACGCATGCGGAGGCGCGCGCGGTGGAGCAGGCTGTCGCCCGCTATGTCGAAGATGTCCGGATCACATCCGGGATGATCAAGCGCGCCTTGAGGGCGATGACCTGAAATATCGATCGGTCAAAGGGAGTTGCCGATGAAAATCGATCTGAATTCCGACATGGGGGAAGGGTTTGGCCCTTATCGGTTATGCGACGACGAGGCGATGATGAAGGTCGTGTCGTCGGCCAATATCGCCTGCGGTTTCCATGGTGGTGATCCGGATATGATGGCGCACATGGTGCGGCTTGCCAAGGCGAACGGGGTCGGTATCGGGGCACATCCGGGCCTGCCCGACCGGCTTGGCTTTGGACGGCGCGAAATGCCCTTCCAGGCGGATGAGTTGCGCCAGCAGATGCTCTATCAGCTCGGCGCGCTGATGGCGATCGCTGCGAGCGAGCGAGTTGCCGTCGGGCATATCAGCTTTCACGCGGCCATGGGCAATATGGTCAACCGCGACCCGGTGCTCGCCGACCTGATGATGGATGCCATTGCGACGGTGGATCCGGGTCTCGTCGTGTTCGTGACGCCCGAAAGCGAAATAGAACGGGCTGCCAAACGGGCACGGTTGAAGACGCTGGCGCTTTTCCTGGCGGACCGGGCCTACGATGCTGACGGCAGGCTTGTTGTCCGCGGCCTACCCGGCGCCGTGATCAAGGATGAGGGAGCGGTGCGGGCTCGGGTGCGCCGCTTCCTTCTCGACGGAACCGTCGAGACTCTCGATGGCGACACCATTGCCATGCCCGCTCGGTCAATCCTCGTCCACAGCGACACGCCGGGTTCCCTTGAACTTGCGCATATCGTCCGAAGCGAGATCGAAGCCTCGGGCGCAACGCTCGCACCGGCCGCCGAACTCGCGCTTTAGCGCATCCCGACCGCCAGCCCGGCGGTCTCCCGTTCCAATCCGTATCGAAAGATCATGTCGATGTCTTCTACCGCCGATCGCCTGAAAAACGTCTCCATATCCGCCTCGGCCGCCATGACCCAGCGCGCCCGGGAACTGGCCGCAAAGGGCATCAAGGTTGTCAGCCTCTCTTCTGGCGAGCCGGACTTCCCGACGCCGCCGCATGCCATCGAGGCGGCCCATGCCGCCGCACTTGGCGGTGATACCAAATATCCGCCGATGGACGGCACGCCGGCGCTCAAGGCAGCGATCAGCCAGAAATTCAAGCGAGACAACAATCTCGATTATGATGCCAGCCATATCGTCGTTTCAGGCGGCGGCAAGCAGGTGATCTTCAACACGATGCTCGCGACCTGCAATCCCGGCGACGAGGTTGTCATTCCGACGCCCTCCTGGGTCAGCTACGCCGATATCGTCAAGTTCGCCGGTGGCGTTCCGGTGGCGGTACCCTGTTTCGAACAGGCCGGCTTCAAGCTACGTCCGGAGGATCTCGAAGCCGCGATCACGCCGCGCACCAAATGGCTGATCCTGAACTTTCCCAACAATCCGACCGGCGCGGCCTGCTCGCGCGCCGAAATGAAGGCGATCGCGGAGGTCATGCTGCGCCATCCGGACGTGTGGATCCTGACCGACGATATCTACGAACATCTGGTCTATGACGGTTTCGAATTCTGTACCATCGTAGACGCGGAACCCCGGCTCTATGATCGTGTCCTGACCATGAACGGGGTCTCGAAGGCCTACGCCATGACCGGCTGGCGGCTCGGCTTCTGCGCCAGCGGCTCCAAGGAACTCATCGGTGCAATCAGCAACGTCAACGGGCAGAACGGCGGTGGTATTTCGACGGTGACGCAGGCGGCGGCCATCGCGGCGCTGAACGGGCCTCAGGATCTCCTGAAGGAGCGGGCCGCGATCTACCGCGAGAGGCGCGACTTCGTCCTCGACCGCCTGTCGCAGGTGGAGGGATTGCGTTGCCACAAGCCCGAGGGCGCGTTCTACCTCTATCCCAACATGTCCGGCTTGATCGGCAAGACCAGCAAGGGTGGGCGGAAGATCGAGACCGACATCGATTTCGTCATGGCTCTCGTGGATGAACATCATGTGGCGACCGTACAAGGTGCGGCTTACGGCATGAGCCCCCATTTCCGCATTTCCTACGCAACGAGCATGGAAATGCTGGACGAGGGATGCGCGCGGATCGCCCAGTTCTGCAGGGACATGCGCTGACGCTTGTTCGATGATCCGGCGCGGTCGCGCGTCGTGCCGGAGCCCCGCCTTACGCCCTAAGCCGCGCGGTCAGCTCGAGAAGGATATCCTTGACCGCCAATGCCGGCTCGGAAAGTGAGTTCTGTTCGGCAACGCAGAGCGACAGGGTTTCCTCGATCCGCGGGGAAACGAGCCGGCAGATCAGCGGCTCGCTTGATTCCGTCACGATACGGTCGGCGATGGCTTTCGGCATGATGGTCGCTCCGAGACCGCTGCCCACGGCGCGCGCCAATGTCCTGACGATTTCCACTTCAGCCACGACCTTCAGGTTGATCCGGCTGCGCGTGAACGCGGTATCGACCGCACGGCGAACGAAGTTGTAAGCGGGCGGCATCAGAAGCGGCAAACCGTCGAGAGCGGTAACCGCAACGGGCTTGTTATCCGCTTCGATCGCAAAATCGCGGTGGGCGACAAGATAGAATTCTTCGCTGAGGATCGGCTCGAACCGCACGCCCTTGATCGGCCCGGCCCCATGGATCAGAGCCATTTCCAGGCGGCCGTTCATGATCATCTGACTGTAGGTCTGGCCGACGCTTTCTGTGAGATGGAGCAGGATGCCGGGATGGCGTCTGCGCGTTTCGGCCAGCAGGTCGACGGACAGCGTCGCGGCACTGCTGAACGGCACGAGCCCCACGGAAACGCGCCCGGCAAGCGAGTTGCCGGCAGCGGAAGCGTCCGCCTGTGCCTGCTCCATCTGGCGAAGAATGATCTGCGCATGGCGGTACACCGCATGCCCCGCATCGGTCATGCTGACGCCCTGCTGGCTGCGGATCAGCAGCTTCTGACCGAAATGCTCTTCCAGCGCCGCCAACTGCTGGCTGAGCGCGGGCTGCGCGATATGCAGCAGGTCGGCGGCGCGCGTGATGCTGCCGCTGTCGACGATCACGATGAAGGATTTGAGGCGTCTGATGTCCATTCGGATTTTTGTCTTTTTGTCTTGAGCAGACGTATGTTTGCAGACGCGATCTTCTTTTGCAACGCCGCCGACCGCGATCTCGCCCGGTGACAGTCCCCCCGCCGACGTTGCGGGATCGAGACTCCATAGCCGTTGCTTATTGCTCCACAAATAATCGGTCTTAGGCAAGAGATTAAAGGTTCGCTACTGTCTGCGGCAACAACAAGGGGATCCGAATGCCATTCTCCGATTACAAAACCGCACTGGTTACCGGCGCTTCCTCCGGTATCGGCGCCGCTGTGGTGGAGCGGCTTCGCCGTGAGAATATCGAGGTCCACGCAATCGCCCGCAGTGGCGATGCCCTCCAGGATCTGGCCAAGCGCACGGGCTGCATCGCGCATGTCATAGACGTCACCAACCGGCCGGCACTCGCCGAGCTCACCGGTCGCGTCGAGTTCGATATTCTTGTCAACAACGCCGGCGTCGACCGGCCGAAGAAATTCCTGGAAGCGGACGAGGGCGATATCGACCTCCTCGTTGATGTCAATCTCCGTGCGGTCCTGCACATCTGCCGCATGATTGTGCCGGGAATGGTCGCTCGCGATCGAGGCCATGTCATCAACATTTCCTCGATCGCCGGCAACTACAATTTCGGCGGCAACTCCATCTATCACGCCGTCAAAGCCGGCGTCGCCATGTTATCGAACCAGTTGCGCATCGATGCTTTCGGCAAGCGCGTACGGGTGACCGAAATCTGCCCCGGGCGCGTCGCGACGGACATTTTCAATCATGTGCACGGCAACGATCCCAGTATCCGGGAACGGTTCATTGACGGTTTCGAACTGCCGCAGGCAGCCGATATCGCCGACGCGATAGCGTTCGCGATTGCCGCGCCGGTCGCGGTCAATATCGGCCACATGGAGATCACGCCGACATTGCAGGTCATGGGCGGCTTGCAGACGGCACGGCCGCAGCCGGCTCCGGCAGGTCCGGACAGTTCCAAGGAGTCGGGGCGGTGAACGGGTTCGATCTCTCGGCCATCCTGAGGAACCCCGAATATACCGCGATGCTCTTGCACGGCATCGAGATGACCTTTGTCATCTATATCGGCTCGTGGCTGCTGGCCATCACGCTCGCGCTCCTGCTTCTGTGCATCCGGTTTTCGCCGCTCCGCTTCGGCGACAGGGCCGTGGCGGCCTATGTCTCCTATCACCGGAACGTGCCGACGCTCGTCCAGCTGATGCTGTGGTATTTCGGGATTTTCACCCTGTTCCCCGCGGGCTTGACCTCCTGGCTTGCGGCCCACAATGCCGAAGCGATCTTCGCCGTCATTGGCCTCGGCCTGTGCCAGGCGGCCTATTTCAGCGAGGACCTGCGGTCCGGCCTTCGCTCCGTAAGCCCGGGCCAGATGGAAGCCGCCAAGGCTCTCGGGCACAGCTATATCTCCGCGATGCGTTTCGTGATCATGCCGCAGGGCGTGCGCAATGCGCTTCCTCCGCTGATCAACCACAGTGTTTCCCTGTTCAAGAATAGCAGCCTCGCCATCGTCATCGGTGCGTCCGAACTGACGCATGCCGTGAAGGAAGTTGAAAATCTGAGCTTCCGCACCTTCGAAATCTACCTGATCGGTACGGTTCTCTACCTGTTCTTCTCGCTCCTGATCATGAGCGCCGGCGCTTATCTCTCGATGCGCGCCGACCCTGTCCGGAGTGCACGCGCATGATCCACGATATCATCGCCATCATCCAGGACTACTGGCTTCTGCTGCTGATCGGTCAATATCCGAACGGACCGCTCGGCGGACTTGCAAATACGCTGATCCTGTCGGCGCTCAGCATCGCGCTCGCCTTCCCGGTCAGCATTATGCTTGCGCTGGCGCGGCTGTCGAAATGGCGGCTGCTGCGGTGGCCGGTCACCGCACTCGTCTACATAACCCGCGGTGTGCCGCTCCTGATGCTCATCCTCTGGAGTTACTTCCTCGTCCCGCTTTGGACCGGGGCAGACGTGCCGAGCTTCGTGACGATGCTGACCACGCTCGTCGTCTACCAGGGCGCTTTCCTCAGCGAGGTCGTGCGCGCCGGTATTGTGGCACTCGGCAGCGGCCAGATGGATGCCGCCCGTGCGCTCGGGCACAGCTCTCTCGGAGCGATGCGCTTCATCATTCTTCCGCAGGCGCTCTACAACATGATCCCGAGCATCATCTCGACCTTCGTGTCGACGATAAAGGACACGACGCTCGGATATGTCATCAATGTCCCGGACCTGACGTTCGCGGCAAGCCAGGTCAACAACCAGCTTCTGACGCAGCCCTTCCAGGTCTTCTTCATCCTCGCGGTCGTCTACTACGCGATCTGCTGGAGCCTGACGCACGTCGCCAACATCGTCGAGCGCCGCATAACGCGGCGCCGTGCGGGTCTGTCTGGCGGCGCCGCGCCGGTGGAACTCGTGCCGGTCAAAATCATATCGGAGCAGCTATGAGCACCTCAGCAGCGGAGATCCAGCAGGTGCAGACGATCCGCCTTTCGGACGTTTGCAAAAGCTATGGCGACTATCCGGTCCTCAAGAATATCGAGGCGCAAGTCGCCCGAGGCGAGGTGGTGGTGATCTGCGGGCCTTCCGGTTCGGGCAAATCGACCCTGATCCGCACGATCAACCGTCTTGAGGAGATCAACAGCGGATCGATCACCCTCGATGGACAGAACATTCATGCGGCGATGCGGACGAGGGAACTCAATCTGCTGCGCAGCAGGATCGGTTTCGTATTCCAGAACTTCAATCTGTTCCCGCATCTCTCCGTCGTAGAAAATGTGTCGATGTCGCCGATCCGCGTGAAGGGCGTGGCCGCGGATGTCGCCCATGACAAGGCGCTCAAGCTTCTCGATCGCGTCGGGCTCGCCGACAAGGCGAGGGCCTATCCCGGCCAGCTGTCGGGTGGCCAGCAGCAGCGGGTAGCGATAGCGCGCGCACTCGCCATGGAGCCACCGGTCATGCTTTTCGACGAGCCAACCAGCGCGCTCGATCCGGAAATGGTGGGCGAGGTGCTGGCGGTCATGAAGAGCCTGGCAGCCGAAGGCATGACCATGATCTGCGTCACGCATGAAATGGGCTTCGCCCGCGATGTCGCCGACCGCATCTGGTTCATCGATGCCGGGCAGATCCTAGAGACGGCCCCGCCCGAGGAGTTTTTCAAGAGCCCCCGCCATCCCCGTGCTCAGCGGTTCCTCGCCGATCTGCGCCATTGATACTCACGACCAACGACCAACAACAAAGGAGAACAGCAATGAACTGGAAATTCGTCACTCTCACCGCTGTGCTGGCAGGCGCCGCGGCGGCCTTACCGGCAAAGGCGGACCAACTCGACACGATCATGTCGGCCAAGACGCTTCGCTGCGCGACGTTCGCAGACGTGGTGCCCTTTGCAGCACCCGACCCGAAGACGCGCGAAATGGCCGGCTTCGACGTCGATCTCTGCAATGCGATCGCCAAGGAACTGGGCGTCAAGGCCGAAATCAAGCCGGTTTCGGTTGAAGCGCGCGTGCCGGAAGTCAAGCTCGGCCGCGTGGACATTACGGTTGCCAATCTTGCCTATACGCTGAGCCGCGCCGAGCAGATCCAGTTCAGCGATCCCTACTATCTCGCCAAGGAAATGCTGATCGTCCCGGCCGATGACCCCGGCAAGAAGAAGGCCGACTACGAAGGCCAGCGCATCGCCTCGACCAAGGGATCGACTTCGGAAATGTCGATCAAGCTCAACAAGTCCGAGCCGCTGACCTTCCAGGATACCGCATCCGCCTATCTCGCCGTCCAGCAGGGCAAGGCGCGCGGCATGGTGGCGAATACGATGACGACGACCAAGTTCGTCAACGAATCCAAGACCAAGGGCAAGGAAATGCGGATGATCGAGGATCCGATGCTGTTCCAGCCGATCGGCATCGGCATGGCAAAGGACAATCCGGCGCTGACTGCCAAGATCAACGAGGTGCTCCGCAAGCTCGATACGTCCGGCGAGCTCAACAAGATCTGGGACAAGTGGCTTGGCCCGAATACCGAATACAAGATGACGCGTAACGACAAGGTCGTACCGCTTTCCGAACTGAAGTTCGACCCGATCCCCTGAGGCCTTTGGCCCAGGTACTCCATCCAATTGCAAATCACCGAAGACTGCAGGCGGCGGGGCGTGCCCGCCGTCGGCCCAACCGTGGGAGGTTTCCATGATCCACATAAAAGATATCGCCGAACGGCCAAGCAAAGCCGATATCGAGGCACTTTCCAAATTTTCACCGGCTACCATCCACGAAGCGCAGGGGCGCCGCGGAGCACTTTCCTCCCGCTTGAAGCCGGTGGACTACCGGATGAAGTTATGCGGCCCGGCTTTCACGGTCAAATGCGCGCCGCGTGACAACATCATGCTTCAGCTCGCAATCAACTATGCAAAGCCGGGTGACATCATCGTCGTCTCCGCCGGCGAATACGAAGAAGCCGGCTCGTTTGGTGACGTTCTCGCCAATGCCTGCCTGGCAAAGGGCATCGGCGGCCTGGTGACCGACACGGGCGTGCGAGACACGCTGCAGCTGAGGGACCTCGGCTTTCCGGTCTTCTCCCTGAGCGTCTGCATCAAGGGTACCGTCAAGGAAACCATTGCGGCGGTAAACGACACGATCATCGTCGGCGGCGAAACAATCAATCCGGGCGACATCATCGTTGGCGATGCCGACGGACTGGTCGTTGTCCGCCGCGCGGAAGCACAGGAGGCCGCAAGGCTTTCGCAGGCCCGCGAGGACGCAGAAGCCGGCTATATCGCAGCCTACAAGCAGGGCAAGTCGGTGATCGAGGTCAGCAATCTGGAGCCGGTGCTAAAAGCCAAGGGCCTGGTCGTCGATATCTGAGCCCCGCCCGCAATCGTCGCATCAAGCGACGTTCTTCCTTTCGGAAAGAGGTTTGAATGACCTTCCCATTATTTGATCTTTCTGGCCGACGAGCGTTGGTGACGGGTTCATCGCAGGGCATCGGTTTTGCCCTGGCGAAGGGATTGGCGGAGCATCGGGCCTCGGTCGTGCTGAACGGCCGCGACCCGGTGAAGCTTCAGGCCGCCGCCGATAGCCTGAAGAATGAAGGCTATGAGGCAAGGGTTTCCGATTTCGACGTCACCGACCCCGATGCCGTCAAACGCGGCGTCGATGCGATCGAGGCCGAAGTCGGTCCGATCGATATCCTGGTCAACAATGCCGGCATGCAGTTCCGCAGCCCGCTGGAGGAATTTCCGGTCGATCGCTGGGAACAGCTCATGAAGACCAACGTCTCCAGTGTCTTCTACGTTGGCCAGGCGGTGGCACGCCACATGATCGGCCGCGGGCAGGGCAAGATCGTCAATGTCGCCTCGGTGCAGAGCGAGTTGGCCCGTCCCGGCATCGCGCCCTATACCGCCACCAAGGGCGCGGTGAAGAACCTGACGCGCGGCATGTGCGCCGACTGGGCAAAACATGGGCTGCAGATCAACGCCATCGCCCCCGGCTACTTCAAGACGCCCCTGAACCAGGCGCTGGTCGACAGCCCGGAATTCTCGTCCTGGCTGGAGAAACGAACCCCTGCCGCGCGCTGGGGCAATGTCGAGGAACTGGTCGGGGCAGCGGTTTTTCTCGCCGGCAAGGCTTCCTCCTTCATCAACGGACACACGCTCTATGTCGATGGCGGCATCACCACCTGCCTTTAGGGAAGTCCGCCACGGGCAGTGACAAACCATCATCTCTATCGCAACGGAGGAAACAATGGCCAAGCCGGACATCCTGCTCGTCGGCCCTTACCCGGAATGGGATCTCGTCGAGCTGGAAGCGCAGTACAACGTGCTGAAGCTCTACGAGGCTGAAGACCGCGATACATTCGTTCAGGATCACGCGGGCGGCATTCGCGCCATCGCTACGCGGGGCGAGCTCGGGGCCTCCGCGGACCTGATCGGCAAGTTGCCGAAGCTGGAGATCGTCTCGGTCTACGGTGTCGGCTACGACACAGTCGATCTCGACGCCTGCCGGGCACGCGGCATCCGGGTCACCAATACTCCCGACGTGCTCACCAACGACGTCGCCGACCTTGGTGTCGCGATGATGCTGGTCCAGTCGCGCGGCATGATCGGCGCGGAAACCTGGGTGAAGGACGGAAGCTGGGGGACAAAGGGTCTTTATCCGCTGAAGCGCCGTGTCTGGGGTCGGAAGGTGGGCGTGCTCGGCCTCGGCCGCATCGGTTTCGAGGTCGCCAAGCGCCTCAAGGGCTTCGACATGGACATCGCCTATAGCGACGTCGCGGAGAAGCCGTATGGTGAAGGTATGACGTTCATTCCCGATCCGGTCGAGCTTGCCCGGCGTTCGGACTTCCTGTTCGTGACGCTGGCGGCCTCGACCGTCACGCGCCATATTGTTTCGAGGCAAGTGATTGAAGCCCTCGGCCCGGACGGCATGCTGATCAATATCTCGCGTGCTTCCAATATCGACGAGGAAGCGCTGCTCGAGGCGCTGGAAAGCGGCGCGCTGGGGTCTGCGGCACTCGATGTCTTCGAAGCCGAGCCGAAGCTCAATCCGCGTTTCCTGAAACTCGACAATGTGCTGGTGCAGCCGCACCATGCGTCCGGCACGATCGAGACCCGCAAGGCCATGGGCAAGCTGGTGCGCGACAATCTCGCCGCCCATTTTGCCGGTGCTGCCCTGCCCACTCCCGTCATCTGAGGATACGCCCATGAAAGCCGTCGTCATCCATGCCGCCAGGGATCTGCGCATCGAGGAACGGGAGGTCGAGGCGCTCGGCCCCGGGCAGGTGGAAGTGGCGATCGAGGCGGGCGGCATCTGCGGTTCCGACCTGCATTATTACAATCACGGCGGCTTCGGCACGGTGCGCGTCCGCGAGCCGATGATCCTCGGCCACGAGGTTGCAGGAACGATCAAGGCGCTGGGAGAGGGCGTCTCCAGCCTTGCGATCGGAGACCGGGTGGCGGTTTCGCCGAGCCGGCCCTGCAATGACTGCGACTATTGCCTGAAGGGGCAGCAGAACCATTGCCTCAACATGCGCTTCTACGGTTCGGCGATGCCGATGCCGCACATCCAGGGTGCATTCCGCCAGCGGCTGGTCGCCGAACAGTGGCAGTGCCACAGGATAGCCGACGGCGTCTCGATCAACGAGGCGGCGATGGCCGAACCGTTCGCGGTGACGCTGCATGCGGTCAACCGCGCCGGCTCGCTCACCGACAAACGCGTGCTGGTCACCGGCTGCGGCCCGATCGGGGCGTTGGCGATCATCGCCGCGCGTGCCCACGGCGCCCGCGAGATCGTCGTGACCGACGTGATGGGCGCCGTCCTCGACAAGGCGCTGGAGGTCGGCGCCGACCGGGTTATCGATGTCGCCGGTAATCCGGAGGAGCTTGCCGCCTATTCCGCCAACAAGGGTTACTTCGACGTGCAGTTCGAGGCGTCCGGCAACGAACGCGCCGTACGATCAGGCCTGGAGGTGCTCCGGCCCCGCTCGACGGTGGTCCAACTCGGGTTCGGCGGTGATGTCTCCATCCCGCAGAACTTGGTGGTCGCCAAGGAAATCGAGATGAAGGGCACATTCCGTTTCCACGAGGAATTCGGGCTTGCCGTGGACCTTATCGGCAAGCGCCGCGTCGATCTGAAGCCGCTCCTCACCGGCATCTTCCCGATCGACGATGCCGTCAAGGCCTTTGAGACTGCCGGCGACAGAACCCGGTCGATGAAGGTGCAACTGGCTTTCTAGCAATCGAACCCGGGTCAACAAGATCGGTATCAGAGAGGATGAAACCGCACCTCTGCCGGTATCGCTGTGTGTCCTTACCGATCGCGCGGCTGACACAAGAGTAAAAGGCGGCTTGCGAGAAGCCGCCTTTTACATTGATAGGTTCAATACCTGCAGAATTGCTTGCCTTTGGCCTGCCGACATCCCGGCGAGATTCAAATAGCCTTTTTCTTGTACAGCAGTGTCGCCAGAGCCAGAACGCAGCCCACCGCGCCGACGGTCGCGAAAATGTAGAAGTTCCATTGCGGTGCAAGTCCTGCTCCCAGGACGGCACCGCCGATGGCGGGCCCGATCATCCCCCCGACGCGACCGATGCCCAGCGAAAAGCCAAGCCCAGTGCCGCGAATCTCGACCGGGTAGAGATTCCCGACCAGGACATTGGCTAGAATCTGGGTTCCGATCGTTCCGGTTCCAGCCAGCGCAACCAGACCGTAGACCTGAAGGCCCTGGCCTACTTGGGTCAACATCCAGATGGAACATGCGCCGAGGAGGAACATTGCCGCCACGACGATCTTGACATTGCCGAGGTCGGCAATTCTCGCACCGATCAGCAGACCGATTGCCGCACCAAGATTGAGCGTGACGGAGAAGAGAAGGGCGGAACCGAGGTCGTAGCCCATCTTGTTCATGATGGTCGGCAGCCAGTTCACCATGCCGAAAGTAAGCAGAAGCGAACAGAAGTGGATGCCCCAGGCGTTCAGGGTCGGCAACAGACGGCCTTCGGAAAACAGCGACTTGATACCTGCCTGACGCAGAGCAGCAGGCCTTGGATTAGGATTGGGCAACCCATACTGATCTGTTATCCGATTGGCTTCTGCCTGGCGGTTCTTGGTCGCAAGCCACTCCGGCGATTCCGGGAGGAGGCGCAGGAACAGCGGAAGAAGCAGTATCGGTGCGCCGCCGATGATCATCAGCACGCGCCAACCGTAAGTCTCGATCAGCATAATGCCGAGAACGCCCGAGATGATGCCGCCGGCGAGATAGCCGAGAAGCGCCGTCGAGTAGGCCATGGCTTTTCGCTTGGGCGGAGAAAACTCGATGATCAAGGCAGTTACCGTCGGAAACAGCGCGCCCAGGCCAAGACCGGCGAGAAAACGGGTTCCTTCGAAAATCAGGAAGCTCGGAGCCAAGCCGCTGCCGATCATCATCACCGAAAAACTCAAGAGGCTCCCGATTATGACTTTGCGACGGCCGATCCTGTCGGCAAGGGTTCCGGCAATCAGGGCGCCGAGCAGCATGCCGAACAGGGTGATTGACGCGGCTCTTCCAACCATGCCGGGCGTTAGAGCCCAGCTTCCTTCTCGAAGCAGTGAAGGTGCAACCGCACCATAAACGATAAGGTCATAACCATCGAAAAGGATCAACAGGCCGCATAGGGCGATGATCATATTCGGGCTGCGGACGCGTGCCTTGGCGATAGCGACATCTTGTATGGTCATTTTTCCTCCCCACACATTTGAGTACAGGAAGTACACTCCCGCCATCGGCAGGCCAGCATCAATCCATGTACAAATCCTCCGGATCGTCGTCGGCGTGTTTCCTCCCACACCGGACCCTCATCCCGAAGAGAGATGATGCCAGGACAACGATTGGCGCGCCATTAAATACTTGCAGATAAAATATTTGCAAGTGCAAATTTACTGGTCGCTGGTTTTCCCTTTGCCGGACATGGCCGGCAGATTGCTGTGCATCCGCTTCAACGCACTTTTCAGCGCGGTGACCTCCTCTTTGGACATGCCCTGCACGGCCGTGGCCTCGAGTTCCATGGCAAGCGGCATCAGCTTTTCAGTCAGCGCCTCCCCCTGTGGGGTCAAGCGAACGATGACGATGCGGCCATTGTCCTCGGGACGGGTTCTGGAGACCAGCTTGCGTTTCGCCAGAGTGCCGACGAGCCGCGAGAGGGTGGAGATTTCAACCGAGACGACGTCGGCAAGGTCCCCAAGCGTGCTTTCCTTGCGCTCCCTCAACATTGCCAACACTCGATACATGGCGACGCTGAGATCGTTCTCGGCAATTCGTTGTGAGAAGACCTCGGCGATACGCACGCCCGCACGGTTGAGCAGGTAGGGAACTGAATCGGTAAGTTTGTACATGTCTCAGTCTGCTGGCGAAATCTCGTGTGCGGCTGACCGCGGCTTGTTCCGACATGCACCTAAATGGCCCAAATGACAACACGAGCCGCTGGATCACTTCGCAAAAAGGAGCAGCATTGAATGAGAAACTGTTCGCCGTCTAAAATTTGCATTGACAATATTTGCGTTTGCAATAATTTAACGCCAAGGAGACTCGGGAGGAACTCATGTCTGCCACAGCTGCCGCCGGCCCTATGCCGGCAATTCCGCCAATCAGCGATGCGTTTCGCGCGACCATGCGCAGGTTTCCAGCGACGGTCACCGTGATATCCGCCTGCCGTAACGGGACCGATCACGGCATGACCGCAACGGCGGTGACATCGCTTTCCATGGACCCACCTTCGCTGATTATCTGCCTGAACAACCGCACTTATCTGCACGACATGCTGCTGGAGGTGCCTGAATTTGCCGTCAGCGTTTTGACGCACGAACAGGTTTCCGTATCGGAAGGGTTCAGCGGCAAGATCGCTCCGGAACGTCGGTTCGAGGCGGGCGATTGGGTTCGCCACGAACGGGGCATGATGGTCCTGGATTCGGCCCATGCCGCCGTGATTTGCCGTCGCATGGGTGCCGTTCCCTATGGAACCCATACGATCTTCATCGGCCAGGTGATAGACACCCGTCTTTCCGACGATACCACCCCGTTGATGTACGAAAACTCGAATTATTGCGCGCCACAGCACGCGCCTTTTACCTCCCATAACTGAGGGCAGTTCCATGAACAGTACAGCAGCCTTGTTTCCCGCTTCGATGCGGGCAGAAAACGCATGTCTTGCCAAGCGGATCGCGCCGGTTCTTGATGAGATCCGCGCCACTGCCCGTGATACCGAGAAGGCGGGGCGCGTGCCGGCCTGCAATATCGACCTGCTGCGCGGCGTCGGGTATTTCGATATCGTCAAGCCTGCTCGTTTCGGCGGTGACCAGGGTTCCTTCGCAGAGCTTGTCGATGCCAATATCGAGTTGTCGTCGGCCTGCGCCTCGACCGGCTGGGTGGCGGGACTTCTCTCGGCACATCAGTGGCTTCTTGCGATGTTCGACGAACGGGTTCAGCAGGAAGTCTGGGGCACGAACCCCGATGCACTTATTTGCGGTTCCTATGCGCCGACGCGCATGGCGGAGCGCATGGAGGGCGGGTTTCGCCTTTCCGGCGACTGGGCCTTTGCGAGCGGTTGCGAAAATGCGCAGTGGGCATTGTGCGCTGCCATTGTCCCGCCAAAAATCGAAGGAGCGCGCGCCATCCCGTCCTTTCTCCTGGTGCCTGCCAGCGATTACACGATCGCCGAGACCTGGGATGTCGTCGGCCTGGCCGGCACCGGTTCCAAGAGCCTGATCCTGAAAGACGTCTACGTGCCCGAGCACCGTATCCTGACTTTCCCGGATGCGACCGCGGGCAGAACGCCGGGCGGACGTGGATATGAGGGCATTGGCCTTTTCAACATTCCGCTCCTCATGGGAATTCCGTTTTGCCTCGGCAGCGCTGCCATCGGCGCCGCGAAAGGCGCGTTGACAAGCTATCTCGACCATATGGGCACGCGGATCACGCGCGGCGCGGTCGCCGGGGGCAACAACAAGATCGCCGAGTTTCCGACCATCCAGCTGAGGGTGGCAGAGGCATCGGCTTCTATCGATGCAGCTCGCGAAATCATGCTGCGTGACGTGGCGTGGGCACAGCAGCTTGCACAGGCACGCGAAAACGGCACGGCCGAGATTACCGAGGAAGACAGAATTCTGGCACGGCGCACGCAGTCCTTCGCCGTCAGCCTGTCCCTGCAGGCGGTCGAAGCCTTGAACGCCTCCACGGGCGGTCTCGGTCTCCAGATGTCCAACCCCGTCCAGCGGGCATGGCGGGATGCGAATGCCGTCGGACGCCACATTTCGATGAATTGGGACGCCGTTGGGACCATGGTCGGCCAGCATCTCTTAGGTCTGCCGCCCAAGGGTCAGTACTGACCCATACACATCCATTCTAGATCTGAGAAAGAGAGAGTATCGTGCAAGGTAAAATAGCGCTTGAAGAACACTTCGCCATTCCCGACACGCTGCAGGATTCAGCAGGCTTCGTGCCTGGAGACTACTGGACCGAACTGTCGGCCCGCCTTCTGGACATACAGGACAAGCGCCTGCGGTTGATGGATGCCCACGGCATCGACAAGATGATCCTTTCCCTGAACGCTCCGGCTGTGCAGGCTATCCCGGACAAGGCCAAGGCCGTGGAAATCTCCCGACGCGCCAACGACTTCCTGGCGGAGCAATGCCTCAAGAACCCCAATCGCTTTCTGGGTTTCGCAGCACTCCCCCTGCAGGATCCGGATGCGGCGATACAGGAACTGCAACGCTGCGTGACGACGATGGGCTTCGTCGGCGCGCTGGTGAACGGGTTCTCGCAGGAAGGCGACGGCTCGAATCCGCTCTACTACGACCTGCCGCAATACCGTCCGTTCTGGGCGGAGATGGAAAAGCTCAACGTTCCTTTCTATCTCCACCCGCGCAATCCCCTGCCGCAGGACAGCCGGATCTATGCCGGCCATTCGTGGCTGATGGGCCCGACCTGGGCCTTCGCACAGGAAACCGCCGTGCATGCGCTGCGGCTCATGGGATCAGGTCTCTTTGACGAGCATCCCGGCCTGCGCATCATCGTCGGTCATATGGGCGAGGGGTTGCCTTATATGATGTGGCGGATCGACAACCGAAATGCTTGGGTCAAGGTCGAAAAGAGCTATCCCGCCAAGCGCCGCATCGCCGATTATTTCAACGAGAACTTCTACATCACCACGTCGGGAAATTTCCGTACCCAGTCGCTGATCGACGCCATGCTGGAAATTGGCGCCGACAGGATCCTGTTCTCGACCGACTGGCCGTTCGAGAATATCGACCACGCCGCCGACTGGTTTGATAGCGCCACGATCTCGGAGGCAGATCGCCTGAAGATCGGCAGGACCAACGCAGTTTCGCTGTTCAAGCTCGATCGTTGAACATGGCGCAACGAAGAGGGAGTCGATGGGTGTGGTAGCGTCCTTCCAATACAATATCGGTCCGGCAAGGGTCATTTTCGGACCCGGCTCGCTTGGCCAGCTCGCCGAGGCAATCACGGGACAGGGCTGCAAGCGCGCCCTGATCCTGTCCACCCCGCATCAAAACACGGATGCCAGGGGTGTTGCAGCCGCCCTCGGCCCGCTTTCGGCCGGCCTGTTTACCGATGCCACGATGCATACGCCGGTCGATGTGACCGAGCGGGCGATGGCGGCTTATCGTGCCGCCGGAGCCGATTGCGTCGTCTCTTTCGGGGGCGGATCGACGATCGGCCTCGGGAAAGCAATCGCCTATCGCAACGATGCGCCTCAAATCGTGGTTGCGACGACTTATGCCGGTTCGGAAGTGACGCCGATCCTTGGCCAGACGGAAAACGGTGAAAAGACGACCGTCCGGGCCGCCAGCATACTGCCCGAGGTCGTCATTTACGATCCCGAGTTGACCGTCGGGTTGCCGGTCGCCATGAGCGTGAGCAGCGGCCTCAATGCGATGGCCCATGCCGTAGAAGGTCTTTACGCACGGGATCGCAATCCGGTCTCCTCGATGATGGCTATGGAAGGTCTGCGCGCCCTGAAGCAGGCATTGCCGCGGATTCTGAACGAAACGCAAGATCTCGGCGCGCGGGGGGACGCACTCTATGGAGCGTGGCTTTGCGGGACGGTGCTTGGCACGGTTGGCATGGCCCTTCACCACAAACTCTGCCACACGCTGGGTGGCAGCTTTGACCTGCCGCATTCAGAAACCCATGCGATCGTGCTTCCGCATTCCGCCGCCTACAACGCCCATGCGGCGGCAGATGAACTGAAGTCGGCGGCCGACCTCTTCGGGGGCTCACTGGGAGCCGGTCTCTACGACTTTGCCGCGTCGATCAACGCTCCTGCGGCGTTGAGAGATCTCGGCATGAAGGAAGCCGATCTCGACCGTGCAGCCGATCTGGCCACCCGCAACCCCTACTGGAACCCGCGTCCCATAGAGCGCCAGGCGATCCGCGCCCTGCTGCAAAACGCCTGGGAGGGCGCGCGACCGCAATAACGCGTTAGGAGGACTTTTAATGTCTCGATATTTCAGCGAGGAGAAATCCGCAGAAGCGGTCAACGGGCGCATGGCCCCGGACATAGCGCCACGACTGGCGGAGGTCATGGCGTCGCTTGTCACGCATTTGCATGCCTTTGCAAAGGATGTCAGCCTTACCCAGCAGGAGTGGGAGATGGCAATCAGTTTCCTCACCCGGACAGGCCATCTTTGTCACGACGAGCGGCAGGAGTTCATCCTGCTGAGCGACACGTTGGGTTTTTCCATGCTGGTCGATGCCATCAATAATCGCCGGCCCGATGGGGCAACCGAAAACACTGTATTCGGTCCGTTTCACGTCGAAGGAGCGCCACTGCGCCGGATGGGAGAGACGATCTCCCTGGATGGCAGGGGCGAGAGTTGTCTTTTCACCGGCCGCGTGCTGGATCTTGACGGCCAGCCTGTCGGGGGTGCGCGGATCGATGTCTGGTCGGACAATTCCGACGGGTTCTACGACGTCCAGCAGCCGGACATTCAACCAAAATGGAACAATCGCGGGATTTTCGTGACAGGCGCCGACGGCGCCTATAGTTTCGTCGGCATCAAGCCGGTTTCCTACCCGATCCCCGATGACGGTCCGGTCGGCCAGATGTTGAGATCGCTGGGCCGCCACCCATATCGCCCTGCCCATACCCACTATCTGATCACTGCGGAGGGATACCAGAAGCTCGTTACCCACACGTTTGTCGGCGACGATCCCTATCTGGAGTCGGATGCGGTCTTTGGGGTGAAGGACAGCCTAATCGCTCCCTTCGAGCGGATCGGTCAAGCGACGATCTGGCGCTCCGATTTCAATTTTGTCCTGACCCCCTTGGATTGCCGCGGATGACCGTTGCCCGCTACGCGATTTCCGGTTCTGGCGGGCTGCCGAACGTTACCGACGGCCTGAAGACACAAGGCGTACAGTCTGGATGTAAAACAGGTTCTTTCCATTGTTCGGAGAGACGATCACTCGGGTCTTGCTGTTCGCCTTGAATTCTGGGATCAGATACGGCAACCCCCGCCGAAGGCGGGTAACCTCGCCTGCTGCGAGCCGGGATGATGCACTCACCCTGGCCGGCATTCACAGCCAGGTGGCAGCCTCGCTCATGCCCGCTGAACGGCGGTTCGTATCTCATCAGGATCTGATGCACGCCCTATCGCTGCTGTACCCCGTCGCTCGAACTTGCAAGCGACGTTCTCAGGCAGTTGCGCGTCTTCATTAGAGCCGTTCCTGGCGTTGAGGGGCGCCCTGAAAGCGGTGTTCAGAGCCTACATGTACCCGCGACCGCTCAGGCAATTTCCGGACTGCCGATCGCCTGCCGGATCTGACGGACGTCGCGGGCAGGTGGTGCACCGAATTGCCGGAGATATTCCCGGCTGAATTGCGAGGCGCTCTCGTAGCCGACAGCGAAGGCCACATCCGATGCGCTACGATCGCCAGCGAGCAACAGCTGTCGCGCTTCCTGCAATCGGAGTTTCTTTTGATATTGGAGCGGGCTCAGGCCGGTCAGAGCCAGAAAATGGCGATGCAGGCTGGCCCGGCTCATCCCGCTGGCATCGCAGAGCGCCTCGATGCGCAAACGGATGTTGTGATTGTCCCTTATCCATCCCACCGCACGCCTGATGCCGCCCAGCGCACCCTCGGGTTGGGCGATCTGGCGCAACAGCCGTCCCTGTGGACCTTGCAGGAGACGATAGAGCAATTCACGTTCCGCCATGGGGGCAAGAACGGGAATATCGGCCGGCGTGTCGAGCAACGACAACAGGCGCAGCAAAGTGTCGCGCAGCGGCGCTGTCATCGGATTGATCGCGATGCCGATACCCGTGGGGTCGGCGTCGCGTACCTGAGGCATCGTGGAAGCCACATCGGCCAGCAGAGCCGGCTCCAGAACCAGTGACACCGCGACATAGGGTCGACCATCTTCGGCATCGAGTATCTGGCCGATCAGCGGCAGGTCCAGGGCGCTGATGAGGTACTGCGCGGGGTCGTAGCTCAAGAGATCGTCGTTAATCGCCACGTGCTTCGAGCCTTGCAGAATGAAGCAGATCATCGAGCGATAAAGGCAGGGTGCCTTGCCGGTAGTCGCTTGTCCCACGCTGATTTCCACCCGGGGGATCGACGTGAGGGTTAGCCCCGTTGGCGCGTGGCGCAGTGCAATGTCGAGATGCGGCATGAGATCTTCGGCCATCGTCAAGCTATGCCATTGTTTATCCGGCTCGTAAAGCGATTGAGACAATCAGGCAAAACGTTGAGCGTATCGGGCGGGCGCGCCGACGCCACATCGCCTATCTTGGGACCATCGGAACGGCGCCGTGGCGGCGCTCCCCGCATGACCATTAGGCAAGGGCAAAGCATGACCAACCAGATCGCACTCATCACCGGCGCTAGCCGCGGCCTTGGCCGCAACATGGCGCTGCATCTCGCCAAACGCGGCGTCCACATTATCGGCACCTACCGCAGCGGCGCGGTGGAAGCCGAGGCGGTGCGCCAGGAAATCGAGGCAATGGGCGGAAAGGTCGCCATGCTCGCCCTCGACGTCACCAATACGGAAAGCTTCCCGACCTTCGCTGAGCAGATGTCGGAAACCCTGAAGACCGTTTTCAACCGCGAGCGGTTCGACCTTCTCGTCAACAATGCCGGCAACGGCCTGTTCGCCAACTTTACTGATGCGACCGAGGCGCAGTTCGACTCGCTGGCTACGACGCATCTTCGCGGACCGGTCTTCCTGACGCAGAAGCTGCTGCCGCTGATCGAGGATGGCGGGCGCATCCTGAACGTCTCGTCCGGCTTCGTCCGGTTCACGCTGCCTGGCTATAGCCTCTATGCGGCGATGAAGGCGGCGGTCGAGGTCCTGACCCGTTTCATGGCGGTCGAGCTTGGCGCGCGCCGTATCCGGGTGAACGCCATCGCGCCCGGCGCCATCGCGACCGATTTCGGCGGCGGTGCGGTGCGCGACAATGACCATGTGAACGCCTATGTGGCGCAGGGCATCGCATTGGGCCGCGTCGGCCTGCCGGACGATATCGGCAGGGCGGTTGCCGCCATCCTGTCCGACGACATGGGTTGGGCGAACGGTACGACCTTCGACATCTCCGGCGGGCAGTTGCTGTAGGCGGCTCTGGCAGTCCGATGTAAATCCACGACGAGATGTTTCAGACAAAGGATGCGCTTGCAGCAATGGCCGCCGTAATGTTCATCACGGCGGCCGGGGCTCCGACGTGCGAGACATCCAACAAGATAAGGAAAAATAAGATGCCGACACCAATTGAGATTGTGACCGCATTTTGCGCCGGCTTCCCTGAAGATGGCGGGGTAATCCTCCTCGTTTTAACGGGGTTCAGCTGTAGAATTCACGCGGCCATTTTCAGTTTCTGAGCGGGTGTAATGCCACCAATGCCCATATTAGGCCGTTCGTGGTTATATGTCCAAAGCCACTGTGTGGCGATCTCCTGCACCTGCGTTATGCTGTCAAAGATATCCAGATCGAGCCATTCATGCCGAACAGTTCGGTTGTAACGCTCGACATAGGCGTTCTGCTGAGGCTGACGTCCGCGGCGACCAAGCTCGGCAAGGAAGGGGGGCGCGGTCGGCGGATGGTCCGGGAAGCCGTGCAAGACGAGCATCGGTTGACCATCGAGATCACCACCCTGCAGCGCGTGAAAGGTGCCGTGTGGCAGGTCGAAGGTGACGTGTTCGAACTCCATGTGTGTCAGCCTTTTCCAAGAGCGGTCGGACGAGATGCCGACGCTGGCTTCGGTGTCTCTGGTTTTGGTCACGTGTGTCTCCTCAGGCGCCGGGTGAACCGCCGGGTCAGCCGGCCGGTCGGTCTTCAATGACACCGGCCCGCAACCTTCAGAATATGATAGCTCGCGGCAAGGAGGCCGGTGCTGATCTATCAGAAGGCCCCGCAGGCGGCAGCGGCGGAATAGTCAGAGCCAGCGGCGAACCTCGGCCTTGTAGCGGCGGTAGTCGTCGCCGAACTTCGCCTCGAGATAGCGCTCCTCGCGGGCGATCACCTGCGTCTGGATCGCGATCAGCACCAACGGGAGCAAGGCGAAGGCGATCGGCCCGTCGAAGCCGATCGCAAGGCCGGCATAGATAAGCGCCATGCCGAGATACATGGGATTGCGGGTCCACCGATAAGGACCGGTCGTTGCGATGAGGGTCGTTGGCCGCGATGGCGGAATGTTGGTGCCCAGCCGCCGGAACAGCCCCGCTGCCGCCAGCATCACCGCCGCGCCGGCAACGAACAGCAGCGCGCCCGTCGCGACCAGCAATCGCCAGTCGATGCCGAAAGAGCGCAGGGTGACGAACCGCTCCGCCGCCAGCCCCAACAGCAGCGCTCCGAGATAGACGAAGGGCGGAGGGAAGCGCACACCCGCGCTGTCCGGTTCGACGGCCATGCTCATCTCCAATCTGTGCTCTCAAACCAGCATCGACTGCTGGGCGGAGATACCCGCCGTCGCGCCGTGCCATATTGCCGTGGTGACCGAGGGAATTCCGGGGTTGGCGAGGTCGCCGGCAGCATAGATGCCGGGTATGCTGGTTTCGCGGCGCTCGTCGGTCTTGATAGCGATGCCGGTTGGCGTATTGACCGTGTCGAGGCCGAGTGCTTCATGCAAGCTTGCGGACGGCTTGTTGCGCGGATGCGCGAACAGGATATCGACTGCGACATCGGGGCCAGTATCGAGCTTGATAGTGGCATTGTGGTCCCCGCGGCGGGCGATCCCGGTGATCCGGCCATCAACGACAGGTACTTTTCGGCCCGCCAGATCGGCCCGGATGTCGGGTGCGATGTCATGACCATCGGCAAAGACCGTCAGCCTGTCGGTCCAATCGTGGAATAGCCTGACCTGATTCATCGACTGCGGGCCGGACCAGACGAGGCCCCAATGCTGGCCGGCGACTTCGAAGCCGTCGCAATAGGGGCATGGGATGATGGATGTGCCCCAGCTTTCGGCAAATCCCGGAACAGCAGGCATTTTGTCGACAACGCCATAGCTAAGGATCAGGCGGCGCGCTCCAAGGCTCTCGCCATCGCCGGTGAGGACGGAGAAATTGTCGATGGTACCGGAGATGCTGTCGGCGCGGGCATTGAGCAACCTTATCGCGGGATAACGCGCCAGTTGCTGCCGCGCCTCGGTCAGGATGTCCGATGGCGGCTTGTGATCGTGGCCGAGCACTCCGTGCGAGCGGCCTGCGAAGCGATTGCGTGGCAGGCCGGTATCGAGAACGGTGACTTTGCGGCGGGCACGGCCGAGCTGCAGGGCTGCGGCGAGGCCGGCAAAGCTGCCGCCGATGATGATGACATTATCCATGGTGATAAGCTCCGAGTTGCGGATCGAGTGCGTTGAGTTGGGCGTGGCCGCGGCCTGGGCACGGGGGACGCCGATGGTGGAAAGCGCGGGCCAGCTTCAGCAGTGTTCGTCGTTGCATGGCACCCTCGTGTGTAGGTCGGTGCATTTTGGCTTGCATATTTGTGAAACTGAATGGTATCGTAATTCGATAATAAAGATACTGTCAAGGACTGGAATTGACGTGACCGAAAATAGTCGAGGCCGGCGCGGTCGGCCCGCAAACGAGACGCTTGGCCAAACCATAGTCGACACCGCGGGCGAACTCTTTGCGGAACTGGGTTTCCAAGCGACGACATTGGACAAGGTCGCCCAGCGAGCGAAGATATCCAAACTCAGCATTTACAGGCACTTCGAGAACAAGGAGGCGCTGTTCGGCGCGGCCTTTGCGGCCCGCTGCCAGCAGTTTATACCAGAGACCCTGTTTGAAGGTGTCGACGGTTCGGCAGAAGATCAGCTCATGACGGTGGGATCATCGCTGCTTCGCACGCTGTTGCGCCCGGAGGTCCGCAATGTCGAAGCCATGGTCTTGGCCGACGTCACGAGTCAAAGGTCATTGAGCAAACTCCACTACGAAGCCGGCCCCGCCCATATCATCGCCCAGATCGAGGCCCTGTTGCGTCAGTTGCATGCGAAGGCGGTTCTGAACGTGCCCGATCCTCTCCGGTCCGCCCGCTTGTTTGCCGCGCTTTTCAAAGGATCCGATCTTTTGATTATCGCACGCTTCGATGAGGCGAGAGCAGAGGACGACAACGAAATCGAATCCTATTGCCGTTCGGCCGTCGCCATGTTCATCGCCGCGCACCGTGGCAACGGCCACGCGGGCGGATAGCCTGGTTGGAACGGATCAGAACATGGATATGGCATGGCAGAGAAAAATGTTTATCAGGTAGCCGACTGGAAGGGCCAAAGCGGGGAGCGCTGGGTCGCTTACCAGGTCCGGCTCGATGCCATGATGGCGGTGTTCGGCCAGGCCGTGATCGAAGCCGCCGCGCCCGTCACGGGCGAACGCGTGCTGGACGTCGGCTGCGGCGCGGGGGCGTCTAGTCTGGATCTGGCCGCCCGCGTCGGCGCGGGAGGCCATGTGCTGGGCGTGGACATATCCGAACCGCTGATCGGCAGAGCGCGCGCGCTGGCGCCGCAGGATACGCCCGCCCTGTTCCAGGTGGCCGACGCCAGCAGCACCGTGTTGCCCGAGGGCGCGTTCGACATCCTGTTCTCGCGCTTTGGAGTGATGTTCTTTGACGATCCTACGGCGGCGTTCGCTCATATGCGCCGTGCGCTCAAGCCGGGCGCTCGGGTCGCTTTCGTCTGCTGGCGCGGCATGGCCGAGAACGACTGGGTGCGCTTGCCGATGGGCACGATGAAGGGCATCCTCCCGCCCACGGCGCCGCCCGATCCCGAAGCGCCAGGCCCGTTCTCGTTCGGCGACCAGGGGCGGGTGACGCGTATCCTGACGGCGGCCGGCTTCACCGATATCGCTATCGCGCCATTCGATGCCTCCATCCCGTTCGGCAAGGGGGAGACGCGGGACGCGGCGCTCGACGACGCGGTGGAGATGACACTTGAAGTCGGCCCGCTGGCGCGCGCGCTCGCTGATCAGACCGACGATATCCGAGCCCGCGCCTCGGCTGCGGTTCGTGCCGTCTTCGCAGGCTGCCCCGGTGAGCGGTCGGTGATGATCAACGGCGCGGCGTGGATCGTCACCGCTCGCAATCCGGCAAGCTGACAGGGATCAACAGGGGTAGACGCCCGGTCTCGATGGCTCGGCGCAGACTGTGACACGACCGACCCCGCACCGCTTGCGGCCGGGACGCAGAGGAGGTCGGGCGGCTGGCTGGACCCGTAAAAATAGGCATGCCTTCACCCTCCCGACCTACGATGTGGTCAGACCCTGTTCTCAAAACATGCAGTTTGCGCAGGGGGCCTGTAGTGCGCATTCACCGACGCGGATGGCAGCTATACTTCGGCCCTTATCCGCACCAGTTCATCGAACCAGGCGATAGCTTTTGAAAAAGAAGGATCGCTTCAGGCGACACCTTCACCGCGTGCAATGCGCCTGACTTCGCCGGCGGCCGCGTCGAGGATGCCTTGCGACAGATTTTCGTCCTGCATGATGCGGGATAGCGTGACGGCGCCCACCATGAGAGACAGTATCGCCATGGCTTTACTGCTGGGATTGGAGCTCTTGGCGTCGTCCATCAGCTCATCCAGAACCTCGAAGTGAGCGCGGACACCATCCTCAAACGGACGCCTGACCGCTTCACTCTGCCGCACCGCGTCCGATCCCAATGCTACTAGAGGACAACCGTCGGCCTTTTCCCCGAGATGTCCCGGTGAGAGATAGAACTCCAGGACAGCTTCGAGAGGATCGGAGCTCGCAGCCGCCGTCGACCATCTGCGGGTAGCGCTTTCCAGAGCGCGCCTGGACGCCTGGGCTGCAAGATCGTCCTTGGACGAGAACTGCTTGTAGAACGCGCCTTGGGTCAGGCCGGCCCCCTTCATCAGATCCTTGAGGCCAATCCCGTCGAAGCCGTGCTCTCGAAACAGACGGCTGGCGACGTTGATCACCGTTTCCCGATTTTCCTCAGCCTGTGCTCGGCTCACTCTCATATCGATCTCCGATTAGATTTCACTTGACATCTATAACACAAATAGAGTTAGATCGCAATCTAAATCGTCCAGGTCGATGGTCAAGAAGAGAACTTAAGATGAAACGCAAACATGTCCTGACCTTCGTGGGTCTTATGGCGGCGGGGGCCGCTGCCTTCTTTCTGGTTTTCGAAACGCCAAAAGGGGAAGCAGAGGCTGCGGACCCAAGGACTGCCTCGCCACTGGTAAGGGTAGCAGAGGCGACGAGGACTGAAACAGCGGCTCGCTCGTTTACCGGCACGGTCGCTTCGCGGGTACAGAGCAACCTCGGTTTTCGGGTTCCGGGCAAGATCGTCCAGCGGCTGGTCGATGCGGGCGAGCAGGTGAGAAAAGGCCAGGCCCTGATGCGGATCGACGAAACCGATCTCCAGCTCGCGCTGACGGCGAAGCGCAATACGGTTACCGCAGCGCGTGCTGTCCTGACCCAGGCACAGGCGGACGAGAAACGGTATGCGACGCTGGTGAAAAATGGATTGGCTGCCACTCAACAGCGTTATGAACAGGCAAAGGCGGCACTGGACACGGCCGCGGCACAGCTTGCCGCGGCTGAAGCAGACGCCGAGGTCGCCGAAAACGCTGCCAATTATACTGTTCTTGTCGCAGATTCGGATGGAACAGTCGTCGATACTCTGGGAGATCCGGGACAGGTGGTGGCCGCGGGGCAGACGGTGGTCCAACTGGCGCAGGCCGGGCCGCGTGAAGCTGTTGTCTGGCTACCTGAAACCTTACGGCTGGACATTGGATCCGAAGCGCAAGCCAGTGTTTATGGAGGTGATGGTCTCAGCGGAAAGGCTAGGCTGCGACAGATTTCCGATTCTGCCGACCCGCAAACGCGGACCTACGAGGCGCGTTATGTTCTCGAAGGCGCGGCTGCGTCTGCTCCACTCGGCTCGACGGTGACGATCAAAATATCGGACGCGAACAGGCAGTCAGAGGTCGGTGTTCCAGTCGGTGCCATCCTGGACGACGGCAGCCGCACAGGGGTGTGGACTATCAACAATGTCACATCCACCGTGAACTTCACGCCTGTCGAGATCAAACGGATCGGCGACGAGACGGCGTTTGTCACCGGCGTCGGGGTCGGTCAACAGGTTGTCGCTTTGGGTGCGCATCTGCTTGAAAATGGCGCAACCGTCAGGATTGCCTCGCAGCAAGAGGTGGCAAAATAATGAGCTTCAATCTTTCCGCCATCGCGGTTCGTGAACGCGCCGTTACATTATTCTTTATTGTTCTGTTGGCCGCCGCCGGGGTCTATGCCTTCGTCAAGCTGGGCCGCGCTGAGGATCCCTCCTTTACCATCAAGACTTTGACGGTCACCTCAGTCTGGCCGGGCGCCACCGCGCGTGAAATGCAGGATCTTGTTGCCGAGCCACTCGAAAAGCGCATCCAGGAGCTCACATGGTACGACCGCGTCGAAACCACGACGCGGCCCGGCTACGCATTCCTCACGGTCACACTCAAGGATAATACGCCGGCGTCCGCAGTTGAAGAGGAGTTCTACCAGGCGCGAAAGAAGCTCGGCGACGAAGTCCGAAATCTTCCTCCGGGCGTCATGGGTCCGTTCGTCAATGACGAATACTCGGATGTGAGCTTTGGCCTTTACGCTTTGAAGGCGAAGGGGATGCCGATGCGCGACCTCGTGCGGCAGGCCGAGGTCATCCGGCAGGATCTCCTGCATGTTCCCGGTGTCAAGAAAATCAACATCCTCGGGGAACGTCCCGAACAGATCTTCGTCGAATTTTCTTACGCCAAGCTGGCGACGCTTGGAATATCGGCGCAGGATATCGCCGCAGCGTTGCAAAGACAGAACACGGTTACGCCCGCAGGCTCGATCGACACGCGTGGGCCGCAGGTCTTCATCCGTTTCGACGGAGCCTATAACAGCGTGCAGGCCATTGCCGACACGCCGATCGTGGCTGCCGGACGGACGCTGAAGCTTTCCGATCTGGCGGATGTGCGGCGCGGCTACGAGGATCCCGCGACCTACATCATCCGCCATGAGGGCGAGCCGACGATCATGTTGGGTGCGGTTATGCAATCGGGCTGGAATGGCCTTGAGCTTGGCAAGGCGCTTGAAGCACGATCCGCCGCGATCGCGCAGACATTGCCGCTGGGCATGTCGCTCACCAAAGTCAGCGATCAGGCCGTCAACATCGATGAGGCGGTCGGCGAATTCATGCTCAAGTTCGCCATGGCGCTCGGTGTTGTGCTATTCGTGAGCCTGGTCGCACTCGGTTGGCGTGTCGGCATTGTTGTCGCGCTCGCCGTGCCGCTGACGCTCGCCGTCGTCTTCCTGATCATGCTGGAAACCGGACGGTTCTTCGACCGCATCACGCTCGGCGCGCTCATCCTCGCGCTCGGCCTTCTCGTGGACGACGCCATCATCGCCATTGAGGTCATGGTGGTGAAGATGGAGGAGGGCATGGATCGCATCAAGGCGGCCGCTTATGCCTGGAGCCACACGGCGGCGCCGATGCTGTCCGGCACGCTCGTCACCATCATCGGACTGATGCCCGTTGGTTTCGCCAAATCGACCGCAGGTGAATATGCCGGCAACATCTTCTGGGTCGTGGGATTTGCCCTGACCGTCTCCTGGTTTGTTGCAGTGATCTTTACGCCGTATATGGGCGTGAAGATGTTGCCTGACATCAAGCCGGTCGAGGGTGGGCACCACGCCATCTACGATACGCCGAACTACCGCCGCCTGCGCTCACTCATCGAGTTTGCGGTTCGCCATAAATTCATAACCTGCGCTGTGGTCGGCATCACGATGGCTGTCTCGGTTGTCGGGATGGGAGGTGTAAAACAGCAGTTCTTCCCGACATCGGACCGGCCCGAGGTTCTGGTCGAGGTTCGCATGCCTGAGGGTACGAGCATCGAAGCCACGACGGCCGCAGTGGAGAAAGTCGAAGGCTGGCTGCAAACCCAGCCGGAAACCAAAATCGTCACCAGCTATATAGGGCAGGGCGCTCCGCGCTTTTTCTTTGCCATGGCGCCCGAGTTGCCCGATCCTGCCTTCGCCAAGGTCGTTGTGCTCACGCCCGATGCGCATGCACGAGAAGAGCTGAAGCATCGCCTTCGCACCGCAATCTCTAACGGCCTTGTGCCAGAGGCATCCGTACGCGTCACGCAGCTCGTATTTGGCCCCTATACGCCGTTCCCAGTCGAGTTTCGGATCACGGGACCAGATCAGGAGGAACTGTACAAGATTTCCGAGCAAGCTCTGGCAATCATGAAGGGTGTGCCCGATGTCCGTCAGGCCAATCGCGATTGGGGCAACCGAACCCCTGTGCTGCGCTTTGTCCCTGATCAGGAGCGGCTTAATCTGATCGGTCTTTCACCTTCGGAGGCGGCCCAGCAGATGCAGTTGCTGCTCAGCGGCATTCCTGTCACGCAGGTGCGCGACAATATCCGCAACGTGCCCGTCGTCGCACGAAGTGCTGGCGAGAACCGCCTCGATCCATCACGGCTTGCAGACTTTTCTCTGATGAGCAGGAATGGCCGCCAGATTCCCCTCGATCAGATCGGGCATTCCGAGATCCGCTTTGAGGAGCCGATCCTGAAACGTCGCGACCGAACGCCGGTCATCACGATCAGGTCCGATATCAACGAGGCGACACAGCCCCCCGAGGTTTCGCAACAGGTGATGAAGGCGCTTCAGCCGCTGATCGCATCGCTTCCTGTCGGATACCGCATCGAGATGGGCGGCAACATTGAGGAATCCCTCAAGGCCAATGTCGCACTCGTCCAGGTCTTCCCGCTCATGATCGCTGCCATGTTGATCATCATCATCCTGCAGGTTCGCAGCCTGTCGACGATGACAATGGTGATGCTGACCGCACCGCTTGGCCTTGCCGGAGTGGTCCCAACATTGCTCTTCTTCAATCAGCCGTTCGGCTTCAATGCCATTCTCGGATTGATAGGATTGGCGGGTATCGTGATGCGCAACACGCTGATCCTGACGGAGCAGATCAAGGAGAACCAGGCGGCAGGTCTTGACGACTATCACGCGGTCATCGAAGCGACGGTGCAGAGGACACGTCCTGTCATCCTGACCGCGCTCGCAGCCGTTCTGGCATTCATCCCTCTGACCCATTCGGTCTTCTGGGGGTCTATGGCCTACACGCTGATCGGCGGAACGGCAGCAGGCACCGTGATGATCCTGCTCTTCCTACCGGCGCTATACGCTGTGTGGTTCCGGATCAAGCCTCCGAAGCAAGAGAGCCAGCCGGAAACCATTGTCGATGCGCCGCAATTTGCCGGGGCCATGGCCGCGGAATAGCGCAGCTCTTGAAGCGAGACGCCATGAGTCGCCTTACCCCAATGGAGATTGACATCGACGTCTCGCGGGAGCGCATTCTGGATGTGGCGGAAAAACACTTTCGCCGCATCGGTTACCAAAAGACATCGGTTGCCGACATTGCGTCCTCCCTGGGAATGAGCACCGCGAATATCTACCGGTTCTTCCCCTCAAGGGCCGTGATCAACAGGTCGATCTGTGGCCGCTTCCTCGCGGAAACTGTTCAGTGCGCAGAGTCGATCTCTCGGATGCGGGCTCCTGCACAGGAGAAACTCGCAAACCTGTTGATCTGCCTCCACCAGAATCGAAAAACGACCTTCATCCAGGAAAAGACGGTCCACGATTTGATCGTCGTCGCAACGGAGGAGAACTGGGCGATTGCCAGGACCCATGGCGACGAGATCGCGGCGATCATCGAGATGATCGTATCGGAGGGGATTGAAGCAGGTGCGCTTGGTGTTGAGGATGCCGCGCAAGCCGCCCTGAATGTGATGAACGCCTTCACGCCGTTCTACCACCCCGTCCTCGTCGAGCAACAAGTTCGAAACGGCGAAGATACCGAAACAGGTCTGCGTGACCAGATCCACTTTTTTCTGAAGGCTTTGGGTGGGGGTGCGTAGTATCGTCCGCTGGCTGGCCGCGCTAAGCCACGGGCTGGCGCCGCCCGCCAGAATTCGATCGTGGTCTGGCCGGAACCCTACGGATGTCGCTCGACGGCAATTGCGGTTGCCTCTCTGCAATGGCCGCTATCGCATGCGCAGCGCGGCATCATCTGTCGGTCAGGTTTCGCTTTCGCATAACGGGCGCCTCGTACTGCTTACAAAAATCACCTCATTCTGCAAGCAGAACCATTTGAAACCGCTCATCAAGAATCGCGCTGAAAATCGTCGGTGCTCCTACTGAGATCAACGGTTCTCAACGCAACCTGGCCACCAATCGCCATATCGAGTCGCGTTCTTTCCTTCACACGCCATGTTCGCGGGGTCAGGCCGGTCTCTTTGAGGAAAAACCGTGAGAAATAGGCGGGGTCGGCGAAGCCGAGGCGTAGTCCGATTTCGCCTGCGGAGGCGATCGAGAACAGCAATTCCCGTTTTGCTTCTTCGATAAGTTTGGCGGAGAGAAGGTCGTGCACAGTATGTCCCGTCATCGCCCGGGTAATGCGGTTGAGATGCGTCAGCGACATGCCCAGTTCGGCGGCGTAGAAGAATGCCGGCTTATGCGCGCGGAAATGTTGCTGGATAAGGCCGCTCAAAACCTCCATCCGACGTTCTCCGCCTTCGGCCGGAAGCTGACTGGTTTCAGCCTCGTGCGAGATCCGCGCTGTCAGTCTGAGTGCCTGCGTGACATAGGCGGCCAGGAGTTCGTTTCGGCCGCTGCGGCGGTGCTCGAATTCCTCACCGAGCCGCCGCAGGGTCAGCATTGCGAACGCCGCCTCGTCATTTTGCGGATCGAGCCGCGTCACACGCGCTGCTGCCAGCCAGTCGCCAAAACGGCTTCGTTCCGACGATGAATGGCCAAGATGCGAGGTGAGGATCGTAATGACCAGGCCCTCGATATCACGCGAAAAGCGAAAACCGTGGTTCACGCCGGGCGGGATCGTGACGACCACCTGGGGATCCAATGGGTGGACTCTGCTGTCGAGGGTCGCGTCGCCCGATCCTGCTTCGACATATATTATCTGAAAAAATGACTCGTGTCGGTGCAGGCGTATTTCCCAGCGGTGAAGGCTGCTCCGCGACTTGATAGTCTCACAATGCAGCCAAAAATCGGGCTCCTTGCCGCTGTTTTCACCATAGAGATGATAGGTAGGCACACGTCTCGCCACGAGGCTTCTCCGGAAGATAATGTGAGATTAGTGCAATTTTTGGTCCGAATTGTCCATTGCTTCTGCAATCGCGTCCGCTCACTATTTGGCAAAAGACAAGTTTGATTTTGGGAGGAAAGGGTTGCGTACTCAGGTGGCCATCATCGGCTCCGGCCCGTCCGGTCTACTGCTTGGCCAGCTTCTGACGGAGGCGGGCATCAGCAACATCATTTTCGACCGCGTGAGCAAGGATTATATCCTCGGCCGCGTCCGCGCCGGCGTGCTGGAGGAAGGCACTGTTCGGCTCGTTGACGAGGCGAAAGCCGGTGCTCGCATGCATGTTGAAGGCTTGCCACACGATGGGTTCTCACTTGCATTCGACGGGCGTGATCACCGGATCGACCTTTATGGTCTCACCGGCGGCAAGCGGGTCATGGTCTATGGTCAGACCGAATTGACGCGCGACTTGATGGAGAGCCGCGAAAAGAGCGGTGCCGAGACGATCTACGAGGCAGGCAATGTCCAGCCGCATGACTTCGACAGCGCCGCGGCCTACGTCACCTACGAAAAGGACGGCACGACCCATCGAGTCGATTGCGACTTCATCGCCGGTTGCGATGGCTTCCATGGGGCGAGCCGCAAGGCTGTGTCGCTCGATGCGATGAACATCTTTGAGAAGATTTATCCATTCGGCTGGCTCGGCGTGATGGCGGAGGTTGCGCCGGTCAGCCATGAGCTGATCTATGCCAACCATCCGCGCGGTTTTGCGCTCTGCTCGATGCGCTCGCCAACCCGCAGCCGCTATTACATCCAGTGCGCCCTCGACGAGAAGATCGAGGACTGGAGCGATGACCGGTTCTGGGACGAACTTCGCCGCCGCCTGCCTGCGCATCATGCGGAAGCGCTGATCACGGCGCCGTCGTTTGAAAAGTCGATCGCACCGCTCCGGTCCTTCGTTGCCGAGCCGATGCGTTTCGGCAGCATGTTCCTCGTTGGCGATGCGGCACACATCGTACCGCCGACCGGGGCGAAGGGTCTGAACCTTGCCGCGAGTGATGTGTACTATCTCTTCAACGGATTGCGGGAGCACTACCATGAACGTTCCGCTGCCGGCATCAATGCCTATTCCGAAAAGGCGCTCGCCCGGGTGTGGAAGGCCGTACGGTTTTCCTGGTGGATGACGACGATGATGCATCGCTTCCCTCAGACGGGCGAATTCGACCAGAGGATCCAGGAAGCCGAGCTGGACTATCTGACGCATTCGCGGGCAGCATCGACGGCGCTTGCGGAAAACTATGTGGGCCTGCCGTATTGATGGCATGCCATCGCCAGCGGGCTTCTTGGATGAATTTCGATTGTAATCGGTGCACAAGCTACGGAGGCGTGCACCATTTTGAAGAGGGAGGACTAACCATGAAAAAAATCATTCTCTACGCCCTTGCTGCTCTGGCATTGAACAGCACGGCTTATGCCGACGTCATCAAGGTCGGTGTGGTCGGCCCGTTCTCGGGTCCGTTCGCGCTGCAGGGCAAGAACTTCAAGGCCGGCATTGACGCCTATATGACGCTCAACGGCAACAAGGTCGGCAGCGACACGATCGAGATCATCTACCGGGACATCCCGACCGCCGATCCGGCCCAGTCCAAGGCGCTCGGCCAGGAACTGATCGTAAAAGAAAAGGTCAAATATCTCGCCGGCTTCTATTTCACCCCGGACGCCATGGCCGTTACGCCGATCCTGAAACAGGGCAACGTGCCGATGGTGATCATGAACGCCGCCACCTCTGCGATCATGAAAACCAGCCCGCTCGTGGTGCGCACGTCGTTCACCACCTGGCAGACCTCCACGCCGATCGCGAAGGTGGCGTTCGACGCGGGCGTGAAGAAGGTGATCTCGGTTGTCAGCGACTATGGCCCGGGCATAGACGCGGAAAATGCCTTCAAGGCGGGCTTTACGAAGGCCGGCGGCGAAGTCGTCGAGTCGATTCGCATACCACTCGCCACCAACGACTTCAGCCCGATCATGCAGCGCATCAAGGATTCAGGGGCCCAGGGCGTTTTCGCTTTCCTGCCGTCCGGTCCGACGACACTCGGCTTCGTCAAGGCCTATAACGACAACGGCCTGAAGACCGCCGGTATCAAATTTTTCGCACCCGGCGACCTGACGCAGGAATCCGATCTGCCCGCACTCGGTGATGCGGCTCTCGGCATCCAGACGACATTCCACTACGCCGTCTCGCACGAATCCCCGGAAAACAAGACGTTCGTCGATGCAGCGGCCAAGGCGATCGGCAACAAGGCGGAACTCTCCTTCCCGGCTGTCGGCGCCTATGACGGCATGCATGTCATCTACAAGATGATCGAGGCGACCGGCGGCAAACAGGATGCCGAAAAGGCGGTGGAAGCGGTAAAGGGCCTCTCCTGGACGAGCCCGCGCGGCCCGGTTTCCATCGATCCGGAAAGCCGCCACATCACGCAGAACATTTATCTGCGAGAAGTCGCCAAAGGTACCAACGGGACCTACATCAACAAGGAAACCCAGACCTTCGAGAAGCAGGGCGATCCGGGTCTGGCTGCTGCGAAGTAAGTGGTTGTTGATATCTACTGTTGTGCCGTGAGCCCTCATTCTCCTCCGGGAGAGGCGGCGCGAGTGGCCGGCCCAGAAATTACTTCTCCCCCAGCGGGGAGAAGGTGCCGATAGGCGAACGAAAGGCCACGCAGGGCGAGCCCGCTGGCCATCTCCGCACCGATAACAAGGATTAAGCGAACCCTATGCAGACAGTCTTCAGCATAGCCATCGACGCGCTTGCCTATGGCATGGTGCTGTTCGTCATCTCGATCGGGCTTTCGGTGACGATGGGCCTGATGCGGGTCGTCAATCTCGCGCACGGCGCCTTTGCGATGATAGGCGGCTATATCGCCTCCTATGTCGCGCGCGATCTCGGCATGGGCTATGCGGCGGCGGTCATCGCCGCCGTGGTGATCACCATCGCCATCGCCATCCCGATCGAACGACTGCTCTATCGCCGCATCTATGGGCAGCCGGAGCTCACGCAGGTCCTGATGACGATCGGCATCACTTTCTGCATCATCGGTATCGCCAATTACGTGATGGGACCGACGCTGAAGACGATTCCGCTCGCCGGTCCGTTACAGGGATCCGCCGATCTCGGCTTCCGGGCCATTTCCATCCATCGCCTCTTTGCCATCATATGCGGCCTCGTTGTGGCGCTTGGCCTTTGGTTCGTGATCGAGAAGACCAGTTTTGGCGTAAAGCTGCGCGCCTCGGTGGACAATGCCGCGATGGCGGCCGCACTCGGCGTACGCACCGAGTTTGTCTACGCGGTGAGCTTCGCCGTCGCCGTTGGGCTTGCAGCCTTCGGCGGCGTGGTCGGCGCCGAGCTTTTGCCGGTCGAACCCTATTACGCGCTGCGCTACATGGTGACCTTCTTGGTCGTCGTCTCAGTCGGCGGGGCGGGCTCCATACCGGGCGCTCTGATCGCCTGTCTCGTGCTCGGCGCGATCGATACGACCGGGCGCTACATGATGCCGGAGTTTGGCGAATTTTTCTTCTATCTTGCAGTGATCGCGATCATCTGCGTCTTCCCGCGCGGCTTTGCCGGGCGTGTAAGGTAGGGTGGACCTGAACAAATGACCGTGGCCATGAACAACGAGACCATTCTCAACCGTCCCCGAAGCGATGCCCTCAAGTGGGACTTGATCGGCATTATCGTCATCGTGGCCTTCGCCGCTTTGGGTTATGTCCTCTTCCCGGACAATCTCGCGCTGTTGACCCGCATTCTGGCCGTTGCGCTGCTGGTGCTGTCACTCGATCTGGTGACCGGGTATTGCGGCGTTGCGACGCTCGGCCATGCGGCCCTGTTCGGTTCCGGTGCTTATGCGGCTGGCATCCTTTCGGCGCATTTTGGCATCAACAATCCGTTCTTGATGACGTTCGGTGGCATTATCGCGGGTGCAATTGCCGGTCTTTTCTGTGCAGTCATCATGCTCAGGGCGCATGGGCTGCCGCAGCTCGTGCTGTCGATCGCACTGATCTACCTGTTTCACGAATTCGCAAACAAAGCCTCCTCATGGACGGGCGGCAGCGATGGCCTTGCCGGGATCATGCCCGGGCCGGTCTTCGGCCTCTATGAGTTCGACCTCTTCGGCCATACCGCCTATTTCTTCGGTGTAGCACTGCTGCTCATCGTATTCGTGCTGCTGCGTATCCTGGTGCGTTCGCCCTTTGGCCTGTTGTGTCGCGGCATCAAGGAGGCCCCGTTGCGCATCCGTGCCATGGGCGCTTCGCCCAAAACCGCCCTCGTCAAGATGTATGTGATTTCCGGAGCGGTGGCCGGGACGGGCGGGGCCCTCAGTGCTATCTCCACTCAGGTCGTGGCGCTCGATGCACTGTCCTTCACGCAGTCGGCGGAAGCGCTGGTCATGTTGGTCCTTGGTGGTACCGGTTCGCTATTCGGGGCGATGGCCGGCACGCTGATCTTCATGCTGTTCGAGGACTATGTCTCGGCCGCCAACCCTTTCCATTGGCTTACAATGGTCGGCGCGCTGCTGATCGCTGTGGTGCTTTTCGCGCCCAAGGGTATTTACGGCACGGCAGTCGCGCGTTTCAGCCGCCGCCAGGAGGACAGCCAATGAGCGCCCTGTTTGAAGTCACCAATCTCAAGCGATCGTTCGGAGGGCTCGTGGTCACCAATAACGTGTCGCTTTCCATGGCGCCGGGTGACCGGGTGGCGCTGATCGGTCCGAACGGTGCCGGCAAGACCACATTCGTAAACCTTGTAACCGGCACGTTACCGCCGAGTTCCGGCGAGGTGCGCCTCGGTGGCGAGACGATCACCAGGATCAATGCAATCGGCCGGGTGCGGCGGGGCCTGGTCCGATCCTTCCAGGTAACGCGGCTCTTCCAGGACATGACGCCGGCCGAACATGTTGGGCTTGCCGTCCTGCAGCGGGATGGCCGCGCTGGCCGGCTGTTCGGCAACTTCCTCTCGATGCCGGATGTGATGGCCGAAGTCTCCGGCCTGCTGGAGAAGCTAGGCCTCGCAGAACTTTCCCATCGCAAGGTCAGCGAGATCGCCTATGGCCAGCAACGGCTTTTGGAAATCGCGCTCGCGCTCGCGCTGAAGCCGAAAGTCTTGCTGCTCGACGAGCCTGCGGCCGGCGTGCCACAGAGCGATACCGGCCTTATCGAGCAGGCGCTCGAGGACTTGCCGAAGGATCTGGCGGTGCTGATGATCGAGCACGACATGGACCTTGTCTTCCGCTTCGCCAAGCGAGTGATCGTGCTCGCTGGCGGTAGCATCATCTTCGACGGTTTGCCCGCCGATGTCACCAAGGATGCCCGCGTGCGCGAGGCCTATCTCGGAAGTTACGCCAATGCCAGCCACGTCGCTTGAGGTCGAAAACCTTTCCGCCGGATACGGGCCTACCCGGGTTCTGGAGGGCATATCCTTTTCCGTGCCCGCCGGACAGCGGCTCGCCGTGCTCGGTCGCAACGGCATGGGCAAGACAACGCTGCTCGCCTCACTCGTCGGCCAGACGAAACGATATGGCGGCCGTATCCGTCTCGGCGGCGCCGATATTACCGCGGCGCCGAGTGCTTCGCGCGCGATCCAAGGTCTTGGCTATGTTCCGCAGGCTCGTTGCATATTTCCGACACTCACGGTCGAGGAAAACCTCTTTGTGGGTCTGAAGGCTCGGCCGAGGACGGCGATCGAGGAGGCCTATCAAATGTTTCCGCGCCTAAAGGAACGACGCCGCAACCTCGGCAACCAGCTTTCCGGCGGTGAACAGCAAATGCTGACCACAGCCCGCACCATTCTCGGCCGCCCGTCCGTTCTACTGCTGGACGAACCGTTGGAAGGTCTTGCACCAGTCATTTGCGAGGAACTGATGACGGCCTTTGCCGAACTGGCCAAGACCGGCAATATGACGATCCTGTTGGTGGAACAGCGCATCCAAAGTGCGCTTGATTTCGCAGAGCAGGTTATAATTCTGGAACGCGGCAGGCTCGCCTGGGCAGGCGCGCCTGAAGTGCTAGCCCGGGATCAAAATACTGTCGAACGTCTTCTGGGTGTCGGCGGGCTGCACTAAATGCAAATACGGGTCTGCGTTGCACCTGCCCTGATCGGGATCGGCAGATGCGATACGGCGGTGCCTGAAGGACGCGGCGATGGCAGCCGAGACTGTTTGATACTTTACCGGCGCCGATGAGAACAGGCTCTCAACGCGTTGCGTTTACCCCAGCCGGGCGACCATTTCGCTTTCGTTTGCATGCCCGCGCATAGCGGCATCACATCCAACGGCGAGTGAACCGCACAAAGTGTGGAAGACCGACGCGAACTCTCTCAACCCGACCCCGCCTTTCGAGCAAATGCCCATAGCTTTTGCAGCCACATGCCTGCAGCAAGGCACGCCGACGGAGTAGCTTGCCCGTCATCAGTTTGGTCCAGTTGATTGGCGCGGTTCTTGCTTGGCGTCACCTCGAACATAAAGGTAGCCTCCTCAATGACCGATACCGCTCGCCCGGGTATTGCCCGCTTGACCGGCTCCACGGCGACGATCCAGAAATCCCCGCCGCTGGTGACTTCCAATAAGGCGCAACTTCGTCACGGGCTGGAAACGCGGACCGGTCGCGACGGTCGGCCCCTGCGCTACGACGAGGTCACCGAGGTTGATGCCTGCCCAGGAGGTTACCGCGCGACCGGCGATCATAGCGGCGTGCTCGGGCAGGATATCCGAACACACCGGCACCCATGTCGATGCGCCGGCGCATTTCCACGACGACCTCATGCACATGTCGATCGACGCCTTCCCGGCCGACACCCTGATCGCACCAGCTGTCCTCTACGATTTTTCCGACAAGGACCTTCAGCCGGGCGATCTGATCTCGCTCGACATGGTGAAGGCCTATGAAGCGGAGAAGGGCGTGCAGGTCGGCGCCGGGGAGATCCCGCTGGTCAATTTCGGCTGGATGCAACGCTTCTGGCGCACCGACGACCGGAGCACCTGGTTCGTCAGAAACGCGCCGGGCATTCGCGAGGACGCCATCATCTATTTCAAGGAGAGAGGAATCCGCGCGATCGGCTGCGACACGGTCGCCTGCGACATGGCGGTCGTCGATGGCGTCGGTCAGGAAACGCCCGGCCACACCACGCATTGGTTGCCCAACGGCATCCTGATTATCGAGATGCTGACGAACCTGCAGCAGCTGTCGCTGCGCAGTCTCTTCGTAGCGACGCCGCTGAAGATCAAGGAAGGATCAGGATCGCCCATTCGTCCGGTCGCTTTCTGTGAGAGTTGATAGCTCGCCAATTCGCCGGTCAAGCCTGACGAATTGCTTGCTGCTCCCTGAGGTGGAAGCGAGAATCGCTTACACCTCCTTCATGGCGGCGAAACTGCGAGGAGTGATTGGTCGTTCGATTATCACGTGGTAAAAAGCTGGCATACCGCGGAATGTCATTGACATGTCACTGAAATGTCAATACACAGATTGCAAGGAGGATCAGCATGAAAATTAGCTCCAGCCCGGATTGGGAAGGCAGCGGACCGAAGCGCGTACTTTTGCGTGATGAGGCGTATACAACGATCAAAGAGTTTTTGTTCGCAGAAGAGTCTGAAGAAGCTTTGTCGGAACGGATGCTTGCCGCGCGCCTCAACCTTGGTCTCGGCCCAGTGCGGTCTGCAGTCGAGCGTCTGAGGGCCGAAGGACTGCTGACGGCGATGATGAACAGCGGACTTCGTCTACCTGACATCACCGCGCGAGAAATTTTGGACTTCTACGAGATGCGAATGGTGATCGAGACGCATGTCGTCGCCTCGCTTACCGGTAAACTCTCCCGCGATCAGTTCCAGCAACTGGACGAAATACTAGACGAACAAGACAGTTGCGCTCAATCGCGCAACACCATCCGCTACCACCAACTCGACCTCGATTTTCACACCACGCTGGCGGAGCTGCACGGCAATTCTGAGATGGTTCGGACGCTGCAGCAGATGCGCGACAAAATGCACAGGCTTTCGCGCCGCTTGCACCGCACCCACCCGGAGAGGCTGAGTTTGAATGCTCAACAGCATCGGGCCATTGTAGACGCGATACGCGGAGGCGAGGCCGACAAGTCACGGAATAGGATGCAAGCGCACCTCGCATGGGGCCGCGCCTTTACCCTCGATCCTGACGGACGAATGGGAGGGGACTGGCAGAATTTGACGGTCGACGCAAGCTAGGAGACCCAAGGCTACGCCTTGGCTAGGCGAAAGCCACGCTGGGCCAGGCGGCAGTCCCGGGAGCTGGATTAAAGAAACAGGAACGTCAGCGTGCGACGGCCTTCGGCCGCCGTAAGGACGAGCACGCGCATACGAGCGAGGAACCGCAGTTATGAGCCAGGCGTGCGCCGTACCGATCCGGTGCGGTGAAAAGCGCGCGGCAGCCAAGTCAGTTGTATTTGGGACCACTTGGCACCGGAAGTTTCTGAGGTGGCGGGGTCTTAAGGACGCGGCACAGCATAAGACACGATGGGTGCTGAATTGTTTCCCCTGCATTTGATGCCAGCCGGTCTGCGCAAAGTGAATTCGCTACACGCCGGCGACGCATCCCGCTCAATATCCCGCACAGAGCTCGTCTGGACCCTTTGTACACTCTGCGAAACTGGAGAATATGGTAATGCATGAAGACCGGTTTGAAGCGGACTATCTCATCGAAACGCCGGGCAATCCCGAACGCGTAGCGCAGATCATCGCAGGTGAGCAGTCGAGCGGCACCTTCGTACCGGTACCCGGTGAAACGCCCGAACTCAAGGAGCGGTCCGCCGCCCGTGTGACCCGGCTCGAAATTCTTGATACGGATGTGAAGGGTCGTGCTCTCCCATCCACGACTCCGCAGCAAGAAGGCGAGCGCGTGACCCAGGCGCATTTGACGCTGTCGTGGCCGCTGACCAACATCGGGCCGTCGCTGCCGAACCTCGTCTCCACAATCGCTGGCAATCTCTATGAGCTGAGAGATGTCACCGGCCTTCGCCTGCTCGATATCCGCCTGCCGCCTGCGTTCAGTAAAGCCTATGCGGGACCTCGTTTTGGCGTTGAAGGCACTCGGCGTCTTTCCGGCGTCTACGATCGCCCGCTGATCGGGACGATTATCAAACCAAGTATCGGACTGAGTGCCGAGGCGACCGGTGCCCTAGTCGGCGATCTTTGCGAGGCGGGGATCGACTTCATCAAAGACGATGAACTTCAATCGGATGGCCCGAGTTGCCCGTTCGAGGAGCGGGTGCGAGCCGTCATGCGCATCATCAACGAAAATGCCGAGCGCGCGGGTAAGAAGGTGATGTACGCCTTCAATCTGACCGGCGAGATCGATCAGATGCGGCGTCGTCACGATCTGGTCCTGGAAAACGGCGGGACTTGCGTCATGGCAAGCATCAACTCGGTGGGGCTGGCGGGGATGATCGAGCTCGGCCGCTTCTCCCAGCTGCCGGTCCATGCCCATCGCAATGGCTGGGGCTACCTGACCCGGCATCCGCTGCTCGGCTGGTCCTATGTCGCCTGGCAGAAATTGTGGCGTCTCGCCGGCGCAGATCACATGCACGTCAATGGGCTGCAGAACAAGTTTTCCGAGGATGACGCCAGTGTGATCGCCTCGGCGCGCGCTTGCCTGACGCCGATCTTCCACGACAAGCCGTGCACCGTAATGCCGGTTTTCTCGTCCGGACAAACCGTACGGCAGGCTCCTGGGACCTATGCAGGCCTGCAATCCACGGACCTGATCGTCACGGCGGGCGGCGGCATCGTGGCTCACCCAGATGGTCCGGGGGCAGGCGTGCGTGCGATGCGCGAGGCATGGGACGCAACTGTGGCCGGCATTGCAATGGACGAGCACGCCAAAGCCCATCCTGCCCTCAGCCGTGCCTTGGAGATGAGCAGATGAGGACGCCGCGACCTCTCCCCGACGGGTGCCTTGTTGCCTTCTATGGCGATGATTTTACGGGCTCGTCGGCCGCGATGGAGGCGCTCGCCTTCGCCGGCCTTGAGACAGTGTTGTTTCTTGCGACGCCGACAGCTGAGCGCCTTAGTGCATTCCAGCGATACCGCGGTATCGGGATCGCCGGCATCGCACGGTCACAGAACCCGGAATGGATGGACGCCAACCTGCCGCAGATCTTCTCGCTGCTGCAAAAGATGGGTGCGCCGGTCGTCCATTACAAAGTGTGTTCGACCTTTGATTCGGCTCCCCATGTCGGTTCGATCGGACGGGCGACGGACATCGGGGCGAAACTCTTTGAAGGCTGGATCCCGATGATCGTTGCCGACCCCGGAATGGGTCGCTTCCAAAGCTTTGGTCATCTGTTTGCCCTGGCGAAGGGCAAGGGCTACCGGCTGGATCGCCATCCGACGATGGCGAAGCACCCGGTGACCCCGATGGGGGAGTCCGACCTCGCGCTGCACCTGGCGCAACAGACCGCGCTATCATGCGGCCTCGTCGATTTCGTTTCCATGAAACACGGGTCCGGCGACAGCAGCCTCGATGAAGCGCTCGCCGAAGGTTCGAGGATCGTGTCGCTGGACGTGCTCGACCAGGAAACCTTGGTCGAAGCAGGCCGTCTTGTGTGGGAACGACGCGAAAAGCCGCTGTTTGCGGTCGGCTCCCAAGGGCTGGAAGCGGCTCTCGCCGCCTATTGGTCAGCCGCGGGCCTACTACCGAAAACGAAGGCGCTTGGGCGCGTGGCGCGTGTCGATCGCATCGCCTGCGTGTCAGGATCGGTCTCACCGGTGACGGCGGATCAGATCGCCTATGCGGTCGTGCATGGTTTTACCGGTATTCGCATCCGCGGCGACAAGGCGGTCGACAAACGAGCCTGGGAAAACGAGCTCGTCCACGTCAAGCAGGAAGCGCTGGCGGTGCTGGCTCACGGCGCCAGCCCGCTAGTCTACACGGCGACGGGGCCGGACGATCCGGCCGTGGTCACCCTGCGCGAGGCCGTAAAATCCGCAGGTGCCTCTCTGGAAGCGACCAACGACCGGATCGGTGAGGGACTTGGCCGTTTACTTGATGGCGTGGCGCGCGATGCGAAGCTTGAGCGGGTGGTGATCTCCGGCGGCGATACCTCGAGCCACGCAGCCTCGATGCTCGGCATCGACGCGCTTACCGCTCTCGCACCGCTCTCGCCGGGGTCCCCGCTCTGCTTCGGTCACTCGACCGATCCAGGCCGGAATGGTCTGCAGCTCGCCCTGAAGGGTGGTCAGGTCGGCGGCGACGACTTTTTCTGCGTCGCGCGCGACGGTGTTTCGCAACAGGCTTAAATGACGGGCAGTTCTCAGGAGAAAACAGATGAGGCTGGAAAAGAAGATTGCGCTGGTGACCGGCGGGGCACGCGGCATCGGGTTCGCCATCGCCAAGCGCCTTGCCAGCGAGGGTGCTATTCTGGTGATTGCGGATATCAATGAGCAGGGCGCGCGCGAAGCCGCTGAAGCGCTCGGGTCGGAAAAAAGCCTCGGCATCGCGGTGAACGTCGCAGACGAGGTCTCCGTCAACGCGATGATCAGGACGATCGTCGACCACTACGGCCGCATCGACATCCTCGTGAACAATGCCGGGATTGGGGGGAATACGCCGTTCCTCGACCTGAGGCTTGAGGAATGGAATCGAACCATCTCTATAAACCTGACGGGCGCCTTCTTGGTCGCCCAAGCCTGTGCTCGCGTCATGGCCGAGCAAGGCAGCGGCAAGATCATCAACATCGCGTCCCTTTCCGGACAGCGCGGCGGTCACGGTCGTGCCGCCTATGGAGCCGCGAAGGCAGGTCTCGAACTCCTCACGAAGGTCATGGCCGTCGAGCTTTCGGAGTTCGGCATCAACGTAAACAACATCGCTCCCGGAGCGATCGAGACCGAAATGGCGAAGTTTGCCCATGATCGCTCGACGCGCGCCGCCTACAATTACCTCATCCCCATGACAAGGTACGGAACGCCGGAGGAAATCGCCGACGCGGCTCTCTTCCTCAGTTCTGAAGAAAGCAACTACATCCAAGGCCATACGCTGAACGTGGACGGAGGGTTCAGGGAAGCGGGCCTGATGTTCCGCGGTAGCAAAAACCTTGGGCAGACAGATCAGCCTTAAATCCAATCACTCGACTATCTGGGAGGAACAGATGACCAACTGCATGACACGCCGAACCTTCGCAACCATACTGGCAGGAGCCACCGTCTCGGCGGCCCTTCCGTTGCGCTACGCACGCGCGGCGGAGTTCACCTTCAAGATCGGCACGAACGTCCCGGCCGCGCATCCGCTCAACGTCCATCTCTCAAAGGCTGCGGAAAAGGTTAAGACCGAGACGAGCGGCCGCTTCGAGCTGCAGCTCTTCCCCAACAACCAGTTGGGCGCCGATTCGGACATGCTCTCCCAGCTCAGGTCCGGTGCGCTGGAATGCTTCCTCAATTCGGGGGTTAACGTCCTATCGACGCTCATCCCCGCGGCCGCCATTTCCGGTGTGGGCTTTGCGTTCAAGGGGTATCCGGAGGTCTGGAATGCGCTTGACGGGAAGCTTGGTATCCACCTGCGCTCGCAGATCAGCAAGGGCGGGCTCGTCGTCCTCGATAAAGTCTGGGACAATGGCTTCCGCATGATCACCAACAGCTCCAAGCCGATCACAAAGCCGGAGGATCTTCAGGGCATGAAGATTCGCGTACCAGTCAGTGCTCTTTGGCTCTCGCTGTTCAAGGCCTTGGGAGCGGCTCCAACCGGCATGAATTTCGCGGAAGTCTATACCGCGCTTCAAACAAAGGTTGTCGACGGCCAAGAAAATCCTCCAGCGATCATCGCGGCCGCGAAGCTTAATGAAGTGCAGACCTATGCATCGGTCACCAATCACATGTGGGACGGCTGGTGGTTCCTCATGAACCGACGTGCGTGGGGCCAAGTGCCGCCGGGACTCCAGGAGACGGTCTCGAAGATCATCAACGAATCCTGCGTGGCCCAGCGTGCTGATGTCGCTCAGAAAAACATCGACCTGCGCAAGGAACTCGCCGCAGCGGGCATGACCTTTAATGAAGTCGATCAGGCTCCGTTCCGCGCCAAACTGTCTGGAGCCGGCTTCTACAAGGAATGGCGCGACAAGTTCGGCGAGGACGCTTGGGGACTGCTCGAGGAATCCGTGGGCAAGCTCGCCTAATAAAACCATCCATTGGATTGGCTGCGGCCTGACCTGGTCGCAGCCATCGAAGACGATGCCGGAGCAGACAGCAACTGCCGATCATCATGTCGGCGGTTCGTCTCGAGGCGTGCCCTCTTGAAGGAAGCAGCTATGGTCGATGCACCCTCCAACAGTTTACCAAACACGGATCCCCTTGCGCTTGCCGGATTCGAAAACGCCGGTGAGGCTCGCCGCTCCAGCATCGGGCCGCTGATGCGCCCCATCGAGATGATCGCGGCAGTCCTCATAGTCGCTCTGATCGGGTTGATCCTGGCGAGTGTCTTCTGGCGCTATGCGCTTGGCTCACCCATCACGGCATCTGATGAGATCGCATCGTTCATGTTCCTGTGGATCGTAATGTTCGGATCGGTGATCGCCATCGATCGAAACGAACACATGCGATTGGCGATCGTCCTCAATGCCGTGCGGCCTCGCGTGAGGCAGATACTCGAGCCTCTGGGGCTGGTCATCATGGCCGCACTTCTCGGGGCTCTTCTGCCGTCGGCGATCGAACACACCTATTACGAAAACGATATCGTCTCGCCTGGTCTCGAAATTTCCATGGCTTGGCGCGCGGCCGGCGTGCCGCTCGGCATGGCGCTTATGCTCATGGTAATCGCAGTGAAACTCGTGCGCGAGTCGCGCCCGGTCGATCTGTTGATCAGCCTTGCCAGCCTTGTCGCATTGCTGTGCCTGCTCTGGGTCGCAATCCCGATGTTCGCGTCAATCGGCAGAGCCAATATTCTTGTGCTTCTAGTCGGGACCATCGCGATCTGCCTGACGATCGGCGTCCCGATCGCGTTCTGCTTCGGTTCAGGCGCGCTTGTGTTCCTGACCTTCTCAACGAATTTGCCGTTGAGCGTGATTATCGGCCGCATGGACGAGGGCATGTCCAGCCTGGTCCTCCTCTCCGTGCCCGTATTCGTGCTGCTCGGCTGCATCCTGGATGCGACGGGGATGGGCAAGGCTATTGTTGACTTCCTTGGTTCGCTTCTCGGCCACGTCCGGGCCGGGATGTCCTACGTCATGCTCGGCTCTCTTTACCTGGTGTCCGGCATCTCGGGATCGAAGGTCTCGGATATGGCGACGGTCGCGCCGGCCCTCTTTCCTGAAATGAAGCGACGGGGTAACAAGCCCGAAGAAATGGTGGCACTTCTTGGCACTGGTGCCATCATGGCCGATACCGTTCCGCCCAGTATCGTGCTTATCGTAATCGGCTCGGTGGCGGGCATTTCAATCGCCGCGCTATTCGCGAGCGGCTTCATCGTTGCCCTTTTTCTTCTTGTGATTTTGGCTATCGGGGCGCGCTGGAAGGCGCGTCATGAGAACCTCGAAGGTGTTCATCGAGCCTCGTTCAAGGTCATTCGCAAGGCGCTCATCTTCGCCGCGCCGGCTCTAGTTTTACCCTTCATCGTCCGTGGTGCGGTGACGGAGGGTGTGGCCACGGCGACCGAGGTGTCGACCATTGCCGTTCTGTACGCGGCGGTCACCGGCATGATCCTTTATGGCGGCATCAAGCTCACCGACATGTATCGCATGCTGGTCGAGACGGCGGCGATGACAGGGGCGATCCTGCTCATCCTGGGCACGGCCTCCGCAGCGGCTTGGGCTCTCACCCAGACTGGCTTTGCGCAATACCTCGCTACCGTTATGCAGGGGCTTCCGGGCGGTTGGATCGTGTTCATGGGTGTCACTATAGTGACGTTCCTTATGCTCGGTTGCTTGCTTGAGGGGCTGCCCGCGATCGTCCTCCTGGCGCCCTTGATGTTCCCGATCGCGAAACAGCTGGGGATCGACAGTGTCCACTATGCGATGGTTGTTGTGGTCGCGATGAATATCGGCTTGTTCGCGCCTCCCATAGGTATTGGTCACTATATCGCGTGCTCGATCGGGAAGGTCGATCCGGCTGCGGCAATGAAGACGGTATGGTTCTATCTCGCGGCCCTCTTCATCGGCTTGCTTGCCATAGCGCTGATACCGGCCATCTCAATCGGCGTTATCTAACCTGGCCGAGGTTGTTCGCGCGCCGTGCTATATGGCGATGCTGATCGAGAACGTGGCGGGTATTGGCAGAATGGATGCCGGCAGAGATCTTCTTTGGCATCGGTGATCCTGACGATCCGCTATTGATCGATGACCTTGATCTTCCGCGATGCCGGGAAAATCGTGCTTCTCGTCGCGCTGGCAAATTGAAACACGCGAACCGTAGCGCTCGGTGCGCGCGATAAAGCTGTACTTATCGAGCGCCGGATCCATTCGGTGCGCTGGCCCGCGTTCCGGCTGCGGGAAGCAGGGCGGAAAGAGCCTCGAAACCCAAGGCCGCCGCTCGGTGCGAGCGTTATCCTCCAGTCATTCCCCGATGCGGTCGCACAGGCGGTTTAGAAACTTTTTTTTCATCTTTCTTGTATTGCCACGCACCAAAGCGGGCGCCGCGCGTGACTAAACGATAGGCGTGGGCACCAACCGCGGATGCCGATTTTTCATGAGCGAAGATACTTTTTTTGCCCTCGTCTCAAGCCGGAAAGCCGCTTATATCCTTGATATATAATGAAAAACGGAGCAAATTCAGCGCTCCTGATTGAATCATTTCGAGCGGGAATCCGCGCCATTTTTTTCAAATGCCTGTTTTGACGGCAGTTCGATCGATAAATGATCGTTCGGCGGACTATGCAAATTAATTTTCAGATATAATCTAGTCTCATCAGTATCTGCTAAATGAGACGCCCAATGACCGCCCAAACTCGTCCTAATCACCCCTTTCAGCACGGTGATGTGCGTTTCGAGCGCCTGCTGGACGGTTTCAGCCCGAGCTTCGAGTTCGAGCCGGTCGGTCCGCTCCCGGAAAGCGAATTCGTCGACAGGTTGCGCCGCATTCGGCGCGAGGCGACCGTCGCAGGGCATGACGTCATGCTTGTCCATGCGGATTCCATCGGTTCCTATCGCGTTTCCAATTCGTACCTTCGCTATATGTGCGACTGGGCACGTGAAGGTGTGCTGGTGGTTCCGACTGACGAAGACAAGCCGCTGACGCTGTTTTCCATCTTCAGCAGTTCGGTGCTGCTGCCGCCGGCTGGCGAGGCGGTGCTGGTCGAGGACATCTGGCAGGTCGGTACTTGGGGCCGCGAGACCTACAATCGTCCCGGCAAGACCGTCGACAAGGTCGTCGAGGCGGTCGGCTCCTTCCTGGAGCGCGAGGGTTTTGCGTCGTCGCAGATCGGCCTGATCGGCGATGCGACGTCCGCCGGCTACTGGAGCGGTCTCGGCAAACGTTTGCCGAAGAGCTCGTTCGCGCAGGCAAGCGCGATCATAGACCGCATGCAGAAGGTGCGTTCCAAGCGCGAACAGGCGGTGGTGCGGGCGGCAGCACAGCTGGCGAGCATCGGCATCGAGGCCGCATATCACGTCATCAAACCTGGCGTGACCGATTATGAAATCTATGCCGCCTTCACCTACGCCCAGATGGCGCGAGGCGGCGAAAGCGGGGACGGCTATCAGATCGGCATCAACCAATACGGCACCCATTGCGGCAAGCCCTACGGTCACGTGGTCCGCAACGGCGACATCATCAATCTCTACATTTCGGCGGTGATCTATCAGGGCTACACGGCCCAGATCGCCCGCATGATCGCGGTCGGCGACATTACCGACAGACAAGAAGACGTGCTGCAGATGTGCACGGAGGGAGTCCAGAAAGCGGCGGCGCTGATCAGGCCCGGCGCAATCATCTCCGACCTCGCGAACGCCTCCTTCGAACCCTATATCGCCCGCGGCTACCTTTCGTCCCACGACAGCCGGACGATGCCCTACAACTGGGTGTCCGAAGACGACGGCAAGCCGCGCCTGATCCCGCGAAAGCATGTCGTCGACGAAGATTGGGAACGCCAGGGCCGCAAGCTGATGCATGTCTATCCGGCGACGCTCGGTCCTCACAATCCCAATGTCGGACATTCCGTGTCGATGGTGAAGTTCACCAACTACAACATCCAGTCGAACAACCACGACAAGCTCGAGGAAGGCATGACCTTCGTCCTGCACTCGCAATGGCTCGAGCCCGAGGTTGCGGGCTGCAATGTCGGCGACTGCTATCTCGTTACCGATACCGGGGCCGAAAATCTCAGCCACCATACGCCGCTTGCGGTGCATCGTGTCAAAGCAGGCATCTGATGCCTGCCGCCTGACGCACTGCCTGATCCGTGAATGCCAATAAGAAACCGTCAAATAAAAAACCCAGATGGAGAACAGATATGTTTGATAAGATAAGCCGCCGAAACTTGTTGGCTACGGCAGCCATTGCGGCGCTTGCATGGACCGTCGGGCTCGGCGCAGGCGAAACGCGTGCGCAGTCGAGCGAGAAGGTCACGCTGAAACTCGCCAATTCCCAATGGCTGGATGCCTTGCGCGGCAAGAACCTCTGGGCAGCCGTCAGCAAGTACCAGGAAGCCAACCCGAACGTCACGCTCGAGCAGGAAGCGATTCCGTCTGCGGAATTCGCTGACAAGCTGACGACCGAAATGGGTGCGGGCCAGGGGCCGGATGTGGCGATGATGCAGGAGGGCCTGTTCTACGCGATGGCGGATGCAGGCTTCCTCGTCGATCTTTCGGCTGCAGCCGAGGGCGCCAAGCTGAACAAGACCAATGAAAACGGCGTGGTCGACGGCAAGCGCCTCGGCGTCGCCTGGCAGCGTGCCGTCTATGCCCTGATCTACAACAAGCCCCTGGTCGATGCCGCCAACGCGAAGGTGCCGACGACGGTGGATGAGCTCATCGCCTCCGCCAAGGCTGTATCTGCCGCAACACCGGGCGTGATCGGCTTCACCGCGCGTCACCAGATCAACGACTTTTCAGGCTGGTTCATGGATTTCCAGAGCTGGGCCTATGGCTACGGCGTCAACTGGGTCGATGCGAACGGCAAGCTGACGATCAACACGCCGGAAGCCGTCGCCGCCGTCACGGCTTTCAAGAAGACGTATGACGCCGGCATCATTCCGATCGGCGACAGCTTCCCGACGCAGCGCACGCGCTTCAAGGAGAAGCACGCGGCCTTCTCGATCGACAATTCCGGCGGCACGCTCAACATCGCCTCCGGCGGCGCCCTTCAGTCCGGCGATCTTTATGCCGCTCCGATGCCGTTCAAGAATCCCGGTGCGCATCAGCAGATCTTCGTCGGCGTGAGCTCGCACGGCAAACATCAGAAGGAAGCGATGGCCTTCGTCAAGTGGCTGGTCGGTCCCGTCGGCCAGCAGGCTCTGCGTGAGGCGTCAGGCCCGGACGCGCTTGCGACCGATGTCCCGGTCAGTGAAGCCTATTCGAAGGCCAATCCCTGGGCGCCGACCTTTGTCAAGCTCGCCGAAACCTCCCGCAGCACGCTGATCAAGGGATATGAAGTCGAAACGGCTCAAATCATGCGTTTCGTGATGCAGGCGGTCGAAAAGGTCATCCTTGCGAATGCCGATCCGAAGACGGCGCTCGCCGAAGCTCAGTCCGCCATCGACAAGCAGTTCTGAGAACGTCGCCTCAAGAAGGGAGACTGATGTGAGCGCGAGTGGCCTGAAAAACAGGAGCGGCATGGTCAGATTGCTGCCCTATGCCTTCATTCTTCCGCCCATGATCTACCTGCTGGTCTTCATGTTCTGGCCGCTGTCGCGGCAGATGTACATGAGCCTGACCAACACCCGGATCGTCAATCCCAACCGAGGCCGGTTCATCGGCCTCGGCAACTATGAACGGCTGATCGAGGATCCGGCGTTCTACGTCTCCCTCAAGGCGACCCTGGTCTACACGGTTCTGACGGTCATCATCGGGGTAACACTCGGCGTCGTGGCAGCACTTGCCATCGATCGCCCCTTCAAGGGACGGGCGGTCGCGCGGGCCATCCTGCTGTTCGGCTGGGCCGTGCCGGGCGTCGCGGCCTCGCTGATCTGGCTTTGGATGTATAACGAGCGATCGGGCGTGTTCAATCGCATCACCGAACTGCTTGGCCTCGGACGCTTCTCGTGGCTGACCAGCACCGATTACGCGCTCGGTTCGGTCCTCGCGGTTACCGTCTGGCAGGTCGCGCCGTTCGTGATGCTGGTCGTGCTGGCGGCTCTTCAATCGGTGCCGCAGGAGGTGCGCGAAGCAGCCAGGATCGATGGCGCCGATGGGATCAGCACCTTCCGTGCCGTGACCCTGCCGCATATCCGTCCATCGATCCAGCTCGCGGCCCTTCTGGTCGCCGTCTGGTCCATCCGCCGCTTCGACATCATCTACCTGCTGACCGGCGGCGGTCCGCTCGGTTCGACCAGCACCCTCGTCGTCAAGCTCCGCCAGACCGCGTTCGAAGGCCATGAGCTGGGAATGGCGAGCGCCTACGGCGCGATCGGCCTCGCGCTGGCGCTGATGGTGGCGGCCATCCACTACACCGCCGAACAACGCCGCATGAAGAGGATGTCTCGATGACGACACCCCGAAAACTCGCCGTGAAGGCGCTGCGATATATGCTGATCGGAATTCTGGTCGTGCTCGCCGGCTTTCCGGTCTACTGGATGGCGGCCACCGCGCTCAACGTCAATTCCCAGCTTTATGGAACCGGCCAGGTGGCCTGGCCGCAGCTACAGCACCTGCCGGATCTGGTGACCGAACTCGGCAATGTTCCGATCGGCCGCTGGCTGTTCAACACGCTGCTGATCGCCTCGGGCGGCACCGTGCTGAGCCTGACGCTCGGCGCGCTTGCCGGTTACGCGCTGAGCCGCTTCAAGTTCCATGGGCGCGGCCTGGTCGGTTTTCTGCTGTTCATGACGCAGGTCGTTCCCGAAGCGCTGATCCTGGTGCCGCTCTATGCGATGTTCATCACCTTCGGCCTCTTGAACAGTCTCTGGGGCCTGATCCTCGCGAATGTCGGGTTCTCGCTGCCGGTCGCGTGTTTCGTCCTCAAGGGGGCGATGGATGCCGTGCCCTACGAGATCGAGGAGTCCGCGATCATCGACAATTGTCCGCGGTTCAGCGTGCTGACGATGATCATCCTGCCGCTGATCATGCCGAGCATCGCGGCGGCGGCGGTGGTGTCCTTCTTTGCCGGCTGGAACGAGTTCCTGTTTGCCTCGACCTTCCTCATGGACCGGACCCTGTGGCCGGCCAGCGTCGGTCTCGCCTCGTTCGTCGGACAGTATGAAACGCCGATGTCCGCCGTACTTGGCGCGGCCCTGGTGTTCAGCCTTCCCGCCATCGTCTTTTTCCTTCTTATCCAGCGCAAGATCGTGGCCGGTCTGACGGCTGGCGCCGTAAAGGGATAATCCATGCCCGCCTTGACCTTCAATAAAGTCTCCAAGACCTTCGGCGATCACACCGTGATCAACGCCTTCAACGCCGATATCCATGATGGCGAATTCCTGGTCCTGCTCGGCCCCTCCGGCTGCGGAAAGTCGACGCTGCTGCGCATGATCGCCGGCCTCAGCGACATTACCTCCGGGGACCTGCTCTTCGACGGCTCCGTCGCCAACGATTGGGAGCCGAAAAAGCGCGGCGTCGCCTTCGTCTTCCAGACCTATGCGCTCTACCCGCATATGACGGTCCGCGAGAATATCGCGTTTCCGCTGGTGATGGACGCGTTCCGCAAATGGTACCATCTGCCGATCGTCAACATCGTCGCCCGCCATCGGCTGATGAAGCGGGCGGATATCGCCGAGCGGACGCTCAGCATCGCCCGCCAGCTGGAGCTCGAGCCCTTGCTCGACAGACGACCGGCGAGCCTGTCGGGCGGGCAACGCCAGCGCGTCGCGCTTGCCCGCGCGCTGGTACGCAATCCGGACCTCTACCTGCTCGACGAGCCGCTTTCCAACCTGGATGCCAAGCTGCGCACGCAGATGCGTTCGGAGATCTCGGCTCTGCATCACAAGGTCGGCAAGACCTTCGTTTATGTGACGCATGACCAGGTCGAGGCCATGACCATGGCGACCCGCATCATCGTGATGAACAAGGGCATCGTCCAGCAGGTCGATACGCCGGATGAGATTTACGATCACCCCGCCAACACCTTCGTCGCGCGTTTCGTGGGGTCGCCCCCGATGAACCTCATTCCAGCTTCGGTCAGCAACGACGCTCTTCAGCTTTCGGGCAAGCTCGCGGTCGATCATGCGGCGCCGCTTCCTTCGAGACGGCACATGACGTTCGGCGTCAGGCCGGAAAAGCTCACCCTTCATCCGGCCGGGGAGGGGCGCCTGCCCGCACAGGTGGCGGTGGTTGAACGCCTGGGCGCCGAGACGGTGATCGGTTGCCGGCTGATGACCGGCGAGGAAAACAACGATCAGCGGTTGCTGGAACACGATCTGGTGTTCGTTAGGGTCTCCGGCAATCCAAAAGTCAGGATCGGCGAGCTTTGTTCGCTGGATTACCAGGCGGGCGACGTCCTGTGGTTCGACATCGATAGCGGCGACCGCATTTTCCCGGGCCAGGAGTAAACATCATGCAGACTTTCCACGTCTCGGCGACCGGGCATAGCCTCAACTATCTTCCCGAATACGTCGCCGTCTGGCAGGGGTTCTTCGAGGAGGAGGGGCTCGGCGTCACCGCAAGCGTTCCTTCTCCCTGGGATCTCGTGCTCAGCGACATCGGTTCCGCCAAGGCCGACGCCGCGCTGGGCGGCATCTGGGTCCCGTCGATGTTCCATGGCCGTGGCAAGCGTTACACGCCTTTCGCGCAGATCGCCGCCCGCGCCCCGCTCGCCATCCTCGGCCACGAACAGCGCGGGGATTTCGATTGGCAGGCCATGCCCGGCAAGACGATTTCGATGAAGGGCAGCAATGGCGCCAGCGTCGGCCTGTTCACCAAGCTTTTGCTGCGCGAAAACGGCGTCGATCCGCGGGCGGTCAATTTCGTCCAGGATCTCGACGGCAAGATGTTGTCCGATCTCTTCGTGGGCGGCATGGGCGATTATCTGGTGATCGATTATCCCTCCGCCGTCACGCTCGCGTCGAAGACGGACGTCCATGTGGTGGCCGAACTCCCCATCACGGGAGGCAACGTGCCGTGGAGCGTCTATTATGCCGAGGGCGAGAGCGACGATGTTCGGCTGGACACCCAGATCCGGTTTTCGAGAGCGCTTGGCCGCGGCATGGCGTGGATTTTGGCAAATGAAGCCGAGGGGTACCGCGACTTCCTCGCCCGGACATTCCCGAAATTTTCGCCGGACCTGCTCGTGAGGCTGACCGACATCTATCGGGCCAATGGCATGTGGACGACGCCACGGATCGACCCCGATGCCTATGCACGCTGGCAGCGGGGTATTGCCGACGGTCATCTCACCAGGGCGCCCATCGCCTACGGAGATCTTATCGACACCCGCCCGACGGCGGCCTTCGCCGGCGCCTGACCCCAAATTGATCCCTGGAGTATCAAATACGATGCGCATTGCCGTCATCAATCCCAACACGACTGCGTCGATGACGCAGCGCATCACGGCTGCGGCGCGCGCCGTTGCCGGCCGTGACACCGAAATCATCGGCCGGCACCCGGGAACCGGTCCGGAAGCGATCGAAGGTCCCTTTGACGGTGCGTTATCGGTGCCTGGCCTCCTCAAGGAAATCGTTGCCGCCGAACGCGACGGCGCCGACGCCCATATCATCGCATGTTTCGACGATACCGGGCTGGATGCGGCAAGGGCGATCGCGACAAAACCCGTGATCGGCATCGGCGAAGCCTCGTTCCACGCCGTCAGCCTTGTGGCGCACAGCTTCTGCGTGGTGACGACCCTTTCCCGCTCGGCGCCGGTCATCGAGGACAATATCCACCGCTACGGTTTCGGTCATCGCTGCCGCCGGGTGTTTGCGACTGACATTCCGGTGCTCGAGCTGGAAAATCCGAAAAGCGGGGCGTTCGAGCGGATCTCGGATTTCATCCGCCAGGGGCTGGCCATGGGGGCCGAGGGCGTCTCGCTCGGCTGTGCCGGCATGGCGGAATTTGCGCTCGACCTACAGCGCATGCACGGCATTCCGGTGGTCGATGGCGTCTCGGCGGCCGTCGGTCTTGCCGAAACGCTCGTCAGGTGCGGGCTGACCACTTCCAAATCCGGCGTCTGGGCACCACCGACGCGTCTGCACGTGCTCGAGAAATTTTCCTGACCGGGGTCGTGCCTGGGGGCTATCGGCCGATATTGGTCTGAGGGGTCGATACGTCGTCGAGCAGCTTCACCAGCCTGTCGATCTTTTCGAACCGGGCAAGGCTTTCCTCCCCCATCGCCGTCGATACGCTCCAGGCGAGATAATTGATGATGGTGACGGCAGCGACGAAGGAGTTGAAGGGCGACGGCGATTGGCAGCGGCATCGCAGCACGTGGTTGGCGGCCTTGGCGCTCGCCGCGGCGCTGAGATCGGTGATCAGCACCGTTATCGCGCCCGCTGCGCGGGCCTCCTTGATGATCGTCGGCAACAGTCTGGGGCGCCGGCGGAATGCGATGACGAGCACCACGTCGCCCTTGGCGATGGAGGCGATCTCGTGCGAATAGCTTCCCCCGCCGACGGGGATCACCTGCACATCGCTCTTCATCAGCGTGAAATAATGAGCGGCCTGGAGCGCCAGGCCGTAACCGCTGCGAAGGCCCATGATCCACAGGCGGCGGGCGCCGACGATCGCCTGGCTTACCTCGTTCAACGTGGTTTCGGACAGGCTTTCGGCGGTGGTTCGAATATTGTCGAGGTCCATCTGGACCGTGCTGCTCAGCGAGACCTTGCCTGACGGCGCGCGATCGGGGTCTTCCAGGCCCGCCCGGGGCGATCCCCAGTGCTGGTCGGCGCGGATCTGCCGCTTGGCATCGGGATAGGTCGCATAACCGAGCGAGCGGATCAGCCGTGCCGCCGTCGCTTTCGACACCTGCGCCTTTTCCGCAAGCTCGCCCGCCGTGTAGCTCGGCAGGTCCATCTGGTATTGCAGCAGGATGTCGGCAAGCCGCTTTTCGGCGGGCGAGAGCGTGGAATAGATCGCGTAGATGCGTGCCTCGAGCGAGCGCGGCTGTTGCTGGGCTGTCGATTTGCGGGACGGACTCACGAGGCACCCTTCGTCTGCATGCGATGAAGCGGACGTTAGGCCAGCCTCAGGCGATTGCGCAAGCATGGCGATGTGCGGCACGGCAAGAGTCAGGAGAGGAACGGGATGTTTATCTCGATCCCTCCATCTGTCTCCTTTAGTCAGGGGGCTGTAACCCCAACCGGACGCTGGGAGGCGACATAGCCTCGGCTGCCATCCATCAGCACGCGGGTATAGGGATGCGCGACGGTGTCCGCGAGCAGCTGTGCCTTGGTCGCAACTTCCACGAAGCCTCCGTTCTGCATGATGGCGACCCGATCGCAGAGATGAGCGACGACCGCCAGGTCGTGGCTGACAAGGATATAGGTCAGCTTCTCCCGATCGCGCAGATCCTTGAGCAGGTTGAGGATTTCCGCCTGGATGGAGACGTCCAGAGCCGATGTGGGCTCGTCGAGCAGCAGGATCCGCGGTTCCAGTATGAGTGCCCGGGCAATCGCCACGCGTTGCCGCTGTCCGCCGGAAAGCTGGTGCGGGAAGCGATAGCGGAAATTGAGGGGTAGTCCGACATCCTTGAGCGCCTTTTCGACGCGCTCCTGCCGGTTGTCCTTGCCGTGGATTTCGAGAGGCTCCAGCAATGTCCGCCCAATCGTATGGCGGGGATGGATGGAGCCGAACGGATCCTGGAACACCATCTGTTGCTTGGCGAGCTGCGAAATCGAGCGTTTCTGGCCGATCGTCTCGTCATCTATGCGGATGGAGCCGGTCCATTGTCGGTTGCGGCCGGCGAGCGCTCCAAGGACCGTGGATTTACCGCAGCCGCTTTCGCCGACCAGTCCGAATGTCTCGCCCCTCGCAACCTCGAAAGACACATCGTTGACGACACGGAGAATGCTGTCGCCGTGGCCGTAGGAAACCGCAAGATGATCGACCTTGATCATGGTCATGGTCATGGTTCAGTTCTCCAACCAGGCCGGATCGCGGCGCAGGACTTCGAGCCGATCGCGCGGATGGTCGAGGCTCGGCAGCGCGTTCAACAGGCCGCGGGTATAGGGATGCTGCGCGTCGTCCAGATCGGCGGTCGCGATCGTTTCCACGACACGACCCGCATACATGATGATGACGCGGTCGCAGAAGCTGCGCACCAGATTGAGATCGTGGGAGATGAAGATCAGCCCCAGGTTCCGTTCCGTCACCAGATCGTCGAGGATCGAGAGAACCTGCTGGCGCACGGTCACGTCCAGCGCTGAGGTGGGCTCATCGGCGATGATCAGTGACGGCGAGGCGATCAGCATCATGGAAATCATGATGCGCTGCCCCATTCCGCCGGAAACCTCATGCGGATAAAGGCCGAAAACGCGCTGCGGATCGCGGATGTTGACGCGCTCCAGCATGGCGAGCGTCCGCTGCCGCGCTTCTTTTCGCGAGACACGCTCATGCAGGATGACTGTCTCCGCAATCTGCTCTCCGACGGTCATGACCGGATTGAGCGAATATTTCGGGTCCTGCAGGATCATCGAGATCCTCCGTCCGCGCACCGAAAGCATCTGCTCTTCGGGCACGGTCAGCAGGTTGATGTCTTCGAACTGCAGCCTGTCGGCCTTGACGACCGCCTGTGGCGGCTGCAGCCGCATGATCGCTCGCCCGACCGTGCTCTTGCCCGAGCCGGACTCGCCGATGATGCCGACTTTCTCGCGGCCGACACTGAAGGAGACGTTGCGCACGGCGGTGACGACGCCCGACAGCGTCGGGAATTCCACCGACATGTTCTGAACGGTCAGGATGTTTTCGGGTGGTTTAAGCATTGCGGGGATCCAGTATGTCGCGCAGGCCGTCGCCGAAGAGATTGAACGCCAGGCTGACGACCAGGATTGCAAGGCCCGGGATCGTCGTCAGCCACCACGCATCGAGAAGATACTTGCGTCCGGCGGCCGCCATCGCACCCCATTCGGCCATCGGCGGCTGGGCGCCGAGACCGAGGAAGCCGAGGCCGGCGGCGGTGAGGATGATGCTCGACATGTTGAGGGTCAGGCGGACGATGATGGACGGCGCACACAGCGGCACGATATGGCGAAGCAGAATGCGGCCCATGCGCGCTCCCTGCAGTTCTGCGGCAACGACGAAGTCGGCATTGCGGAAGGTCAGCGTTTCCGCCCGCGCCAGCCGGGCGATCGGCGGCCATATGGTCAGCGCGATGGCGATCACCGCATTTTCGATGCCGGGCCCGAGCGCTGCCGAGAACGCCAGCGCCAGGACGAGGCTGGGGAAGGAGAGGAAGATATCGGTGATGCGCATCAGCACGACATCGACCCAGCCGCCGAGATAACCGGCGCTGGCACCGATCACGAAGCCGATCGGAGCGACGATGACGGTCACCAGGATGCTGATGTAGAGCGTTGTGCGCGCTCCGTAGACGATGCGGGTGTAAACGTCGCGGCCGAACTCGTCGGTCCCGAACCAGTGGCTCGCCGAGGGCGCCTTGAGTGCCATCGTCAAGTCCTGGCCGTAGGGGTCGTAAACCGTCAGCACGGGCGCCAGGGCGGCAATGATGACGAGGGTTACGACCACGGCGAAGCCTGCAAACGCCAGCGGGTTTGCGAGCAGGCTGAGCCAGGCCACATAGGCCTTATGCAGCCTCGCCTGTCTCGTGGAGGTGAAGTCCTCGTTGATGAGCCAGTTGTGAAGGTCGGTGAAGTAACCGGATTTAGTCATGGCGGTACCGGGATCCTGGGTCATCGGGTTCGGGGATCGATGAAGCGGTAGACAATATCCGACAGGAGGTTGATCGCGATCGAGATGATGCCGATCAGCAGGACGCTGCCGAGAACCGCGTTCATGTCTGCGAAGAACAAGGCGGAGGTGAGATACTGGCCGAGGCCCGGCCAGGAGAATACCGTTTCGATGAGCACGGTGCCGTCAAGGAGGCCGCAATAGGCGAGTGCCACGACCGTGAGCAGCTGAACCCTTATGTTGCGGAAGGCGTGGCGCCAGATGATCGGCCGCGTGCCGAGGCCTTTCGCGCGGGCTGTCAGGATATATTCCTGCCTGAGCTGCTCGAGCATGAAGCTGCGGCTCATGCGACTGAGATAGGCCATGGCCGCATAACCGAGGATGAGCGCGGGCGCGATGACGTGGTGGAGCGCGCTCCAGAAGACGTCCCATTCTCCGGCAAGAAGCGAGTCGATGATCAGCGAGTTCGTCGGTCCTTCGACAAGCCCCTCGTTGTAGATGTCGATGCGGCCACCGGCGGGAATGGCGCCGAGATTGGCGTAGAAGATCAGGATTACAGTCGTGCCGATCCAGAAGATCGGCGTGGAATGTCCGAGCAGCCCGACGATACGGGCGAGATGATCGACCCAGGTCCCTTTCCGCACGGCCGACAGGATGCCGAGGGGAACGCCAAACCCTGCGCCGATGATCGTCGCGAGCGTGGCGAGCTCCAGTGTCGCGGGGAATACCCGCGCGAGATCGCTCGCCACCTGGTTCTTGGTGACGTGCGACTGGCCGAAGTCCAGGCGCGCGATATCGGCAAGATAGGACCCGAACTGCACATAGATGGGCCTGTCCAAACCCATCTCCTTGTAGACGCGATCATAGGTCGACTGATCCGCCTGATCGCCGACCACGGCGATAACCGGGTCCGCCGGGATCATCCGGCCCACGACGAAGGTGATGATCAGAAGGCCAAGCAACGTCGTCGCGATCACCGCGAGGGACGTGGCAAGTTTACGCCCGGCGGACAGCAGCTTCCTGCTGCCCGCGCGTCGCGTTTCGATGGTCTGTGAGATGCTCAATTGCGCAGTTCCTAGAAGAGGCGATCAATTGCCCTTGTTGACCGTGTCCCAGCGGGTCAGCCAGGTCGAATGGCCGATATAGCCCTTCACTTCGTTGCGAACCGCCTTGGCGTCGGTGCGCAGGAACGAGGTGACCAGGGCCGGCGACGAAGCAAGATAGGCCTCGTTGATCTTGGTATAGAGCCCGACGCGCTTCGACTGGTCGGTCTCGTGCGCGGCGGCGGTGACCATCTGCTGGATGTCCTTGGGAACATCCCAGGCCGTCCGCCAGGCATTCAGGCCGACGAGCTTGGCCTCGTCGGTATTGTTGGCGTTCGTCGCATAGGATTGCAGAACCGCATGCGGGTCGGGCAAACGGTCGCCCGAGCGGGCCGAAAAGATCTCGAACTGACGGTTGCGGAACTTGCCGATATGATCGCCGCCCTGCAGGTCGAGCTTGATGCCGGCCTTGGCGGCATTGGCCTGAAGCGACTGGGCGACTTCGTATTCGGGTGTCACCGGCGTTGCGTAATAGACCTTGGAGAAGCCGTTCGGATAACCGGCCTCAGTGAGAAGCTGCTTGGCCTTTTCGATATCGAGCTTGTACGGGTTCTTGTCGATCGCGCCCGGCAGGCCGGCCGGCACGATCGTCTGCTGCTTGATGCCGTAATATTTCATGACGGTGCCCGCGAGGCCGTCATAATCGATCAGGTAGCGGAACGCCTCGCGAACCTTCGGTTTCGACAGAATTTCATCCTTCTGGTTCAGGGCCAGATAGTAGAAGCCGAAGCCGGGGGTCTTCTGGATCGTCACCTTGCCGCCCGTTTCGAGCGCGCCGAGGTCCGTGGACGAAAGCCGCGTCGCCACATCGGCGTCGCCGGCATCGATCTGCAGGCGCTGGGCGGACGATTCAGGGATGTGGCGCAGCAAAACGCGGCGCATCTTGGGTTCGCCCTGCCAGTAGTCCTTGAACGCATCGGCGATGATCAGTTCGTTGACGCGCCACGTCCGCAGCGTATAGGGCCCGGAGCCCGCGTCGGCGGTCTGCAGGAATTCCCTCCCCATATCGCCGCCCTTGTCCTTGTCGGCGAGGAACTTGCTGTCGAGGATCGAGGTGGAGAAACTCGCGAGCGAATAGAGGATGAGGTTTGAATTCCAGACCTCCGGGGTTTCGACAACGACGGTCGAACCGTCCGTCGCACGAATGAGCTTCTCGACGTTGTCAGCCGTAAAGCCCCACTGGCGCAGGTCCGTCGAGGGCGCGAGCCCGAGCTTCACGAGCCGGCGCAGCGACCATTCGACATCCTTTGCGGTCAACGGGTTGCCGGAGTGGAATTTGACGCCCGAGCGGACCTTGAACGTGAAGGTCTTGCCATCCGGCGAGATGGTCCAGCTCTCGGCGAGGCCCGGCTGCGGCTTGGAAATGTTGTCGGCCGGCAGGACGACCAGCCGCTCGTAGAGATTGGCGACAATCTCGGCGGCTTCCAGCTGATTGATCTCGTTGGGGTCAAGCCCGCGCAGGGACGAGGTGTCCATGGCGATGACCAGCTGATCCTTCGGCGTTGCCGCCAGAGCGAGATCTGGCGCGGCCAATGACAGGGCAGCAATGCTGGAAAGCAGAATGACGTGACGTCTAAGCATAAAAAATCCTCCTCCGGGCTCCTCAAATCGCATCGACGACAGATTTTCGTATCGACATAGATCTGAAGTCTGGTATATCAGATCCCACACTCTCACTCCCTCGTCAACGGATTTCGCGAAAAATGATTCCTGAGCCAACTGGAAGCCCACGGTCCGAAGCGTTTGCGAAGATCGATCCGAAATTTCAGATGACGGTGCGCGATCACGTCCACCGCACCCTGCGGGCAGCCATCCTCGCAGGACGGTTCGCGACAGGGGAGAAGGTCAACGAGCGCAGCCTCGCCGAGCAATTCGGGGTCAGCACGACGCCGATCAAGGAGGCCCTGCGCCAGCTTGAGACGGAAGGTCTGGTCGAGGCTCTGCCCCGGCGCGGGGTGATCATTCGGTTCGATATGGGCTGGGCGGAGGAGATGATTCTCGCCCGCGCGGCGCTCGAATCGATGATCGCGCACCTGGCCGCAAAGCGCATCGGCAAGCCGGCCGGCGTCGAGTTGACGGCAATCGCCGATCTGATGGCCAAGGCGACGTCGTCCGCAGATGCGGACAGCCTGATTTCCCTCAACGAGCAATTCCACGAACACATTCACCGCAGCTCCCGCTGCGGTTACCTGGCGAAATTGATTGAACGGCAGCAATTCTACGACGCCAGCATTCGCCGCGTCATCCACATGGATCCCGCCGAACGTCAGAAAGCGCTCGAGGAGCACACCGCCATCGCCAAGGCCATCGTCACGGGCGATGCGGATCTCGCCGAGCGGCAGATGCGCAACCACGTCGTCCGCTCCGGTGAAACCTATCTGAACATCGTTTTCGGCAACAAAAAGGATATCTGACGTGAATGACAGGCTGCAGACTGTAAGAAAGGCGCTGACCGGCATTTCGGGTGTCCCGGTGACGCCTTACCGGCAAGACGGGACTGTCGACGTCGAAAAGCTCGGCGCGCTGATCAAGCGCCTGGCGGTCGCCAAGGTGCACAACCTGATGGCGGCCGGCAATACGGGCGAGTTCTTCACGCTCACCATGGACGAAGTCCGCGTCGTGCATGCCGCCACGATCAAGGCCGCCGACGGCAAATCGCTGGTGAGCGCTGCCGTCGGTCGCTCGCTTTCCGAAGCAAAGGCGCTTGCGAAGGACGCGATTGCCGAAGGTGCGGATGCGATCATGGGCCACCATCCGATGGACCCGTTCGCCGGGCCGTCCTACCAGGCCGGCTATTTCCTGGAACTGGCGGATTTCTGCACCGTACCGGTCATCGCCTATGTGCGCAGCGACGGCTTCTCGGTCGAGGATTTCAGAAAACTCGCCCTGCATCCGAACATTGCCGGCATCAAGTTCGCCTCGTCGAACCTGATGCTGCTCGCCGAAGTCATTCGAGCCACCCATGACGCTCCGGCGATCTGGGTCTGTGGTCTCGCCGAAGGCTGGGCGCCGGCATTCTACGCCATGGGCGCCAAGGGCTTCACCTCGGGTCTGGTCAACGTATTCCCCGAACGCTCGCACGCGATCCATCGTGCGCTGGAGGCCGCCAACTATGCGGCGGCGCGCCAACTGATCGACGGCATTGCCGGTTTCGAAATGCTGCGCACGAAATACAATAACGGCGCCAACGTGACGGTTGTGAAGGAAGCGCTCGGCATGCTCGGCACCGATGTCGGCCCGGTGCGCGTTCCGGGCGTCGTCGCCCTCAACGACGATGAGCGGCGGATTCTGCACGGCATCGTCGATCGCGTCAAAACCGAAATGTTTGCCGCCTGAGGAGGAAATCAGAGTGTATATTACCGGAATAAAAACATACATGCAGCGCGTCGACGAGCGTCCTCGCCTGCTGCTCAAGATCGAGACCAGCGAAGGCATTTCCGGCTGGGGCGAATGCTACAACCACGGCCCCGACTTGGCGCTTCCTCCGCTTCTCGATTACCTTTTCCATCAGATCGAGGGCGAAGACCCGCGCCGCGTGGAATTCCTCGTTCTGAAGCTCAACCAACAGTGCCGGTTCCCTCCCGGAGCGCTCGGCCTTGCCGCGATTTCTGCAATCGATCACGCATTGTGGGATATCGCTGGCAAGGCTGCGGGCCTGCCGGTCTACATGCTGCTCGGCGGCAATGTGCGTGACCGCGTCCGCGTCTATTGCGGCGTCTATACCGCACCCGATCCGCAATACGCGCTCGATCAGACGCTCAAGCTCAATGCAGACTACGGCTATACCGCGTTCAAGCTGAGCCCCTATCGCCGCGATCTTCACAACAGCCGCTGGGGCGAACTGGTGAAGGAAACGGGCGACTATTTCGGCAAGATCCGCGAGATCACCCCTTCGCATTTCGAATTCGCCTTCGATTCCCACGCGAAGATCTACGAACCCTACCAGGCCGTCCAATTGGCGGCCGCGATCGCACCTTATGATCCGCTTTTTTACGAAGAACCGATACGGCCGGAACATATTCCCGCATGGGCGGAGCTGAAGTCGAAAGTAACGGTGCCGCTGGCAACCGGCGAATCTCTCTACAACCGCTTCGAGTTCCTGTCGCTGATGACCGCCCGCGGCGCCGATATCATCCAGCCGGATATCTGCGTCGTCGGCGGGGTCACCGAAATGCGCCGCATCGCGGCCATCGCCGAGGCGCATTACGTGACGATTGCGCCGCATAATCCGATGGGCCCGCTGGCGACCGCCGTGAACATCCATTTTTGCGCCGCCCAGCCGAACTTCAAGATCCTGGAGTTCAAACCGCATGTGCATGCGCCCTGGGCGCTCGACCCCTATATGCCGGTGGACGGATATATGAACCTGCGTCCGGATCGCCCGGGCTGGGGTCTCGAGATCGACGAAAAGGCGCTGGCCACCGACGATTACATTCACTGGGAGCGGAAGGTCACCCGCAAGCCGGACGGCTCGACCGCCTATCCGTAAAGCCAGGCCTGCCGGTATGGTACATCGCATTCCCGGCCGGTGAGCAGGAAACTTCCTGACCGGCCGGGCGCCTGCGGCGTGAGTTAAGGCACCAGGCTCCAGAAACCATGCTTTTTACCGTGCCGGGACGTCAGTCCCGCCACATAGGCATCATGGGAACCGACGCTTGCGAAGTCTTCGACGTGAGGGGCAAGCGATGCACATCTGACAAGATGCCGCACCGCGTGCTTATAGCGGCTGGATCGTGTGTTCTCGAGCGTGAAATCGATCATCGAGCACAGAATGATCGTTGCCGCGAGCGGGTGTTTCTCGGCCAGCGCTTCCGCCGCCGGCGTCATCAGTTCGTAGAGATTTCCATCGAGTTCTCTCGTTCGTTTCAGCACGAGTTTGGCCGCCTCGGCCATCGCTGGCCAGCGGAGGAAAAAAGCAAGCGCTCGATGGACCTCTGGAAACGCCTGGGCATAAGCGAATGCCTTGTCCTCGGCCTCCATGTCATCGAAGTCCGGTAGCAGGCGGATAAAGGCGTGCAGGTGCACGTCGTTCAGCGACTGCTCGAACCATTTCCATCGATCCGCCTGGGCTTCGTCCGCGCGCCCCAGGGCCTCAAGCACTTCGACGCGGGCGAGTTGCCACTCGATCGGCACGCCGGGGCGGCCTTGGGTATCGACCGCGTCCAGCGTTTCGAGTGCCTCGGCGGAGCGCCCTGAGGACAGGAACCGGCGCGCAATGTCCGTCGCCACCAGGGGCATCTTGCGGCTCTTTTCTGGCTGCTGGGCGATATACGCATCCACGTCGCCCTGGGCATCGGCGATCTCCTGCAGGGCGATGCGCACCGTCAGTTCCCGATGGCTTCCATAGACCTGGTCTTCGTAGATCGGTCCCTGGCTACCCCAGCCGATGACCCGACGGTCGCCTTGGGCGACCTTGTCCTCGGGCTCCTTCGACCATTGCACGAACAGGGCCTTGAGTTGTTCAAGACCGTCCTTGCCGAGCGCCGGCGCCATAGCCGCAATCAGCGGATCATACTGGCCATAATCGTTGTTCTGCACCGCTGCGAAGATCTTGTCGGCAAGCGCGTGCCTCTCGACACCTGGCGACGTGGCGATCCCGCCTGCATCCACGCATGCATGGTGGAAGCTTTCGATGATGGAGCCGCTGCCGTCGTCGGACCTTTGAAAGATGGGATCGGCCAGCGCCAGGAATTGCCAGACAAGCTCCAGGGCCTCCTTGGGATCGTCGGGGGCAACGACATCGACGATCGTCTTCCTCTGCGTTTCGAGGTCCGCCGTAACCGCCTTCACCTTGCGCCAGTTTATGACGGTTCGCGAACGGGCAATGCTCGCCAGCCGCTTGCGCACTTCGCGCGCGATCTCGGCGCTGCTGTGATTGCCGGCAAGCTCCATGCGAAGCCGTCGCTTGTTTGCGGCGCTGCCGGTGCTGATCTCGATGAGCAGTTCGGCGAGACGCGGCGCGCCGAGCGCTTCCAGATTTTTCGCGTTGAGTGTCGTCTTGGCTGCCATGGACTTCCACTGTCGTTCACATCGGACATTAGCCTTGCGGCCGGATGGTGCAAGGCCCGGGAGATTATTCGCGGCGTGCCACCTCCAGCGGATCAAACTTTCCAAAAGATTACGAATTAGGCAAAAATTTTGTTTGCTTAAAAAGACAACCATGCAATATTTGAATTGATACAGATCAATGCTGCATTTTACACATTATGGGTCGGCAATGGAAATCAAGCAGCTCGAAGTGTTCCTCGCAGTCATGTCGGCAGGCAGCATTACCGCCGCGGCCCGCTTGCTCGACCGCTCGCAGTCGCAGGTGACGCGGCTCATTCAGGAACTCGAATCCTCCGTCGGCTTTGCGCTTTTTGACCGCAATGGTCCCCGGATCACGCCGACATCTCGGGCGATCGCCTTTCATTCGGATGCCGAACGTTTCCTGACCGGCATCGGCCAGCTCAAGGAACGCGCTAGGAATATTCTTTCGGAAGAGCCGGCGCCGATCGAGATTGCCGCGATCCCCGCATTTGCCAGCGGTCTGGTGCCGCTGGCGCTTGCGGAAATGCCCTTTCACCTTACTCCGCGCAACGTGCACCTGCGCAGCATTTCCGCCGAGGCGGCCGTCCAGTCGGTGCTTGCCCGGACCGCGGATTTCTGCGTCGCGTCGCTGCCGGTCGAACATCCGGGCCTGGACGTGCACGGTCTGTTTCAGGCGCCTTGCGTTGCCGCGGTGGCGGCGGATGATCCTCTGGTGGGCAAGGACGTCATCGCGGTGCGCGACCTGGCCGATCGTTGCCTCATTACCATGGCCAATCCCTTCCGGCTGCGACGCCGCGTCAATCAGGCGCTTGAGGCAGCCGATATCCGGCCTTCGCGCGTCGTCGATACCAATGCAGCGCTCAATGCGCTGCAGCTCGCCTCAACCGGTTTCGGCGTGGCCATCGTGGAGCCCGCGACTGCCTATGGCCTGCAGCTCAGGAATATCGAGATCCGCCCGCTCGATGTCGACATCCCGTTTCTGTGGGGCATTTTCTCGGCCGCTTCCAAGCCTCTTTCGGAAGGTGTTCTGGAGCTCATCCAGTTGATCATCAGGATGTCGGCTGCCCGCATACCGGGCTTCGTGGCGCATGATCCCGGCCATATCGAACGCGTGGCGGATGCGACTTTCGGCGCCGGCGCGAACGCACAGGAGCAGTGATTTTGAAGGCGCAGGACGCACAGCGGATGAAAGGCCTGGAAGCGCTTGAACAGCGGCTTGCCGAGGACCTGTCGTTTCTCGAACTCCCTCCCAAGGAGTGGGTGCCGGCGACCGAATATGATGGTGTCGAAGTTTTCGATACCGTCGTAATCGGCGCCGGCATGTGCGGCCTGGTCGCGACCGCCTCGCTGAAAATGCTCGGTATCCATAACGTTGTCTGCCTCGACCGCTCCCCCGCAGGGCAGGAGGGGCCTTGGGTGACGTTTGCGCGCATGGAAACGCTGCGCTCTCCCAAACAGCTGCCGGGGCCGGCGCTGGGCCTGCCGGCGCTGACATTCAGGGCATGGTATGTTTCGCAGTTCGGCGCGCAGGCGTGGGACGCGCTCGGCAAGATCCCCAAATCGCAGTGGATGGACTACCTGATCTGGTACCGCCGCGTGCTTCAACTGCCGGTCCGCAACCTCGTCACCGTCACCGAGATGATCCCGGTCACGCAGGACCTGATTGCTCTCGACGTTTCGGATGCGCAAAGCGGCAGGCAGGAACGGCTTTATGCCCGGCACGTGGTTCTGGCGACCGGCCGCGACGGCCTCGGCGGCGGTTATGTGCCGGAATTCGTCGAGCGGGTGCGGCCGAAATTCTGGGCCCATTCCGCCGACGAGATCGATTTCTCGGTCCTGAAGGGCAAGCGCGTCGCGGTCGTCGGGGCAGGGGCCTCCGCCATGGACAATGCCGCCACCGCGCTCGAAGCCGGTGCCGGCCAGGTCGATATGATCATCCGGCGCAAGGAGTTGCCGCGCATCAACAAGTTCACCGGCATCGCAAGCCAGGGCGTCGTCCAGGGTTTTGCCGGCCTCAGCGATGCGTGGAAATGGAAATTTCTCGACTATGTGCTCGACGCCCAGACGCCACCGCCGCGCGATTCCACCCTGCGGGTGTCGCAACATCAAAACAGCCGGTTTTTCCTCGGCACGGCGGTGACCGGCCTGCTGGAAAGCGGCGACCATATCGTCGTCGAAACCAACCGCGGCGAATTCGACTATGATTTCGCGATCTTCGCCACCGGCTTCCGGGTCGATCTCGATCGCCGCCCCGAACTCAAGTATTTCGCGCCTCATATCCAGTTCTGGAGCGACGTCTTTTCGCCAGAGAAGGGCGCCGAAAATGGTGAGCTCTCCACGTCTCCCTATCTCGGCCCCGATTTCGAGTTTCTCGAAAAGGTCCCCGGCAGCTGCCCGTCACTGCGTCTCGTCCATTGCTTCAACTATCCTGCCTCGCTCAGCCACGGCAAGTTGTCGGGCGATATACCGGCGGTCAGCGACGGCGGGCGTCGGCTTGCACGCGGCATTGCCCGCAATCTCTTCGTCGCCGACCGCGAAACCCATTTCGCCAACCTCGTCGCCTTTGAAACCCCCGAGTTGCTCGGCGACGAGTGGACAGATTCCGCCGCGATGATCCCGGCCATCCTCAAGGGAGCGGCCGAATGACGAGCGTCTTCCTCCATCGCGCGAGGTGCTGGCCGTGACCCGCTATCTTGTCGGCAAGCTGGCAGAATCGCTGCTCGCCCTATGGGGCGTGGTCACGATCGTTTTTTTCGTGAGCCGCGTTCTCGGCGACCCGGCCGTGCTTCTGCTGCCGGTCGGCGCAGGCCAGCAGGACCTCGACGCGCTTCGGGCTTCGCTTGGCCTCGATCGCCCGATCCTCGAACAATACGTGATCTCGGTTCTGGCCATGGTCCGAGGTGATTTCGGCATTTCCTTCCAGCACCAGCGCCCTGCCATGGACGTCGTTCTTGAGCGTATGCCGGTGACCGCCACGCTCGCCGGCACCGCGCTTTTGTTCGGAACGCTGATCGGAGCGGTGGCCGGGGCCATCGCGGCGCTGAAACGCGGCACCATCTCGGAATTCATCGTCATGGTGGCGGCTCTCCTGGGGCAGGCGACACCGGTTTTCTGGCTGGGCATCATGCTCATCCTGGTATTTTCGGTCGATCTCGGCTGGTTCCCGACCGGGGGCTCCGGAACGATCGCGCATCTGGTGCTGCCGGGACTGACGCTGTCGGTCTTCGTGTCCGCGTCGATCGCCCGCCTCCTCCGTTCGTCGCTGCTCGACATTATGCGCGAGGACTACGTGCGGACCGCGCGCGCCAAGGGCCTGCTGCCGCGCACCGTGTTCTTCTGGCATATCGCGCGAAACGCGCTGATCCCGGTGATTACGATGATCGGCATCATCGCCGGCGAGCTTCTTGGCGGTTCGGTGGTCATCGAAACCGTGTTCGCCTGGCCGGGTGTCGGGCGCATCATCATGCAGGCGATCCAGGCCCAGGATTTCCCGGTCATCCAGGCCGGGGTCGCACTGGTCGCCGCCATCTTCATCGTCGTCAACCTCGCGGTCGATCTGCTTTACGGCGTGCTCGATCCGCGCATCCGTCGGCGATAGGTGCGATCATGAAAGCTTTCTTCCTCGCTCTTCTGAAAAGCCGCGCCGGACTGTTCGGTTTCCTGCTGGTGTCGGTCTTCGTGCTGGCCGCAATTCTCGCGCCCTATCTCAGCCTGCCGGTGCCGACGCGGTCCAACCTGCTTGCCCGCATGGTGGCGCCCACCTGGACGGGATTGTTTTCGCCCGGCGCCCATCCGCTCGGCACCGACGAGCTCGGCCGGGATATCCTGTCCCGCATCGTCCATGGCAGCCGGATCACCCTGGCGATTGCGGCCGCGGCCGTCGTTCTGGGGGGCATCGTCGGCACGCTGCTCGGCATTGTCGCCGGTTATTACCGCGGCATGGTCGATCGCGTCCTGATGCGCATCGTCGATATCCAGCTTGCCTTGCCGCTGATGCTTCTGGCCCTTCTGGTGGTTGCGGCACTCGGACCCTCGACCCGCAACCTCGTCATCGTGCTCGCCCTGACGAGCTGGCTCCGCTACGCCCGCATCATCCGTGGCCAGGTGCTTGCCCTTCGCGAACGCGAGTTCATCCTGTCGGCCCATGCGATCGGTGCGGGGACCTGGCGCATCATGCTCAAGCACCTGCTGCCGAACGTCATGACCCCGGCGCTGGTGATCGCGACGCTGGAACTTGCCCGCATCATCATCATGGATGCGGCGCTCTCGTTCCTCGGGCTCGGCGTGCAGCCGCCCAATCCGAGCTGGGGCCGCATGCTGGCCGACGGCCGCGTCTACATCTCGACCGCCTGGTGGATCGTCACCTTCCCCGGCATTGCCATTCTCCTGACTGTGCTCAGCGTCAACCTTCTGGGCGACTGGCTGCGCGATCACTTCGATCCGAAATTGAGGACCATGCGATGATTGAGCCTTCCCGTTCCACGTTACCGCCCCGCGTCGGACGCCTGAAGGCCGGCATGGCCAGGCAGGGCGTCGATGTCATCATCTCCTTCAAACCGGAAAACAGCTTCTATTTCACCGGCTTCAACCCGATCATCTATTCCCACCCGGTGATCGCCATCCTGACCCCGGATCATGACCCGATCATGCTCGTGCATGCGCTACGCGACGATCACGGCCGCGCCAGCGCCTGGGTGCCGGACATCCGCCTTTACGGTTCCTGGTCGACCAAGGTCACCATGGGTCCGAACTGGCAGGATGCTCTGGCCTCGATCCTCGGCGATCTTGGCGTGGCCGGCAAGACCGTCGGCCTCGAGGAGGAATTCATCTCGATCCAGCGGGCCGGCCAGTTGCGCAAGGCGCTGCCGGACGCGGCATTCGCCGATGTCAGCCATCTGATCGACCATTGCCGCCTGATCAAGGACCCGGACGAGATCGCCAATGCCCGCATCGCCGCGCGGGCGGCCGATCTTGGCATGGATACGGCGGTCGCAGCCCTTGCCGCCGGCGGCAACGAGCGGGAAGTCGCCATCGCCTCCATGCATGCGATGAACAGGCTGTGGACCGCCGAATATCCCGATGTCGAGGTCTGCGACTTCGGCTCGCTGGAAGGCGGGGTCCAGAACGGCATGGCGACCTGGGTGCTTTCGGGGCCGCGCATGTTCTACAATTGCGACAACCCCACCCAGCGCAAGCCTCAGCGCGGCGAGGCCGTCTCGGTGCTGATCTGGACGATCGCCAACGGCATCCACGCCGAAAACGAGCGCACCATCGCGATGGGCCCGCTGCCGGAAGTCAACAAGCGGGCGCTCGATGCCATTCTCGAAATCCGCGAAGAGGTCGATGCCCTGATCAGGCCCGGCACGCCCTACAAGGATCTGTTCGAAAAGACCCGCGAGGGACTGAAGGCGCGTGGTTATGGTGCCAATATTCCGGGCCGCATCGGCCACGGGATCGGGCTTGGCGCGCACGAGCATTCCTCGCTCGACGCGTCGTCTTCGCTGGTGCTCGAACCGGGCATGATCTTCACCTTCGAGCCCAATATCCGCGTTCCGGGCGTCTGCGCGACGCAGATCTCCGATACCGTTCTCGTCACCGAGACCGGCCGCGAGTATCTGACCCGCTCGGCCGGCGGCTATCTGGAGGTCTGAGCGTCCGATGGCACCCTTGCTCGAGGTCCGCAATCTTACCGTCGCGTTCGACACGCCTGATGGCACCGTGCATGCCGTCAACGACGTGTCCTACAGCCTGGAAGAGGGCGAGACGCTCGGCATCGTCGGCGAATCCGGGTCGGGCAAGAGTGTCCATGCCCTGTCGATGGTCGGGCTGATCGCGACACCGCCCGGCCGCATCGTCCGAGGCAAAGTCCTGTTCAACGGCCGCGACCTGCTGGCGCTGTCGCAACGCGAACTGTTCGAAGTGCGCGGCAAGGAGATCGGCTTTGTCTTCCAGGATCCGATGACCTCGCTCAATCCGGTCCTGACCATCGAGCGGCAGATTGCCGAGCCGCTGCGGCGGCATTTCGGCATGTCGGCAAGCCAGGCACGGACGCGCGTCGTCGAACTTCTCGAACTTGTCGGCATCCCCGATGCCGCCCGCCGCGCCAGACAATATCCGCACGAGTTTTCCGGCGGCATGCGCCAGCGCGTGATGATCGCGATCGGCATTTCGTGCAATCCCAAGCTTCTGATTGCCGACGAGGCGACCACCGCGCTCGACGTCACCGTCCAGGCGCAGATCCTCGATCTGGTCCGTGATCTCAAGAAGAAGATCGGCACCACCGTCATCTGGATCACCCATGACATGGGGGTCGTCGCCGGCCTCGCCGATACGGTTCAGGTCATGTATGGCGGCCGGATCATGGAGCGCGGCCCGGTCCGCGCCGTGTTCCACGATCCCCGCAACGCCTATACCTGGGGCCTTCTGAAGTCGCTGCCGCATGGCGGCCGTCGAGGCGTGACCCGGCTTTACCAGATCCCCGGCAATCCGCCGGACCTGACCAAGGAGCCGATCGGCGATCCTTTCGCGCCGCGCAATCCGTTCGCGACCGAGCGTTGCCGCATTGAGACGCCGCCGCTAGCCGAAGTCGAGGGCAGCGTTGCCGGCCACAAGGCGGCCGCCTGGTACGATCTTCGTGCCGAGCTTGCCGCAACGCAGGTGCAGCCATGAGCGAGAGCACTATGAAGCCGCTGGTTTCGGTCCAGAACCTCTGCAAGACCTATGGCGGCGAAAAGCGTTTGTTCGGCGGTTCGACGCCGGCCCTGAAGGCCGTCAACAATGTCAGCTTCGACATCGCCCCCGGCGAAACCCTCGGCCTTGTCGGAGAATCCGGCTCGGGCAAGAGCACGACCGGCCGTGTACTGCTGCAGCTCGAGGCGCCGACCAGCGGCGACATCCTCTACAAGGGCGAGAATATCACCGGCCTGAGCAAGCCGATGTTGAAGCCTTACCGTCGCGACATGCAGGTCATCTTCCAGGATCCCTATGCCTCGCTCAATCCGCGCATGACGGTGGGCGAATTTGTCGGTGAGCCGCTGGAGGTTCATAAACTGGGCGGTTCCCGCCGCGAGCGTGAGGATCGCGTCGCCTCGCTGTTTACCAAAGTCGGCCTCGATCCGTCCTTCATGAAGCGTTATCCGCACGAATTTTCCGGCGGCCAGCGCCAGCGCGTCAATATCGCGCGGGCCATCGCCCTCAATCCCGCCTTCATCGTCGCCGACGAGCCGATCACTGCACTTGACGTGTCGATCCAGGCGCAGATCGTCAACCTGTTCCAGGATCTGCAGGACGAATTGGGATTGACCTACCTGTTCATCGCCCACGACCTGTCGATGATCCGTTATCTCTGCCACCGGGTGGCGGTCATGCTGCGCGGGCGCATCGTCGAAATCGGTCCCTGCGACGCGATTTTCGAAAATCCGCAGCATGCCTATACGAAAGCGCTGCTTTCGGCGATCCCGGTTCCCGATCCGGATATTGAGCGCAACCGCCGTCCGCTCGTCTTCGACGTCGGCGCCAACCTGCCGCGCGAGGAAGCCGTTCTGCGGCCCGTCGGCGATCGTCATTTCGTGCTGGAGGCTTGAGAAAATGACGCATCTGTTCGCAACCCATTTCGGCACTTACGAAGTCGGCACGGATGCGAACGGGAAGCGCAAGCTCCTGCCGTTCCGTCATGATCCTGACCCTTCGGAAACGGGTCTCGGCTATCTGGATCTGGCCGACCATCCGGAGCGGATCCGCGCCCCGATGGTCCGCAAGTCCTGGCTGGAGAAGGGGCCTCTTGCCGGAACCGGCGTTTCGCGCGGCCGCGAGGATTTCGTCGCGATAAGCTGGGACAAGGCTGCAGGCCTGATCGCCGGCGAGTTGCGGCGCGTGCGGGAGAGCCACGGCAACCAGGCGATCTTCGGCGGCTCCTACGGCTGGGCCAGTGCCGGCCGTTTCCATCATGCGCAAAGCCAGCTCAAGCGCCTGCTCAATCTCGCCGGCGGCTTCACCTCTTCCGTCAACAGCTATTCCTATGGCGCTGCGGCCGTCCTTCTGCCGCATATCCTCGGTCCGGAGTACAAGGATGCCTGCGATACCTCGCCGTCCTGGAACGACATTGCCGAAGGCTGTCAGCTCGTGGTCGGGTTCGGCGGCTTCCGGCTGAGCAATGCGCAGGTGGAGTCGGGAGGGACCGGCAGCCACCGCGCCGTCGAATGGCTGCGGCGCTGCCAGGACAAAGGTGTGCGCATCATCGTTTTCAGCCCCGCTTCGAGCGATGCGCCCTCCGGTGCGAACGTCCGGCATGTTCCGCTTCGCCCGAATACGGATGCCGCGGTGATGCTCGGCATGTGCCATACGCTGCTCGCCCAAGGCCTGATCGACTGCGACTTCCTGAAATGCTGCACGACCGGCTATTGCGATTTCGAGAGCTATCTGGTCGGCGAGACGGACGGCATCGCCAAGGATGCCGAATGGGCTTCGGCGATTTCCGGTGTGCCGGCGCAAACCATCGTCGAGATCGCCGAAGACCTGCATGACGTGCCGAGCCTGGTTAACGTCGCCTGGTCGCTGCAACGGGCGCGGCGCGGCGAACAGCCGTTCTGGGCTGCGATCGCGCTTGCGTCGATGGCGGGTCATGTCGGCAAGCGCGGCTGCGGTTTCGCCTTCGGGCTGACAGCCGTCAATTCCGTCGGCCAGCCGGTGCGGCGTCTGAAAGGGCCGGCATTCGAACAAGGCCCCAACCCGGTCCGCAGCTTCATTCCGGTGGCGCGGATCACCGACCTGCTCGAAAATCCGGGCGGGCGGATCGACTACGACGGGCAGGTTCTTCAACTGCCCGATATCCGGCTCGTCTGGTGGGCAGGCGGCAATCCCTTCCACCATCATCAGGATCTCAACCGGCTGGCCGAGGCTTTCCGACGCCCCGAGACCGTGATCGTCACCGAGAACATGTGGACGGCCACCGCCAAGATGGCGGACATCGTCCTTCCGTCGGCGTTTCCCTTCGAGCGCGACGATGTCGCGGCGGCGTCGCGCGAGAACTGGCTGGTCTACAGCCGCCGTGTGATGGATCCGCCGGCCGGTGTCTTCACCGATCACGAAGCCTATTGCCTGATCGCCGAGGAACTCGGTTGCCGCCAGCAGTTCGACGAAGGGCTGACGACCGACGACTGGCTTGCCCGGATCTACGAAGGTTATCGCGAGCGTTATCCGGAACTGCCGGATTTCCAGGCGTTTCGCCTTCGGGGTTATGCCGCGCTTGACGAAGGCGAGCTTGCGCCGGCGCCGGCGAACCATTTTCAAGATTTCGTCAGAGACCCGGATGCGGCCCCGCTGAAAACTGCGAGCGGGAGGATCGAAATCGGGTCGAGTGCCGTCCGCGGCTTCGGTTATTCCGACATCGCCGGCCATCCCGTCTGGCTGGCGCCGGAGGAGTGGCTTGGCGCACCGCTTTCGGCGAAACATCCGTTCCATCTCCTGTCTCCACAGCCCGCCCACCGCCTGCACGGCCAGCTCGAATATGGTCCGGCGAGCCAGGCGGCCAAGCTTGACGGTTATGAGCGGTTCACGCTGAGCGAGATCGACGCCAGGCGTCTTACCCTGAAACAGGACGATCTTTGCGAGCTTTACAACGACCGCGGCCGGACGATCGCGGCGCTGACGATCGACTGCGGCCTGATGCCCGGCGTCGCCGTGCTTGCGACCGGCGGCTGGTTCCGCCCCGATGCGGATGGCGTCGACCACGGCGGCAACCCGAATACGCTGACAGCGATTACACCCGCCTCGCATCTGTCGCAGGCGACCGCCCCCAATTCATGCCTGATCTCGATCCGTCCATGGCTCGGATCCGCAGGTGGAACCTATGATGGGAATGAGTGACTTGGACCAGATCGACATCCTATCCGGCTTGAAGCCGGGCTCCGAGCTTTACGCGATCCGCCGCGAGCGACCGGAATTCGTGGAGGGCACCGAGCTGTGCCGCGAAACGGTGCTGACCCCAAATCAAGGCTTTGGCCTCAGCCATGCTCTGCGTGCCGCGCTCGCCTCCCGCATGGCCCGCTTCATCGGCCGCGAGGACCTGGCTGCGGTCTACGATCTGATGCGGGACGATGCCGGCAGCGAGCCGGACCTGGCCTCCATTGCCTCCGGCGCGGAAATCGCGGCGGCCACTGATGCCTTTACCAGTGCCATTATCCGTCATGCCGATCTGGTCACCCAAACGCCGCGCAACAGCAGCAGGGGGGATATCGAGCGGCTCGAAGGGGCGGGGCTCAGCAATCCGCAGATCATCGCGCTGTCCGAGCTGATTGCTTTCGTCAACTACGAAGCCCGCGTCCTTATCGGCCTGAGCCTTCTGGAGGACGTCGAATGAGCACGTCGCGTTTCAAGGTCAAGGCGCTCTCCTGGTCGCCCTATATCGCGCCGGTCGACGTTGCCACGGCGAGCGAGGAGCAGCTGGCCGCGATGCAGGTGACCCCGTCCAATACCAAGGTTTCCCCCTATGTGCGCACGCTCGCGCATGATCCGGAATCCTACGTGGCCCGCACGAAGCTGTTCAACGCCATCATGTATGCCAAGGGCGGCCTCGACCGGGCCGAGCGGGAACTCGGCGCGCTCGTCGCTTCCGCCGTCAATCGCTGCGTCTACTGCGCCTCGGTCCATGCTCGCCGTTACGTCGAACTGTCGGGCCGCGAGGATGTCGTCGAGGAGATCTATGTGCGCGGCCTCGAAGGTCCGTTCGACGCCAAGACCCAGGCGATCGTCGATTTCTGCAAGGCGCTGTCCGAGACGCCGTCGCATGCCACCAGGGAGCAGGTACAGGCCCTTCGCGATCACGGCATGTCGAAGGCCGAGATCGTCGATCTCATCCACTCCGCCGCTATTTTCGGCTGGGCGAACCGGCTCATGCACACGCTTGGTCATTCCGTACCTATCGAAGCCAAATAAACGGAATGGAGGAACAGCATGACTGCCAGCTCCCCGGACAAGCCGTTCCTCGCTCCCGGCAGGCGAACGATCGAAACGTTCTGAGATCCCGGCAAATTCGATCCGCTTATGCTCAAGGACGTAAAATAGAGGAAAAGCGTCCCTTGAGAACTTAGGGTAAGCATATGAAAATAAACGTAAATTAATCAGAAGGGAATGGACGTGACCAGAAAATCGATCTCCGCGGCAATCGCCGCACTTTCGCTCGGCGCCACGATGTCGACATCGGCGCTTGCACAGGACAAGACGCTGACCGTCGCGATCACGAACACGATCAACACGTTCGATCCGCATATGACTGCATCCGTCGGCACCGATCTCAGCCTGCTCAGCCACATCTATCCGTCGCTGGTTCTGCGCAGTCCCGACATGAAGATCGCTCCGGCTCTCGCAACCGAATGGACGAGTGTCGACGACCTGACCTGGCGCCTCAAGCTGCGGTCGGACGCCACGTTCAACGACGGCGAGAAGATCGATGCCGAAGTGGTCAAATGGAACTTTGACCGCGTGCGCGACCCGGCCGTCAACGCCCGCATCAAGGCCTGGTTCACGCTGATTTCCGACGTCAAGGTCATCAGCCCGACCGAAATCGAGATCAAGACGAGCTCGCCCTATCCGGCGATGATCGGCCAGCTGTCGATGTTCTTCCTGCTGCCGCCGAAGTGGGCCGCCAACCATAAGCCGGCTACCGAGACCGCGTCGGGCGGCGCCTATGTCATCTCCTCCGTCAAACCGGGCGAGAGCATCACGCTCGACGCCAATCCGCAATATTGGGGTGCGAAGCCGGACTTCAGCAAGGTCGTCGTCCGCATCATTCCGGATGCCGCCAGCCGTGTCGCCGCGCTGCTTGCGGGCGAGGTCGATTTCATCAACTCGATCCCGACCACGGAAATTACCCGGATCAAGACGAGCGGCAGCGCCCAGGCTGGCGCGGTGCCGAGCACCCGCACCGCGTTCATCAAGTTCAACACGCTGAAGCCGCCGCTCGATAACAAGTTGCTTCGCCAGGCGCTGAACTACGCCGTCGACAAGGAAGGCATCGTCAAGGCGATCTTCAACGACCAGGCCGAGATCGCCAAGTGCCAGGTGACATCGAAGAGCTATTTCGGCTTCAACGCCGATCTGAAGCCCTACGCCTATGATCCGGAAAAGGCGGCCGAACTTTTGAAGAAGGCAGGCGGTGCGCCGGCCGAGCCGATCGAAATCGAAGTGCCGACCGGCATCTACCTCAACGGCGAGGAGGTCGTCCAGGCGGTCGCCAGCCAGCTGGAAGAGATCGGCGTCAAGACCAAGATCGTCGAGATGCAGTTCAGCGCCTATATGGACAAGTATCTGAAGACCAAGGATCTCGGCCGCATGAGCCTGCTCAGCCAGGCCTGGCCGACGATCGATGCCGATGGTCTTCTGACCCTGTTCGCGCCGGGCAACATGTATGCCTATTGGGAGAATGCCGATTTCGGCAAGGCCTTGGCGGACGGCCGCTCCACCATGGATGTGGCAAAGCGCCAGGCCGCCTACAAGAAGGCGACCGAGGTCATGTGCGACGAGGCGCCGGCGCTCTTCCTCTACACCCAGCCAGCCACCTACGGCCTGTCCAAACGGATCACCTGGACCGCCCGGGGCGACGACTGGGTCCGAGCCTTCGACATGAAACCCGCCGCCAACTGACCTCCGGGATCGCGAAAATCCCATCCCGCCTGCGAGGCGGGATGGTTTCCGTTCACCATGACAATCCGCCATGACCATTGCCGGAGCCCGCGCATCCATCCAGGACCGGCGATCCGACAGAAGCATGTCTCCAGACGCCCTATCAGCAGGACAGGATATCCTCATGCCGACAGTGACACTCAACAATGCCACCTTCGTCTACGATGACATCGGCAGTCGCGACGCGGAGCCGATCATTGCGCTACATGGCGGGCGCGGCATCGGCGATCGCCACGGAGAGTTCAACGCCTACAAGGTCCTGTCGGACCAATACCGTGTCATCGCCTATGATCAGCGCGGGTGCGGGCAGACGAGCCTGACACCGCCCTACACGTTCGAGCAGCTGGCGGATGACGTCGAAGCCTTTCGCGTGAACCTGTGCGGCGGCCGCAAGATCATCCTCGAGGGCGGCTCGTTCGGCGGCATGATCGCGCTTACCTATGCCGTGAAATATGGCCAGAACCTGTCGCGGTTGATCCTGCGCGGCACCGCCGCCAGCTATCACCACGAAGACGACGCCATGGTGGTGTTCAAGCAGCGCATCCACAAGGCGACGAGCGCCTCGCTCGACATGCTCGACAAGATGTTCTCCGACAGGGTCAAGGACGATAGCGAACTGCGCCTGATCTGGCTGGCACTGCAGCCGCTCTATTATGAACAATTCGATCCCGATGCGGCGCTGGAGCGCACCCGCACGATGCATCTGCATGCCGAGACCCATAACGCGCTGTTCAAGGAACGGCTCTACGACCTGCGCGACAAGCTGAAGGATATTCCGGTCCCCACGCTGGTCGTCTGCGGTGCCGAAGACTGGATATGCCCGCCGAACCATTCTCGCCTGATCGCCGAACGGATTCCGAAGGGCGAGCTTCTCGAAGTGCCCGGCGCCAACCACTCAGTCCATGTGGAGGCACATGACACCGTCATCGCGGCCATTCGGGAGTTCCTGACCCGAACCTCTGGCAAAGGTTGAGTCACTCCTCAGTCAAATGGGGATTTAGATTGATGACCGCAATCGGTCGCCGTCGGAATGGCGTCCCGTGGGCGTGTTGCAAAGTTTGATGGAGGCCAGAATTGTCCCATTGCGAGGCCGATTTTATGCTTGTTAACATTTTGCAGTCCGAAGACGCGTGAGCAGCTCATGTTGGTCGTTGACAGGCCAGCCGCCGGAAAAACCGAAGCCATTCCTCAACCACAGCGTTGCCTCGAAACCTGCAATGGTTCGACGGGCAGTGTTGAATGATTGGAAGCCACCGATCTTTGGCATGTTCTTCTTCACCCGGAAATCGTCGCTCTCAATGCCTTAATGGAGATGCTTGGTGACATAATGCACCGGATCTGGATGCAGCAGGCCGCCATCGACCGTAAGCGCTTAGCTGATGGCGTCGGGCCTGAAGTTCCAAGGCATCAGCGCCTCGAGCTCAGATACTGGCCAGCCGTGAGCGATGCGGTTTAAGGTCTGGGAGAGCCAATGGAGCGGGTCGACGTTGTTCATCTTGGCCGTCTGAAGAAGCGTGGCCAGCGTCGCCCAGGTACGTCCACCGCCTTCGCTGCCGGCGAATAGACTATTTTTTCTCGTAATCGTTTGCGGCCTGATCACGCGCTCGGCGATATTGGAGTCAATTTCGATCCGTCCGTCCGTCAGGAAGCGCTCCAGTGCTTCGCGCCGGCTGAGCGCATAGCGGATTGCTTCGGCAGTCTTAGACTTGCCAGAGACCTTTCCCAACTCCTTTTCCCAAAGGTCAAAAAGTCCGGAGACGATGGCCACAGACTTCGTCTGACGCAGCGTGGTGCGGCTGTCGGCATCCCGACCGCGGACCTTATCCTCGATGTACCACAGCTCGGTCATCGCGACGATCGTATCCGTTGCAGCCTGGGAGACTCCGCTGATGTGAAGATCGTAAAACTTGCGACGAAGATGCGCCCAACACGCTGCGAGTTGGATCGTTTCATTGCTGCCGGTTTTGGTACGCATTTTGGCTAGACTGGTGTAGGCCGAGTACCCATCAACCTGCAGGACGCCGCTGAATCCGGCGAGGTGACGCGCCACGCAATCGGCGCCCCTACTGTCTTCAAACCGGTACACCACCATTGGCGGGCTGGTTCCGCCATAGGGGCGATCATCGCGAGCGTACGCCCAAAGCCAGCCCTTCGTCGTTTTCCCCGAACGGGGCGCAAGAGTGGATAAGGTGGCTTCGTCGGCGAAGATCCTTTCGCCCTCCTTGACGCGCTCAAGGATGTAATCGGCGCATATCTGCAGCTCGAAGCCCCGTCGCGCAGATAAATGGCCTCCTGCCGGTAAAGCGGAAGGCCGTCAGCCGACATCTAGTCGTTCAGAACGATCCTCACCGATCAGGACCTTTTCCAGCCCCTCGCAGCCGGCCGGGATCTCCGGTTCGATCACTTCCTCGATGCGTTCGAGGTGAGCGGCAAAACCCTTACGCGGACGTGGAGCACGTTTCGGCCTGTCTTTGGCCGCGCGATCAAGCTCGCTCTGGATTGCCGAAAGGCGGTCTCGACTTCCTCGAAAGCAAGCGACACTTGTTCGTCGTTGACGCCAAGGCGCAGGCGTTCGGAACGGGTGCCATGTTGGGGCCGCTGCAGAACCTTCATTATCGATGTGAGGTTGGCAATTCGCTCGTTGGCGCTTTTCTCAACCGCCTCCAGTCGGGCGATCTCAGCTTCAGCGGCCTTCTTTCGCCGCCTGCTCGCGCGCCATTGCGAGAACCATCGCTTTCAGCGCGTCAACGTCGTCCGGCAAGTCGTGAAGGGGTAAGTCCATGGGAATGAGTAGAGCACAAAAGAGCCGTTTTCCCAACCATTACAGCGCCATGATTCATCTTGCCGCAGGCGCTGTCAGCCGGTCAGCAAGGGCCGCCTGACCTTAACCGGGCGGATCTTTTTCCAATCCATTCCAGCCAGCAACGCCATCAGCTGAGAATGGTCCAGACGGATCCGTGCCGCCGATATGCCCGGCCAGCAGAAGCCTTGATCTTCCAGGGTTTTCGAATAGAGGCAGACCCCACTGCCATCCCACCAGACAATCCGAATCCGGTCGGCGCGTTTTGATCGGAAGACGTAAAGCGCACCAATGAACGGGTCGAGACCGCCGTCCCGCACCAGCACCATCAACGAAGCGGCTCCCTTGCGGAAGTCGACAGGCTGGCACGCAGATAGACCACCACACCTGAAGCGATCATGGCCGTCATCGGGTATATTTTGATATCAAAGTCATCGTTTCTGACAGGATGATATCAATGCTGGCGGTTACTATTCGTAATCTTTCTGATGAAACGCATCGCGCGCTGCGTGTGCGAGCGGCTCATCACGGCCGTAGTACGTACGGAGGCCGAAATCCGTGACATTATTGAGGCCGCCGTTCGTCCATCTGAACGTGTGAAACTTGGCTCCTTACTCGCGGCCATCGGTCGGGACGCGGAGCTATCCAATGACGATGTTGAGGCCCTACAGCAAAATCGCGATAACGCACCAGCCGAACCGATGACGTTCGAATGATCTTGTTGGATATCAGCGTGATATCAGAGCCATGGAAATTGGCTCCCAACGGGGCAGTGGTAGCATGGATGGATGCCCAAGCCATCGAGACGTTGTTCCTTTCGGCGATAACAATTGCCGAACTTCGCTTCGGGATCGCTGCCATGCCTTCAAGCAAACGGCAAACTGTCCTTCGCGATCGCCTGGAGGGCGAAGTGCTTCCTCACTTCGCAGAACGCGGTCCTACCCTTTAATTTTGCTAGCTCCCAATTCTACTCGGAACTCATGGCGCGCGCTCGCGTGTCCGGGAAGGCGGTCGACAAGGAGGATGGGTATACTGCAGCCACAGCAGCGGCGAATGGCCTCGTGGTCGCAACGCGCGACACAAGCCCCTTCGAGGCCGCCGGATTGAAAGTGATCAATCCATGGTTCCAATAAAGGTGATATTCAGCTAAATGTCTTGATGTCCGATTTCCACCGAGACCGCCGAAGAGAAATGCCCGAGAATCGCTCGGAAATCCTACTCAGCGCCGCGGAGAATCCAGCGTTGGAAGAGACCTCGCGTGAGCGGCCGCTTCGCCGGAGTAGGGAAAGTCCTCACCGAGCTGGCGGTCGCCGTCATAAACTTTGAAGGTCGGTCCCTCAAGCTCAACGATCCTATAACCGTTGACGTACTCGACCTTTGGCGTTTTCCATCCCATTATCAGCTTCCCACTTGAAATCTCTAAAGCCGCAACTCGCGCTTGCTGGCACACTACTGCATTCTTTGTCCCGGAACCAGCAAGACGACTTGCCCCCATGTTTATCAGGAGCTTGGCAAGCGGCGCCATTGACGCGGCACGCTGATCCGATCAAACGGTTTCGTTATGACAAGCGCGACGATCGTCGAAAGCCCGAGGATCATTGCCGTCAGGACCGTAGCGAAATCGGGCGTAGACGAGGCTGGCGGCCTGAGGTGCCCGGAAATCATCCTTTGAGACCGTGATAGTGCGACAACGACCAAAGCTGGCGTCGAAACAAGTCGATCGAAGCGAGGAAATCTGGCGATGATCTCCGGTGTCGCGCAGGCCAGCGCCAGGATTTCTGCCCGGGTGCCGCCTAATCTGGTGACGATCGCAGCGATATGCGCGGATCGTAACAGCCGATAGAACATCATCACCGACGGCGATATGTCTGGGACGCTGAGTGGCTTCGATGTCGTCAACCCGATTGCGAAGTGCGGACGACGGATCGCGATCAACGTCGCGCCCGGCCGCCATGCCGCCGGCGAACGTCCGGCCCGGGCAGCTAGTCAGCTTCATCGCCGCGAATACTGCCAAGTTACATCCGGCAGCAAGATCCCGTGAGAATGGTGCCAGCGCCGTGCGCGACGCGAACTCGACCTGATCAACTTCTGCGAGCCATGCTTCAAGTCCTACACATTGGAAGAGATCAGGCGCTAGGTTGGACTCCAAAACGTTTTGGTTGACTCTCAAAACGTTTTGGAGAATGTTTATTTCAGTTTGGGGAGGAATATTTTGGCCAATCTGAAGCAGCTGGCGCATTCGCTCGGACTGTCGATTACCACTGTGTCCCGGGCACTTGATGGTTATTCCGACGTGTCCGCGGCCACCCGCGCGCGGGTTCGCGAGGCAGCGGAGGCGGCAGGTTATCGGCCGAATGCCTCCGCTCGTCGGCTGCGCAAGCAGCGCGCTGAACTGGTCGCCGTGACGCTGCCGAGTGATCCTGGCCACGTCGGCCCCCCTCATTTCCTCGACATGTTGTCAGGCTGCGCCGAACATCTCGCCGCGGCCGGTCTCAATCTCGTCATCGCGCCCGTGCCGCGGGGTGTCAGCGAACTTGAGATATGCCAGCGCTTCGTCGATGGGCGCCGCGTCGACGCCATGCTGCTGGTCCGCACCAAACGCAAGGACGAGCGCGTCGAATACCTTCAGTCGCGGGGCATTCCCTTCGTCACCAACGGCCGTACCGAGAGCCTGATCCCCCATCCGTTCATCGACGGCGATGGTTTTGCCGGGTTCCGCGCCGCAACGCTGCGCTTCCATGCGGCGGGGCATCGGCGCATCGGCCATATCGCCGGGCCGCAGGAATATTACTTCGCCCATGTCCGTCGCCGCGGTTGGCAGGCGGCGATGGAGGAATGCGGGCTTGCGACCGATCTCTGCGCCGAAGGAGCGCCGCTCGAGCAGGGCGGTTATCTCGCAGCCCTCGAACTGCTGCGCCAGCCGTCGCGTCCGACGGCCCTTGTTTGCGCCACCGACGAAATGGCGATCGGAGCGTTGCGGGCGCTGCGCGAGGTCGACGGCGGCAGCCAGATCAGCATCATTGGTCATGACGACCTGCCGATGGGCGCCTTCACCAGCCCGCCGCTCTCGACCATGCGCATGACCGGCGAGAACCTCGGCGCGACCTTCGCCTCGTTGCTCCTGCGCGCCATCGCCGGAGAGCCCGCTGAAGACCTTCAGGAGCTTCATGCGATCGAATTCGTCGATCGCGACAGCCATCGCTGCCCGCCCGTGGCCGCATAGACAGCAGTGCATTCAAGACGAATAAAATGAAGGAGGAGAAGATGAAACATATCGTGTCACTTACAATTCTGGCTTCGACGGTGCTGGCGTTTGCCTCGCCGGTGCTTGCCCAGACGGTTTTCGTATCCACCCAGCTTCGCCCGATAGAGGAGGCGACCGTGGTTCGGCAGGAGCTTTTGAAGGATGCCGGCAAGGTCGATTATGTGGTCGAGGAGCCGCCGCAGTTCGCGGTGCGCATGGAGGCCGAAGCACAGGCCGGCAAGCACACCGTCAGCCTCGTCGGTGCGCTGCATGGCGAGCTTTCGCCGCTCGCCGACAAGGGCCAGTTGGAACCGCTCGACGAGCTTGCCAAGAAGCTCGCCGCCAGCGGCATGCCGCAATCGGTTCTTGATCTCGGCAAGCTCGGCAAGCCCACGCAGCAGTATATTCCGTGGATGCAGGCGACCTATGTCATGGCCGCCAAGAAGGAAGCCCTGCAATACCTGCCGAAGGGTGCGGATATCAACGCGCTGACCTACGACCAGCTGATAGAGTGGGGGAAGAACATGCAAGCTGCCACCGGCCAGCCGCAGATCGGTTTCCCGGCCGGTCCGAAGGGCCTGATGGCGCGTTATTTCCAAGGCTATTTCTATCCGTCCTTCACCGGCGGCGTGGTGCGCACCTTCAAGAATGCAGATGCCGCGGCCGGCTGGGAGAAGCTGAAGGCGCTCTGGGCCTATGTCACCCCGAACTCCACCAATTACGATTTCATGCAGGAACCGCTGGCCTCGGGCGAAGTCATGGTCGCCTGGGACCATGTCGCCCGCCTGAAGAGCGCCATCTCGGCCGCGCCGGATGATTATGTCGTCTTCCCGGCACCGGCCGGCCCCAAGGGCCGCGGCTACATGCCGGTTCTGGCCGGGCTTGCGATCCCCAAAGGCGCACCGGACACGGCAGGGGCCACGAAGGTCATTGAAACGCTGACGACCCAGAAGACCCAGCTGCTGACGGCTTCGAAGGTCGGCTTCTTCCCGACCCTCAACGTCCAGCTGCCGCCGGACCTCGACAAGGGCGTGGCGCTTCTCGCCGGTGCCGTCACCAAGACGCAGGGTTCCAAGGATGCCGTCATCTCGCTTCTCCCGGTCGGCCTCGGCGACAAGGGCGGCGAATTCAACAAGGTCTACATGGACGCCTTCCAGCGCATCGTGCTGCAGAACGAGCCCGTCGCCGACGTGCTCGCCAAGCAGGGCGCCACCATGGCCAAACTGATGATCGACGCCAAGGCGCCTTGCTGGGCTCCGGATGCCAAGAGCGACGGCGCCTGCCCGGTTCAATAAGGCGCCATCCGACAAGCCTCCCAAGGCTATTGGCATCCGGGCGCGAATGCCCGGATGCCAAATCCGAAGGAGCGGGAGCAGCGGACCGCAAGGTGCCTGCATTCCGTCGCGATATGGATGGCGGAGAGAGGAACAAGTTGATGTATGATCAATTCTCAAAGCCCCCATGTGAGGGCGATCGATGACCCAGAACCGACCCTGGATCCCCTATCTGCTGATCCTGCCGTCAGTCGCCTTTCTGGCGCTGCTCTTCGTCGTGCCGCTGGTGCAGACGATCTGGCTGGCTCTCTCGGACAACGGCACGCCTTCGCTGTCGAATGCCCAGCGCATGGTGACCGACATCAACTTCACCCGCTCGGTCAGGAACACCTTTCTTCTGACGATCGTCGTCGTGCCGGTGCAGATCGCCATCGCGCTCGCCATGGGCACGATGGTCGCCAAGGTCGGCCGCGGCCGCGAGACCATTCTCTGGATCTGGACCATCCCGCTTGGCATTTCCGACCTCGCCGCCGGCCTCGTCTGGTTATCGATCCTGCAGAATACCGGCTATTTCAACTCGCTCCTCTTCGGCCTCGGTGTGATCGGCCGGCAGGCGAGCTGGCTGTCCTACCAGACGCCGGTGGCGCTTTTCATCGCCATCGCAGTCGCGGAAATCTGGCGCGGCACGGCGATCGTCATGGTCATCATCGTCGCCGGCCTCAACCAGGTGCCGAAGGAGTTCAAGGAAGCCGCCGAGATCTTCGGTGCTGGCCCATGGACGCGCTTCCGGCGCATCACCCTGCCGCTGATCCGGCCGGCGCTGCAATCGGCGCTGATCCTGCGCACAGTGCTTGCCTTCGAGGTGTTCGCAGTGGTCTACGCGCTCGGCGGGCGCAATTTCCCGGTCCTCGTCGGCGAGGCCTATAACTGGCAGAACCAGAACCAGAATTACAGCGTCGCTGCGGTCTACGCGGTGCTGATCATGATCATCTCGCTTGCCGCGACGCTGATCTATCTGAAGGCCCTGAAAGTCGATCCGGAGCGCCTGCCATGAGTACGGAAACCATGAGCGTGACGGAAACGGCTTCCCGTCCCGCAAGCTTCGCCTCCTCCCGCCGCTGGCTCCTCTGGAGCGGCATTGCGGCGCTCTGCGCCTGGGTTCTGGTACCGATCTATCTGGTGGCGTTGGGGGCACTCGGCGGTCGCCAGGGCGTCTATATCTGGCCGAAGACGGGCTTGCCGACCGGGATTTCGCTCGAACCCTTCATTCTGTTCCTGAAAACCGAAGGCGTCGTCCAGTCTTTTCTCAACTCGCTGGGGGCCGCGGGCATAACGGTGGCGCTCTCCATCCTGCTGGGCGCGCCGGCCGGCTATGCGCTGGCCCGCTATGATTTCCGGGGCAAGGACAGCTACCGGCTTCTGGTCCTGCTGACCCGCGCCTTTCCCTTGGCGATCCTGGCGCTGCCGCTCACCGTCTCCTTCATCCGGCTCGGGCTCTATGACACGATCATCGGCGTCGGCCTGATCCACACGGTTCTGGCGCTGCCCTTTGCGGCGCTCGTCACCCAGGGCATATTCCTCGGCGTCCCGAAGGAACTCGAAGAGGCCGCTTGGGTGTTCGGCTGCACCCGCGTCCAGGCCTTTTTTAAAGTGGTCGCGCCGCTGGCTTTGCCCGGCATCGTCGCGACCGCCGTATTCGCTTTCGTCATCTCCTGGAACGAGGTGTTCGCCGCCTCGGTACTGACGGTGCGCAACCGCACGCTCACGGCCTATCTGCTGACGGTGCTGTCGGAAAGCCCGATGCATTATCGCTTTGCCGGCGGCCTCATGCTCATTCTCCCTTCCGTTGTCTTCATCTTCGCGGTCAGGCGTTACCTCTTCGCGATCTGGGGCATTTCCTCCAAATAACGGGACCATCGACATGGCCAATATTGTCATTGACCGCATCCGCAAGAGTTTCGGCGCTTTCCAGGCGCTGAAGGAGGTCTCGCTGACGATCAACGACGGCGAGTTCGTTTCGCTGCTCGGGCCGTCGGGTTGCGGCAAGACCACGCTCCTGCGCATCATCGCCGGTCTTGAAACCTCGACCTCGGGCGATGTCCGCATTGGTGACAGGTCGATCATCGGACTGGCGCCCAAGGATCGCGGGCTGGCGATGGTCTTTCAGAACTATGCGGTCTTCCCGCATATGACGGTCTACGAAAACGTCGCCTTCGGCCTGCGCATGCAGAAGGCGGACGATGCGCGGGTGAAGGCGCAGGTGGAGAAGGCAGCCGGCCTGCTGCATATCGAGCCGTATCTCGACCGTTATCCGAACAAGCTTTCGGGCGGCCAGCGCCAGCGCGTGGCGGTTGCCCGCGCGCTGGCCGTCGAGCCGAAGGTGCTGCTGATGGACGAGCCGCTTTCCAATCTCGACGCCCTGCTGCGGCTTGAAATGCGCACCGAACTGAAAACCGTGCTGCAATCGGCGGGCACGACGACGATCTATGTCACCCACGACCAGACCGAGGCGATGGGCCTGTCGGATCGTATCGCGGTCATGCACAACGGCGTTGTCGAGCAGGTCGGTCACCCGGTCGAGATCTACAATCATCCGGCCACACGGTTCGTCGGCGGTTTTATCGGCAATCCTCCGATGAACTTCATCAAGGTGCCGGTCTCGAACGGCCAGGTGGCGGCCGGCGCGGAACAGCTCGCGGTGCCAAAGGATGTCGGCGATGAAATCGTGCTTGGCCTGCGTGGCGAGGCGGTCGAACTGGCGCCGCTCCCGCAGGGGATCGAGATGAAGGTACGGGTTGCCGAGCCGATGGGTTCGCACCTCTTGCTAACCGGCTCGATCCACGACCAGCCGGTGCGGGTTATCCTGCCGGCGTCCGAAACGGTGAAGAGCGGCGACACGATCGGCCTGAAGCTCGACCGCAGGCGCATTACCTGGCTTTCGCCCGAAAGCGGCAAGTCCTTTCCGGCCGTTTCGGCCTGAGCATACCGGAGTACCCGAAATGAATGTGCATATCACCGAGGCGAAGCGCATCCTCGTCGCCAACGACCGCGGCGGCTATACGGTGCCAACCGACCGGCTCTACCCATTCCAGTGGAACTGGGATTCCGCCTTCGTCGCCATGGGTTTCGCGCTTTATGATACCGACCGTGCCTATCGCGAACTGGAGCGGCTGATCGAGGGCCAGTGGGCGGACGGCATGGTGCCGCATATCGTTTTCCACCAGCCGAGCGACACCTATTTCCCCGGTCCGAACGTCTGGCGCACCCGCCACACGATTCCGACCTCCGGCATCACCCAACCGCCGGTCTTTGCGATCGCACTGCGCAAGGTCTTCGAGGCGGCCGGCAGCGGCGCCGAGGCACGCACCCTGCCGCTCTACGAGGCCGCGCTGAAATGGCATCGCTGGTGGTATTCCGCGCGGGATCCGGAAGGCACTGGCCTGGTCGCTCTGCTGCACCCTTGGGAAAGCGGCAGCGACAACTCGCCGGCCTGGGACATCGCGCTCGCGCGCGTGCCGACTACGACCGACACGCCGGTCGTGCGCAAGGATACCGGCCATGTGAACGCCTCGATGCGCCCGCGCGACGAGGACTATAACCGCTTCATACACCTGGTCGACACCTATGCCGCCTGCGGCTGGGATCCCGCAAAACAATGGGAAAAGGCACCGTTCAAGGTGGCCGAGATCCAGACCACCGCTATCCTGCTGAAGGCCGGCGAGGACCTGGAACATCTCGCCCGCGAATTCGGCCGGATGGAGGACGCGGCTGAGATCGCCACCTTCAACGAGCTCAGCCGCAAGGCGATACTTGCGCAGTGGCGCCCAGCCTTGTCACGCTTCGTGTCCCGCGACCTGATCTCCGGCGAGGATGTCGAGGCAGCCACGCAGGCAGGCTTCATCCCCCTCCTGTCGCTCGACCTGGAGAAAGGCATCGCCGACGCGCTGGTCAACGAGATGAAGGTCTGGTCGAAGGGTCTCAAGGTCGCCTTTCCGACCACAAAGCCCGGCATCGCAGGCTGGGAACCGAAACGCTACTGGCGCGGCCCGGCCTGGGCGATCATCAACTGGCTGCTGATCGACGGCTTCAGGCGCAACGGTCATCGGGAAGCGGCGGAAGAGCTGCGCAGATCGACGGTCGCGGCGATCGAGGCGGAAGGTTTTGCCGAATATTTCGACCCGGTAACGGGCGAAGGCTGCGGTGGCCTCGGCTTTTCCTGGACGGCCGCCGCTTATATGTGGCTTACGTGGACATAAGGTTCACAGTCGGGGCCTGCTGCACCATCAGGCGGAGTTGGTCCGAGTTGCCGACACCTAATCTTGATAGCCGGCTGCGGCGTACGATTGCGCTTAGGAAGGGGGCTCTTGGGTTTCCAGGGCTGCACAAAATCAGATCCATGATTGTCTTTTGGAGACTGCCACTGTGCAGGTCGCTACTCACCCCTGATGGGATCTCAAGAGCCACGATTGGGCCAATGTTTCGCTAAAGTACTCGGCGTGTGCATATTATCGTAGAGGTAGCCCCAAAACTCACCTCTTTCCGTGGCGCCTAGCTGAGACCATACCGAGTCGACCGCCATCTCTCCGCACCAGTATGCGTAGACAAAAGGCGCACGCAGATTGTGACGAAGGAAGGCGAGGCGGGATCGAGTTAGGTCGGAAGACTGGAGGGAAGCCGCCGCGATATCCGGCACAACCTTGTCGAGGGATCTGCCCTCGCCGAGCACTTGCCATGCGGCGCGGCACCTCAGTGCAGAGCGAAGCCGCTGCAAAGTGTGGCCGAGACGATCCTCCGGCGTTTCGATCCAATCGAGAAACTGCAGGCCGTTGTCGGCAATGCCTTCGAAAATGGCCGAACTCGCCGAACTCGTGACGACCTGAGCCGCATCGAGCGGCATAAGGCCTTCCGCCACGCGCCTCTCGCGCAGTTTCAGGTGAACGAGATGGCCCGGAAAAGCCTCGTGCACCGCCAGGTGCTTGAGGCTGAACGCAGTGTATGGAAAATCGACATTGAGCAACAACCGCCTTTCGGGGAAATCGCAATAGGCCGAATACGGGACATTCCGCTGGCCGATCGGCTTGAGCCATTCGCCACCGAGCCAGTCAGCATTCAGCGCGGTTGCGAGAGCCCCGCATCGCGCCCGCGCCTGACGTTGAAAGTCCGCCAGCACGTCCAGCACCTTGTCGGGCGGTATTCGTGCGCTCTCTTCCCAGCGCGCAAGATCAACCGACAGATTTCCGCCGCGGAAGCCGAGTTCGTCCAACGCCTCGCGGATCCCCTTGTGATAGCTCGCGATGATCTCTTCGGGGATATCGCGCACGTCGACGCGGATCTGTCGCTCCAGCCTTTCGGCAAAGCTGATGGTATCGCTGCGGAAGGTGGCGATCAGGGCGAGCAGTGAATCCGACATCTCGTCGAGCCAATCCCGGCGCAGTGCGTTTTCCGCTTCTCCGAGGCGGTCGCGCAAGGACAGCAGTGCGCTCTCCGCCTCCTCGTAGGTGCCGAATGGACGCGGTGAAACGTCGGCGACGGCGACCGGTATCAGGCCTTCGGCATCCAGAATACCCGCATTGCCATTGCGCCTGCGATAGAGCAGGTCGAGGCCTGCCGTTATCACCGCCATCTCTCTTCCCAATTCCATCCACCTTACCCCTGATTTTTCACGAAAATCCCACCCCGGACGATGATCGGCATATGGGCGCCCTGATGTGTCAGCAGCGACATGTCGCTGAGCGGATTGCCATCGACCACGACCAGGTCAGCGAAGGCACCCGGTGCGATGCATCCGATCTTGCCCTCCATCCTGAGCAACTTGGCTGCGACATGCGTCGCGGAGGCGATGACCTCATGGGCAGGCAGGACGCGTGTGCGGATCACGAATTCCTCTGACTGATGCCGGTGCATTTCGCCGAGCAGGTCGGTGCCGTAAGCCATCGGCAGGCCGGCGTCGCGCATGATCGAGAGCGATTCCATGCCGGCCAGCCGCACGGAATCGACTTTGGCGACGGAGGCGGGCGGCAGGCCGAGCGCCGGCCCCTCGACGCCGAGCTTCTCGTAGGTGACGAGCGTCGGCACGGAGATGCATCCGTTTTCTACGGCAAATGTCGCAGTTTCCGGCGTGATCAGGTTGCAGTGTTCCAGTGAGTGGATCCCGCATTCGATCGCCCGGTGGATCGCCTTGTCGGTATAGAGATGTGCCGCGACATAGGTGCCGGCATTCTCCGCTTCCTCAACGGCGGCGATCAGCTCTTCCCGCGAGAAGCCGAGAAAGTGGATCGGGTCGGTCGGCGAAGCGATGCCGCCGTTCGCCATGACCTTGATGAAATGGGCGCCCGATTTCAGTTCTTCGCGGGCGGCCTTGCGAACTTCCGGCACCCCGTCGCAGATGCGCCCGAGATTGCCGAGCGCATGGCCGGTCTTCGGCGCCGGCGTGTCGTCATAGGGGCCGCGATAATCCGTATGGCCGCCGGATTGCGAGAGTGCCTTGCCGCAGATATTGAGCCGGGGTGTCGGCCAGGGCGCTTCCTGCGTGGCGGCCAGCAGGCCGGAGGTCGCGCCGCCCAAATCACGGACCGTGGTGAAACCGCGCATCAGCATGTCGCCCATGATCTTGAAGGCGCGCACGGTGACGATCGGATCGGGAAGTTTCGCGTTCTGGCCGAGGTTCGCCATGCCGGCGATGACGTGCACATGGGCGTCGATCAGCCCCGGCATCAGCACCTTGCCGGCAAGATTGATCCGCTGCGCGCCGGCACTGTTGATGGAGGGCGAAACCTCGCGGATCATGTCGCCCTCGACAAGAACCGAAACCGGCTCGCTCGCCTGAGGGCTCGTTCCGTCGACAATGCGGGCGTTTTCGAAGAGATAGGAGATCACGGTCTTGTTCCTTTTCCATTTCCCGGCGCATGGCCGTTGCGGCGGGCTTCGAGGAAGGCGGGGATCAGCAGCGGAGCGAATTTCCGGGCGATCTCGACATGCTTCTCCTCGTAGAAGAATTCTTCGTGCAGCAGGTTGATCGTGCCGATTGTTTCGCCGTCATAGACGACCGGGATGTTGATCGCCGCATTGAGGCCGATGCTGGCAATCAGTTCGTGATCGAAGAAGGCCCATTTGATGGCGTCTCGGTCGCGGCCGAGAAAGGGTTGCTGCCGGCGCAGCACCAGGTCGCCCCAGGGCGTGAGGCCCATCGGCTTGCGGCCGAAGACGGGATAGACGTCCGGCATGTTTGAATAGACGCGCGCCACCTCGTCGCCGTCCGTGTAGAGCAGCGTCAACAGGCGGTGGCCAACGTGCCTGGCGAGAGCGGCGTCCAGCGCGTCGTAGAAGAAGTTTGGCTGGCCAGGTTCTGCCAGAAGCCCGATCAGGTCCTCGATCATCGTGAAACTCCTCTATCGGTGATGGCAGGCAACGGACTGGCCGTCGCCCTTCCGTTCCAGCCGCGGTTCGATTTGGCGGCAGATATCGGTCGCGAGGGGGCAACGGGTGTGGAAGGCGCAGCCCGCAGGTTTTCGCGTGGCGCTCGGAATGTCGTCGCTGACGGCGCTGAACTTGTGACGCTTACGCGGATCATGTGCCGGCGCCGAGCGCAGCAGTAGCTCCGAATAGGGGTGAAGGGGTTTCGTGAAGATCACCTCTTTCGACCCGGTCTCGACGATCTTGCCGAGATACATGACGGCGACCCGGTGCGAGACGTGTTCGACCACGCCGAGATCATGCGAGATGAACAGGTAGGAAAGGCCGAGTTCCTTCTGCAGGTCGGCGAGCAGGTTGAGGATCTGTGCCTGTACGGACACGTCCAGTGCAGAAACCGGCTCGTCGCAGACGATGATATCGGGCTTGAGGGCCAGCGCCCGGGCAATGCCGATCCTCTGGCGCTGGCCGCCGGAGAACTGGTGCGGGAAGTTCTCGGCCTGGTCGGGCCTCAAACCCACCAGCGACATGAGCCTCGCGACCTCGGCCCGCCGTTCCTCGACCGTGCCGATGCCATGGATATCGAGCGGCGCGCGGATGATGTCGCGCACCCGCTGGCGCGGGTTGAGCGAGGAGAAAGGATCCTGGAAGATAATCTGCATGCGGCGGCGGTAGGATTGCGGGATGCTCCGCATTTGCGTGACGTCCTCGGCTCCCTGCATGGCGATGTGGCCGTCCGTGGCCTTCACGAGGCCCATGAGGGCGAGCCCGGTGGTCGATTTGCCGCAGCCGCTTTCGCCGACAAGGCCGAGCGTCTCGCTTGAACCGATCGAGAAGGAAACGCCGTCGACGGCCTTCACCTCGCCGACCTGCCGCTGGAAGACGCCGGAGCGGATGGCAAAATGCACCTTGAGGTTCTCAACGGAGAGGAGAGGGGCCGCGGCATCAGGCATTGTCATGCTCCCAGCAGGCGGCAAAATGACCGGGTTTCTTTTCGAGGAAGGGTGGGCGTTCCTCCAGGCAGCGGGCCGAGGCGCCGGGACAGCGGGGCGCAAACGCGCAGCCCTTCGGCAGGTGCCAGAGCGGCGGCACGGTGCCGGGAATATCCGTCAGCCGCTCCGGGGTGGCTTTGGTTCTGTCCCGATGGGGGACGGCGCCCATCAGGCCGATCGTATAGGGGTGGATCGGGTTTTCGAAGAGTTCGTAGACGCTGCATTCCTCAACCCGCCGGCCGGCATACATGACGATGACGCGGTCGGCGATTTCGGCAACCACGCCGAGATCGTGGGTGATCAGGATCTGCGCGGTGCCGAGCCGCTTCTGCAGGTCGGAAATCAGTCCGAGAATCTGCGCCTGCACGGTGACGTCGAGGGCTGTCGTCGGCTCGTCGGCGATGATGATTTTCGGCTCGCAGGCAAGCGCCAGAGCAATCATCGCGCGCTGCCGCATGCCGCCGGAAAGTTCATGGGGATATTGCCGGGCGCGGCGTTCGGGGTCCGGCATCTGGACCAGTTCCAGGCATTTGACGGCGCGCGCAAAGGCCTCGCGCCGCCCAAGCCTTCGATGCTGGCGGACGGATTCGGCGATCTGTTCGCCGATCGTCAGCACCGGGTTCAGCGCCGATAGCGGTTCCTGGAAAATCATGGCGATCTTGTCGCCGCGGAAATCCTCGACCTGGCGCCGATCCATGGCGAGAAAGTCCTCGCCATGGATCCTGATCGAACCGGATGCGACGCGGGCGCTGTCGGGCAGGAGGCGCAGCAGCGACAGCGCGGTCATCGATTTGCCGCAGCCGCTTTCGCCGACGATGCAGACCGTCTCGCCGGGGCGCACCGAAAGGCTCATCTCCGAGACGACGGGAAAGGCCCCGTTCTCCCCGAGGATCTCGACATTCAGGTCGCTGACGGCAAGCGCCGGTTCCATCGTCTTTTCCATTGCTCGATCCTGCATCCGTTCATTCCATCTGCCGGAGGGATCCGATCAGTCGGTCGACCCTTCGATATTGCCGACCATGAAGCCGTAGTCGCCCGCCTCGACGAGGTTGCGGGTCAGGTGCTGCATGACCATGATGCCGGTTTCGAAGGGCGTCGGGATTTCCTCGATCGTCTCGAAGTCGTAGGGGCTGACGACGCGGCCAAGCAGCGAACCGCCCTTGATGATCTCGCCATTCGCCGGAGAAAGCGGCTCCAGCCAGCCGCCATGCTTCGGGCGGATGCCGACGAGTTCGGTGACCACGACCTGTTTCGGATTGGGCTTCACTTCGCCTTCGATCGAGCCGATCAGGCGAAGCTGGTTCATCAGGCCAGCGACGGTGAGCTCGACATAGGGGGTTTGGTCGACGATGCCGCCGCCGAGCTCGATGGTCACGACCTTGGTGCCATGGCGGTCCATCGAAACGGATTTGCTGGTGCCGGAATAGACCGTGCCGGCCTTTCCGGTCGTCGGGCGATAGAGGATCTTCGAACCGAAGGCACGCGACAGCGGCTCGTCATTCCAGATGTAGACATAGTCGACGGTCGGCCGGTCGGTGCCGGAATGCAGGTCGAGATTGTAGTCGATCTTGGCGTAGAACTCGTGTGCCAGCGCATCGGCGAGCTGCTGGCTGTAGGTACCGCGCGGATCGCCGGGGAATTCGCGGTTGAGGTTCAGCTGGTCGAGCGGATTGTGACGATGGTTGACGGCGAAGGAACGCGGGTTGGCGACCGGCAGGAGAATGATGCGGCCCTTGAGCGGCATGTCCTTGATGATGCGGTAGAGTTCCAGGATCGCCTGCGAGCCGGTGTTCTCGTTGCCGTGGATGGAGGCGGAAATTCCGACGGTGGGGCCGTCCTGCTCGCCCACCAGTTCATGCATGAAGATCACGGCATCGCTGCCGTCCGCATGGGTGGTGAATTTGGGACGAAGCTTGTTGATCGACTTGACCATGGATGTTTCCTTTCAGTGTCGTTGTCGTCTTGATCCTGAGGTTTTGGCTATTTCTTCTTGCCCGCGGAGCGCGAGAGATGCCGCGGGTCGAGCACGTCGCGCAGGCCGTCGCCGAGCAGGTTGAAGCCGAGCACCGTCACCATGATCGTGGCGCCCGCTATGATTGCCAGCCATGGCTCGTCCCGCATGAAGCGTGTCCCGTAGGCGAGCGTCCAACCCCAGGTCGGCGCCGGCGGCGGCAGGCCGAAACCGAGGAAGCTGAGCGCCGATTCCGAAATGATCGCGGTACCGAAGCCGAGCGAGGCGAGCACGATGATCGGCCCTATCGCATTGGGCAGGATTTCCTTGACGAGGATGCGGACCGGATGGGCGCCGAGCGCCCTTGCGGCCTGCACATAGTTCTGCTCGCGCAGGACCAGCGTCGTCGCGCGAACCACTCGCGCATATTCCGTCCAGGCGACCACGATGATGGCAATTGCCACGTTGACGATGCCGGGGCCGAGCACCGCGACGATGGCGAGTGCGAGCACGATCGCCGGAAAGCCCAGGAAGATGTCGGTGATCCGCATCAGGATCAGGTCCGTCCAGCCGCCGAAATAGCCGGCGGCGAGCCCGACCGTCGTGCCGATGAGAGCCGACGCCGTGACCGAGATGCAGGCGATCGTCAGCGAAACGCGTGCGCCGTAGATCAGCCTTGCCCAGAGGTCCCGCCCGAAATTGTCGGTGCCGAGCCAGTGGGTGAGCGTCGGGCCGGAGAAGCGGTTGCGCATGTCCATCTGCTCGATGCCATGCGCCGACAGATAGGGCGCGAAGACCGCACAGATGACGATCGCCAGCACGATCGACATGCCGAGGATCAGGGAGATATTGCGGAAACGCCTGGATAATTTCATGAGCCTCAACCCAAACGGATGCGCGGATCGACGACCGCATAGAGAAGATCGACGACGAGGTTCACCAGGGCGAAGATGATCGCGAAGGTGAGCACGATGCCCTGGATGAGCGGCAGGTCGCGCTGCGAGATCGCAGTGATGGTCAGCTGGCCGAGGCCCGGCCAGGCGAAGATGGTTTCGGTCAGCACCGCGCCACCGAGCAGGGCGCCGAAGCGCAGGCCGACGACGCTCAGCACCGGGAGGAGCGCGTTGCGAAACGCATGGCGAAGGATGACACGCTGGCGACGCAGGCCCTTGGCATAGGCGGTGCGGACGAAGTCCTCACGCAGGACTTCGAGCATGGCGGTGCGCACCAGCCGCGAGATGATCGCAGCGGAGTTCGCGGCAAGCGCCACTGCCGGCAAAAGGATATGCGCGAAACTGTCGACGAGGACCTGCGGCCGGCCGGTCAGAGCGGCCCAGAGCGCTTCGGGGAAGGGCGCACCGCGGCCGATGGCCGGAAGCCAGCCGAGCGTTACGGCAAAGAGCAGCATCAGCAGCAGGCCGAGCCAATAGACCGGCATCGAAACGCCAAGCTGGGCGAAGATCATCGAGACGGTATCGACGATCGAACCCTGTCGCGTGGCAGCCAGCACCCCGAGCGAGATGCCGACGAGACAGGCAAGGATCAGCGCGACAACCGCAAGCTCGATGGTCGCGCCCAACCGACCGGCGATGATTTCCGACACCGCCTGGTTCTGGAAGATCGAGCGGCCCATGTCGCCCTGCAGCAGGCGGGCGAAATAGGCGCCGAGGCGGACATACCAGGGATCGTTGAGGCCGAGCGCGTTGCGCAGGTTGTTGATCGCTTCGACCGACGCCTCCTGGCCAAGCAGGACGGAGGCCGGATCGCCGGGGATCAGCAGCAGCAAGCCGAAGGTGACGACGACCATGCCGGCTGCCATCGGGATGAGCAGCAGCAGACGGCGGACGATATAGGCTAGCATGGGTAAGCTCCCCTTGGCTGTGCCGGCGCGAAGGTCATGACAGCACGATCTCCTCGAAGGCCCATGCCCTTTTCCTCCATGCGGGCGCGGATGTCGCGATGGAGCCGCTGGTAGAATTCCGGTGCTAGACGTTGGCTGAAACCCATTTTTCGAACCTCAGGCGATGACAACGTCTTCGAGCTTGCGGGGATAGAGCGTCATGCTGTCCGGCCCTTCGGCCGTAATCAGCACGGTGTCGGCGATGCGGTAGCCGGCAAAGCCCGGCACGAAGATCGCCGGCTCGCTGGAGGTAATCATGCCGGGCTCCAGGATCGTCTGGTCGCCGCCTTCCACCCAGGGCGCCTCATGGAACATGATGCCCATCCCATGGCCGACGCGATGGAGCAGGTATTCGCTCATGCCGCTGTCGCGGATATAGGCGAGTGCGAGGTTGTCCGCCGAAGCACAGGTATGCCCGGCGATCAGCGCCGCAGTCGCCATGCGCTGCGCCTCGTAGGCGACGGCATAATGCTCCCGTTGCAGCTTCGACGGTTCACCGATGAAGAAGGTGCGTTCGCTTTCCGAAGCGCGAGCGCCAACCCGGCAGCCGAGCGACAGGATGATGCTTTCGCCGATCTTCACCGGATTGCCGGTCGGCATGCCATGCGGGAAAGCCGACCGCGGGCCGGAATAGACGAGCCCGCTTGCCAGTCCCTGCACCAGCAGGACGTCTTCATGCTCCTCGTGCATGGTGCGCATGGCGTGGCGGGAAACGTAGGATTCGATCTCGACCTCGCTCGGCAACGGGCCGCCCTTCCGCATCGCCTCGCGGATCATATCGACGCCGACCTCGACCATCCGGTCGGACAGGCGCGCGGCCTCGCGGTGCAGGGCGATCTCTTCCGGATGTTTCCGGAGCCGCATCTGTTGGACGATATTGCTCGGGATCACCCGTTCCGCATTCGGAAAGGCGCTTTCGATGGGTTTTACCCGGGCAAGCGAGATCGCGTGGCCATAGGCGACCGTTCCCCTGAACCCGGCAAACTTCCGGCCGAGCACCGCATGCCACGGGTCGATCCCTGGAAACTCGAAATAGACGATCGCCTCTGCGGCTATATGCTGGTGTGCCGCGTGGGTACGCTCCAGTTCCGGAAGCAACAGGAAAGCATCCGTCGCCGTGATCGCCACGACCACCGGCCGCTCTGTCGTATAGTGCGAAAATCCGGTCGTGTAGATAACGTCGTCGTTGGAATCGAGAAGCAGCAGATCGATGCCGGCCACCTCCATCCGCTTGCGGATTTCGGCCTGAATTTTCGCGTAGAAGTCCGCGCCGAGACGCTGTGAAAAAGCCATCGGGTCACCCTGGAACTACAATTTCGGCTATGGCGCGGGCCGGCCTCCAATACTGGATTGGCCGGCCCGCGATCTGAGCATCAGTCCTTGAGGCCGATCATGCCGCGCATGTTGCCGCGCGAGGTCGCCTGCACCTCGAAGGGCAGTTTCTTCGAGTAGAAGAGCTGGTAGCCCTGGTAGGAGACGATGTAGTAGGGCAGGTCGCTCGCCAGCAGCGTTGCGACCTTCTGGTAGGCTGCGGTGCGGTCCGCCTGGGTGGTTGCCGAACGGCCCTGCTTCAGGAGATCATCGACTGCCGGATTGGAATATCCGCCCCAGTTGGTCGAGCCGCCCGTGGTCAGCTGGGCGAACAGGAGACGGTCCGGATCGACGATGTTCAGCCAGCCAAGCAGCGCGATCTGGTGCTGGCTCTTCTGCACGTAATTGGTGGAGAAGGACGGCCAGTCGCTGACCTGCGTCTTGGCATCGACGCCCGCGGCCTGGAAATTCGCCTGCATGAATTCGACCGTCTGGACGCGGTTGCTGTCTTCGCTATGGGTGGACAGAACGATGCTTAGCGGCTTGCCCCCCTTGTCGAGGAAGCCGTCGCCGTTGGTGTCCGCCCAGCCTTCTTCCTTGAAGAGCTTCTTGGCACCCTCGACGTCGAAGCCCGGCTGCTTGATGTCCTTCGAATAGGCCCAGGATGAGGGAAGGACGATCGAGGAAGCCACTGCATCGACACCCTGGTAGATGTCGTTAACGATTGTCTTCTGGTCGATCAGCATCGAGAAGGCCTGCCGCATCTTCGGGCTCGAGAGCAGCGGATCCTTGGTGTTGAAGTTGATGTAAGTCACGCCGAGGCCCGGCTGAACGACGGCGCCGAAGCGCTTGTCCGCCTGCAGCCGCTTTATGTCCTGCGGTGCCAGCGGCGACTGGATAATGTCGAGGTCGCCGGCTTCGAAGGCCTGGGCGCGGGCCGAGCCGTCACCGATGATCTTGATGGTGACCTTGTCCACCTTCGGCTTCTCGCCCCAGTAATTCGGATTGGGCTCGAGCTGGATGGCGCTGCCGCGTGTCCAGGAGGCGAATTTCATCGGGCCTGCGCCGACCGGCTTCAGCGCAATGTCCGTGCCACCTTCGACCAGCGCCTTTGAAACGATGCCGATGTCGAGATAGCTGAGCAGCGGTGCATAAGGTGCGGAAAGCGTGAATTTCACCGTCTGGGGATCGACCGCCTCCACGGCCGAAATCGGCGTATAAAGCGCCCGCATCGGCGCGTTGAAATCCTTGTTCAGGATCGAGCTGAAGGTGAACACGACGTCTGCGGCCGTCAGCGGGCTGCCGTCCGAGAATTTGAGGTTCGGGCGGAGCTTGAAGATCCAGGTCGTCGGATTGGGGGTTTCCCAGCTTTCGGCGAGATCCGGTTTCGCTTCCAGGCTCGGTGTCGTGTGAACCAGGCCGGAATAGATGAGGTCGATCACGCGGTACGCGGTCGTGTCGCGCGAAAGGCGCGGGTCCAGCGTGCCGGCATCGACGTCTGTCCCGATGGTGACGGTCGCGGCCTGCGCGGACGAAAGGGCGGTGAAGGAAAGTCCTGCAAGCAGGAACGCGGCTGTGATCGATAGTGCTTTGCTCATGTATGTTCCCCTTATTGGTTTGGTTCATTCAAAGCGTTGCTCGTATCAGCGGGTCTTGGTCCTCCGCGACGCGAGTTCGGAAACCCTGGCCGGTGCTTCGCCGTCCGTGATCTTGTTGTGGCGCAGTTCGGCAAGTGCCGGTGCAAGAAGGTTCTCGAGCACGCCGGGATCGGGCGAATGGCGGTATTCGAAGCAGCGCTTGTTCGGTCCGGCGAGATCGGCGACGTGGTCGGCGCCGGAGGCGAAGATGACGACATCACAACGGGCGATGATGTCGGCGAGATCGTCGGCATAAGACCATGCGACCGTAATGTCGGAAATATGCGGCGCAAACTCGCGCACGCTCGGGCGCATGATGGCGATATAGTCCTTGAGCTGCGTGACGGCGGCGACGCGCGTGCGCGGATCGAGAAGCGCGAGTGATTGCCGCGTCCGCTCCGAGGGGATGAAGCGGATCGCCAGGATATTGGCCTCCGGCACAAAACCGCGGATCTCCACCTCGCGATGCACGAAGGTGAGCACGAGGTCGGCATTGCGGCACTGCTCGCGGACTTCGGCGCTGTCGCGCACCTGATCGGCGGTGACCAGGCTGATCACGTCGTTCGCCGCAAGCGTCGGGCGGATCTGCTCGACATAGTCGCGCGCCGGCGCCTCGAAGATACCGACGAAGACGATGTTCAGATGAACCCGCGGTTTCCTGAGCCGCGCCTGGGCCTGTACCATTGAGGCGAGTGTGACAGGCGAAATTCCAAGTCGTTCCGCCTTTTCGAGCAGGCTGTCGATATCCGCGCTCAGCACGTTCGCCGGCGCCACGCGGCCGATCTGCCGGTTCGGTTCATAGACGGTAAAAGCCCCGAGGCCAGCCCGGATTTCCACCAGCCCTTCGGCCCTAAGCTGCTTATAGACTTCGGCCACCGTCATTGGTGCGATGTCGAGTTCGGCGGCCAGCTGGCGCACCGATTGTAACTTCACGCCCTTCGGCATGTCGCCAAAAGACAGCATGTAGGCCAGCAGTCCGTAGAGCTGCTTTCCGACTGGGACCGGGAGAGAACGGTCAATGCTGGAGGCGTCAATCGTGAACATGTGTGTATTACTCATTTGATACACGAACCGTAACACGAGATGCGAGGATGACAATCCCCCTGATAAAAATTTGCATATTTTAGCAGCAAGGCGATTGAATGCCTCGAAAAATTCCAATTATATAGCTCCTTCGAAAGAGGGCATCGCCGTAAGCGGCTCTTCTTGAAGGCGAGGTGTATCAATGGATTATGTCAATCTTGGTCGGACTGGCCTGAAGGTTTCGCGTCTCGCGCTCGGCTGCATGACCTTCGGATCGAGCGAATGGGCGCCTTGGGTGCTAGATTTCGAAGACAGTGCCAAGATCCTGAGGCAGGCAGTCGATCTCGGCATCAACTTCTTCGACACGGCGGACATGTATTCGCTCGGCAAGAGCGAGGAGATCACCGGCAAAGTGTTGCTGGACCTCGTTCCCCGCCACAAGCTTGTGATCGCCACCAAGCTTTTCCATCCGATGAGCAGCGACATCAACGACCGCAGCCTGTCACGCAAACATATCCTCGACGCGATCGACGGCAGCCTGAAGCGCCTCGGTACCGACTATATCGACCTCTACCAGTTGCACCGGTTCGACTACGGCACGCCATTGGAGGAGACGCTGGAGGCCTTGAACGATGTGGTGCGGGCCGGCAAGGTGCGTTACCTCGGCGCCTCCTCCATGCATGCGTGGCAGTTCATGAAGGCGATCGGGATGCAGAGGCAGAATGGTTGGGCGCCGTTCGTTTCGATGCAGCCGCACTACAACCTCATCTATCGTGAAGAAGAGCGCGAAATGCTGCCGCTCTGCATGAGCGAAGGCGTGGGCGTCGTACCCTGGAGTCCGCTTGCCCGTGGCCGGCTGGCAGGTCGGGCTGACGGCGAGACGGCCCGCGGGCAGACTGACAACACGGCTCGGTCGCTCTACGACCGGACCAAGGCCGCCGACGACGCGGTGATTGGCGCCCTCAAGGCAGTCGCCGAGCGACACGATAGGCCGATGGCGCAGGTCGCCTATGCCTGGGTCGCGAGCCGTCCAGCGGTGACGGCACCGATCGTCGGCATCTCGAAGCCGGGGCAGTTCGAGGATGCCGTCGGAGCGCTGGAGATCAGCCTGAGTGACGAGGACGTGACCGAACTCGAGCAGAATTACCTGCCGAAACCGATTGCGGGTCATGTCTAGGAGTTGCCATCCAAGCGGAACTCGGCCGCGAAAGGCGCGGACGCTGCCTTAGCCGTGGTGGTAGTCAGTATTTTCAATTTGACCTTGCACTCCAAGCGGCACCATTACTCAGTGGCTTGAATAGGTTGAAAATCGAGCTGACGGTTCGATTTCTGTCGAAGCTGCCGTCTGGGCGCTCGTCAATAGCAATGTCTCATTGAACCTCATTGACATACCTATGGTGTGCGGTCGTCGCGCGATGAGCGGAGATGAGAACGGGGACCGCCAGTTGGTCATAGGCGACCTCGTCGATCGTCAGAACGGCCGCGGGTAGGGCGAGATCCAGCCACCGGGCATCGGAATCGTTCGCAAGATCGGCACCGATCTGCTCGCGTATGGCCGAGATGCGGATACCATAATTTTCAAGCAGATGCAGGTAGAAGAGCTGAGGGATTTCCTCCGGCCTTTCCGGGAAGTCGGGGACCCGTTCGCGGGAAAGCGTCAGGGTCTCGTGCATGATCGGCCGCTCGTCGACGTAACGCACCCGGTGGAAGGTAACGACCGGCGCCCCTTTGTCGATCTGAAGTTTTCCCGCATCGGCCGCGGAAGCAAAGCTCCTGTCGAGCGAAGTCACCTTCGTGACCGATTTGCTGAGTGAACCATCCAGCCCATGCAGTCGAAAATACTGAAAAAACAGTCGCAGGCTGTGTTGCGGCTTGCGGCCTGTCACGACTGTGCCGGTCTTGCGGCGACGGCTGAGAAGGCCGTCATTGGTGAGATCCATCAGCGCTCGACGGATTGTGCCGACGGCCACGCCGTAGGTTTGCGAGAGCGCCACTTCGCTCGGCAGAACCGAGCCCGGTTCCAGTTTGCCGAGCATGATCGCTTCGGTGATCTGTCGTTTGACCACTTCATAGAGCGGCAACGACAATTCCGTCAGCTTGATCACTCCTGATGAATTATTGGGCAGTTCCGGCAATGATTTGCCTCTTCTTTGGAGTTGACTCAGGGTCTCGATCTACGCAGTATTACTATATAGTTTATATTAAAGCGCAAGCTGGGAAGGCTGGCGCGACGGGTATCGAGGACACTGCCATGAGCACGCCGCAACCAGCTTCTTCGCAACAGGTCCTCGGACCTGCCATGGCAGCGATTGAGCGGGATGTCGAGCTTGCTGTCGATGATCTGGCCCGGATGATCGAAGTTGACACATCATTCCCGCCGGGTCTGGGCTATGACGCTTTCGCCGACCTGATGATCGAGCTTTTGGCGCCGCTGGGGTTTGAGTTCGAGCGGGTCGTCGTGCCGCGTGATCTCTGGTACGTAGCCGGTGGTCCGGCGTCTGGCGAGCGGACCAATCTCGTGGCCACCCGCGACACGGGAAAGCCCGTCTGCGGTCTTTATTATCACGTCGATACGGTTCCGGTCGCTCCCGGCTGGGTCCGTGATCCGCTGAAGCTGACGGTCGAGGGTGATGACCTGTTCGGGCTCGGCGCCGCCGACATGAAGGGCACGATCGCAGCAACCCTGCTGGCACTGCGGGCCGCCCAAAAATGCGATCTGCCGCTCTCCTACGATCCGATGCTGCTCCTCTGCACCGATGAGGAAGGGGGCCTTTATCCCGGCATTCGCTATCTGGCGGAGCAGGGCATGCTGAAAGGGCATATCCTCAATTTCAACGGCTCGGCGGCGCCGCGCATCTGGGCTGGCTGCTTCGGCGTCTTCCACCTGCAGGTGACGATCAGGGGACACGCCGTTCATGCGGGAGAGGGAAACCGCACCGGCGCCGGCATCAATGCTATCGAAGGCGCGTTGCCCTTGCTCAATGCCTTGATGGCATTGAAGCCGGACGTAGCCAGCCGGGCATCCGCGCTGGCGCCGCCGCCGCACGCGTCAGGGCCGCTGCGACCCCAGCTTTCCATTTCGGCCGTGAACGGCGGCACCGCCGGCGGCCAGGTGCCGGCGGAGATCAAGATTCTCGTGAGCCGACGTTACGCTCCGGAAGAAAGCTACGAGGATGCGCGCGCCGAGATCGAAAGCCTGATCCGTGACGCCGTCGCCGGCACGGGGCTTGGGCTTGAAATCGATCTTGTCGGCCACCTCATCCCGACCGACGATCCGGAAGGTCCGCATTGGCCGCGCTGGCAAAAGGCGCTGTCGCTGGGCTTCGGCTACAAGCCGGAAGACTTTCAAAAATGGGGCGCCGCAAGCTGCTCCGATTTCGGCTACGTGCAAAAGTCCGGTTTTGCACAGGAGGTGCTGCTTGGCGGGCTCGGCCGACCGGAAAGCTGCATCCACAGTCCTGACGAGCATACCACCCGTCAGGACGTCATCGCCCTGGCGAAAAGCATACTCGCCTATCTCGCGGCGGATTTTGCCGCCGACGCCATTCCTGAAAACCGCGCCTGAACCATAAGGGAACTGAAAAATGCTGGAAATCAAACGTCGCCTCTTCCTCGCCGGCACAGCCGCCGTCCTTGCTGCACCAGCACTCGGCCTGGCCCAGACTGCAAAGCCCGCCAGGGGCGGCACGCTGCGCATCTCCGTCGACCAAGCTGCAAGCGTCATCCATCCGCTTTTGACCCGCGTCAACCCGGAATACCTGGTGACCGAGCTGCTCTATAGCAACCTGACACGCCTGCAGGTCGATATGTCGGTGGAGCCGGATCTGGCCGAAAGCTGGACGCCCAATGACGCCCTGACCGAATGGACGTTCAAGCTCCGCAAGGGCGTGACATTCCATGACGGCTCGCCGTTTTCGGCAAAGGACGTCGTGGCGACCTTCAAGGCAATCCTCGATCCGGCAACCGCGTCGCCCGGCCGCAACAATGTCGGTCCGATCTCCGACATCGTCGCCGTCGACGATACGACAGTGTTGTTCAAGCTCTCCGGCGCCTATGCCGACCTGCCCGTCGCAATGGCCTACACCAACGCTCGCATCATTCCGGCCTCGATCGCCAGTGGCGACCTCAAGAGCCTGTCCACCAAGGCTGTGGGCACCGGCCCGTTCAAGCTGGTATCCTATGAGCCGGATCGCCTGATCGTCGTCGAACGCAACCCGAACTACTATGACCCCGCACGCCCCTATCTCGATCGTATCGAGGTCCAGGTGTTCCCGGATATCTCCGCCGAAGGTTCGGCGATGATCGCCGGCAATGTCGACATCATCTCGACGCTGCAGCCGACCGAATACCTGCGACTTGACGGCAACGACGGCGTCGAGGTCCTTCGCACCCCGTCCGGCCAGTTCTGCAACATCAACTTCGGTTGCGACACCGCGCCGTTCAACGACCCGCGCGTCCGCCGCGCGATTGCGCTGACCGTCGATCGCGAAGCCATGGTCAATTTTGTGACCGAAGGTTTTGGCACGCCGGGGAACGACACGCCTTTGAACCCGTCCTACCAGTTCTTCAAGGCGACCAAACAGCGTCAGAAGAATATCGCGGAAGCCAAGAAGCTGCTCGCGGAAGCCGGTTTCCCGAATGGCCTGCAAGCCACACTCATCGCTTCAGACCGCCCGGCCGTGCGCACCCAGCTTGCCGTCGCCCTTAAGGAAATGGCCAAGGAAGCCGGCATCACCATCAATGTCCAGACGATGCCGCATGCCACCTATCTGGAGCAGGTGTGGAAGAAGGGCAGCTTCTACGTGGGCTTCTACAACATGCAGCCGACACCGGACGGAATCTTCAAGCTTCTCTACACCTCGGATGCCTCCTGGAACGAGACGCGCTGGAACAACAAGGCCTTCGATGCCCTGGTCGCCGAAGCCCGCGGCACGATCGACGCCGCCAAGCGCACCGAGCTCTATACCAAGGCCCAGCAGCTGATGAACGAGGAAGTCCCCTCGATCATCCCGTCCTTCTTCGACGTGCTGTCGGCCAAGCGCAGCTGGGTCAGCGGTTACCAGGCGCATCCGCGCGCCTCGGTCTTCCGCCTCGACCATGTGTCCCTGACCGACAAGGCGCCGAAACGCGGCTGACCCCGAACAATGCCGGACGCTCGAGGAGCGTCCGGCTACTCGAACAAGGAACACGATCGTGTCCCCGAATTATGTTGCCAAGCGGCTGGTGATGATCGTCTATACGCTCTTCATCGTATCGCTCATCGTCTTTGCCATCACGCAGGTCCTGCCGGCCGATGCCGCCGTCATGATGTTGGGTGAGAATGCGACCCAGGAAGCCCTCGCTGCGCTACGTGAAAACATGGGGCTCAATGCCCCCGTGTGGCAGCAATACGCATCCTGGCTCGGCCACGTGCTGCGGGGCGATCTCGGGACCTCGCTGCGGACCGGCCAGCCCGTCGGCCCGGTCATGCTCGAAGCTCTCGGCCGCTCGCTGCTTCTGGCCTTCCTGTCGATCGGCCTCATGCTGGTTCTCGCCATTCCGCTCGGCATCATCGCCGCCGTCCGCCGCGGCAAGATCGCCGACATGATCGTCAGCCTGATCTCCTATGCCGGCGTCGCGCTTCCCGAATTCGTCACCGCCACCGTCGCCGTCCTCGTCTTTGCGGACCTGATGAAATGGTTGCCGCCGACCGGCTATGTGCCGCTCACGGAAAATTTTACCAGCGGCATCGCCCATCTGGTCCTTCCGGTCTGTGTTATCTCGGTGATCCTGATTGCCCACGTCTCGCGCATGGTCCGCTCGGAACTCGTCGACGTGCTGCACACCGACTATATCCGCGCCGCCCGGCTGAAGGGGATTTCCCGCGGACAGGTCCTGCGCCGCCACGCGCTGCGCAATGCGCTGCTGCCGACGATCACCATCGTTGCGCTCGATGTGGGCTACCTGCTCGGTGGCGTCATCGTCGTCGAAGAGATCTTTGCCATTCCCGGCATCGGCCGCCAGTTGATCGTGGCGATCCAGGCGCGTGACCTGCCGGCCATCCAGGCCGGCGTGCTGATTATGGCGGCCACCTATTCGATCGTCAATTTCATCGCCGACATCCTCTATGCCTGGCTCGACAAGAGGATCCAGTATGACTGATTTCATCAAACGCCTCCTGCGCACGCCGCAGGGCGCGATCGGCGTGTTTCTTGTCCTGCTGGTGCTGGTGATCGTGCTTTTGGGGCCAATGCTCGCGCCGTACGACCCTGAAACCCTCTCTCCCCTGGCGCGCTACAAGGGGCCGAGCGCCGCCTATTGGCTGGGAACTGATCAATACGGCCGCGACATCTTCAGCCGCCTGATGATCGGCGCCCGCGCCACCGTCGTCATGGCCGTGCTCGCAACCATCGCCGGCACGCTGATCGGCGCCTTCATCGGCACCACCTCCGCCTTCCTCGGCGGTCGGGCGGACGAATTGATCATGCGCACCATCGATGCCGTCATGTCGATCCCGAGCCTGCTGTTTGCGCTTCTGGTCGTCAACCTCCTGGGATCCAGCACGGTCAACGCGCTGATCGCCGTTGCCATCGCGTTCGCGCCGGGCATGGCCCGCATCACCCGCAGCGTCGCGCTGTCGGTGCGCAAGCAGGATTATGTCAATGCGGCGGTCGCCCGTGGTGAAAGCTCAGCCTACATCATCCTGCGGGAAATGCTGCCGAACGTGATTGCGCCGATCATTGTCGAGATGACCATCCGCGTCTCTTTCGCGGTCATGTTGTTTGCGACGCTCAGTTTTCTCGGCCTCGGCGCGCAGCCGCCGGCCGCCGAATGGGGCCTGATGGTCTCGGAAGCACGCCGCTACATGCACCTGAGTGCCGGTATCCTGATCTGGCCGAGCGTGGCGATTGCCGTCGTCGCCGTCGGCTTCAACCTTCTGGGCGACGGTCTTCGCGATGCCCTCAATCCGCGAACCTGAGGCCACGACCATGACGACGACACCAGAAACTCCGGTCCTCGCGATCGAGAACTACTCGCTGGATTATCACACGGCCTCCAGTGTCTTCCATGCGCTCAAGAACATCGATCTCGCCGTCCACCGGGGCGAGATCCTCGGTCTGGTGGGCGAATCCGGTTCCGGCAAGACCTCGCTTGCCTGGTCGATCATGCGCTATCTGCCCAAGAACGCCCGCGAACCGAACGGCCGCATTCTGCTGAGCGGCGAGAACCTGCTTGAAAAGACCGATGCCCAGATCGAGGCCTTTCGCGGCCGGCGCATCAGTATGGTGTTCCAGGATCCGAGCACGTCGCTCAACCCGACCCTGTCGCTCGGCACCCAGCTCGCCGAAGTGCTCGTCCGTCACCGCGGGCTGACACGACAGCAGGCCTGGAAGGAAGGCGAGGCGATGCTTAATCGCGTCGGCCTGAAGACGCCGGCGGCGATGATGAACCGCATGCCGCACGAGGCATCGGGCGGCGAGAAGCAGCGCGTCGTCATCGCATCCGCTTTTGCGTGCAATCCGGAATGCATCATCTTCGACGAACCGACGACGGCGCTCGACGTCATCACCTCGTGCCAGATCCTCGACCTGTTCGTAGAACTGCAGGCCGAGACCGGTGTCGCCTCGCTCTACATTTCCCACGACCTGGCGCTGGTGTCGCGCACGGCCAGCCGCGTCGCCGTCATCCGTCGCGGTGACATCGTCGAGCAGGGCGCGGTGCGCGATATCTTTGCCAATCCGCAGCAGGATTATACCCGCGAACTGATCGCGGCGGTTCCCGACCCGGCCCATAGGCTTGTCGGCGACATTGTCGTTGAAACGGACAAGCCGCTGGTGCGCGTCGAAAACGTCAGCGTCCATTACGGCCGCAAGCCGTTCCTGGCGGCGCTGACCGGCCGTACCACCGAACGCGTTGCCGGCAACAATGCCGTCAGCCTCAGCATCAATCCGGGGGAGATTCTCGGCATCGTCGGTGAATCCGGCTCCGGAAAGTCGACCCTGGCGAAGGCGATGACCGGTCTCAACCGCTTTGAGGGCAGGATCTGGTTTGACGGTCGCGAGATCAGGAACCTTGGCGACATGGACAATGCCTATCGCAAGAACGTGCAGATCATCTTCCAGCACCCCGACGCCTCGCTCAATCCCCGCCAGAAGATCAGCGAGATTCTGTCGCGGCCGCTAAAGCTGTTCGGGGACGCATCTCATCTCGACCAGAAGGTCGGCGACATGCTGGAGCAGGTGCGCCTCCCGCGTACCCATGCCCAGCGTTATCCGCATCAGTTGTCGGGCGGCGAGAAACAGCGCGTGGCGATCGCCCGCGCCTTTGCCTCGAAGCCGAAACTGGTTATCTGCGACGAAATCACCTCAGCGCTCGACGTATCGGTTCAGGCATCTGTCGTCCAGCTGCTGCTGGAGCTGCAGAAGACCAGTGGCACCGCCTATCTGTTTATCACTCACGACCTCAACCTCATCCGCCAGATCGCCCACCGGATCGCCGTGATGTATCGCGGCAATCTCGTCGAGATCGCACCGGCAGCGGATATCGATAGCCCGGATCGTGCCGAATACACGCGCCGCCTGATCGAGGCGGTGCCGCGCGCGGCCGGCCAATACCTATGACAATGCATCAAGGAGCATGACAATGGACCCGAAGTCCCTGGTGGATCGGATCGACGAAAAGGCCTGCCTCGATTTCCTGTCGAAGATGGTCCAGCACAAGAGCCATTCGGAAACCGACGGCGAGCGTGATCTTGCGCGCTACATGGCCGGCGAACTGGAAAAGATCGGGGTCGAAGCCGAATTGCAGCCGTTCGACGAAGGTCGCCGCTTCAACACGATCGGACGCCTCAAGGGTGCCGGCGGCGGCAAGAGCCTGCTGTTCAACGGCCATCTCGACACCAACCCGGTGACCGAAGGCTGGACGGTCGATCCTTATGCCGGCCTTGTCGATGACAAGTTCATCTACGGTATCGGCGTGTCGAACATGAAGGCCGGCGATGCCGCCTATTTCTGCGCGGTCAAGACGCTGCTCGATGCCGGCGTCAGGCTCAAGGGCGACGTTATCCTGACCTTCGTGGTCGGCGAACTGCAAGGCGGCGTCGGCACGCTTGCGGCGATCAGACACGGCGTCAAGGCGGACTATTTCATCAACAGCGAGCCGAGCGATCTCGTCGCCGTCACCATGCACGCGGCAGCCCTCAGCTATGTCATCGAACTGACCGGCGACACCCGTCATCTCTCCAAGCGCGAAGAGTCCGTCGATGCGATCGCCGCTGCTTGCGACATCATCCCGCGCATCAACGCGATGACCTTCAGCGGCGCCAGGAGCGACGTGCACCGGTCGATCAACCGCGGCCATGTCGGCGTCGTCCATGGTGCTCTCGGACGCAGTCTCGAAGAATGGCGTCCGCCGCAGGTGGCGGATTTCGTCCGCCTCAAGGGCTCGTGCCGTTATGCGCCGGGGCAGACGCAGGAGGGCGTGCTGGCCGATCTCGAAAAGGAACTGAAGGCGCTCGAAGGCCGCTTCCCCGGCCTGAAGGCAAAGCTGGTTCCGGAATTGATCGAGGGTCGCCCGCTGATGCCGCCCTTCGAGGTCTCGCCGGATTCGCGCATCGTTAAGTCCATCAATGCGGCCTATGAAGCCGTGCGCCGCGAAAAGCAGCCGACCGGTGCGATCACGCCGACGCGGTTCTACGGTACCGATGCCGGCCACCTCTACCAGGAACTTGGCATGGAAGGTATCGTCTGCGGTCCCGGCGGGCGTTACAACACCATGCCCGACGAACGCGTCGATATCGTCGACTATCTCGACATGATCCGCGTCTACATGCTGACCATCCTCGATATCTGCGAGGTTGCCTGATCATATTCTCCCGGGCGGAATTCGATAGTCGTATCGCACGCGCCCGGGACGCCATGGCATCCGCTGGCGTCGATCTGCTGCTCGTCGATAGCGGCGAGCTGCTGGCCTGGGTAACCGGCTAAACCGTATCCCAAACCATGTACCCGCCGCCTTTTTCCGCGCGAGGGCGATGCCTGGTTTACGCTGCGGGCGCTGGACGAGGCATCGTGCCGGGAAAAGAGCTGGATTTCCGACGTGGTTGGTTTCGCCGATACCGACGAAGTGCAAGCGGCCGTCGCGACAAGCATCCGCGAGCGTCGATTTGCCGGCGCCCGCATCGGCCTCGATACCAATTCCTACAGTATGAGCGCTGCGACGTTCATGCGGCTTTCGGCGCTGCTGCCGGATGCGAGCTTCATTCCCATGCCGGGGCTCAGTGACAGCCTGCGCTGAGTCAAGTCGGAAGAGGAGATTTCCGTCCTCCGTCAGGCATCTGCAATCGCCGACAAGGCGATGCTCGGAGTGATCTGCTTGACCCTGCGAGGCTTGCGCGAGCATATCTAAACCTTCGCGTCTCCTCTTTGAAGACCGGGAGCGACAATGTCGTCAGCGTGATTGCGGGCAGGGGGCAGGCGGACGCCCGAATGCCAAATCCAAAGAAATCGTTCGTCCTCGGAAGCCGACCGGTGGTGAAACTAACGCCGCCTGAAAGCAATGATTTGCGTGATCCCAGGGTCGAGCTGTGGCTGGCCATAGCACTCGACATTATGGTTGGGGTTGGACCTCCAGAACAACACGAGATCATTGTTGATATCAGCGACAAGAATGTTCGTTTGATAAACGAGAGTGTTTTAGTCCAGAGTTCGCAAATCGTGGGCAGGTCAAAAGAATTGATCGCGTCGCTTTCGCCGTTCGTCGGTCGGAAAGTTGGGAAATCTCCATTGCCTAATGAATGGGAGGACCTTTAGTCCGAGCGCCAGCGCGACTAGTTGGGGTGCGGCTAACTTACCGATAACAATCAGATTCCCTTAATCATCTGGAAAGCCGCGCGTCGTTGAGACACGTCGCCATTGTCCAAAAGAACGAATATGTTGGCCCGTTCTGCGCGTTATTGCAATTGGGCTACGCTACGTTCCGTTTCGGCAATGAATGTAAAAACGGAACGCAGTATGGCCCAATGAGGGGCCAAAACCCCTGATTTTCCGGCCAAAACGGAACGTGCGTGGCCTGAAACGGAACGTAACATGGCCCAACTTTCTAGACGCAAAAAAACCGGGTCGATGACCCGGCTCAAGGAAATTGTAAGTTAATTTTCAGTAAGGCAGTTCAGAAACCAGCGTCGGATGTTTCCAACGTGCAGCGTCCTCTAAAAACTTGATCAGTCCCGTGTATCCCGGTTGGTCAACTCGTTCCAGCAGCTCTGCTGACAACCGGCCCAGGAGCGTCGATAAACCGATTCTGCGGCGGAGTGGTTCAAAATCGAAAAACTGGTCAAGGGCGAACTCGATAGCTTGAGCACCCCGAGATATTATTTCGTAGCCGATGCATGCGACCTCGATCCAGTCTTGTTCGTCGAATTCTTCGAGGTTCGGTTCGCACCCATCTCTGGACAACCCGCCGAGCAATTGCGTGAAATGAGCCGCAGCCTGCAAAGGAAATTTGTCCAGCCAATTTCCTTGTGGCAGACCTCTGTGCAATCGGTTGATGACATAGTCCTGTAGCCTAGTTGGAGTGTCTGGCGATTGCGTTCCCGCGAGCCTTTCAAGATCGCCAATCGCCGTGCGCAGTTGCGCTGAGAAATCTGCCGCCTTTGACCGATGACCGGAAACCGTCTGCAACCGAATTCCATGTTCCGGACAGGTGTGGATGAATTTCACCATCCATTCAACACGACCGAATGCGAGGTGAAGACGCTGCTTTGGTCCGATGTCACTGGCGACACATGCTGGGCAAAAACGACACCGATCTGTCTCAAGGAATTCTCGCGAAAACTCTCCTGCTGCAAGTTTGACCAGTCCTTTGGTTTGCATAACCAGAGAGGTGGCTCGGTTTGTTTGAACAGTTTCGGGCGTTTCGTTAAGTGGATTTCCGCCTCGATTATGCTGCCACCATCATTGGTGCCAGCGCGTTGAAGTAGGCCTGATCCGGCGTCTGCCGGTCAAGGGATGAATGTGGGCGTCGGCTGTTGTAGAAGGTCAGATATCTGCCGATGGCAGCGCGGGCCTCGGACACGGTCTTGTAGGCGTGAAGGTAGACTTCCTCGTATTTGATCGACCGCCAGAGCCGCTCGACGAAGACATTGTCCCGCCACGCCCCCTTGCCGTCCATCGAGATGGCAATCTCTACTTTCTTCAGCACCGCCGTGAAGTCGATGGAGGTGAACTGCGATCCCTGGTCCGTATTGAGGATTTCCGGCTTGCCACAGCGGGCAAGTGCTTCCTCCACCGCTTCGATGCAGAAGGCTGCTTCCATCGTGATCGACAGCCGCCATGACAGAACCCTCCGGCTGAACCAGTCGACGACAGCGCAGAGATAGACGAATCCCCGCGCCATGGGGATGTAGGTCAGGTCCATCGCCCAGACCTGGTTAGGCCGGGTGACCGCCAGCTTGCGCAGGAGGTAGGGATAGATTTTGTGCCCAGGCGCTGGTTTTGAGGTGTTTGGGCGGCGATAGATCGCCTCGATGCCCATCTTCTTCATCAGCGTGGCGACATGCAGCCGCCCAGCTTCCAGCCCTTCTCCTCTCAAGAGCCCTTGCAACATCCGACTTCCGGCAAAGGGGTAGTCGAGATGCAACTCGTCAATCCGGCGCATCAGGGCAGGATCGCCGTCAGGCACTGGACGAGGAAGATAATAGACCGTGCCACGGCTGAAGCCGAGAAGCTTCGCCTGGCGCGCGACCGACAGTTCGTGCTCGCGGTCGATCATTTTTTTCCGTCCAGCAAGCCCGCTTTGCCGAGCGCTCCGGCTAAAAAATCGTTTTCCAGCGTCAGCTCCCCGATTTTGGCATGCAGCGTTTTGACGTCGACGGTTGGA
>NZ_JBDIUU010000006.1:0-63446 GCF_039631515.1 Neorhizobium tunisiense | reverse complement strand
CGGGAGATGCGCATCTGGTTGGTCGCTTCGGTGAACAGCGTCGGCTGGAGGTAGAAGCCGGGGGTGTCGCGCTTGACGAGTTCGCCGCCGAAGGCGAGCTTGGCGCCTTCGTTTTTGCCGATCTCGATATAGTCGGTATCCTGCTTCAGCTGCTTGTCGTCGACGACCGGGCCGATATGGCTGCCGGCCTTCATGGCGTTATCGACATTGAGCGTCTTCAGCTTCTCGGTGAGTGCTGCGACGAATTTGTCGTGGATGCCTTCGGTGACGATCAGACGGGACGAGGCGGTGCAACGCTGGCCGGTCGAGAAGAAACCGGAATTGGCAGCGGCTTCGACGGCGACGTTAAGGTCCGCGTCGTCGAGGACGACCATCGGGTTCTTGCCACCCATTTCCAGCTGGAACTTGCGGTTATGCTCGATCGAGGCCAGTGCGACGCGTTTTCCCGTGCCGGTGGAGCCGGTAAACGTGATGCCGGCGAGATCCGGGCTGTCGAGCATGGCCTGGCCGACGACCGAACCGCGGCCCATGACGAGGTTCAGCACGCCCTTGGGCAGGCCGGCGCGGTGGAGGATGTCGACGATCGCCCAGCCGCAGCCAGGTACGAGATCGGCAGGCTTGAAGACGACGGTATTGCCGTAGCAGAGGGCCGGCGCGATCTTCCAGGCCGGAATGGCGATCGGGAAATTCCAGGGCGTGATGATGCCTATGACGCCGAGCGGTTCGCGGGTGATCTCGACGCCGATGTTCGGACGGGCCGACGGCACCAGTTCGCCGGTCAGGCGCAGCGCTTCGCCGGCGAAGAAATCGAAGATCTGGGCGGCGCGGGTGACTTCGCCGATCGCTTCGGGAAGGATCTTGCCTTCCTCGCGGGCGAGGAGCGCGCCGAGTTCTTCTTTGCGGGCGAGGATTTCGTCGGAAGTCTTTCTCAGGATCGCGTGACGCTCGAGAATGCCGGAGCGCGACCAGGCCGGAAAGGCGGCTTTGGCGGCGGCGATCGCCTGTTTGGCGTCGTCGGCGCTGCCCTGGGCATACAGGCCCACGACATCATTGGTGTCGGAAGGGTTGATGTTCTTCGAGGCGTCGGAGCCGACCCATTCGCCGGCGATCAGGTTCTGGTAGATGGTCATGGACCTCTCCTTTCATGTGAAAGGTCCCGCCATGGGGGCGGGACCGTCAGATAGAGCTTGTTCAGCCGCTCACCTAAAGACGCCTGGCAGCCAGAGCGACAAGGCAGGGATGTAAGTCACGAGCAGCAATACTGCGATGCTGGCTCCGAAGAAAGGCCAGATCGTACGCATCGCTTCACGTATCGTGATGCCGCCGACAGCGCAACTGACGAAGAGCACAGTTCCGACCGGCGGCGTGTTGAGGCCAATGCCGGCATTGAGGATCATGATGACGCCGAAATGGACCGGATCGATACCGAAGGCCTTGACGACGGGCAGCAGGATCGGCGTCGAGATGATGACCATCGGCGCCATGTCCATGAACGTGCCGAGCACCAGCAGGATGAGGTTGATCATCAGGAGCACGATAATCGGATTGTCCGAGATCGCTCCGATCGCGGCGATGATCAGCGTCTGGACCTGCAGAAACGCCATCAGCCAGCCGAACGAGGCGGCGGTGCCGATGACCAGCAGCACCATCGCGGTGGTGCGCACGGCACCCATGACGGCCTCGACAAAACCTTCCCAGTTCAGTTCCCGATAAACGAGCATGGCAACGAGGAAGGCGTAGAGGACGGCAATGCATGAGCTTTCCGTTGCCGTGAACACGCCGGAGCGGACGCCGCCGAAAATGATGGCGATCAGCAGGATGCCCGGCAGCGAAGCCAGCAGGTAATAACCGACGCGGGCAAAGCCCGGGAACGGGTCGGCCGGATAGCCGCGCTTGACGGCAACCCACCAGGCCGTGAACATCAGCGCGCCGGCGAGCAGCAGGCCGGGAACGATGCCGGCGGTGAAGAGGTCGGCAACGGAGACATTGCCGCCCGCTGCGATCGAATAGAGGATCATGTTGTGCGAGGGCGGGATCATCAGCGCGATGATGGCGGCATTGGCCGTCACGTTGACTGCATAGTCCCTGTCGTAACCGCGCGCAGCCATCTGCGGGATCATCAATCCGCCGACAGCCGACGCGTCCGCCACGGCCGAACCGGAAATGCCGCCGAAAAGCGTCGAGGCAACGACGTTAACCTGGCCCAGGCCGCCGCGCATGTGGCCAACAAGGCCTGCTGCGAAGCGGATGAGCCTCTGCGCAATGCCGCCGCGCACCATCAGGTCGCCGGCGAAGATGAAGAACGGGATCGCCATCATGGCGAAGACGTTCATGCCGGAATTCAGCTGCTGGAAGACGACGATCGGCGGCAGGCCCATGTAGAGAACCGTCGCGAAGGAGGCGATGCCGAGGCAGAAGGCGATCGGCATGCCGACCAGCATGAGGAAGGTGAACGAACCGAAAAGAATGGCGTAGGCCATTACGCAGCCTCCTGCACGAGGACGTCGGCAGCAACTTCCTCGCCGATGGCGACGTCGACGAAGCGCTCCAGAGCAAAAAGGGAGATCATGGCGCCGCCGGCGATCATCGGGAAGAAGTCCGTGCCGCCCGGCCAGCCGAGAACGGGAATGGTGGCCGACCAGGTGCCCATGGCCAGCAGCGTCGAATAATAGGCCATGCCGATGCCGAAGAGCACGATCAGGCCAAGGCTCAGGAGGTCCATGGCCTTCTGGATAACCGGCGGCATGACGTAACGGACGATATCGAGCCCGAGATGCACGCTCTCGCGCACGCCGACGGCGGCTCCGAGCATGATGAACCAGGACATCAGATAGAGTGACAGCGGCTCGGACCAGCTCGGCGAGTCGTTCAGGATATAACGCCCGAACACCTGCCAGCCGACGATGAGGGTCATGGCGATCATGCCGATGCCGGAGATATAAAGTGATATGCGGCTAAGCCCGCCCAGATAGGGCTTTATGGCCAGCATGAAGTTTCTCATGATCCTGTCCTCTTCGCGGCAGCAAGGCTGCCGGATATGCAAGAAAAAACCGGCCCTCTTGGCGAGGGCCGGTCCCGGTAGGATTACTTGACGGCCTGGATCTGCTCCAGCAGTGCCTTCTGCTTCGGGTCGGTGACGAACTTGTCATAGACCGGCTTCATGACGGCCGAGAATTCGTCCTTGTTGACCTTGATGACGTTGGCGCCGCCGGCGCGGACCTTGGCTTCCGACGATTTTTCGCGGGCGGTCCAGAGTTCGCGCATCTTGACAACGGAATCCTTGGCAGCCTGGCGGAAGATCTTCTGGTCTTCCGGGGTCAGCTTGTCCCAGGAGATCTTGGACATGACCAGGATTTCCGGGTTCAGCGAATGTTCGGTCAGCGTATAGTTCTTGGCGATCTCGTAGTGGCGGGCCGATTCATAGGAAGGCCAGTTGTTTTCCGCGCCATCGACCACACCGGTTTCGAGCGAGGAATAGACTTCGCCCATCGGCATCGGCGTCGGGTTGGCGCCGAAGGCCTGCATCATGGCGATCCAGAGGTCTGACTGCTGGACGCGGATCTTCATGCCCTTCAGGTCGGCAAGCTTGGTGATCGGCTTCTTGGTCGTGTAGAAGGAGCGCGCGCCGGAATCGTAGTAGGCAAGGCCGATCAGGCCATGCGGTTCGAAGGCCTTCAGGATTTCGTCGCCGATCGGGCCGTCAACGACCTTGTGCATGTGCTCGGTCGAGCGGAACAGGAAGGGCAGGCCGAGAACGGTGGTTTGCGGCACGAGGTTGTTGAACGGCGCGGCATTGACGCGGTTCATATCGATGACGCCGAAGCGGGTCTGCTCGATCGTGTCCTTTTCGCCGCCCAGTACCGAGTTGTTCATCACCTGGATCTTGATGCGGCCGTTGGTGCGCTGGGAGACCAGTTCGCCCATGTATTTGACGGCATCGACGGTCGGATAGCCGTCCGGATGGATGTCGGCAGAACGCAGGGTAACCTGCGCATTGGCGGCCGTCGCTCCGAGCGCGAGGCCGAAGGCAAGGCCGAGCAATTTCGTAAGTTTCATGTTGTCCTCCTCTGAGTGAGCGCCGGAGCCTCCACGCCCCGGTCGTTGAATTTATCAGTCTTCCTCAGGCCCCCTTGCCGCTTATCGGTCGGGCAGGCCGTAAAGTTCTTCGGGGTTTTTCACGAGTGCGAGCTCGCGTGCCGCATCGTTCGGGAACCAGCCGAGCACGGTATCGGTCAGCGCTGCGTCATCCGGATAATCGGCCTGTTCGCGGGCGAGGTTATGCGGCCAGTTGGTGCCCCAGATGATGCGTTCCGGTGCGTATCTGGCGATCTCCCGGGCGACTGCGGCGACATCGGCATAATCCGGCCCGCCTGCCTTCGAGGATTCGTAGACGCCGGCGAACTTGAACCAGCACTTGCCGCCGTCGATGAGGCGCTTGACGGCGTCGACCTGCGGGCTATCCGGCGTCACACCGGCGAAGAACTTGCCGTGGTGATCGAAGACCCAGCGGGATTTCAGGTTCTTCAGACGCTCTTCGTGGTCGAGAATGTTGCTTCCGTCGAACTGGACGGCAACCATCCAGTTGCGGGAGGCAGCCTTGGCGTCGACGGCTTCGAGTTCCGACAGGTTCACCGCGCCGCCCGGCAGGTCCATGATGCGGGCGCCGACATTGCCGGCTGCCACGAGGCTATCCAGTTCGGCTTCCGACGTGGTGCTATCGATGACGCAGACGCCGCGGGCAATCGAGCCGAATTCCGCAAGGCAGGCGTTGAGATTGGAATTGTCGCGCTGCTGGGCATTGCCCTGGGTGACGATGACCCGATCGATGCCAATCCAGCGCATGAACTGGAGATACTGGGCCGGTGTCGGCAAATCTCCAGCCGGAAGGCCTGGGCCACCGGGCAAGGAGGGAAAGCCCGGCAGATAGGCATGCATCTGAGTGTCGACCGCGCCCTTGGGCAGCTTGGTCTTGGGAGGATTGCCGGAAAGGGTGCGGACGAGCATCAGATGTCTCCCATGCGGAATTCTTTGAGCGCATCGCGGTTGATCTCGATCCCGAGGCCGGGGCCATTCGGGATCGGCACTACGCCGCGCTCGTGTTCGATCGGGGTTTTGATCACCGCCTGGCGGAACGGATTGTGAGTACGGTCGAATTCGAGGATCGGTTCGATCGGGTTGAGCCGAACCGGGCTCGGGATCATCGCCGCCATGAACTGCAGGGCGGCGGCGATATGCACGGCGGTGCCCCAGACATGCGGCACGACGCGGATGCCATGCAGCGACGCGAGATCGGCGACGCGCTTGGCTTCGGTAAAGCCGCCGACGCCGGCAAGATCGGGCTGCAGAATATCGACAGCGCGGGTTTCCACCGGCTCGCGCATGCCCCAGCGGCTGTGCCAGGTCTCACCGCCGGCAACCGGGATCGGCTGGCGGGCGCGGACTTCGCGATAGGCGGCGAGCTGCTCCGGCACGACGGGTTCCTCGAACCAGTCGATATTGAGTTCCGCAGCCGCCTGGCCGAAGCGGATTGCTTCGATGGCGTCATAACCGTGGTTGGCATCGACCATCAGGCGCATGTCGGGGCCGACCGCATCACGCACGGCGCGGACGACACGCAGGTCCTCCTCGAGGCCGAAGCCGATCTTGATCTTACTGGCGTGAAAACCTTCATCCCAATAGCGGGCGACGTCGGTTGCGTTGTCTTCGACCCGATCGACACCGTCGCGCTTGAAGCTGCCGGTCGCATAGGCCTTGACGGTTTCGCGAAAACGTCCACCGAGCAGGATCGAGACGGGCACGCCGAAATGTTTGCCCTTGATATCCCAGAGCGCGATGTCGATGCCCGAAAGTGCGGTGACGGCAAGGCCGCGCTGGCCCTGGTCGCGGAGCGCGTTATAGAGCCGCGCCCAGATCTTTTCGGTTTCAAGCGGGTTTTCGCCGATCAGCCAATTCGTGTAGGCCGCGACCACGGCGGCATTCGGCCGGGCCGGGCCCAGACATTCACCCCAGCCGATCGTGCCGTCGTCGCACTCGATCTCGACGAGCACGTGGGCGCGGCGATCGAAGCGCATCGAGGCGCTTTCGAACGCGACGTCGAGCCTGTGTTCGAGGAGATGGGTGCGAACGGAAGCGATCTTCATGGGAATTACCGCTTCCAGGGCGCAATGAGCTTCGCGAGCATGTCTTCTTCGTCCGCTGTCAGATCATCGAGCGGCGGGCGCACCTTGCCGGCATCGAAGCCCTGCAGGCGCACGCCGGCCTTGATGGCGGATACGGCGTAACCCTTGCGGCGGTTGCGGATCGCCATGAAGGGATAGAAGAAGTCCCTGAGGATCTCCTCGCAGCGGGTGCGGTTGCCGGCGCGCAGCGCCTTGTAGAATTCGACAGCCAGACCCGGCACGAAGTTGAAGACCGCCGAGGAATAGGTGGTGAAGCCGGCGCCGAGATAGGCTTCGGCGAAAAGTTCGGCAGTCGGCATGCCGCCGAGATACATCAGCCGGTCGCCCATGGTGGCGGTGATCTGTCGGACAAGCCCGATATCGCCGGAACCGTCCTTGAAGCCGATCAGGTTCGGGCATTCGTCGCAGAGGCGCTTCAGCGTGTCGACCGACAGGATCGAGTTGTCGCGGTTATAGACCATGACGCCTATTCCAACCGACTGGCAGATGCGCTTCACATGCTGGTAAAGACCTTCCTGCGGCGCATCGATCATGTAATGCGGCAGCAGCAGGATGCCGTCGGCGCCGGCCTTTTCGACCGCGCGGGCCATTTCGACGCCGACATGGGTGCCGAAACCGCAGCCGGAGACGATCGCGGTCTTGCCGGCGGCTTCCTTGGCGGCGGAAACAATACCGGGAACTTCATTGGGAGACAGCGAGAAGAATTCGCCCGTGCCGCCTGCGGCAAACAGGACCGGTGCGTCGAAGCCCGACAGCCATTCCACATGGCGGCGATAGCTTTCCGGCTGGAACTGGCCTTCCTTGTCGAAATGGGTGACGGGAAAGGACAGCAGGCCGGCACCAAGTGCGACCTTGATTTCTTCAGGCGTCATCATGCGGATTTCCTTTGTAAGCGTCTCCTCCAGACAGAAATTGTCGTACAGGTCGCCTCGACTTGTGTCAACAAGTCATCTTACAGATTCACGCAACTCCCGGAGAAGGGTGCGATAGCGCAGCTGCGCGCCCCGCAGGTGCCGGCGCATGGCGTCTCGTGCACCTTCCTCGTCACCGTCGGAAATCGCCACGACGATGGCGTTGTGCTCCTCGTCGAGCAGCTTGATATAGGCGGCCTGGTCAGCCTCCGAATCGTCCGGGCGCAGGGCTGCGCGGGGGATCAGGCTGCGGCCGATCATGGTCAGGAATTCGCGGAAACGGGGATTGTTGGTGGCTTCGGCGATGGCGAGATGCAATGCGAAATCCGCCTCGCTGGTTGGTTTTGCCGCATCGAGACAGGCGCGGACCGCATAATGGCGATCAAGAATGACTTCTTCCTGTGCGGGCGAGCGGCGAAGTGCGGCAAGCCCCGCAGCCTCGACTTCGACGGCGGTTCTGAGTTCCAGAAGTTCGATCATCGAGGATACGCGGGCGAGATCGATATTCGAGAGAGAAAGCATGGGCTGTGCGTTACGCGAGGGCTCCAGCACGAAGACGCCGGCGCCTTGACGTGCTTCCACCAATCGGTCGGCGCGCAGCGATGCGATCGCCTCGCGCACGACGGTGCGGCTGACGCCGTGTGCCTCGGTCAACTGCGCTTCGCTTGGCAGGCGTGAGCCCGGCGGAAACTGGCCTGCCGCAATCGCCTGACGCAGCGTTTCTCCGAGGCGGGAAACAAGCGTCCTCGATCCCCTGCCGGTATCGAGTTTGGTTTCAACGCTCATTTCATTCCTCCCTGCTCGGCGGCATATCACACTATGGCGTCAACCCGTATGTCAAGTTGGGCGGTCGTGCCGAACCGACCCCGGCTTGTTGACCGAGCTTTCCCAACATGTATGATAACTGTCGACGCTTGTCACGAACAAGTTGGCTGATAGACCGGCCATCACAGGGATTGCCGCGGCCAATGCGCCGCTTTCGGAGGATGATTTCTTGAAAAGACTTTTGATCACCGGTGCCGGCGGCGGCCTCGGACGCGCCATGCGCTCGCGCCTTGCCGGTTTCGCCGAAACGCTTCGCCTCTCCGATATCGTCGATCTCGGCACCCCGGGTCCGAATGAGGAAATGGTCGTTTGCGACCTCGGTGATGCCGATGCCGTCATGAAGCTGGTCGAGGGCTGTGACGGTATCCTGCATCTCGGCGGCGTCTCGGTCGAGGACAAGTTTTCAAAAATCCTCAATGCCAACCTGCTCGGCCTCTACAACATCTACGAAGCGGCGCGGGCCCACGGCCAGCCGCGCATCCTGTTTGCCAGCTCCAACCACGTCGTGGGCTTCTACCGGCAGGACGAGCATATCGACGTCAAGGCTCCGATGAAGCCGGACGGTCTCTACGGCGTCTCGAAGTGTTTTGGCGAGGCTCTGGCCCGCATGTATTTCGAAAAATTCGGTCAGGAGACGGCGCTCGTCAGGATCGGCAGCTGCTTCGAAAAGCCGATCAACCACCGCATGCTGTCCGGCTGGATGTCCTATGACGACTTCGCGTCCCTGATCGACTGCGTCTTCCGCGCACCCATGCTCGGATGCCCGATCATCTGGGGCATTTCCGACAATGACAGCAAGTGGTGGGATAATTCCCACGCGTCCTATCTCGGCTGGAAGCCGAAGGACAATGCCGAACGCTTCCGCGCCGAGCTCGATGCCAAGGGGCGTCCGGAACCGACGTCGCCAGCCGCTGTCTACCAGGGCGGCATGTTCACCCAGGACCCGATCTTTTCGGAGAGCTGAGCCGGCTAAAGCCGGGTTCTTGTTTCCGGCTTTCGAACCCACCACATCAGCTCCCAATAAAACCTTCTGTTCTCTCAGAAGGTGTTTCCGGAGTTCTTGTCATGGGATTTATCGATATCAATCCTCCCGTCCCCGAGGATAGCGTCCTGCTCGACGCTTATTCGGAGACGGTTGCCGGCGCGGTGGACCGCGTCGGTCCCGCCGTCAGCCGCATCGAGCGGCTCGGCGGCGCTGCCGGCCAAGGAGGGCATGGATCGGGCTTTGCGATTTCGCCCGACGGCCTGATCATTACCAATCACCACGTCGTGGCCGAAGCCAAGGCCGTCCGCATCCGCAGCGCCAACGGCGCGGTCGGGCAGGGCGCCGTTCTCGGGCGTGACGCCGATACCGATATCGCACTGGTGCGGGCCGACATGGACGTGCAGGCCTGGGCACGGCTCGGCGATTCCCAGAAATTGCGGCGCGGTCATATCGCCATCGCGATCGGGAATCCGCTCGGCTTCGATTGGTCGGTGACGTCAGGTGTCGTGTCTGCGCTCGGCCGCTCGATGCGCTCGTCCACCGGCCGGCTGATCGACGACGTCGTGCAGACCGACGCCGCGCTCAATCCGGGTAATTCCGGTGGGCCGCTGGTGTCGGCATCCGGCGAGGTGGTCGGCGTCAACACTGCGGTCATCCGCGGCGCGCAGGGCATCGCCTTTGCGGTAGCCTCCAACACCGCCAATTTCGTGGTCTCGGAAATCCTGCGCTTCGGCCATGTGCGGCGCGCCTTCATCGGCATCGTCGTCGATACGACCGCGCTGCCGCGCCGCGTCGCGGTGAAGGCAGGGATGACCCAGGAGACGACGGTGCGCATCCGCCGCATCGATCCGGGCAGCCCGGCTGACAAAGCGGGTTTGAAGGAAGGCGATTTCATCCTGGCGATCGACGGCCAGCCCGTCGGCGGCGCCGACGATCTGATCCGTCTCCTGGACGGGACCCGGATCGGCAAGGACACGCCGATCTCGGTCTACGATCTCGACTCGCGGATCGTCGACCGCGTGCTTGTTCCTGCGGCACGGCCTCATAACGGCGTGTGACGACCCGATGATGCTGGGCCGGCCAACCACGTGATTTCATGCCGGCAGCGGCAAGCCGCCGCCGATGCTTCCCGACCGTCCTTCCCACCTTCCGGGTCCAGGACAGTTAGAAGCGGGTTGTTTCCTGCTCGTGACGGATTTCAAATGCCGTTCGAAACCGGTTCAGCGGCGGAACATCGGCGCAATCACCTCGACCATGCGGGCAATGACGATGTCAGGATCGTCGACGGCGATCCGCCGGGCGGTCAGATCCTCGAAAGTCTCGGCTTTGCAAAGCAGATGCTCGCAGGCATCCATGAGCCTCATGGCTGTGAGATTGGCGCGGCCGTGCATGAACTCACCCTCGATGAGGGCAGTCTAGGCAGCTTCTGTGTAGGAGGGATGACAGCAGGCGGCCAACTAGCCCAGATCCGCGCCGACCGTTTCCTTGTCGAGCGACCGGGCAAAAGGCACGGGCCATGTATCCCTTTCGTCGTCTCCATCCTCGCCATCCCGGAACTCGTCCATGCGGTGCTTGATGGCCAGCGCATAGATCGTATCCAGAATGTTCCGGTCACGCAGGTGCGGGTCGCTCAACCCGAGCAGGGCTGCCCTGACGATCTTCTTGCTCGACGTCTTCGGGCAACGCTTGGTAACAAACTTAAACAACGCCTCGTCGGTGAGACCTTCCATGGCGCCGTCCACCAGCGCCTCGTAGACCTTTCGCTTTTCTCCCATTGAATTCTCCAGCACCAAATCAGAACGCTTTGTCACGCAACTGTCATCATCCATTTCGAGGGAAATATGGCAAGGGCCTGGAACCAAAGTTGTAATGTATAGCGTTCACTGAAACACATCTGGCCAATTGAAACTGCGGGGTCGTCTCCCTAGTTTCGCGGCGATCGAAGCGGGAGGATACGGGTGAGGATAGGTGCAGGAATTCTCAGGGGGATGATTTGTCTCGTCCTGGTGCCGATTGACGTATCGGCGCAGAACCAATGGCAACCGGTCGAGCAAATCCAGACCTATCCTGTCACGGGTGATTCCGGCGTCGATCTCTACGCTTCCATTGGCGAGCGTGGCCCCAAGATCGGCAAGGAGGTGCGCGCCATCGCGCACACCAATTTCAAGCTGACCTGGACCCGCGATTACCGGCCGCAGCCGGACGGTGCCTGCACGCTGGTTTCGGCGCGGCCGAAGCTGATCATCACCTATATGCTGCCCAAGCCCGCATCGGCGCTTTCCCCCGAGCTTAAGAGGAAATGGGATGTCTTCATCGAAGGCGTCCGCAAGCACGAACTGGTCCACGGCGTTATCATCACCGACATGGTGAAGGAGATCGAGCGGGTGAGCGTAGGGCTCAGTGTCGCCAACGACCCGAAATGCACGAAAATCAGGACGGAACTGACGGCCAAGCTCGGCGAGATTTCGAAGGCGCAGCAGAAACGCAGCAACGACTACGATCGGATGGAGATGAGCGAGGGCGGCAACGTCCACCAGCTCATCCTCCAGTTCGTGAACGGAACCGGCAAATAATCCACGGCAAGAACTGTTTCATCAATTGGCCGGAAAACGCAGTTTTCCCGCGACTGCCGCGGCACTATCTCCTGCGCATCACGTTGACGACGAGTACGCCGACGATGGCCATGACGCCGCCGATCGCGCCGATCAGGGTGGGCACTTCGCCGAGCCAGAGGAAACCGATCACGGTCGCGGTCGGAGGAACGCCGTACAGGAAATTGGAGGCCCTTGCCGCGGACAGCCGCTTCAAGGCGATCGCCCAGGTGACGTACCCGATCGCGGTCGGGAAGAGCACCAGATAGGCGAGGCCCCAGTTCACCTCGGCCGGGGCGGCGGCGAGCGCCTGCAGGGCGGACGGTATGGCCGGCAGCAGCGGAATGGAGCCGATCAGCATCAGCCAGGCCGTGACGGCCAAAGCCGGCATGCGGCCGAGGATAGGCTTCTGCAGCACGCTTGCGATCGCCGAGCAGAGAGCGGCGCCGAGGATGAGGATCGCGTTCGGATCGAGATCGAAGCCATCCTCGCCGGAGGCCGCGATCAGCGCCACGCCGGCAAAGGAGATCGCCGTTCCGACCCAGCCCCAGCGGCCGAACCGCTCGCCGAGCGCGAAAATGGCGATGAGTGCGGTGAAGACCGGCATGGTGTTGATGATGAAGCTCGCCGGACCAGCCGCCACCGTTCGCTCGCCCATGTTGAGGAGAACGGCATAGGCGGCGATGAAGAGCACTGCCGCGACGACGAGGCGGAGGACATCGCCTCTGGCTGGAAGAGCCGGCCGGGCAATTACGAGATAGAATACCGCGATCAATGCGGCCGGAACATATCGTGCCGCCGCAAGCTCGATCGGCGTCAGCGGTCCGAGCGCGACGCGGATCACGGCGAAGGACGAGGCCCAGAAAACGATGGTCACCAGGATCGCCAGGAAGGCGATCACATCGAATCCGTGTCTCTCATCTGTTCCGGCATTCATGGCAACCGTGCTCATCTCTTTCTCCCTCGAAGCTTGGAAGTCGAGATTTAGGCCACTCATCCATGCTTGAAAAGCAACGTAATCGATGATCATATGTGCGTATGGTTCACAGCTCGCAGACTTTGCCGCCACTTGATACGCTCGAGACCTTCGCCCGAGCCGCGCGTCTCGGATCGTTTTCAGCAGCGGCGGAAGAGGGCGGTGTCACCCATGGCGCCGTCTCCCGGCAGATATCCCGGCTGGAGCGCTGGATGGGCGTGCGGCTGTTCTCCCGCGAGGCCCGCGGTGTGACGCTCACACCGGAAGGCATGCGGTTTTTCGCCCGCGCGGAGGAAGCTTTGGCCCTGCTCGGGGATACGGACGAGCGGTGGCTGCCCCGCCGCAGCAAGGCGGTCGTCCGGCTTTCGGTGACGCCGTCGGTCGCCTCGCTCTGGCTGTTTTCGCGCATGCCGAAGCTGGAGGCCAGCGATATCCACCTGGAGTTGATCCTGGAACATCGGCTGGCGGACTTCAGCGAGGGCATCGACCTCGCGATCCGTTGCGGCAAGGGGCCATGGGCCGGCGTGCGCAGCCTGCCGCTCTGGCAGGAGAAGCTCGTGCCGATCGCCGCTCCGGCTGTGGCCGAACGTCTCGGCGGGCGCACAGACGCGAAGTCACTGCTCGAATTGCCGATCCTGCACGATTCCAATGTCGAGGCCTGGCGGCGCTGGCTGGCCATCGAGAAAGTCGATTACGTGCCGCGAGGGCAGGACCGGCGGTTCGAGGATTATAACCTGGTGATCGACGCCTGCGCGCATGGCCTCGGGATTGCGCTCGCCCGGCCGCCGCTTGCGGACGCGGCGCTTGCCTCCGGGCGGGTCGTCGCCGTGTCCGACAGGACCATCGACCACCATGTGGCCTTCCACCTGATCCGCCCGAACGACGCCATGAAAGCTTCTGCTGCCGAGTTTGCCCGGCGCTTCCTGCGGGAGGCCAGGCTGGACGAGACGGCGATCGCAGCCTTCATCGCCCCCGGACGGGGAAAGGGTTAGCGCCTTCCTATTGGCAATTGCCGCTCTGGCTCTAGTTGCTCGGGAAACCGGATGTGAGGAGCATTCCATGAGCACAAAGGCGACGCTTGCAAGAATCTGGCGAGGGCGTACACGCACCTCGATTGCCGACGAATACGAGGCCTACCTGCTCGAGGCGGGCATTCCGCCGATCGTCAAGACCGCGCTTGCGGTTCAGCTTTTTCGGGAGGACCTCGGTGACGAAACGGAGTTCGTGACGACCTCCTACTGGCCCGACTTCGAGTCCATGGCGGCCTTTACCGGCGGCGATCCGAACAAGGTGCATCATCTGGATCGCGATCCGCATTATCTGGTCGAACTGCCCGAGCGGGTGGCGATCATGAAAATCCTCGTCGACCGGCGCTGAGGGGGCATCGGATCGAACGGAACCCGTTGAGCGGGGTGTACTTTGTTGCAACCTCACTCGCCGCCATTCTCCTTGGCGAAGCGGGCGATATCCGCGTGGGTGGCAAACCAGACGCCCTCGTGGCCCTGGATGTGCCTGATCAGATCCTCCAGTACGAAGATGCGCGAGCGGTAACCGGACACATGCGGGTGCATGGTCAAAAGGAACAGCCCGCCTTCGAGATAAGCGCGGTCGAATTCGCGCTTGAAGATGTCGAGCACCGAGGTCGGCGGCGTATAGGGGCGCAGCGCGGTAAAGCGGTTCATGTTGAAATAGACCGCATCGTCACGGATCCATTCGACCGGCAGTTCGACCATGCCGGTCGGTTCGCCGTCCTCGACCAGTTCATACGGGTCGTCGTCGGCCATCAGCGAGGAATCGTAGATCAGCCCGAGCTCGCGCTCGATCGTCAGCGTCTCGTAGGAGAAATCCCAGGAGGGCGTGCGCATGCCGACCGGGCGGATGCCGGTGATCTTTTCCAGCGTATCGGCGGCGCGGAAATGCAGTTCGCGTTCCTTGGCGGCCGGAACCTTGGTGTTCATCTCGTGAATCCAGCCGTGCAGGCCGATTTCGTGGCCTTCGGCGATGACGCGGCGCTGTTCGTCCGGATAGAGGAGGGCTGCGACTGCCGGAACGAAGAAGGTCGCCGGCACATCGGCATTCTTCAGCGTTTCGAGGATGCGCGGCACGCCCATGCGATTGCCGTATTGTCCTTGGGACATGCGGCCGATCGATTCGCCGCCGTCGCGAAGCTCGTTGGTCTCGTGGTCGCTGTCGAAGGATAGGGCGACCGCGCAGCGCGCGCCATCCTTCCAGGCTTTCGGCTTCAGCGAGCGGCCGGCCCGCACCTTGTTGACCTTGCCGCGCCAGGTGGCCTCGTCCCATTCCCAGGGTTCCATGTCCCATTCTCCCTTTTGTTATTCTGCCGCCTCAGGCAGGACCGGCACGGCCGCGAGCAGCCGCCTGGTGTAATCGTGCTGCGGAGCGGCGTAGATCGTTGCCGCCGGACCTTCCTCGACGATCTTGCCGCGATACATGATCGCGACGCGGTCGCAGAGATGCCGGACGACGGACAGGTCGTGGCTGATGAAGATCAACGACAGGTCGAGTTCGGCGCGCAGGCGGATCAGCAGGTTGATGATCTGCGCCTGGATCGATACGTCGAGCGAGGCGACCGGTTCGTCGCAGACGACCACATCTGGCTGCATGGCGAGCGCGCGGGCGATCGCGATGCGCTGGCGCTGGCCGCCGGAGAACTGGTGCGGGAAACGATTGGCAAAGGTGGGATCGAGCCCGACCGCAGCCAGCCATTCCTTGACGTAGACGGGTGCTTCAGCCCGGGCGACAAGCTTGTGGGCGAGCGGCCCTTCAGCGATGATATCGCCGATCCGCATGCGGCCGTTGAGCGACGCGAACGGGTCCTGGAAGATGGTCTGGATGCGGGTGGTGATTTTTCGCGCATTGCGGCCGTCACTCATGACCGGTTTGCCGTTGAGACGGATCGTTCCGGAGGTTGGAATCGTGATGCCGGCCGCCATGCGGCCGAGCGTCGATTTTCCGGAGCCGGACTCGCCGACGAGGCCGAGCACTTCGCCGCGTTTCAGGGTGATGCTGACGCCGTCGACTGCCTGGACGACCGGCAGCGGCTGGGAAATGCCGGACTTGATCGCCAGGTTCCTGAACAGGCCCGCCGGCTTTTCGAAGCGCTTCATCGCGTTGTCGATGACGAGATAGGGGCTGCCGAGCGGCGGCAGGTTCAACGTTGCCGACTTGCGCGGTGGTGGCGCGGCATCCGCGATGCCGCTGCCGCGCAGCAGCAACTGCCCGGGCTTGGCGCGTGAGGGCAGCGCGTCGAGCAGCGCCTTGGTGTAGTCATGCTGCGGGCGGGTGAGCACGCCGAGCGCCGGACCGATCTCGACGATATTGCCGGATCTCATCACCGCGACGCGGTCGGCGAGGGACGACACGACTGCGAGGTCATGGCTGATCCAGATCAGCGCGGTGCCGAGTTCGGCCACCAGTTCCTTCATCTCGGCGAGGATTTCCGCCTGGATCGAGACGTCGAGCGCCGTCGTCGGTTCGTCGCAGATGATCAGTTTCGGCCGGTGGAGCAGGGCGATGGCGATTGCCACGCGCTGGCGCATGCCGCCGGAAAACTGGTGCGGGAAAAAATCCACCTTGCGTTCTGGTTCGCTGATCCGGACCTGCGCCAGCGCCTTGATCGCTCTTTCGCGTGCATCCGATGCGCTGATATTCTCATGCGCTTCGAGCGCCAGTCTGATCTGGGTGCCGATGCTCAGGACTGGGTTCAGCGTCATCATCGGGTCCTGGAAGACCATCGAAATGGTCTTGCCACGGATGGCGCGCAGGTCATGGGCGGAAAGGCCGATCAGTTCGCGGCCTTCGAGCTTGATCGAACCTTCGACGATGCGGCCGGGCTCGTCGATCAGGCCGATGATCGAGAAGCCGGTGATCGACTTGCCGGAACCGGATTCTCCGACCAGGCCGAGCACCTCGCCCGGCGCCAGCGAAAACGAAACGCCATCGACCGCCCTGATCTCGCCACGGCTGCTCGGGAACCAGGTCTTGAGATTGGTGATTTCGAGAAGCGGCCTTGTCATCGTTTCAGTCATCGGCGGAGCCTCGGGTTGAGCTGATCGCGGATTTGGTCGCCGACGAGGTTGAGCGAGACGATGAACAGGATCAGCGCGATGCCCGGATAGATCGAGATCCAGTAGCGGCCCGAGAGCAGGTACTGGAAGCCGTTGGCGATCAGCATGCCGAGCGACGGCTCGGTCGGCGGCAGGCCGACGCCGAGGAAGGAGAGGGTGGCTTCGAGAGAAATGGCGCTCGCTACCTGCACGGTGGCGACCACGATCAGCGGCGGAAGCGAGTTCGGAAGGATATGTTTCAGCACGACGCGCCAGGGCGAAAGCGGGATGGAGAGCGCCGCCTCGACATAATCCTTCTGCCGTTCGGCGGATGCGGCGCCATGGGCGGTGCGGGCGAAATAGGCGTATTGGGCGAAGATCAGCGCCATGATCAGCTGGTAACGCCCTTGTCCGAGAAGGGCGGCGATGACGAAGGCGAGCAGGATGGCCGGGAAGGACAGCTGCAGGTCGACGATGCGCATCGCGAGGCTTTCGAAACGGCCGCCGATATAGGCAGCCGAGCAGCCGACCACCGCGCCGATGACGAAGGCGATGCCGCCGGCGATAACACCCATTTGCAGCGAGATGCGCAGGCCATAGATGATCGCCGACAGCAGGTCGCGGCCTTGCGAATCCGTGCCGAGCCAATGGGTATAACCGCCGGTGCCGACATAACCCGGTGCACGCCGCGCATCGCGCAGGACGAGGCTGGTCAGGTCATAGGGGTCCTGAGGGGTGACCAGCGGCGCGATGATCGCGGTCAGTACGATCAGGAAAACGACGATTGCCGCACCCGTCGCCACCTTGTTGCGAAAGAATTCCTCGAGGAAGCGGCCAAGCAGAGTGTCGCGCATCAGGCACGGCCCTTTCTCAGGCGCGGATCGAGCAGCGCGTAGGTCAGATCGACGATCAGGTTGATGACGATGAACAGGAAGGCGACGAGCATCAGGTAGGCGACCATGACCGGCCGGTCGAGCGAGGTGATGCTGTCGATGATCAGCTTTCCGAGACCCGGCCAGGAAAAGATGGTTTCGGTGACGACCGCGAAGGCGAGTGTCGAGCCGAGTTCCAGGCCGAAGACGGTGACGAGCGGAATGGAGATCAGGCGAAGCACATGCCGGCTCAGCACCGTGAATTCCGAGAGGCCGGCGGCACGGGCGAATTTCACCGTGTCGCTCAGCATCAGTTCGCGGGTGCCGGCGCGGGCGAGCCGGATCATCAGCGAAAACTTGAAGAGCGCGAGGTTCAGGGCGGGAAGGACAAGGTGGGCAAGCCCGTCGCCGGTCAGGAAGCTGAAGTCGACGCCGAACAGGCTCGCTGTCTCGCCGCGCCCGCCGGCCGGCATGCAGCCGCATTGTACGGCAAACACCATGATCAGCATCAGGCCGAACCAGAAGGTCGGCACCGAGAAGCCGAGGATCGAGATCGCCATGATGGCACGGGAAACCAGGCTGTGCGGCCGGTAGCCGGCATACATGCCGATCGGGACGCCGACGAGGCTGGCAAAGAGGACGGCAGCCAGCGTCAGTTCCAGCGTTGCTGGCAGCCGGGTGAGGATCAGTTCGCTGACCGGCATGCTGTAGACGAGCGAACGGCCGAAATCGCCTTCGATCAGCCGGCCGAGAAAGGCGAAATATTGGCGCCAGAGCGGCTGGTCGAGGCCGTATTGGGCGATCACCGCGGCACGGATGTCCTGCGTCGCATCCGGCGAGATCAGCACGTCGATGGGATTTCCGACGGCATAGACACCGCAGAAGACGAGCGCCGACATCGCAATGACCACGATGGCCGCCTGCCACAGGCGCTGCAAGACGAAACCTAACATGTATTCCCCTGTTCTTGTCCCCAGGCCCGTCTTCTGCGGGTTTCGGAGGGTGAGGCGCCTTGAAGGATGCCCGGCCGTCAGTGCCAGTCGTTTTCGAGAAGATCGCGGGTTTCCGCGACAGCCACGTCCCAGATCGCCAGCATGTCCTCGTCGGGGCGCTGGTAGAGACCGTGATAGTTTCCGTCTCCCAGCAGTTCGCGCTTGCGGGCCGCATCGACTCGGGCGAGGGCGGCAAAATCCACCTTCGGCTTGGAAGTCGTCGGCTGGCGTTGGTCGGTGGTGCGTGTCCAGGGGAAATTTTCCATCCAGGAGGCGTGCGAGGCGGCGGCATCGGTGTCCTGCACCTTGGCCCAGGTCTTGGGTGCCCGCCACCAGTCGTGGAATTTCACCGAGGCGTCCGGATGGGCATTCAGCCATTCGGAGATGACCGCGGTCGCCGGCGTGTTGCCGCCATGGCCGTTGACGATCAGGACGCGGCGGAAGCCGGAACGGTGGATGCCGTCCATCAGGTCGCGGATCACGCCGATATAGGTTGCGAGCGTCAGCGTCAGCGTGCCGGGAAAAGTCGCAAACGACGAGGCGAGGCCGTAGGGCACGACCGGGAAAACCGGAATGCCGAGCGGCTCTGCTGCGTCGAGCGAAACCTTCTCGGCTAGGATCATGTCGGTGGCAAGACTGAGATAGGCATGCTGCTCGACGCTGCCGATCGGCAGCACGCAGCGGTCATCCTCGGCCGCCCGTTCCTCCACCTGCATCCAGTTCATATCCGCGATCTTCATGAAATCTCCATGCCATGCGCGAGACGCGCAAAAACTAATCAGAATTCAGCACAAAAGCACAAAAAATGTGCCTTGACAGGCGTTGTGCCGATCAAGTGCAAGGTTCCATACGGAACTAAAAAAAGAGATTGACAGTCAAATAACCGACCGTCAAGTTCCATACGGAACAAAATCCGACGCGGATTTCTGCGGGAGCCGATGGCATTGCAATTGGAAATCTCATCCTTCGATGCGCTCCTCAGAGAGGGCGGCAAGGTCGCGGCCGGCAGTCATGGCGTCGATGATCTGGTGTCCGTGAAGTTGTGGCAGAATCCCTGCTGGCTTTCCTTCCGCATCAACTTCCTGGCGTTGCAATTCAACGAGCCGATCTATCGCTGGATCGAAAAGGAGTACGGGCTCGCCCGGCCGGAATTCGTGGTGCTCTATTCGCTCGGCCTTTCCGACGGGCTGACAGCCAGCGCCATCAGCAGCTCTTCGGGCTTTCCGAAAAATACGATGAGCCGGGCGATCCAGAAGCTGATCGACAAGGACATCATCCGGCGCGAGGTCGATGCGGCAGATCTTCGAAGCTTCGTCCTCTACATCACGGACGAAGGAAAGCGCATCGTCGACCGAACCATGCAGCCGATGGTGGAGCGTGAAAAGGTCATGCTGTCGGGGCTCACGCCTGCCGAAAAGCTGATGCTCTCCGAACTGTTGGCGAAAGTCGTCGTGGAATCCCCCAACTGGCCCCCAATGATAAATATAAAGGAGAACGAAGAATGACTATTCTGAAGACATTCCGCACGGGGGCTCTCGCCGCCCTATTGCTCGGCAGCGTTTCGGGAGCTGCACTTGCCGCCGACCTGACGATCGGCGTGCGCGCCGGCCCGCTGTCGGTCGATCCGCATTTCACCGCCGCCGGCACCCACGCCGAAGCGGTCAAGCATATCTATGACTCGCTCGTGAGATCCGGCAACAATCTTGAGCTCGAGCCGGGCCTTGCGACGAGCTGGAAGGCCATCGACAATACGACCTGGGAGTTCAAGCTCCGTCCGGGCGTCAAATTCCACGACGGTTCCGATTTCACCGCCGAGGACGTGAAGTTCTCGATCGAGCGCATCCCGGCCGTCACCGGTCCCAACCCGACCACCATCTACGTCCGTCGTGTCAGGGGTATCGAGATCGTCGATCCGCTGACGATCCGCATCAAGACCGATGGTGCTGCACCGAACCTGCCGAACGATTTCATCCGCCTCTTCGTCGTTTCGCACACGGCTGCCAAGGACTTTTCCGCGAACGCCGACAAGGCTTCGGAAGGTTTCAATTCCGGCAAGGCGGCGATCGGCACCGGCCCCTACAAGTTCGTCTCCTGGACGCCGAAGGAACAGCTCGTGCTGCAGAAGTTCGACGGCTACTGGGGCGAGAAGGAACCCTGGGACAAGGTCACCCGCAAGGAGATCCCGAACGATGCGGCCCGCGTCGCACAGTTGAAAGCCGGTCAGGTCGACCTGATCTCGCGCATTCCGGCCTCCGACGTCCCGACGCTCGAGAAGGATGCCAAGCTCACCGTCGTGCGCCAGGACAGCGTCTATCTCTTCAACGTCGCCTTCGATTTCCGCGATAAGCCGCCGCAGGTGAGCGCCAAGGATGGTTCGCCGCTGCCGAAGAACCCATTCCAGGATCCCAAGGTGCGCGAAGCCTTCGATCTGGCGATCGACCGCGAGACGATCACCGAGATCGCCATGGAAGGCATGGGCAGCGTTCAGTCGCAGCTTGTGACGCCGAACATCTTCGGGTGGAACCCGGCGGTCAAATCCACAAAGGCCGATCCGGCAAAGGCCAAGAAGCTGCTTGCCGAAGCGGGTTATCCGAACGGCTTCAAGGTGACCTTCTCCTTCACCAACGACCGCCTGCCGGGCGACAAGGACGTCGGCACGACGATCGCCCAGATGCTGACCGCCATCGGCATCCAGGCGGAGGCCAACGCCCAGCCGGGCGCCGTCTTCTTCCCGGCCAACACCCGCGGCGACTACTCCATGACCATGTCGGGCTGGGGCACTCTGACGGGTGAATCGAACTACACGCTGTCGTCGCTCGCCCACAGCAACGACCCGGCGACCAAGCTCGGTGCCTTCAACCTTCGCGGCTATGTCAACAAGACCATGGACAAGCTGATCGAGGACGCCGCCGTCGAGATGGACGCCAAGAAGCGCGAAAAGTTCCTGATGGACGCAAATGCGCTGGTTTCGACCGACCGGCCTTATCTCGCGATCGCCTCGACCGTCTCGGCCTGGGGCATGAAGAAGGGTATCACCATCGTTCCCCGTTCAGACGAGGACACCCTGGCGATGAACATCCGCCCGGCGAAATAGGCCATCCCAACCTGTGAGCCACCGGCCGGGCATCTCGCCCGGCCGTTTTTCTGAAAAACCTGCAAGTTCAGACGGGGAGAAGGATCGATGGGAAAGATTGCGCTGGCGATCCACGGCGGCTGCGGCGTCATGGCAAAACTCGACCTGAGCGACGAGGAATGGGCGGCCGCCCGCGTCGATCTGGGCCGGGCGCTGAAGGCCGGCTGGGAGGTGCTGACATCAGGCGGTGCGGCGCTCGACGCGGTGCAGGCGGCTGTGGTCGTCATGGAAGATTCGCCACATTTCAACGCCGGTTACGGGGCGGCACTCAATACCAACGGCAGGCATGAACTGGACGCCTCGATCATGGACGGCCGTACGCTCGAAGCCGGTGCGGTGACGCTGGTTCGCCGTATCCGCAATCCGATCAAGGCAGCCCGAAAGATCATGGAAAAGGGCGACGCGATCCTGCTTGGCGGCGAGGCGGCCGACGAGTTCGCCCGCGAGGCCGGGCTCGATATGGTCGAGCCGGATTATTTCACCACCGAGCGGCGTATCAAGGCGCTGGCGGCGATGAAGGCACATGCCGCGGCCGGAACGGCGGCGAAGGCGAGCGAGTCGGAAAAGCATGGCACGGTCGGTGCCGTTGCGCTCGACGCAGAAGGGCATCTGGCGGCAGCCACCTCGACCGGCGGTTACAATAACAAGCCGGAGGGCCGTATCGGTGATACCCCGATCATCGGCGCCGGAACTTACGCGCGCGACGGCGCCTGTGCCGTGTCCGGCACCGGCAAGGGCGAATATTTCATGCGTTATGCGGTCGGCCATGAAGTGGCGGCCCGCGTTTCCTATCTCGGCGAGAGCCTTGAGAAGGCGGCTGCCAAGGTCATCCAGCAGGATCTGAAGCAGCACGATATAGGGGCTGGGCTCGTGGCTGTCGGCGCCGACGGCTCGATTACCGCGCCCTACAATACGGACGGTATGTTCCGCGGCTGGGTGACGCCGGAAGGCGAATTCTACGTTGCTACGCATGGCGAAGTTTTTTCCATCGAGCCCTGAGCGCGATGGAAGCTGTCGGCATGGAAAACCCGGCGGAATGACCGCCGGGTTTTCTACCCTCCGGAGCTGTTCTTGTTATTCGGCAGCTTCCTGCGGCTTCAACACGCCGCGGCGGATCTGGTCTTCCTCGATGGACTCGAAGAGGGCGCGGAAATTACCTTCGCCAAACCCTTCGTCGCCCTTGCGCTGGATGAATTCGAAGAAGATCGGGCCGATCACCGTCTTCGAGAAGATCTGCAGCAGGATCTTGGTCATGCCGCCATCGACCACGCCTTCGCCGTCGATCAGGATGCCGTGTTTCTTCATACGCTCGATCGGCTCATCATGGCCGTGCACGCGGGTGCCGGACATTTCGTAATAGGTATCCGGTGGTCCGGGCATGAATTTCAGCCCATTGTCAGCGAGCTTGTCGGTCGCCTCATAGATGCCGTCGGTGCCGACTGCGATGTGCTGGATGCCTTCGCCCTTGTATTTCTTCAGGAATTCCTCGATCTGGCTGGTCTCGTCCTTGGACTCGTTCAGCGGAATGCGGATCTTGCCGCAGGGGGAGGTGATCGCCCGGCTCGTGAGGCCGGTGATACGGCCGTCGATGTTGAAGAAGTGGATCTGCTTGAAGTTGAAGAGTTCGCGGTAGAAGTCCCACCACTTGTCCATGTTGCCGCGATAGACGTTGTGGGTCAGGTGGTCGAGATAATAGAAACCGACGCCTTCGGGTCGGGGGTTCCGCTCGCCAAGCCATTCGAATTCGGTCTCATAGGCCGAACCCTTTTCGCCATAGGTCTCGACGAAATAGAGAAGCGAACCGCCGATGCCGACGATTGCCGGCACGTCGAGCGTCTTGTCCTTACCCTCGTAGGGTGTCGCACCCTTGGAGACTGCATGATCGTAGGCGTGCTTGGCATCGACGACGCGCCAGGCCATGGCCGGCGCGCAGGGGCCGTGTTCGTCGACGAAGCGCATGGCATGGCTGCCCGGCTCGGCATTGAGGATGTAGTTGATGTCGCCCTGGCGCCAGACGGTGATGTTCTTCGTCTTGTGTTTGGCCACCGGCTTGTAGCCCATGCGGGTGAACAGCTCTTCCAGCTTCTGCGGTTCGGGATGGGCGAATTCGACGAACTCGAAACCGTCTGTGCCGGCCGGATTGTCGGCGGTAATCTGCGAAACCGGTGCGTCGTGCGGGAAAGGACCCATGGCAAATTCCTCCTGTCAGTCGCTTACCATGATGATGCAGGAGGCCTGCATTGTGCTTGCAATCTTAGCCGGGTTCTGCTGGATTTGTGCATGAAGCATGCGGAATTGGGCGATCGGATGCACGATGGAAGCTTTGGACGGCTACGACCTGAAGATCTTGAGTCACCTGCAGATCGACGGGCGGTTGACCAATAACGAATTGTCGGAACTCATCGCGCTCTCCCCGTCGCAATGTTCGCGCCGCCGTGCGCGGCTGGAGGGCGAGGGGTTCATTGAGACCTATCGGGCGCACCTCAATCGCCAAAAACTCGGTCTCGACCTTCTTGTGGTGATCGCCGTGACGCTCGCCACCCATAATCGCGACAACGCCAAGCGGTTCGCCCGCCTCGTCGAGGACCTGCCGGAAGTGCTCGAATGTTTCTCGCTGACCGGCGAGATGGACTATCACCTGAAAGTGGTGACGCGGGATCTTGCTGGCCTGTCCCACTTCGTCAATGACGTGCTGTTGCCGCACGAGAGCGTCCAGCATGTCAAAACATCGATCGTTCTCAATGTGTTGAAGGATTTTGGTGGGATTCCGATTCAAAAGCCCGCCAAGTCCTAAAGATTGTCCGGCTCCGGCAGTTTCCCCTTGCCCGAACGGCGGATGACCTGCTCGATTGCCGCTAGACCGGTCGATAGAGCCTCGATGCCGCTCTCGCCTAATTCCGCCTCCAGTTCGGCCTGATAGCGGCGGGCGAGTTCGATCAGCTCCCGGTAAGCCAGCTGCCCGGCAGGGGTGAGCTCGAGGTGTTCGAGACGCCGGTCCGCATCGTCCTGGCTGCGCTTCAGCCAGCGGCGTTGTTCGAGCGCGAAGACGGCGCGGCTGACCTTGGTCTTGTGCATGCTGGAATGAATGCCGACTGCCTTCGAGGTCATCCGTCCGGAACTGCCGAGCGCCGCAAGCGTGCGCCATTCCGGCCGGGTCAGGCCGTATTTCGCCTTGTAATGCGCCGCAAAACGCAGGCCGACGAATTCGGCGGTGCGGTTGAGCCTGTAGGGGAGGAACTGTTCGAGTTCGAAACTATCCGTCGTCATGGCGTTGATGGGGCGTTGATGGGGCGTTGATGGGGCGTTGATGGTTACAAAATTGATGGTTACATTTGCAACCATATCGTCATCATGGGAGGAAACAAGCCATGCTGGACAAGGTTGATCCGAACGCCGCGCAGTTTACCGGGGCGAATAGCGAGACGCTCGCCTATATGCCGGGTTTCGGCAATGATTTCGAAACCGAGAGCCTGCCCGGCGCTCTGCCGCAGGGCCAGAACAGCCCGCAAAAATGCAATTACGGGCTTTATGCCGAACAGCTTTCCGGCTCGCCGTTCACCGCGCCGCGCGGCACCAACGAGCGTTCCTGGCTCTACCGGATCCGCCCGAGCGTGCGGCATACCGGCCGGTTTCGGAGGTTCGATTATCCGCTGTGGAAGACCGCGCCTCACGTCGCCGAACATTCGCTGGCGCTCGGCCAGCTCCGCTGGAGCCCGCTGCCGGCACCGACTGAAAAGCTGAATTTCCTGGAAGGCATCCGCACCATGACGACGGCGGGCGATGCGCTCTCCCAGAGCGGCATGGCGGCGCACGTCTACGTCTTCAACACCGACATGGTGGACGACTATTTCTTCAATGCCGACGGCGAGCTGATGATCGTGCCGGAGACGGGGTCGATCCGCGTTTTCACCGAACTCGGCAAGATGGATCTGGAGCCTTCGGAGATCTGCATCATCCCGCGCGGGACCATGTTCAAGGTGACCCGGCTGGGTGAGGAAGAAGTCTGGCGCGGTTATATCTGCGAGAATTACGGCGCCAAGTTCACGCTGCCGGATCGCGGGCCGATTGGTGCCAATTGCCTCGCCAATCCAAGGGATTTCAAGACACCGGTGGCGGCCTACGAGGACAAGGAGACGCCCTGCCGCGTGCAGGTGAAGTGGTGCGGCTCGTTCCACGTCACAGAAATCGGCCATTCGCCGCTCGACGTGGTTGCCTGGCACGGCAATTATGCGCCCTACAAATACGATCTGCGCACCTTCTCGCCCGTCGGCGCAATCCTCTTCGACCACCCGGACCCATCGATCTTCACGGTGCTGACCGCACCGTCCGGAGAGGAGGGGACGGCGAATGTTGATTTCGTGATTTTCCCGCCGCGCTGGCTGGTGGCCGAACATACGTTCCGGCCGCCCTGGTACCATCGCAACATCATGAGCGAATTCATGGGCCTGATCTACGGCCGCTACGACGCCAAGGAGGAGGGTTTCGTGCCCGGCGGCATGAGCCTGCACAACATGATGCTGCCGCACGGGCCGGACTTTACCGGCTTCGAAAAGGCGTCGAACGGCGAGCTGAAACCCGTCAGGCTCGACAACACCATGGCCTTCATGTTCGAGACCCGTTTCCCGCAGCAGCTCACCAAATTCGCAGCCGAACTGGAGACGCTGCAGGACGATTACGTGGATTGCTGGTCGGGCCTTGAGCGAAAGTTCGACGGTACGCCGGGGATCAAGTGAACCGGCGCGACATTCCGGTTGCCTTCTTGCGCGATCTCCACACATTCTGTGGGCAATACCAACGATAAAACGGGAAACACTCATTCATGAAGCTCGCGACACTGAAGGATTCCACCCGCGACGGCCGCCTGGTCGTCGTCTCGAAAGACCTGACCCAGTGCTCGGAGGTCGGTCATATCGCCCGCGCGCTGCAGGCGGCGCTCGACGACTGGGCGTATGTCGGTCCGCGGCTTGAACGGGTCGCTGAGGGTATCGAGACCGGTTCGCAGCCGACCATCCGTTTCCACGAACATGATGCCGCATCGCCGCTGCCGCGCGCCTATCAATGGGCGGACGGATCGGCTTACGTCAATCACGTCGAACTGGTGCGCCGGGCGCGCAATGCGGAGATGCCGGAGAGCTTCTGGACCGATCCGCTGATCTACCAGGGCGGGTCCGACAGTTTCCTCGGGCCTCGCGATCCGATCCTGCTCGAAAACGAAGCCTGGGGCGCCGATATGGAGGGCGAGGTCGCGGTGATCCTCGGCGACGTGCCCATGGGGGCGTCCGTGGATGAGGCACGCGAGGCGATCCGGCTGGTCCTTCTCGTCAACGACGTGTCCTTGCGTGGGCTGATCCCTTCCGAACTCGCCAAGGGGTTCGGCTTCTTCCAGTCGAAACCGTCCTCCGCTTTTTCTCCGGTCGCGGTCACGCCCGATGAGCTGGGTTCGGCCTGGGACGGCGGCAAGCTTTCCCTTCCGCTCAAGGTTGATCTGAACGGCAAGCCTTTCGGCCGAGCCAATGCCGGCGTCGACATGACCTTCGATTTCCCGCAGCTGATCGCCCATGCGGCGAAGACGCGGCCGCTCATCGCCGGCACGATCATCGGTTCGGGCACGGTCTCCAACAAGCTCGACGGTGGTCCCGGCAAGCCGGTTGCCGATGGCGGAGCCGGTTATTCCTGCATTGCCGAAATCCGCACGATCGAGACGATCAATCTCGGGGTTCCGAAGACGCCGTTCCTGCATTTCGGGGATACCGTCAGAATCGAGATGAAGGACGACAAGGGGCACTCGATCTTCGGTGCGATCGAGCAGATCGTGACGCAATACGAGAAGGCGTGATGAGCGATACGATTCTCTACGACTACTGGCGGTCCTCGGCGAGCTTCCGGCTGAGGATCGCCCTCAACATGGTTGCCGAAACATTCCGCACGGTTCCGGTCGACATCCTCGCCAAGGAGCACAGGTCGCAGGAGCATCTCGCCCGCAACCCGCAGGGTCTGGTGCCGGTTCTGGAAATCGACGGCCATAGCTTCACTCAGTCGCTGGCGGTGATCGAATATCTCGACGAGACGCGCGGCGGCGCCTTCCTGCCGGGGGATGCCGTCGGGCGGCAGCGGGTGAGGGCGCTTTCCTACGTCATCGCCATGGAAATCCATCCGGTCTGCAACACGCATGTTGTCGGCCATGTCTTGTCGCTGACCGGCGGCGGCGACGCCGCCCGGTTGGCCTGGATGCAGAAGTTCATCGGAGAAGGACTTGCTGCCTTCGAGATACTGCTTAATTCCCCCTCGACCGGCACATTCTGTCACGGCAACAGGCCGAGCATGGCGGATATCTGCCTCGTGCCGCAGGTCTACAATGCGCGGCGATGGAGCGTCGATCTCTCCGCCTGCCCGAAACTTGTCGGGATCGCCGACCGCTGCGCCGAATTGAAACCGTTCGCCAACGCCCATCCCGACAGGGACCGTCCCGACAAGGCGGTTCGCTAAGTCTTCAGGTAGCTGATCACCGCGTCGGCGATCATGCCCTTGTGGCGTTCCATTGTCTCCGGTTCCGAAAGGTCACGGCGGAAGATCGTGCCGAACGTATAGCGGTTGGAAACGCGGAAGAAGCAGAAAGCACTGATCAGCATGTGAATGTCGATCGGATCGGCTTTCCGAACAAATACGCCGGCCGCGACGCCGCGCTCAAGGATCGCGGCAATGGTCTCGATGACCGAGACGTTCAGGTCGCGGATCGCCTCGGACCGCAGCATGTGTGCGGCGTGGTGGATGTTCTCGATGCTGACAAGCCGGACGAAATCCGGATTGGCCTCGTCATGCTCGAACGTCGTCGAAATCAGCACCCGCAGCGCCTGTTCCGGGGGCAGGTTGGAAAGCTGAAGGTCCTCTTCCAGTGTGCGGATCTTGCGGTAGGCTCGCTCGAGAACGGCGAGATAAAGCCCCTCCTTGCTGCCGAAATAATAATAGATCATCCGCTTCGAGGTGCGGGTCTTTTCCGCGATCGCATCGACACGGCCGCCGGCGAGGCCATGGGTCGTGAACTCCTCCGTCGCCACATCCAGGATGTCTTCCTGGGTGCGTTGCGGGTCGTTTTTCCTGCCGTTTTCGCGTTTCGCCGCCATCCCCGAATCCGCCTTCACCGTTTCATCCCGCCATGCTCACAGAAACACGCCTTGCGGACAACCGATTGTCCACATCGAATTTTCGCATTTGTTCCAAAGTCATAACGGGCATGCCTGAGGCTTTCAATAGATGGCGCTTGACATACGCACTAGTTCGTACATTTTATCCGAATTGCCGGTCGATCCCTGAGGAGGCGGTCCCGGCGGAGGTTATCTTGTCAAAGGATCGAGTGGGTAGCCGTCTTATCGGTTGCCGCTGACGACATTCGATGACGGGCGCCTTGGGAGGACTGGAAGTGACACGGATCATCGATTTCTATTTCTTGGCGCTGAAGATCGTCATCGCCCTGCTTCTGGCAGGCATGGTGGTGCTTGTCTTCGGCAATGTCGTGCTGCGTTATGCCTTCAATCAGGGGATCACCGTTTCAGAAGAGTTGTCGCGCGTCTTCTTCATCTGGCTGACCTTTCTCGGCGGCGTCGTCGCGATGCGCGAACATGGGCACCTTGGAGTCGATTCGCTTCTAAAGCGGCTGCCGCCGACAAGTGCCAGGATCGCAGTGCTGATGGGGCAGGGGCTGATGCTCGTCGCCACGTGGCTGCTGATCAGCGGAAGCTGGACGCAGACGCTGATCAACCTGCCCGCCACCATGCCGGCAACCGGCATTTCCATGGGCTGGTTCTACGGCGCCGGCCTCGCCTTCGGGGTTCCGACCTTCCTCATCATCCTCTGGGACGCCTTCCAGGTGGCGACTGGCCGCATCGATATCGCGACTGTCCAACTGGTGCGCGACAGCGAGGAGGAAGTGGCTCTCGACCATCATCCGGAAGCCGCGGTCGCCGCCGGCGCCACCAAGGCCTGAGGAGAGACCGATGACGCTCACTATTTTCCTCGGCGCCCTTCTCGGTCCCATGGCACTCGGCGTGCCGATCGCCTTTGCGCTCATCCTCAGCGGCGTCGCGCTGATGATGTATATGGACATTTTCGACGCCCAGATCGTCGCGCAGAACGTGCTGAACGGCGCCGACAGCTTTCCGCTGATGGCCGTTCCCTTCTTCCTGCTTGCAGGCGAAGTGATGAATACCGGCGGCCTGTCGAAACGCATCGTCAATCTCGCCATGGCCCTGGTCGGCCACGTGCGCGGCGGTCTCGGTTTCGTGGCGATCTTCGCCGCCTGCGTGTTGTCGAGCCTTTCGGGTTCGGCGGTGGCGGATGCCGCCGCGCTCGGCGCACTGCTTTATCCGATGATGATCAAATCGGGCCATGATCCGGCGCGGACCGGCGGACTGCTGGCATCGGCTTCGGTCATCGGGCCGATCATCCCGCCGTCGATCGGCTTCATCCTCTATGGCGTCATCGGTGGCGTCTCGATCACCAAGCTCTTCCTCGCCGGCATCGTTCCCGGCCTGCTGATCGCGCTGGCACTCTGCGTCACCTGGCTGATCGTCGCCCGCAAGGAGCAGTTCGAACTGCCTCCGAGACAGAGCCGCGAGGTGCGCATCAAGGCGCTCGTCGACAGCATCTGGGCGCTGATGCTGCCTGTCATCATCATCGTCGGACTGAAGTTCGGCGTGTTCACGCCGACTGAAGCCGGTGTCGTCGCTGCCGTCTATTCGCTGTTCGTGTCGATGGTCGTCTATCGCGAACTGGCGCCCTCCGAACTCTTCAACGTCTTCGTGGCGGCAGCGAAGATTACCGCGGTCGTGATGTTCCTGGTCGCTTGTGCCGCGGTTTCCGCCTGGCTGATCACCGTTGCCGACGTGCCCGGCGATCTCGTCGCGCTGCTGGAGCCGCTGATGGACAACCAGACGCTGCTGCTGCTCGCGATCATGGCGCTGATTGTCGTGGTCGGCACGGCGATGGACATGACGCCGACCATCCTGGTGATGACGCCGGTGCTGATGCCGATCATCAAGCAGGCGGGCATCGATCCGGTCTATTTCGGCGTGCTTTTTATCATCAACAATTCGATCGGCCTGATCACGCCGCCGGTCGGCACGGTTCTCAACGTCATCTGCGGCGTCTCCAAGCTGTCGATGGAAGACCTGATGAAGGGCGTGATGCCCTTCATGATCGCCGAACTGATCGTTCTCTTCCTTCTCGTCCTCTTCCCGCAGCTGGTGACCGTGCCGGTCGCCTGGTTCGGGCGCTGAGGCCGGGAAGCGTCCGCCAACCTAGTGCATATCAACCGGCCGTGGGGGATCCCGGCCACCAATGGGAGGAAAGCATGTTCAACACGATGATGAAACTGGCGCTCGGGATCGCCTTGCCGGTGATGCTGTTTGCCGGCACGGCATCCGCCGAGGTCCGCGCGCATACGCTGAAATTCGCGGCCGCCAACAACAAGGGCCATCCTCAGGTCACCGGCATGGAAAAGTTCGCCGAGATCGTCAAGGCGAAGAGCGGCGGCAAGATCGAGATCAAGCTGTTCCCGGGCGGCGTGCTCGGCGGCGACGTGCAGACCGTCTCTGCCCTGCAGGGCGGCGTGGTCGAGATGCTGGTGCTGAATGCCGGCATCCTCTCCAGCAACGTCAAGGCGTTCGGGGCGGTCGATCTGCCGTTCCTGTTCAACAGCGGCGAGGAAGCCGACAAGGTGATGGACGGCGCCTTCGGCAAGAGCCTTTCCGACAAGCTGCCGGCGACCGGCCTCGTCGGCCTCGCCTATTGGGAACTCGGCTTCCGCAACCTCACCAACAACCGCCGCGCTGTCACCAAGCTCGAAGATATCAAGGGCCTGAAGATCCGCACGCTGCAGTCGCCGATCCCGATCGAGCTGTTCAACAGCCTCGGCGCCAATGCAGTGCCGCTCCCTTATACGGAACTCTACACCGCGCTTGAAACCGGAACGGTCGATGGCCAGGAAAACCCGTTCGCGAACATCCTCAATGCCAAGTTCTACGAAGTGCAGAAGTACCTGACGGTCACCCGTCACCAGTACAATCCGCAGATCGTGCTGGTCAGCAAGAAGTTCTGGGACGGCCTCAACGACGAGGAGAAGGGCATTCTCCAGTCGGCTGCGACCGAAGCCCGCGACTTCCAGCGCAAGGTTTCGCGCGAAGCGGACGCCAAGGCGCTCGACGAGATCAAGAAGACCGGCATGCAGGTCACCGAACTCAACGCCGCTGAAACCCAGAAGATCCGCGATGCCGTCAAGCCGCTGATCGACAAGTTCAGCGCCGATGTGGGTGCCGATACCGTTTCGCTGCTCTTCAAGGAACTGGACGCCGTCCGCAAGAAGTAACATCCGCGTCGGCCCGTCTTACGGGCGGGCCGGCCCTTCCATCGAAACGAGGCGCGATACCCATGGCCGAGACATTGCTGAAACCCTTGAAGGCCGGGCTGATCGGCGCCGGCATCCAGGCCTCGCTGACGCCCGCCATGCATATGAAGGAAGGCGCAGCTCAAGGCTTTCGCTACGAATACGAGCTGATCGATCTCAATCTGCTCGGCCTGACGCCCGGCAGCCTGCCCGACCTCCTGGACGATGCGGAAGCGCGCGGGCTGATCGGCCTCAACATCACACACCCCTGCAAGCAACTGGTCATTCCCTATCTCGACGAACTCTCCGACGAGGCGAGAGCGCTCGGCGCCGTCAACACGGTGGTGCTGAAGGACGGAAAGCGGTTTGGCCACAATACCGACTGGTGGGGTTTCGCCGAAAGTTTCCGGCGCGGTCTGCCGGGCGCCGATCTGGGCGCGGCAGTTCAGATCGGCGCCGGTGGCGCAGGCGTTGCGACGGCCTACGCGATCCTGTCCCTCGGTCTCAAGGCACTGACGGTGTTCGATCGCGAGCCTGACAGGGCCGAGCAGCTTGCCCGAACGATGTCGGCAATCTTTCCGGACGCGTCGATACGAGCCTCCTCCGATATCGTTTCGGCGATGCAGGACGTCTCGGGCATCATCCATGCAACGCCGACCGGGATGGCAAAATATCCAGGCCTGCCACTGCCGCCGGAACTTCTCCAGCCGCATCACTGGGTGGCGGAGATCGTCTATTTCCCGCTCGAAACCGAACTGCTGAGCGTTGCCAGGCAGCGCGGCTGCCGGGTGCTGAACGGCGGCGGCATGGCCGTCTTCCAGGCGGTCGGCGCATTTCAGCTGTTCACCGGTCGGGAGCCGGATGCGGCGCGCATGCTCCAGCATTTCGCGGCGCTGACAGTTTGACGGAAAATCTTCCGGCCCTGCTCCTCACATAGTCGCGCGCGGCAGCGCCGCTCCGGCTCAGGTGCGCGATGGAGGTGCCCCATCTGGGGCGCCTGAGATTTTTGCCGGTCATCTTGGCAGTGGGTCTGGCGATCCTGGCTTGGCCGACTATAGTGGCCGGGCCGCACTTCTGCGGCATCATCCCCGCCGAAGAACGCCCAGGTTATTGCCATGACGCTTGCCATTTCCGCCAAAGACATCGACGACAAGGCTCTCATCGACGAGTTGAAGCAGTGGGTCGAGATCGAGACGCCGACGCCTGATGCCGCCGCTGTCAATCTCTTGGCAGATCGGGTCGAAGCGATCGGCAAGGCGGCTGGTCTGGTGACGGAGCGGCTCACGGGCACGCTCGGTTTCGGTGATATCCTGGCGATCCGTTCGCCGCGACCGGCCGGCAGCAATGAAAAGACCGTCTTGATCCTGGCGCATCTCGACACCGTGCATGCGGTCGGCGTGATCGACAACCAACTGCCGCTGCGGCAGGAGGGGGACAAACTTTATGGCCCCGGTATCTACGACATGAAGTCCGGCGCGCTGATGGCGCTCGAGGCGATGAAACTCGCAGTCAGGCACGGCAGCAGGATGCCGATCGACCTGGTTTTCGTGCCCGACGAAGAGATGGGAAGCCTGTCGTCGCGCGCCTTCATGGAAGAGGCGGCGAAGAATGCAGGTTATGCGCTGGTGGTGGAACCCGCCCGCGACGGCGGCAAGATCGTCGTCGCCCGCAAAGGGGTCGCCATGTACGATGTCACCGTGCGGGGGCATGCCTCGCACGCCGGTACGAGGCCGCAGGATGGCCGTAGTGCCATTCGCGCGGCTGCCCGGCTGGTTCTGGAACTCGAAGCGCTCAACGACACCGAACGCGGCGTTACCGTTACGGTCGGGACGATCGAGGGCGGGACGGGCCGCAACACCGTGCCGGCGGAATGCCGTCTGCAGGTGGACGTGCGTGTTCCCGACGATGCGATCGCAACGGAGATCACGGCCAAGATCGAGGCGATGAAGCCGGTCGATCCGGATATCACCTTCGAAATCGACGGTCGGATGAACCGTCCGCCGTTCGCTCAGTCGGATGAAGGCAGGCGCCTGTTCGACGTGGCGGCAGAGATCGCGAGCGGCCTTGGGATCAAGCTCGAAGGAGTGGCGACGGGCGGCGGCTCTGATGGCAATTTCACGGCAGCGCTCGGCGTGCCGACGCTCGACGGGCTCGGTGCGGACGGTGCCGGCGCGCATACGTTCAACGAACATATCTTCGTCAGCAGCGTTGCGCCGCGCACCGCCCTGCTCGCTAACCTGATGATCTCGCTTAAAGCGAGATAACCGGTCTCAGGCCGGCAGGGTCACTTCGAACGAGTTGGCGATGCGGATTTTGCCGACCTCGATGACGTGGCGCATGGCGGTGATAGCCCTGTCGGGATCGCGCGAGGCGACCGCATGGGCGATTCTCAGGTGGTTGGTGGCGACCTCGTCGATCTTTTCCGGCGAGGCAGCCGGCGAGGAGAGCTGGAAGGAGATGGCGAGAGCCGCCTCAATCAGCGCGCTCGCCGAGCGCATGAACGGATTGCCCGACATGCGGGCGATGGCGAGGTGGAATTCGAGGTCCACCTTGGCGATGGTTTCCGGCGTATGGGAAAGGTCGTCGAATTTCGCGGCGATCGCGTAGAGCGCGACGATGTCGTCGCTGGAGGCGCGCAGCGCTGCTGCTGCCGCCGCTGCCGGTTCCAACGCCATGCGCATTTCCGCCAGATGCTCGATGAATTCGAAGTCCAGCCCGGATTCGAAACGCCAGCCGAGCACGTCAGAATCGAAGAAGTTCCAGCTGGCCTTGTCGAGCACGCGCGTGCCGACCTTGGCCTTCGCTTCGACCAGCCTTTTGGCGGCGAGCGTCTTCATGGATTCGCGCAACACCGTGCGGGACACGCCGAAACGAGCGGAAAGCTCGGTGTCGCCGGGCAGCAGGGAGCCTTCGGGGATCTTGCCGGAAACGATCCCCCGGCCGAGCTCCGCCACCACGTGCGCGTGGTTGCTGCGGCGCTTTCGCCCACTGATCGTGGTTTCCAGAAGTCCCACTCAGATCTCCTTCAGCCGTCCCTCGGCCAGTCGCCTGTTTGAATACCAGATGATTCCGCGCTGCAATACAATGAACACGAAGAGCAGGATGCCGATGACGATTTTCGTCCACCAGGACGACAATGTGCCGTCGAAGACAATGTAAGTCTGGATCAACCCTTGGATCAGTATCCCGATAAAGGTCCCCGCGACCAGCCCGACACCGCCGGTGAGCAGCGTGCCGCCGATGACGACGGCCGCGATCGCATCGAGCTCGACGCCGACTGTCGCCAGCGAATAACCGGACGAGGTGTAGAGCGTGTAGGCGATGCCGGCGAGGCCCGAGAGAAAGCCGGACAGCGCATAGATGCCGACCGTCGTGGAGCCGACCGGAACCCCCATCAGCTCGGCTGACTGCTGGCTGCCGCCGATCGCATAGACATTGGCGCCGAAGCGGGTGCGCGCCGCGACGAAGGCGCCGACGATGAACACCAGCAGCATCAGTATGGCGAGCGCCGTCAGACGACCGCCGCCCGGGAAGCGGAAGTAGAAGCCTTGGATCGCGTCGATCATCTCGTGCGAGATCGGCACCGATTCCGTCGAGATCAGATAGGCGGCACCACGGGCCAAAAACATGCCGGCGAGCGTGACGACGAAGGGCGGTATGCCGAGATAGCGGATCATCGCTCCCATCAGGCTGCCGAAAAGGGTCGAGATGACCAGGACGGCCGCAAAGGCGATCAGCGGATGGACGCCGAGGGAGCCGACCATGACGGCCACGAAAACGCTGGTGAAGGCAATCACCGAACCGATCGAGAGATCGATGCCGCCCGACAGGATGACGAAGGTCATGCCGACCGCAGCAATGCCCAGAAAGGCGTTGTCGGTCAAAAGATTGCCGATGACGCGCGTCGACATCATGTTCGGAAACTGCAGCACGCAGAGGGCATAGGCGATGACGAAGATGCCGAGCGTGGTGACGAAGGGCAGGTTGCGGGTGTGGATCATCGAACCGTTCCTTCCGCCTTATGGGATGTGTCGCGGGATACCGTCTCGGCCTTGCGCCGCGGGGCCTTGAGGAAGCCGAACAGCGCCATGATGGCCGGCGACTGCAGGGTCAGGACGACGATGATGATGCCGGCCTTGATGATCAGGTTGAATTCCGGCGGGAAGCCGGAGACGAGGATGCCCGTGTTGATCGACTGGATGATCAGGGCGCCGATCAGAGATGCGGTGATGGAGAACCGTCCGCCGTTCAGCGACGTGCCGCCGATCACCACCGCGAGGATGGCGTCGAGTTCCAGCCAGAGACCGGCATTGTTGGCATCGGCGCCGCGGATATCGGCGGTGACGATCAGGCCGGCGATGGCGGCGCAGATGCCGGAGATCGCATAGACGAAAAACAAGAGGAAACGGGCACGCACGCCGGCAAGCGTCGCTGCGCGGCGGTTGATGCCGGTCGCCTCGATCAGGAAACCGAGCGCGGAGCGGCGCACCAGCAGGCCGATGATCAGGGCCGCGCAGACCCAGATGAGGATCGGGATCGGGATGCCGCACAGCGAACCGGAGCCGAGCGCCGCGAAGCTGTCGTTGTTGAAGGTGAGGATGACGCCTTCGGTGATGAGCTGCGCGATGCCGCGGCCCGCCACCATCAGGATCAGGGTGGCGATGATCGGCTGGATATCGAGGAGGGCGACCAGGACGCCGTTCCATAGGCCGCAGACGAGGCCGACGCCGAGCGAGATCAGGATCACGACCGGCAGCGGATAATCGTGTGCAATCAGCGTCGCGGCCACCGCCCCGCAGATGGCGATCACGGCGCCGATCGAGAGATCGATGCCGCGGGTGGCGATGACCAGTGTCATGCCGATGGTCAGCAGCGCGACGGGTGCGGCGCGCACCAGGATATCGATCAGGCTGCCGTAGAGCCGGCCGTTCTGGAACGAGACGTTGAGGAATCCGGGCGCGACTGCCGTAATCAGGGCGAGGATGACTGCAAGCGCGACGATCTGGGGTGCCAGACGTTTCAGCCGGCGGGTGAAGCGGTCCATCATGCGGCCTCCGTGCGGGCCGGCGCTGCGATCGCCTGCATGATGTTGTCGGCAGTCACCCGATCGCCCTTGAGTTCGGCGATATGCTTGCGGTCGGATAGCACGATGACGCGGTGGGCGATAGCGGTCAGTTCCTCCAGTTCAGAGGAGATGACGACCAGCGACATGCCGTCGGCGCAGAGTTTTTCGATCATTTTCAGAATTTCCGCATGCGCGCCGATATCGATGCCGCGAGTCGGTTCGTCGAGGATCAGCAGACGAGGACCGGTCGCCAGCCAGCGGGCGAGGATCGCCTTCTGCTGGTTGCCGCCGGAGAGGAATTTCATCTGCCTGTTGGGATCGGCCGGTCGGATATCCAGCGATTTGATGAAGCTCTCGGCAAGGGCTGCCTTTTCCCGCGAGGAGATCGGTTTTGCCCAGCCCTGACGGGCCTGCATCGCAAGCGCGATATTATCCGCAACGGAAAAGTCGCCGATGATGCCGTCCGTCTTGCGCTCTTCCGGACAGAAACCGAAGCCGCTGGCAATCGCCGCTTCCGGGGATGAGAGGGTGATCTGCTGATTGTCGACGGTCGCAGTGCCGCTGTCGGCGCGGTCGATGCCGAAGAGCAGGAAGGCGGTCTCGGTGCGGCCGGAGCCGAGCAGGCCCGCGACGCCGACCACTTCGCCGGGGCGAATATCCAGGTCGAAAGGTGCGACGCTGCCGCGCTTGCCGTAACCCGAGAAGCGGATAGGCGCTTCCGCCGTCGAGGCGATGGTTTCTTCCTGCGCCTGATGTTCGCGGGTAATGTGCTGCAGCTCGCGGCCGAGCATCATCGAGATCAGCTCAAGCCGCGACAGTTCGGCGAGCTTGCGGGTGCCGACGAGCCGGCCGTTGCGCAAGACCGTGACGCGGTCGGCGACCGCATAAACCTGGTTGAGGAAATGGGTGATGATGATGATGCCGAGACCTTCCTCGCGCAGCCGGCGCAGGACGGTAAACAGCATCTCCACCTCGTGGGCGTCGAGGCTGGCAGTCGGTTCGTCGAGCACCAGAACCTTGCCGGACAGATCGACGGCGCGGGCGATGGCGACAAGCTGCCGGACGGCAACGGAATAGGACGAGAGCAGGGCGTCGACGTCGATGTCGAGGCCGTAGCGTTCGAGAAGCGCCTTCGAGCGGCGGCGCATTTCGCGACGGTCGATCAGGCCGAAACGGCGCGGCTGGCGGCCCAGGAAAAGGTTCTCCGCGACCGTCAGGTTTTCGAGGAGATTGACCTCCTGGTAGACGGTGCCGATGCCGAGGTCCTGCGCTTCGGCGACGCTGGATGGTGTCACCTCCGCGCCGTCGAGGTGCATGGTGCCGTGGTCGCGGCTGTAAACGCCGGTGAGGATCTTAATCAGCGTCGATTTGCCGGCGCCGTTTTCGCCGAGCAGCGCATGAATCTCCCCGCGTTCGAGCGTGAAATCCACGCTGTCGAGCGCAGTGATGCCGAGGAAGGCCTTGCCGATGCCCCGGGCTTCCAGAAGTGAGTTTGTATCCGACATGCCTAAAGTCCCGCGTCTATCGAAGAACCGGAGCGGCGACGGTGCACCGCTCCGGTTGCTGCAGTCGCCCGGCTCTACCAAGGGGTAGGAGGTGGAGCCGGGCGGCGGGAGGTCAGTAACCGAGGCCCTTCTTGGCTTCGTAGACCTTCATCGGGTCATCCTTGGCGGTATAGAGCTTCGATTCGGTCTGGATCCACTTCGGCGGAGCCTTCTTGTCCTTGAGATAGGCATTGAGGGCTTCGAAGGCGGGGCCGGCCATGTTCGGTGTCAGCTCGACTGTCGCATTGGCTTCGCCCTTGGCCATCGCCTGGAAGATATCCGGCACGGCGTCGATCGAGACGATCTTGATGTCGGTGCCGGGCTTCAGGCCGGCTTCCTTGATCGCCTGGATGGCGCCGACCGCCATGTCGTCGTTATGGGCATAGACTGCGCAGATGTCCTTGCCGCCGCCTTCAGCCTTGATGAAGCTTTCCATGACTTCCTTGCCCTTGGTGCGGGTGAAGTCACCGGTCTGCGAGCGGGCGATCTTGATGTTGGAATGGCCGGCGATCGCCTGTTCGAAACCCTTCTTGCGGTTGATGGCCGGCGAAGAACCGGTGGTGCCCTGAAGTTCGACGACCTTGCAGGTCTTGGAACCGATTTCCTTGACCAGCCAGTCGCCGGCGACCTTGCCTTCGAACACCTGGTCGGACGTGACGGCCGTCAGGTAGAGGTCCTTCGGCGATTCGATTTCGCGGTCGAGCAGAATGACCGGGATCTTTTCTTCCTTGGCTTCCTTCAGGACTGCATCCCAGCCGGTCGCGACGACCGGAGCGATGAAGATCGCATCGACGCCCTGGGCGATGAAGCCGCGGATCGCCTTGATCTGGTTTTCCTGCTTCTGCTGAGCATCGGCAAACTTCAGGGTAACGCCGCGTTTTTCGGCTTCCTGCTTGGTGACCGTGGTTTCGGCCGCACGCCAGCCGGATTCGGATCCGATCTGCGAGAAGCCGACGGTCAGGGACGCGGCGGAAACGCCGGATGCCAACGATAGGGTAAGAGCGGCTACAGCTGCCGCGAGAGCTCTTTTCATCCTAAATCCTCCCAGAGATGAGAAAGCGAACTGACGGCTCAAGGATTGGCATATAATATTACTTTTTCAAGCGCTATTTTTGAAGAAATTGCGAGAAAGGCCGTATCCTGCCACTTTCGAGGGTAACAATCGATTGAATCCTTGGGATAAATGGCTTTATTAAAAAGATCGGGATTGCCGGAAGTGGTTTTTCTCCTCCTTGACAAGCCCGATACCAATCCAATAGTCGTATTAATGACTACATCGGGCCTGATGGTTCTGATGGGAGGAGTGGCATGGCGGCAGGAGACGTCATGTTGGTATTGGAAGCATTTGGGTGATGAAATCGATGTTGCGGGTTCTTCAGGTCTTGGATGGCGCTGGTGCGTCTATTGTTGTCGCGTGGGATGGCGAAGGTGCTGCCCGTGCGGTTAAGGGCGTTTCGTCCACCTATGAGCTCGCCCGCCAGGCGATTGCCGCCGGCCAGACATTGGCCCAGCGGATCGAAGCGGCCGGTCTCGGCGATGCCGTCGATCTTGAAAAGGCCGCGGGCGAGGGGCGCCTTGGCCTGCCCATCACCCATCCGGACCCGGCACATTTCATCGTCGCCGGCACCGGTTTGACGCATCTCGGCTCGGCCGACGGTCGCGACAAGATGCACAAGGCGGCGCAGGCGACGGAAAAGCCGACTGATTCGATGCGCATGTTCCTGATGGGTGTCGAGGGCGGCAAGCCGAAACCCGGCGAGGCCGGCGTACAGCCGGAATGGTTCTACAAGGGCAATGGTTCGCAGCTTCGCGCCACCGGCAGCGATCTGGTCTCGCCGGCCTTCGCGCTCGATGGCGGCGAGGAGCCGGAACTGGCGGGCATTTATCTGATCGGCCCGGACGGCACGCCCTTCCGGCTGGGCTTCTGTCTCGCCAACGAATTTTCGGACCACGTGACGGAGAAGGGCAACTATCTCTGGCTCGCTCATTCCAAGCTGCGCCAGGCGGCACTCGGCGCGGAACTTCTGGTCGGTGACCTGCCGGACCATGTGGAGGGTACGTCCCGCGTACTGCGCGGCGACGAGGTGATCTTCGAAAAGCCTTTCCTGTCCGGCGAGGCGAACATGTCGCATACGATCGCCAACCTCGAACATCACAATTTCAAATACGATATCTTCCGCCAGCCGGGTGATCTGCACGTGCATTTCTTCGGCACCGCGACGCTCTCCTTCTCCGAGGGCATCAAGACGGAGACGGGCGACGTTTTCGAGATTTCCGCCGCCCCGTTCAAACTGCCGCTCGTCAACCGGCTGGCCGTCGCGGCGGATACCCCCGTGACGATCAAGAAGCTCTGAGGCGGCCATGACTCCTATCCGCGTCGCCATCGTCGGGCTTGGAAAGATCGCAAGGGACCAGCATCTCGGTGCGATCGAAGCGACCGACGGCATCGAGCTCGTGGCCGTCGCCAGCCGCCACGCCAAGCTCGACGACATCGCCTGTTTCCATGAGATCGGCGATCTGCTCGCCTCGGACGTCGAGTTCGATGCAGTCTCTCTCTGTACCCCGCCCGTGGGGCGTTTCGAGCAGGCGAAGGCCGCGCTCGATGCCGGCAAGCATGTGATGCTCGAAAAGCCGCCTGGTGCGACGCTTTCGGAAGTCTATGCGCTGGAAAAGCTCGCCAAGGCGAAGGGCCTTTCGCTGTTCTCGACCTGGCATTCGCGGGCTGCCGCTGCCGTCGAGCCGGCGCGGGCGCTGCTCGCAGAGCGCAGGATCCGCAGCGTTACGGTGGAATGGAAGGAAGACGTCCGCCACTGGCATCCGGGCCAGGCCTGGATCTGGGAGCCGGGCGGCCTCGGCGTCTTCGACCCCGGCATCAACGCGCTGTCGATCGTGACCCGCATCCTGCCGGAAATCTTTCACCTCATCCGTTCCGAATTGACCTTCCCGGCCAACCGGGCGGCGCCGATCGCGGCAAGCCTCTCTTTCGAGACGGATGGCGGCATTCCGGTCTCGGCCGAATTCGACTGGCGCCAGACCGGGCCGCAGACCTGGGATATCCGCGTCGAGACCGACGAGGGTCCGATCGTTCTGACCCATGGCGGCAGCCGCCTTTTCGTCGATGGCAGAAGCGCGATCGTCGAGGAAGACAGGGAATACCGTAATCTCTATCGTGATTTCGTGGCGCTTGTGGCCGAAAGCCGCAGTGACACCGATTTCTCGCCGCTGGTGCATGTCGCCGATGCCTTTATGCTGGGCCGGCGCATTCAAACAGATGTATTTGAGGACTGATGATGACCAATTCCGAAAACGTAACCTCGAACGAGATCGCCGAAACCGACCAGCGTCGTCAGGAGGTCCGCAAGCTCCGTTCTCGCGCGTGGTTCGACAACCCGTCGAATGTCGACATGACGGCGCTCTATCTCGAGCGCTACATGAATTTCGGTCTCAGCCAGGCCGAACTGCAGTCCGACCGGCCGATCATCGGCATCGCCCAGACGGGTTCGGATCTTTCGCCGTGCAACCGTCACCATCTGGAACTGGCGCATCGTCTGCGCGAGGGTATCCGCGAGGCGGGCGGCATCGCCATCGAATTCCCGGTCCACCCTATCCAGGAGACGGGCAAGCGGCCGACCGCCGGCCTTGACCGCAACCTTGCCTATCTCGGCCTCGTGGAAGTCCTCTACGGCTATCCGCTCGATGGCGTCGTGCTGACGATCGGCTGCGACAAGACCACGCCGGCCTGTCTGATGGCGGCGGCCACCGTCAACATCCCGGCGATCGCGCTGTCGGTCGGTCCGATGCTGAACGGCTGGTTCCGCGGCGAGCGCACCGGCTCCGGCACCATCGTCTGGAAGGCTCGCGAGCTGCTGGCCAAGGGCGAGATCGACTATGCCGGCTTCGTCAAGCTCGTCGCCTCCTCGGCGCCGTCCACCGGTTATTGCAACACGATGGGCACGGCGACGACGATGAACTCGCTCGCCGAAGCGCTCGGCATGCAGCTTCCCGGCTCGGCGGCGATCCCGGCGCCCTATCGCGACCGGCAGGAGGTCTCCTATCTGACCGGCCTTCGCATCGTCGAGATGGTCAAGGAAGACCTGAAGCCGTCCGACATCCTGACCAAGGAAGCCTTCATCAACGCCATCCGCGTCAATTCGGCGATCGGCGGCTCGACCAATGCGCCGATCCATCTGAACGCGCTTGCCCGTCATATCGGCGTCGAGCTCACGGTCGACGACTGGCAGGCCTACGGCGAGGAAGTGCCGCTGCTCGTCAACCTGCAGCCGGCCGGCGAATATCTCGGCGAGGACTATTATCATGCAGGCGGCGTGCCTGCCGTCGTCAACCAGCTGATGACCCAGGGCCTCATCCATGAGGACGCTATGACCGTCAACGGCAAGACGATCGGCGAGAACTGCCGTGGCGCCATCATCGAGGACGAGAAGGTCATCCGCCGCTATGACGAGCCTTTGAAGGCCCATGCGGGCTTCCGGGTGCTGCGCGGCAACCTGTTCTCGTCGGCGATCATGAAGACCAGCGTCATCTCGCCGGAATTCCGCCAGCGTTATCTCTCCAACCCGAACGATCCGGAAGCCTTCGAGGGCAGGGCGGTCGTGTTCGACGGACCGGAGGACTATCATCACCGGATCGACGACCCGTCGCTCGAAATCGACGCGCATACGGTCCTGTTCATGCGCGGCGCCGGCCCTATCGGCTATCCGGGCGCTGCCGAGGTCGTCAACATGCGCGCGCCCGATTACCTGCTGAAGCAGGGCATCTCGTCGCTCGCCTGCATCGGCGACGGTCGCCAGTCGGGAACGTCCGGTAGCCCGTCGATCCTCAATGCCTCACCTGAAGCTGCCGCTGGCGGCGGTCTTGCCATCCTGCGGACCGGGGACCGCGTGCGCATCGACGTCGGTCGCGGCACGGCGGACATCCTGATCTCCGACGAGGAAATGGCGGAGCGTCGCAATGCACTCGAAGCGGCGGGGGGCTACCAGTACCCGAAGCATCAGACGCCCTGGCAGGAAATCCAGCGCAACTATGTCGGCCAGCTCGAAACCGGCGCAGTTCTGGAGCCGGCGGTCAAATACCAGCGGATTGCCCAGACCAACGGCATCCCGCGCGACAATCACTGACTGTTTCGATCCCCAGGGCGGCGGAGGCCGCCCTTAGACAAGATTGGCGGCTCGAAGGGAGTCGCTCCAAAGGAGGAGTAATCCATGCGAATGTTCAAATATCTCGCGACAGCGGCCATGTTGGCCGGTCTGGTCGTCGCGGCTCCGGCCAGCGCTCAGGAAAAGGGCCTCGTCGGCGTCGCCATGCCGACCAAGTCTTCCGCCCGCTGGATTGCGGACGGCGACAACATGGTCAAGGTTCTGAAAGAGCGCGGTTACAAGACCGACCTTCAGTACGCTGAAGACGATATCCCGAACCAGCTTGCCCAGATCGAAAACATGATCACCAAGGGCGCTAAGGTTCTCGTCATCGCCTCGATCGACGGCACGACGCTTTCCGACGTACTGCAGCAGGCCGCCGACCAGAAGATCAAGGTCATCGCCTATGACCGCCTGATCCGCGATACCCCGAATGTCAGCTACTACGCCACCTTCGACAACTTCCAGGTCGGCGTCCAGCAGGCCACTTCGCTGGTGAAGGGCCTCAAGGCCGACACCGAGAAGGGCCCGTTCAACATCGAACTCTTCGGCGGCTCGCCGGACGACAACAACGCCTTCTTCTTCTATAACGGCGCAATGAGCGTGCTTCAGCCGCTGATCGACAAGGGCGTGCTGAAGGTCGGCTCCGGCCAGGTCGGCATGGACAAGGTCGCAACGCTGCGCTGGGACCCGGCAACCGCCCAGGCCCGCATGGATGCAATCCTCTCCTCGACCTATTCCGGCAAGAAGCTCGACGGCGTTCTGTCTCCCTATGACGGCATCTCGATCGGCATTCTGTCGTCGCTGAAGGGCGTCGGTTACGGTTCGGGCGGTCAGGCGATGCCGATCGTTACCGGCCAGGATGCTGAAGTTCCGTCAGTCAAGTCGATCATTGCCGGCGAACAGTATTCGACGATCTTCAAGGACACGCGCGATCTTGCCAAGGTCACCGTCGACATGGTCGATGCTGCGATGAGCGGCAAGGAGCCGACCGTCAACGACACCAAGACCTATGACAACGGCAAGAAGGTCGTTCCGTCCTACCTCCTGAAGCCGGTCGTGGTTGACAAGACCAACTGGAAGCAGGTTCTGGTGGATGGCGGTTACTACAAAGAATCGCAGCTTAAGTAAGCCTTTTAATCCGCGCGGTGGTATTCTGCCGCGCGGACCCTTTTTTCGGAGTGATCATGCTCGATCCCGTTCCGCTCGCCGAAAAGCCACCCATCCTCGAGATGCGGGCGATTTCGAAGAGCTTTGGCGCCGTGAAGGCGCTTTCCGATGTCAGCTTCGCCGTTCAGGAGGGGGAGATCCATGCCCTCGTCGGCGAGAACGGCGCTGGCAAATCGACCCTCATGAAAGTGCTTTCCGGCGTCTATCCGCACGGTTCCTACGAGGGTTCCATCTTTTTCGGTGGTGAGGAGCGGCATTTCCGCGACATCAACGATTCCGAAAAGCTCGGCATCATCATCATCCATCAGGAACTGGCGCTCATTCCGCTGATGTCGATCGCGGAAAACATCTTCCTGACCAATCCCCCGGCGAGCCGCGGGGTGATCGACCGAAGCGAACGGCACAAGCGCACCCAGGCATTGCTTGCGAAGGTGGGGCTTACCGAACAGCCGGATACGCTGATCACCAATATCGGCGTCGGCAAGCAGCAGCTGGTCGAGATCGCCAAGGCGCTGTCCAAGGACGTGCGGCTGCTGATCCTCGACGAGCCGACGGCGTCGCTCAACGAGACTGACAGTGCGGCGCTTTTGGAACTGCTCAAGGAATTCCGCCGCAACGGCATTACCTCGATCATGATCTCCCACAAGCTCAACGAGATCACCGAAGTTGCCGACCGCATAACGGTGCTTCGCGACGGCCGCACGGTCGGCACCATGGATTGCCATGCGGGTCCCGTCGACGAAGACGAGATCGTGCGGCGCATGGTCGACCGCGACCTTGAAAGCCGTTATCCGAAGCGCGACCCCAAAATCGGGGACGTCATTTTCGAAGTCGAGAACTGGTCGGCCTATCATCCGATGCACTCGGACCGGCAGGTCGTGAAGAACGTCTCGCTGAAGGTGCGGGCCGGCGAGATCGTCGGCATTTCCGGATTGATGGGCGCCGGGCGCACCGAATTCGCCATGAGCCTGTTCGGCCGGTCCTGGGGGCGCCACGTCACCGGTACCGCCAGGCTGCATGGCAAGGAACTCGACCTTTCCGACGTCCACAAGGCGATCAAGGCCGGCCTTGCGTATGTGACGGAAGACCGTAAGCAGCTCGGCCTCATCCTGCCGGAAGATATCCGCAAGAACGTCTCGCTCGCTCATCTGGGCGGCGTGTCCTCGCGCGGCGTCATCGATGACATTGCCGAGATGAAGATCGCGCAGGAATTCCGCGGCCGGATGCGCATCCGCAGCCACAACGTCTATCAGGAAACCGGCAAGCTCTCCGGCGGCAACCAGCAGAAGGTCGTCCTGTCCAAGTGGCTTTTCACTGGTCCGGAGGTGCTGATCCTCGATGAGCCGACGCGCGGCATCGATGTTGGCGCGAAATATGAAATCTATACGATCATCAACGAGCTTGCCGATGCCGGCAAGGCGGTGATCGTCATCTCGTCGGAAATGCCCGAACTGATCGGCATTTGCGACCGTATCATGGTCATGCACGAAGGTGCGTTTGTCGGCGAAGTGTCCGGCGAAGGGGCCACGCAAGAAAATATCATGCGCGCCATCATGCGGCGCAAAGGGAGAGAATAATGAGTACGCCCCAGGAAGCAGTTACGGCACCGCCGAAGGTGACCAGTTTTCTGAAGGACAATCTCCGCGACTTCGGCATGCTGATCTCGCTCGTGGTTATCGTGGTGTTTTTCCAGATCGCCACGGACGGCGTTCTCCTGAAGCCGCTCAACGTCACCAATATCGTTCTGCAGAATTCCTATATCGTCATCATGGCGCTCGGCATGCTGATGGTGATTGTCACCGGCCATATCGACCTGTCGGTCGGTTCGGTCGCGGGCTTCATCGGCGGTTTCGCCGGGCTGCTGATGGTTCAGTGGGGTATCAATTTCGCCCTCGTCATCGTGATCAGCCTTGCCGTCGGCGGGCTGATCGGTGCGATCCAGGGCTATTTCGTCGCCTATTTCAAGATACCGTCCTTCATCGTGACACTGGCGGGTATGCTGGTCTTCCGCGGCCTGATGATCGCCATCCTCGGCAGCCAGGCAATCGGGCCTTTCCCGCCGATCTTCCAGAAGCTCTCGTCCGGTTATGTCGTCGAGCTGATTTCGTCGGCGGGCGGCCTCTACATCACCTCGTTCCTGCTCGGGCTGTTGCTTGCGGTCATCCTCATCGTGCAGAATTTCGCGAGCCGCAAGCGGCGTATTTCCCATGGCGTCGAGTCGGAGCCGTTCGGCTTCTTCGTGGCCAAGAACCTGCTGATCCTCGCCGGCGTCGGTTACATCGCCTTCCTGATCTCGTCGCATCGCGGCATGCCGAACGTGCTGATCATCATGGCGGTGCTGATCGCCGCCTATAGCTTCCTGACCACCCGCACCGTCATCGGCCGGCAGATCTACGCGGTCGGCGGCAACGCCCGCGCGGCCGAGCTTTCCGGTATCAAGACGACGCGGCTGGTATTCCTCACGTTCGTCAACATGGGCGTGCTTGCGGCTCTCGGCGGGCTCGTCGTCGCAGCGCGCCTGAACAGCGCCACGCCGAAGGCCGGTACCGGCTTCGAGCTGGACGTCATCGCGGCCTGCTTCATCGGTGGCGCATCCGCCTATGGCGGCGTCGGCAAGGTGACGGGCGCAGTCATCGGCGCCTTCCTGATGGGCGTGATGAACAACGGCATGTCGATCCTCGGCATCGGCATCGACTACCAGCAGGTGATCAAGGGCCTGGTGCTGCTCGGTGCCGTCTGCGTCGACGTCTACAACCAGCGCCGCTGACGCCGGCCTTTTCAAAGATTGCCGGATGAAACTCGAAAGCCCGGATGCGTCAGACGCATCCGGGCTTTTTTGCTTTGGCCTGTTACCGGCCCTCGGTTTCTGGGCGAGGGGGAACGTCGAAACTGGCTTCAGGTCGCCTGCTCGGTCACGGCCTCTTCGATGACATCCTCCGGGATATCGTCGAAGGACGAGTAGTTGAGGTTGTAGAGCTTCGAATAGAGCTTTTTGTTCTTCATCAGCTCGCGGTGGTTGCCGCTCTCGATCAACTCGCCGTTCTGCAACACGATGATGCGGTCGGCCTCGCGGATGGTTGCAAGGCGATGGGCGATGACGAGCCCGGTGCGGCCTTCGAGCAGCTTTACAAGCGCCTTCTGGATCAGCATTTCGGTATAGCTGTCGATATTGGCGGTCGCCTCGTCGAGCACCAGGATTTTCGCGTCCGCCACGAGCGCGCGGGCAAAACTCAGAAGCTGGCGCTGGCCGAGCGAGAGATTGCCGCCGCGCTGGCCAAGGATGCTCTCATAACCGTCCGGCATGCGCATGATGAAGTCGTGGGCGCCGACTGCCTTGGCAGCCTCGATCACCTGTTCCCGTGTCGCGTCCTTCTTGTGGTAGCGGATGTTCTCGAACACCGTTCCTGTGAAGAGGAACGGCTCCTGCAGCACCATGGCGATCTGCCGACCGAGCGATTCCTGCGTCAGGTCGCGCACGTCGTGACCGCCGACCAGGACTTGGCCCTGCTGCACGTCATAGAAACGATGGATCAGCGACATGCAGCTCGACTTGCCCGAGCCCGTCGGGCCGACCAGCGCGACCGTTTCGCCTGGGTTCACCTTGAAGCTCACATGTTTCAGGACCGGGTGCTTAGGATTGTAGCCGAACACCACATCCTTGAATTCGACCGAGCCATCCATGTCCGACGTGAGGACCTTGGCGTTCGGTGCATCCTGGACATCGACCGGCACGTCCAGCACTTCGGTCAGGCGCTGGCCGGATGCCATGGCGCGCTGCATCACCGAATATTGCAGCGTCAGCGACCGGATCGGGTCGAAGAAGCGCTGAATGTAGAACAGGAAGGCGACCATGACGCCGACGTCGAGCGCCTGGTTGAGCACGCGGGCGCCGCCGACCACGACGACCAGCGCCATCGCAAGGCCGGTCAGCGAGTCGACGATCGGCACCATGACCTGAGCGTATTTTGCCGCATTCAAATGGGTATTGAGGTTAGCGCGGGCCTTGTCGTCATAGAGTGTGAAGTTGACGCTCTGGCGGTCCATGCTCTGGACGGCGCGCACGCCGTGGATGGCTTCGGCAAGCGCCCCGTTGGCGATCGAGTTGGTCTCATGCGCGGCCATGAACGATTTTCGCGCCCGTGGCAGCCAGAATAGGCGGACGACGAAGAGGACGGGCAGGGCGCAGAGCGTCAGCAGGCCGAGCTTGAAATCGAGCGTCAGCATGACGAACACGATGCCGAACAAAAGGGTGATATCGCCGACCGAGAGGACCGAGGTTTCGAGGAATTCCTGCATGGAATTGACGTCGCCTTGCAGGCGCGACATCAGGCGGCCAACCTCCGTCTTGTCCATCCAGGAGAGCGAGACGCGCTGCAGATGCGTGAACATCGCCTTACGGATATCGAAGAGCACGTCTTCGGCGACACCGCCGACCAGCGTTTCCTGCGCATAGCTGGCCGCGAAATTGATGAGGATCGCCACAAGAAAGGCAACCATCGACCAGATCAAGATCGACTGGCTGTCGCTGCCAGCCTGCATGCCATGGTCGATCGCGTAACGGATGATCAGCGGGATGAGGAGCTGCATCGCGGTGAAGGTCAGCACCGCAAGCACGGCCCAATAGATCTTGGTGCGATAAGGCCGCACGAAGCCCCAGATGCGCCTGACGATATCGCTGTCGAAGACCTTGCCGAAGATTTCCTCTTCGATGCGATGTGACCCCACCACCGCGCGGGGCGGGCGCCTGCCGTCGTCACGAACGTCGGAGCGTTCGGTTTCCAGTTCCTCGGCCATGTATCCTCCCTCAGGCGCTGAGCGCGTCGTCGCCCGGACGTACCTGCAGATCGTAAAGCGCCTTGTAGCGGCCGCCGAGCGCCAGCAGTTCGTCATGCGTGCCGCTTTCGACGATGCGGCCCTCTTCCATGAACAGGATCCGGTCGGCATGCATCAGCGAACTCAGGCGATGGGCGACGATGATCGTCACCCGGTCGGCTGCATATCTGCGCATGGCAGTACGAATGCGCTGTTCGGTGCCGGCATCGATCGCCGCGGTCGAATCGTCGAACACCATTACGGCCGGCCGCAGCATCAGTGCGCGGGCGATCGACAGGCGCTGGCGTTGGCCGCCGGACAGCGAAACGCCGCGTTCGCCGACGACCGTGCCGTAACCGGTCGGCAGGCCGAGCACGTAATTGTGGAGCTGCGCGCTTTCGCTGGCGCGCTCGATGCGGCCTTCCTTGGCCCACGGGTCGCCATAGGCGATGTTGTTTTCGATCGTCGTCGTGAACAGGAAACTGTCCTGCTGGACCACGGCCACCGACCGGCGCAGCGATTGCAGCGTGGCGCTGTGGATATCCTGGCCGTCGATTGTGATCCTGCCGCCCGTCGCATCATAGAAACGCGGTATCAGGTGGGCCATGGTCGATTTGCCGCTGCCGGGTGGGCCGACGATGCCGATCGTCTCGCCGCGCTTGGCCTCGAAGGAAACGCCGGTCAGGACCTGATGTTTCTCGGCTCCGGGATAGGCGAAGTCGACATTTTCGAACCGCAGCGTGCCGTCGGTGACTTTCAACTCCTTGGCGCCCTTCTCGTCCTTGATGGCAATATCGAGGTCGAGCAGTTCGAACAGGCGCGCGCCGCAGGTGGAGGCGCGGGCAAAGGCGTTGACCATCAGGCCGAGTTGGCGAACCGGCATCTGCAGGATGGTCATGAAGGTGAGGAAGGAGGTGAGCGTGCCGACGGTCATCTCGCCGGCCATCACCTTGGTGCCGCCGACCCAGAGAACCAGGCCCATGGAGGCGAAGAAGGACAGCGTCATGGCGCTGGTATTGGCGACGCGGATGCCGACGCGCTGATGTGCCAGGGATACGGCGCTCTTCGACGCCACCTCGAACTTGTCGAGCTCGTGATCCTGCGCGGCAAAGGCGCGCACGACGCGGATGCCGCCGAGGTTTTCCTCCATCACGCGGGTCAGAACCGAAAGCCGTTCCTGGAGGTCGAGCCAGGTGGCGCGCAGCCGCAGTTGCGTCACCGACGACCGCCAGCCGACGAACGGCACGAAGCTCAGGGCCAGCAGGCCGAGCACCACGTCGGTCGACAGCAGAAGATAGGCACCGATACCGATCAGCACGGTCAGGAGAACCATGCGCACCAGCGCGGTCGAGAAATACATGCGCACGCCTTCGAGGTCGAGGAGCCCGACGGTGATCAGGTCGCCCGAATGCATGCTGTCGTGGAAGCTGAAGGAGAGCCGCTGGATCTTCTCGTAACAGGCGAGCCTGAGGCGGTAGCCCATATGGTGGCCGACTGCCTCGCTGTAGTAGTTCTGGAACAGCGTGAAGACGCCGCGCAGCACGCTGGCGCCGAGCAGCAGAAGCGCGGTCGTCAGGAGCGCATCCTGCGCTGCCTGTCCGGCATCGCCGCCGGTCAGCGCCACCTGCGTATGGTCGACCGCTTCGCCGAGTAGCCGCGGGATCATCAGCTGGAACGCGGAGGCGACCAGGGTCGCGCCGATCGCGAAGCTCGATTGCCACGGATGACGGAAGGCCATGACGGTGATGCGGGTCAGTATCGAGAAACCCTTGCCCCAACCTGCCGCATTCACCAGCGCCAACGAAGCCGACGGCTTCGCGACGCGAACTGTTGCATCGCTGCTCACGGTTTTATTCCAAAAATGAATTACAGAGCCGGAAAATATCCGGAAAGACGGCCATTATGAGATGGAGATTCGGACCGGGACATAGCCTGCATACTGAAGCTGATCAGTCAATCGAATTGGGCCGAAAACCGAGGCCCCTGTGGTGAATTTTTGGCCTGTGTGGCGCCTGAATTTTCAGCAGGCTCAGGTTTCCCAAATCGAATGACGATGAAAATATTGCGAGGGGCCTTTGAACTTGCCAGATCGCCGTGGCACGGTACAAAGGCGTGGGTCCGCGGGCCATTAGTATGTTAGGCAAGCTCAAGTACCAGCGGTTAGCCGAAAAGGTCTCCACAGACATGATTACCGATGAAGAACTCGACCGCCTACGGTCTTTGCGCACCGCGAGCGAACGCTGTTGGGCATTCAACGCCCTGCCGCAAGTGAAGGAGGAGAAATGGCGCATCTATCGGCGGATCAAGTTTCTGATCGACCATCTCAGCATCCACCCCGAGAATGCGAAGATTGAAACCTACGGCTATTTCTACAATGGGGGGGATCGTGAGGCGGCTAGACTCAACTGGCATCCTAAGGAAGGCAAGGGCGACATCTACGCCCGCCCGGACAAGTCGATACCGCTGGTCAAGGACACGACCGTCATCGACTTCTGACGGGGCATCGCAAGCAAATATCCTCGCAGCGAGATCGGCCCGGTACGGCGTACGCCAGGCCCAGAGCAGGTCTCGACGCCAGTACCAAGCGTTAGATTTCAACCACTAGGTGAGATCCGGACTGATATCGTCGCGCCGTAACTTATATGAACGAGGTTTGTCTTTCTTATGACCAGCGGCCTGCATCACATCACCGCCATCACCCGCAAGATCCAGGCGAATGTCGATTTCTATACGGGCTTCCTCGGCCTGCGGCTCGTCAAGCGGACGGCGGGCTTCGAGGACGCCCGCCAGCTTCATCTGTTTTACGGAGACGGAGCGGCGACGCCTGGTTCGCTCGTCACCTTTTTGGCCTGGGAAGACGGCTCGTTTGGGCGCGTCGGGCATGGGGCGCCGAGCGAGATCAGTTTTGCGATTGCGCCCGACGCGATCGGTTTCTGGTTGACGCGGGCGCTGCAGTTCAACGTCAAGCTTTCCGGCCCGGCCCAGGAGTTCGGCGAACCGGTGCTGCGGCTCACCGATCCTGACGGGATCATCGTCAAGCTGGTCGGCGTCGAGGAGACCGCACCTTGGGTCTGGTGGAGCGGCGGCGGCATCAGCGAGGCGGATGCGATCCGAAAACTCCGCGGCGCGACGATCCTTTCCGACAAACCGGAGCAGACGGCGGCATTCCTGACGCGCCACATGGGGCTTCGGCTCGGGCCGAAGGAGGGCAATATCCAGCGGCTGGTGTCGGATGCGCAGGATATCGTCGATGTCCGTGATGCCGGCGGCTTCTGGACCGCGGCACCCGGCACCGGCACGATCGACCACATCGCCTTTCGCGCCGTTGACCGGCCTAAGGTCGAGGCGGTGCATGCGGGATTGCTGGCAGAGGACGCGGGCGAGATGAATATGCACGACCGGCACTATTTCTACTCGCTCTATGTCCGCGAGCCGTCCGGGACGCTGATCGAACTTGCGACGGACGGGCCAGGTTTCACCGCTGACGAGCCGCTGGAAACGCTCGGGTCCGAACTGTTCATCCCGGCCCACTTCAAGGAAGACCACGACGTCCTGCGGGTCATGCTTCCGCAGTTCGGCCTGCCCGGCGAGGAGCGCATCATCTATCGCGACCTGCCTTTCGTGCACCGGATCCATATGCCTGAGACATGGGACGGTTCCACGCTGGTGCTGCTGCATGGCACCGGCGGCAATGAAACGACGATGCTGCCTTTCGGACGCAAGGCGGCTCCAAACGCCATGCTGATCGGGGTGCGCGGGCGATCGACGGACGAGGGACATCCGCGATACTTCCGCCGCTTTACGCCGACGACGTTCGACCAGAAGGAGATTGCTTCCGAAGCAGACGCCTTCGTCGCCTTCGTGGAGGAGCTGGGTCCGGCCTATGGAGTCGATCCGGCGCGGACGGCCTTTGCCGGCTGGTCCAACGGCGGCAACATGATCGGCGCGGTAATGCAGCTGCATCCGGGCCTGATCCGCAAAGCCGTCCTGCTGCGGTCGATGAACTGCCTGGAGGATCGGCCGGCCGTCGATCTTTCCGGTGCCCACGTCCTGTCGCTTAGCGCGACCGACGATTTTTACGGGTCGCTGGCCCAGGAGCTGGAAGAGCGTCTTCGCTCAGCGGGAGCAGAGCTAACCGCCAGAACGCTCGACGCCAATCATGGCATCGGCAGCGAAGACGAGGTGATCGCCCGCGACTGGCTGATCGAAAGAGGATTCTGATCAATCGCCGTAATGCAGCGCGATGGCGTCGACTGCGGCGGATATGTCCGCCTTGAACCCCCGCCGTCGAAGTGCCATGCCATAGGCCGTCAGGTTGCCGAGCACGATGTCGAAACGGGCCCGCTGGCCGGTATGGTTGAGCCGGATCAGCCGTTCGGCGCCGGGACCGACGCCGGCCGAAAGCTCGATGCCGCGCGGCGCCACGGAAAGCAGGGCGGCCGCATTGGCGCCGGCCGGAAGTCTGGCTGTCGTTACGAGGTTCGAGCCGTGCAGGGCGTCCACCCAGAGTTCTCCGCCCATGGCGGCGAGCGCGGCACGGGTGGCGCGGGCGGCACGCACATGCCGGGCGACGATCGTATCGATGCCCTCCGCCTCGACGCGATCGAGGGCAGCTTCGAGCGCAAAGAATTCCAGCGGGGCGGTGGTGCCGGATAACGCGCCGCGGCCGGTTTCGAGCCAGGCTTTCTGGTCGAGAAGCGAGAGAATCGAATCCCTTGGCGCCCCTTGTTCAGAAATCAGTTTCCAGGCGGCCGGGCTGACTGACAGCGCCGAAACCCCGGCTGGTCCCGCGAGCGCCTTCTGCGGGCCGATGACGGCGATATCGATGCCGAGTTGGTCGATGCTAAGCGCGTGACCGCCGATCGAAGCGACTGCATCCACCACCGTGACGATGCCGCGTGAGCGGGCGAAGGCGACGATCTCCTCCAGCGGGTTACGGATGCCGCTTGCCGATTCCGCATGGACGAGGGCCAGGACCTTAATGTCCGGATGCGCATTCAGCGCCGCCTCGACCGCTTCCAGCGTGATCGGACGGGCAGGCTCTGCGGCAAGATCGAGGACTTCGGCACCGCCACGCCTGAGCCAGGTGCCGAACCAGCCGCCATACATGCTGCTGACGATGTTGATCGCCTTCAGGCCGGGCCGGGCGAGGCTGAGGGCCGCCGCTTCCAGCGCGACGACGGCCTCTGCCTGGATCAGCAGCACGTCGTTGCGGGTCTTCAGGATTCTGGCCATCCGGTCGGCGATCGTGGCATACCGCGCGGCGGGGAAGGACGGCGTGTCATTCAGCGGGTTCCAGCGGTCAAACGTCATGGGATGGTCCTTCCGTTGGTTCTGTCACGAGGCGCGGTACGGCACTGACCAGGGCCTTGGCCGCAGACGATTGCGGGTTTTCGATCACCTGCCGCATCGGCCCGGTCTCGACCAGCCGGCCGGTTTCCATGACGGCGATCCGGTGCGAAACAGCGCGCAGGACGGCGAGATCGTGCGACACGAAAAGATAGCTGATGCCGCGCTCTTCTTGTAGCTCGACCAGCAGTTCGAGGATCTTGCCGCGGATCGAGACGTCCAGCGCCGACACCGCCTCGTCGAGCACGATCAGCGATGGTTTCGTGGCGATGGCGCGGGCAATGGCGATGCGCTGCCGCTGGCCGCCGGAAACCTCGCGGATGGAGCGTTCAGCATAGCTTGCCGGCAGGCCGACCCGGTCGAGAAGCACTGCGATTTCCCGTGGGCGCTCGGCTTTCGGCACGATGGCGTGGATGCGCAGGGGATCGTCCAGCACCGAGGCTACGGTGGCGCGTGGATTGAAGGCGCCGAGCACATCCTGGAACACCATCTGCATCCTGGCGCGACGACGGCGCAGTTCGGCACCCGAGAGTGTCAGCCAGTCCTCGCCCTCGAACTGGATCAATCCGGTATCGGCCGGCAACAACCGCATCAGGATGCGGGCGAGGGTGGATTTCCCGCTGCCCGAAGCGCCAACGAGGCCGAGTGTCTCGCCGGGTTCAAGCGTCAGCGAAACATCGCTGACCGCCGCAACGGCGCGGCCGCCGGAGGAGAAACGCTTCGAGAGGTTTTCGATCGTCAGCAGGGTCACGGTGCGGCCTCCCGGATGAGCGGCGGCGTCGTCAGATCGCGATGGCTGGCGATCAGCATTTTCGTATAGGGCTCTTTGGGTGACGAGAGGACATGTCCCGTCGGCCCGATTTCAACCAGCCTGCCATCCTTGAAGATCGCCACCCGATCGGCAAAGCCCGAGGCCAGCGCGATATCGTGGGTGATGAAGATCAGTGTCATGCCGGCCTCGCGGACCAGTTCGTCGAGCAGCGAGACGATCTCGGCCTGGACGACCATGTCGAGCGCGCTGGTCGCCTCGTCGGCAATCAGGATGCCGGGCTTGGCGGCAAGTGCAGCGGCAATCGCGACACGCTGTCGCTGGCCGCCGGAAAGCTGGTGCGGAAAGGTCATCATCGCCTTGTCCGGCTGCGGGATACGGACACGTTCCAGCATTTTCAGCGCGCTGCCATAGGCAGATTTCCAAGAGAGCCCGAGATGCCGGCGGGCGCCCTCGGCCACCTGTTCGCCGATCGTCAATACCGGGTTGAGGCTGGAGGACGGATCCTGGAAAACGAAACCGAGATCGCGGCCGGGCAGGGGCGGCTGGCCCGAGGACCATCGCATCTCGCCGGCCAGTTTGGCGCCGACCGGTAAAAGGCCCGCCATGGCGCGGGCCAGCGTGCTTTTCCCGGATCCGCTTTCACCGATGATCGCCAGCCGTTCGCCGGCGACGATATCGAGGTCTATCTGGTTCAACGCCGGTACCGTCTGGCCGTGATAGGTGACCGAGAGGCCTCTGATCTCGCAAAGCGTGCTCATGGCTCCAGCCTCCGGCCGCCAAGCGCCTTGGTCAGGCCTTCGCTGAAGAGGTAGACGCCGACCACCGTGACCACCAGTGCAATGCCCGGAAAGATCGACAGCGACGGTGAGGAGCGCAGGATGTTGCGGCCTTCGGCAATCATCGAACCCCAGGTGACGACGTTCGGATCGCCGAGGCCGAGGAAGGAGAGTGCGGCCTCGGTGAGGATCGCGGCCGCGACGATGATGGCGGAGAGCGCCAGAACTGGCGGCAGTGCGTTGGGCAGGATTTCCCGGAAGGCGATTTCGGCCGGATGCATGCCGATCACCCGGGCGGAGGCGACATAGTCCCGCTCGCGGATGGAAAGCACCTGCGCCCGCGTCAGCCGCGCCGGATCGGCCCAGGCGCCGAGCGCGATGGCCAGAACCACGACCGGCACCGAGGCGCCGATGACACTGACGAAGGCGAGCGCCAGAAGGAAGCTCGGGACGATCTGGAAGGCATCGACGACGCGCATCAGCCCCTCGTCTATCAGTCCTCCGGCAAAGCCTGCCGTCAAGCCGACGCAGAGGCCGATGGCAATCGCCGCCAAGGCCGCCGCAAGACCGACCGCCAGAGAGGTCCGGGTGCCGTGGAGGACGCCGGCCAGCACATCGCGGCCGAGCCGGTCGGTGCCAAGCGGGAAGGCTGGATCAGAGAAGGGCGATAGCAACGCCCGCCCGGCGATGCGGAGCGGATCGCCGGGCGACAAGACCGGCGCAAGAAGCGCGATGAGCACCAAGGTCACAAGGACACCAAGCCCGATCGCACCTTCCTGCGTGCGCACCAGATCTCGAAGGAGCCTCATGCGCGCCCTCTCATCGGTTGGGCTCCGAGGCGCCGACACGCGGGTCGAGTGCGGCATAAACGAGGTCGATGGCGAGATTGACGCAGACGACCAGCACGGCGCTGACGACGATGATGCCCATCAGCAGCGCAGCGTCGCGGCCGCTGACCGCCTCTTGCGCCAGCCGTCCGAAACCGGGAATGGCAAAGATGCTCTCGATGACGACGCTGCCGCCCAGCATGGCGGCCGATTGCAGGCCGAGCATGGTGACGAGCGGGAGAAGGGCATTACGTGCCACATGGCGCAGCACGATACGGCTGCGCGACAGTCCCTTGGAGCGGGCGAAGAGCACGAAATCCAGCCTCCAGGCCTCCGCCATGCCGGAGCGCATCACCCGCAGGAACAGCGCCATGTAGATCAGCGCCAGCGCACCGACCGGCAGGATGAGATGCCTGGCGATATCTGCGGCGCGGGCAAGGCCCGCCTTGCCTGAGGCGATGGTCTCGATGCCCGAGGTCGGCAGCCAGCGGAGCTGGACCGCAAAGACGATGCTGAGCACCAGGCCGAGCCAGAAGCTCGGGATCGCGTAAAGTATGAGGGAACAGGTGGAAAGCACTCTGTCCATTACGCTTTCAGGCTTTGCACCGGCGACGATCCCGAGCGCCGAACCGAGCCCGAAGGAAAGCGCGGTGGCGCTGCCCATCAGCAGCAGCGTGTTCGGAAGTCGCTCCAGGATGAGGTCGAGGACGGGCCTGCCGAAGGCGATCGACCAACCGAGATCGAATGTTGCTAGCGAGGAAAAATAGAGCCATAGCCGGGCGAGCATCGACTGGTCGAGGCCGTAAGCCTGCCGCAGCGACTGGGCGACCGCCGCATCGCCGCCGCCGATCGACAGGAGATAGGCGTCCACCGCATCGCCGGAGGCGGATTCGAGCAGAAGAAAGGTCAGGACGACGACGATCAGCAGCACGGGGATGCTGCTGATCGCGCGACGTCGGATCAATCGAATGGCTCGGTTCACGCCGGAAAGCGCCTCTGAATCGGATAGTCTGCCGAGACTATCACGATTTCAACGCGGTATCCGACCAGTTCGATACCGCCCAGCGCGGATTGTTGGAGACGTTCATCACCGTATCGCGCGCCACGGTGATAAAACCCCATTCGGCAACGTTGATCAGCGGCAGGTCGGCGGCGACGATTTTCTGGAACTGCTTGTAGAGTTCGGTGCGGGCCGCCGTATCGACCGTTTCCGCAGCCTTGGCGATGATGCCGTCGAGCTCCTTGTTCTCGTAGCCGCCCTGGTTGGAGAAGGGCACACCGGCCGGGATTCCGGACCGGACGAGGATGGTCGTCGAGATCGCCGGGTCGCCACGGAAGACCGGCGGGCCGATGGCGAGATCGAAATCGTGATCCGTGTAGACCGCCTTCTGGTGGGCGGCGGAATCGGCGTTGATGAGTTGTGCGTCGATGCCGACGGCTGCGAGCGCCTGGCGCAGGTAATCGCCGAACTGCTTTGTCTCGTTGAAATAGGGCGCCGGGCGCAGTTTCAGTGAGAAGCGGGTGCCGCCCGCGCCCTTCTTGTAACCGGCCTCGTCGAGCAGGGCGTTCGCCTTGCCGGTGTCGAAAGCGTAAGTCGGCACGCTGGCGTCATAAAATTCCGGCGCGTTCTTCGGCACGGGGCCGGTCGAGGCGGCGGCGTAACCGAGGAAGATCGTGTCGACGACGAACTTCTTGTCGATCGCATGCGCGATCGCCTGTCGGACCTTGACGTCGGCGAGCTCCTTGCGGCGGTGGTTGATCTCGACCACAAGCTGGTAGGTAAGCGCCTCATAGCCCTTGGAGATGACCTTGATGCCCGGCACCTTGGAGATGCGCGCGAGATCGGTAAGGGGCACGGCCGAAAAGGCGGCGAGCTGGATCTCTTCCGCTTCCAGTGCAGCACCTGCGCCGGCGCGATCCGGCAGGACGCGGAAGATGATCTCGTCAAGCTTCGGCTCGCCCTTGCCCCAATAGTCGGCGTTCTTCGTCAGGCGATAATATTCGCCCGGCTTGTATTCGGTGAACTTGAACGGACCGGTTCCGACCAGCTTCACGTTGGCAGGGTTGGTGGCGATGTCGGTGCCATCATAGAGATGTTTCGGCACGACGCTGCTGACCACCGGCAGGGCATTGCGGATGAGCTGCAGCGGTGTCGGCTTCGAGAAGCGGAAGACAGCTGTCGTCGCATCCGGCGTATCGACGGCTTCGAGATTGGCGAAGACCAGGCGGCCGAGGTTCTGCAGCGGTTTCCAGATAGCGAGCGCCGAATAGGCGACGTCGGCCGAGGTGAACGGCTTGCCGTCATGCCATTTCACGCCTTCGCGCAGCTTGAAGGTGACCGACTTGCCGTCCGCCGAACCTTCCCAGGAGGTGGCGAGGCGCGGTGCGAGGCCGTCCTTGCCGTCGAAGGAGGCTTCGGCGAGCGGCTCGACCACCTTGCTCGCGATGAAGAAGACGCCGTTTGAGGCGACGATCGCGGGATTGAGGTTTTTGGGTTCGGAATCGGCTGCAACGATCAGCCGGCTGCCGGCCTGGGCAAGGGTTATAGTCGGAAGCGCGGTCGAGGCGAGCAGTGCGCCGCCCGCTTGCAAAAGGGTCCGTCGGGATAGGGTGGCGATCGTCATTGCTCTCTCCTGCAGCCAGCGATTTTGGCGCATATTGACAGCGAAATTGCCGGCCGCACAGGCAGGAAATTTTGTCACGGGGCGTTCGGGAACAAATTCTCGGTCGCAACCGGCCGATGGGTGCATTTCCGTTGCGCCATAAAGGGTTAGTGGCGGGTCTCCACTTCGTTGCGCAGGGTAGCCAGGATCTCCGCTGCGAGCGGCGCATCGCCGACTGCCCGGGCGAGCGTCAACCCTCCGACCATCTGGGACAGGATGACGATCGACTTGCGGCGCCGATCCTCGTCGCCATGGCCGTCGACGATCTCCTGCAGCAGCAACAAGTGGTTTTCGATACCCTCGGCGAACACGGATTGTACCGCTTCGCCCTGCCGGGACGCATCGGCGCAGAGCGAGGCGAAGGTACAGCCCCTGGCCCTGACGACGAGATTCGGCCGGGACAGATACATGCCCGCGATCGCCTTGATCGCCTTGCCGTGGGCTCGGCTTATCGTCTCCCGCCAGAGGGCTACGTTGAGCGCAAGCGCCTGCCGCGAGGCCTCTGCCGCCAGATCCACCTTGGATTTGAACTGGCCGTAAAATCCGCCATGCGTCAGGCCCGCCGCCTTCATCAGATCGGCGATGCCGATGCCGTCAAAGCCGTATTCGCGGAACAGTTCGCCCGCTTTCAACACCACGCGGACACGGTTCTCCTCGGCTTCCTGGCGGCTCACCCTCATCGTCTTCTCCTTCGAACATCTTGACTATTATATTTGGATCGTCATTTAAAATGGATAAATGATGATCAAAATTTAAATCGAGGTGAAACATGCCGGCAAGACCGAGCGACAGAATAGTGATTACCGGCATGGGCATGGTCTCGCCGCTTGCCAGCGGCGTGGAAGCCACCTGGAAACGCCTGATCGAGGGGCGCTCCGGCCTGCGCCGGCTTGCCGACGAGATGGTGCCGGATATCGACGCCAAGGTCGGCGGCGTCGTGCCCGGCATCGACGAGGACGAGTTCGGTTTCGATATCAATCTTGCGGTGCCGCACAAGGAACGCAAGAAGATGGACCGTTTCATCGCGTTTGCGCTCGAAGCCTCGCGGCAGGCGCTGGAGCAGTCCGGCTGGGTCGCCGATACGGACGACAGGCAGGACCGCACCGCGACGATTATCGCCTCCGGTATCGGCGGATTTCATTCGATCGCCGAGGCGGTGCGCACGGTGGACGCGCGCGGCGCCGGCCGGCTATCGCCCTTCACCGTGCCGTCCTTCCTGGTTAATCTTGCGGCCGGGCATGTCTCCATCCGCTACGGCTTCAAGGGCCCGATCGGCGCGCCGGTGACGGCTTGCGCTGCAAGCGTGCAGGCGATCGGCGACGGTGTGCGGATGATTAGAAGCGGCGAAGTCGACGTGGCGCTCTGCGGCGGCACCGAGGCCTGCATCAACCGCGTGGCGCTTGGCGGATTTGCTGCGGCGCGCGGGCTTTCCACTGCATTCAACGATACGCCAGAAAAAGCGTCCCGGCCGTTCGACGCGGCACGCGACGGTTTCGTGATGGGCGAGGGCGCCGGCATCGTCGTCATCGAAACGCTCGAACACGCATTGGCTCGCGGCGCGACACCGCTGGTCGAAGTGGTCGGTTACGGCACCAGCGCCGACGCCTATCACCTGACGGCCGGCCCCTCCGACGGTTCGGGAGCCCAAAGGTCAATCCGGCGGGCGCTGCAGATGGCGGGCCTTGCGCCGGAAGCGATCGGTTATCTCAACGCGCATGCCACATCGACGTCGGTCGGAGACGCGGGTGAACTGGCTGCCATCAAGGCGATTTTCGGCACCGAAGGCGGTCCGGCGATCTCGTCCACCAAATCGGCAACCGGCCATCTGCTCGGTGCGGCGGGCGGCCTGGAAGCGATCATCACCGCGCTTGCGCTGCGCGACGGCATATTGCCGCCGACCCTCAATCTCGAAGATCCCGATCCGCTCGCCGAAGGCCTCGATCTCATCGGTCCGCAGGCGCGTCATGCCCAGGTCGAATACGCGCTGTCCAACGGTTTCGGTTTCGGCGGCGTCAATGCCAGCGTGATCCTGCGCCGCTTCGACGAAAACGCAATTTAGGGAGAGCCACCATGTCCGAAGTCGTCATCGTCCAACCGGTCCGCACCGCGATCGGCAAGTATAACGGTTCGCTCGCCGGCATTACGGCCGTCGATCTCGGCGCCGCGGTGATCCGCGAGACGATCGCGCGCTCCGGCCTCGACGCCGCCGAGGTGGCTTCGGTCACCATGGGCAATGTCGTGCAGGCCGGCAACAGGATGAACCCGGCGCGGCAGGCGGCGATCCATGGCGGCCTACCGGTCTCGGTGCCGGCCGTCACCGTCAACCGCGTCTGCGGCTCGGGCGCCGAGGCGATCGCCAGCGCGGCCAAGGATATCTGGCTCGGCCACGCCAAAGCCGCGATTGCCGGCGGCATGGAGAACATGGACCGCGCGCCCTATCTGATGAGCGGCGGCCGCTGGGGTTACCGCATGGGCCATGCGGAGATCTTCGACAGCATGCTGCTCGACGGCCTTCACGATGCGTTTTCCGACAGGCATTCCGGCTGGCACACGGAGGATATGATCGCCTCGCGAGAGATCAGCCGTGCGGACCAGGATCGCTGGGCGGCACGTTCGCAGCAGCGCTTCAGCGCCGCGCAGGCGGAAGGCAGGTTCGCGGCCGAGATCGTCGGCATCGATATTCCGGTTAGGGGTGGCGTAAAGAATTTTGCCGCCGACGAGACGCCGAGGCCGGATACGACGATCGATGCGCTTGCCAGGCTGAAGCCCGCCTTCCGCGACGACGGCACGATCACCGCCGGCAATGCGCCCGGCCTCAACAGCGGCGCTGCGGCAATGATTGTCGCCGACCGGGCCTTTGCCGAAACCAAGGGTCTCCAGGCGATGGCACGGCTGGTGTCCTATGGCGTCGCGGCCGTCGAACCCGGCATGTTCGCGCTCGGGCCAATTCCAGCCGTCAACCAGGCGCTGGAACGGGCCGGCTGGACGATCAGCGATATCGAGCGGATCGAGATCAACGAGGCCTATGCGGCGGTGCCGCTCGCTGTCCTCAAGGGGCTCGACCTGCCGGAAGACATCGCCAATGTCGAGGGTGGGGCCGTGGCACACGGCCATCCAATCGGCGCGACCGGCGCGATCCTGACAACGCGGCTTCTCCATTCGATGCAGCGCGACGGCCTGAAGCGCGGCGTCGTGACACTCTGCATCGGCGGCGGGCAGGGCATTGCGTTGGCGCTGGAGATGATCTGATTTGCGAAGCAACGGCCCGGTGAGGTTTTCCGCCGGGCTGGACCGGATTGGCGCTGGCCCGCCCTGTAGGCTGACGTTGCTGCGCCCTGTAGGTCATCATCCTCGGGCTTGACCCGAGGATCCCGCATCCGCACCGCCAGCACCATGGATCCTCGGG
>NZ_JBDIUU010000005.1:0-295599 GCF_039631515.1 Neorhizobium tunisiense | reverse complement strand
CGGGTCAAGCCCGAGGATGACGTCGAGTGGCGGTAAGGCCGACGGGAGAAGGGTCGGTGGGAGCAAGGCCATTGGTAGCAAGGCTGGGAGGTGACGGTTGTCTGAGGACGCTTGAAGCCACCCGGCGCCTATATACCAGGTCTTGGTCAGAACCCACGAAACCTGAATATCCCCTCAGATCTCGACGACGACATAGTCCTCGTCGATGGAGACCGGGAAGGTTTCGGCCTGATACGGCCCTTCCGTCAGCGCTCCGCCCTTGGCGACGGCGACCTCAAAGCTTTTCACGCGGGTCCGCGCCGGGTCGCACCAGGATTTGCCGGTGCGGATGTCGAATTCCCAGCCGTGCCAGGGGCAGCGGACGAGTTCCCCGTGCCGGGTCATGCGGACTTTGCCGGGCTCGTCGGCTTCGGCAAGCCCGACCACCTGGCCGCGGCAGAGATCGGCACCTTCGTGCGGGCAACGGTTGGCGATCGCGAAGAACTCGCCCTTGACGTTGAAGAGGGCGATGTCGCGGCCTGCGACTTTCACCAGCTTGGATTTACCGATGTCGAGTTCGTCGACCTTGGCGATGACGTGACGGGCCATTCTTTGTTCAATCCATCGATGTTGATTGCGTTTCCGGAAGAGCTGCTGCTCGCCTTCCGGGTCACGGCAGTCGGTAGACGTTTTTGGCGTTGTCGCGAAAGATCTGCGCCCGCTCCGTCGGCGATAGCGGCACCTTGAAGGCGTAGCGCGGATCGTCGAAATCCCAGTGCGGATAGTCGGTCGAGAACATCAGCCGGTCGATGCCGACCCAGCGCAGCGTGTCGAGCAGGTGGCGGTTGTTTTCCGGCTCCTCGATCGGCTGGGTGGTGAACCAGACGTTTTCGCGGATATATTCGGACGGCGGTCGCTTCACATGCGGCACTTCGGAGCGCATCCGCTCCCACTGCTTGTCGAGCCGCCACATCAGCGGCGCCGCCCAGGCAAAGCCACCTTCGACGACCACCAGCTTCAGCTTGGGAAATCGTTCGAAGACTCCTTCGAAGACCATGCTGGTGACGACGCTCTGCAGACTGTGCGAGAAGGCGTAGTGTTCCTCGATATAGAAGTTCAGCCAGCCGGCGCCGCTATTGGCGTGCTGGCCGTAGGCGGCGGAATGCATGCCGATCGGCATGTCGTAGTGTTCGGCAGCCTCGTAGATCGGCCAGTAGCGGCGACGACCGGCCGGCTCGATGGTGCGCGGCGGGATGGCGATCTGTGCAAAACTTCTGTCGCCGATGCGTGCTTCGATTTCGGCGAGAGCCGCCGGTACGTCTTCCTGGGTGACGGAGATCGAGGCTTTCAGGCGCGGGTCCGGGCCTGTCCATTTGTCGAGCTGCCAGTCATTGACGGCGGAGCACATCGCGGCGCCGAGTTCCTGGTTCAATGTCGAGGAACCGGCCGCCAGCGGCTGCAGGATGCCGTATTCGATGCCGAGCGGGTCGAGCAGCTGTTCCTGCAGATAGGCAAGGTCGGATGCCGGCGGTCCGCCGTTCGGCGGCCAGGCGTCGCGGCGCATGCCGTTGCCGGGGGTCATGCGCGGATAGGGCAGGGTGCCGACGACCGGGTTGGCGCTGCGCTGGCCATAGTCGGCGAGATGATCACGCCAGCGAACGGGCAGGAATTTCGCAAGTTCGGCGGGCGAACCGAAGGCCGGATGGATATCGCAATCGACAATCCCGAGCTTGGCCTCGACTTTTGTGTCCTTGTCCAGAACGGCATGGTCCATGGCTTAGTCCTCCAGTCGCGGATAGGTGGCGAGCGCATTGTCCCGAACCAGCCGATCGAGCAGGCGTTCCGGGAAACCGGCGGGGATCGCGGCATCGCCCTCGAATTGCGCATGCGGATAGTCGGTCGAGAACAGCAGCATGTCGTCGGCATCGAGATGCTCGATGATGCGTTCCAGCTCGGCCGGGTCGCGCGGTGCGTCGAAGGGCTGCGTCGTCATGCGGATCTGGCGGCGGACCAGCGCCGAAGGCGGTTCCTTCACCCATGGGATCTCGATGCGGGCGCCGCGCCAGTCCTTGCTCATCCGCCACATCTGGCCGGGCAGCCAGGAGACGCCGGATTCGATCAGCACGATCTTCATGTCCGGGAATTTTCCGAGCACGCCTTCGGCGACGAAACTGCCGACCTGGGCCGCAAAACCCTGGACCTGATGGACATAGTCCTCGGCGAGATAGGAGAGGAAACCGCTTTGGCTCGGCGCGTGCCGGTAGGCGCTGCCGGCATGCACGCCGAGCGCAAAACCGTGCCGCTGCGCGGCCTCGTAGATCGGCCAGTAGATACGGCGGCCAAGCGGCATTTCGCCCATGCAGAGCGCCAGCACCTGCACGAAACGCTTGTCGTCGGCAAAGCGCTCGATTTCCTCGACGGCGGCTTCCGGGTTCTGCCACGGCAAGACGAGGGAGGCACGCAGGCGCGGGTCGCGGTCCAGCCATTCGGCCTTCAGCCAGTCGTTGGTGGCGCGGCAGACGGCGGTCGCGAGATAGGGATCGTAGATCGCATGCACGGCGGTGACGCAGTTCAGGATCGCGTATTTGAGGCCGTAGGGATCGAGCAGGTTTTTCCGGAGCTTTTCGACGCCCTTGCCGTCCGTCGCCTTCCAGTCCTCCCGGAAGAACGGTTTTGTCCGCGTCGGGAAATTGGTGAGTTCGAGGCGGTCGACATCACGCGTGGTGACGATCTCACGCCAGTATTCGTCGAAATAGGGGAGAAGATCCTCACGCCCCGGCGCGTCCGGATGAACGTCACAATCGATCGCGCCCAATTGCGAAAGCATAGGGCGCCGCTCGGTCACAGCAGTATCCACCGCTCAAAACCTCCCTTATCTGTCGGCGAGCCGCTCCTCGTTATGCCGCGGCAGGCCTGAACCTCACTCCCGGGTGGCTTGTCAAAGGACGATTGCCCCCCGCATCAGCGATGCGTTTCCTCGATTTGAGAGGGTAAGGGGCACCAGGGCCTATGAGAATATACTTTTTCATCGTAGCGGCTTTCTCGATTCGAGAAAGCCAAATGCCCTTCAGCTTTTCTTTAAAGGCAAAGGTGCCGCATTCAAGCGGGGCGCTCGCCGATCACCAGGGCCGAGCGCATATGGATGCGCAGCCATTCCATCAAAGCGCGCACGGTCGGTTTGCGTGCCTGGGTCTGGGGGATGAGCGCCTTCAGCCAGAGCTCCGCGACCGGAAAGTCCGGCAGCAGCTCGATCAGTTTGCCGCTCCTGATCGATTCTTCCGCCACATAGTTCGCCACCATGGCGACGCCACGGCCCCTGAGCGCCAGGTCGTGCAGGATCTGCGTGTCGTTGGCGCTGAAGGCAGATCGCACCTCGACGTCGATCGGCCCGCCGGGGCTGAGGAACGACCATGTCGAGCCGGTTGCGTGGAAGGTGAGGCAGATATGGTCAACGAGGTCGCGCGGATGTTTCGGCAGGCCGCGGTTTTCGAGATAGTCCGGAGCGGCGCAGAGCTTTCGCGGATAGGGGCAGAGCGGTTCGTCGATGACGTTGGAATAGGAGGCGGGCAGGGCGCCGAGCGCGATATCGTATCCTTCCTCCGCCGGATTGACGGAACGGTCGACCAGGGCAAGGTCCATGGTGACGTTCGGGTTCTCCTGCTGGAAATCGCTGAGGATGCGGGCGAGAAAGGCAATCGTCACCGTCGTCGGCGCCTTGATCCTCAAATGTCCCTCGATCCGCTGGGCGACGGCCGCCGCTCCGCTGATGGCATCGTCGATGTCCTTGACCAGGGATTGGTAGCGGGGAAGATAGCGCTCGCCGATCTCAGTCAGGATGATTTGGCGGGTCGAGCGGACGAAGAGTTTGACCCGCATCTGGTCTTCCAGCCGGCTGATGCGTTTGGTCACGACCGATGGTGCGACGCCGAGATGTCGGCCCGCCGCCGAAAAGCTGCCGGATCGGGCAACCGCCAGGAACGTGCGGATATTGATAAGCGTATCCAATGTCTTAGGTCTCCCATGCCGCCCTGTCGAGCGGCCCTCCGCGTAAACGGTAGCACAATTCATCTTTCTATTTTCGAGAAAAGTGAATGTAAAAAAATGGTGCTTTTCCCCTGCACGGGAAAAGGTCAATCTAACAGAAGAGGGAATTCCGGTGCCTGTGGCATCGCCGCGACTGGCAGGGAGAGCCGGCGCAGATCGGAATTCAGAAAAGGGAGTTTGCAGTTGGCCAAGGCCGATCCTGTCCGAGCTGAAGGCCCAAATGTTCCGCATCATGCGGTGCTTATCAGGGACCTTGTCAATTGCAGGGTGCGCGCCAGATCGTTTCGAAGCGATCGGTAAGCCGTCGAGATCGAGTAGCCGTTCGGGAAAGCGGCGCCGCTTGCGGTGACAAAGGAGATCGCGGCCGGTGGCCGCAGAAATTTTGAGCGTCGAGTGCCGGGACCTAAGTCCCGGGCGCGATGCTCGATCGTCGGTTCCAGGGAGGAGAGACACGTGACGACAAACACATCCATGAGTTCGTTCATTCAGAAGACTTCGGCCATTCAAAAATGGTCGCGCCGGTTTTTCATGGCGGCTGCGGGCAGCCTTGCCATTTCGGCGGCGGCAGGCCTGCCCGCTTTCGCGCAGGATGCCGAATGGCAGAAAGTGGTCGAGGCCGGCAAGAAGGAAGGCAAGCTCATCCTTTATACCGCGCTGGTCGGCCAGCCGAGCACCAAACAGATCGCCGCCGCGTTCACCAAGGAATACGGCATAGAAGTCGAAATTCTCGAGGCGCGCGCCTCGGAAATCCGCGAGCGCGTCCGCGTCGAGCAGGCCGCCGGCCGGTTTGCCGCCGACGTGATGTTCACCAGCGAAGGGCAGACCATGCTCTACGACAAGGAGGACAAGTCCGTCGATCCGCTGCCGGTCACCCCGAATTCGCAAAAGATCGGCGACAAGTTCAAGCTCAAGGTGCCGATGGCCTCGGTCATGACCATTCCCTACGGGATCATGATCAATACCGGCCTCGTGAAGCCTGCCGACGAGCCGAAGAGCTGGAAGGACATTGCCGACCCCAAGTGGCAGGGCAAGATCCTCTCCGACGATCCGCGCGCGATCGGTGCCGGTTACCTCTGGTTCTTCTCGACCTATGACAAGATCGGCGAGGACTATGTGAAGAAGGTCGCGACCCAGAAGCTCGTCTTCACCCGCGACCAGCGCGAGTCACAGCGCCGCACGGCACGCGGCGAATATTCGATCTACATGCCGGTGATCATGACCGACTTTTCGGATCTGAAGGGGCTGCCGGTCAAGTTCATCATTCCCGAGGAGGGCGTTCCCTACGTTCTCTACGGCAACGTCATGCTCAAGAAGGCTCCGCATCCGAACGCCGCCAAGCTCTATCTCGATTTCATGCAGGGCCCGGTCGTGCAGAAAATCTACGCGGGTCTCGGCTACGGTCCCGTCCTTCCCGGCATGACCGATGGCCTGCCGGCGGACGTCAAGGCGATTTCCGAAGCCAAGCTCTACGGCACGACGGATACGACCCGCCAGAACGAGATGCTGGCCAAGTCCAAGGACATCTTCAAGTAAGCCTCCCAGGCCGCTGCCGGTCCGATCGTCGGGCCGGCGGTGCCGTTTTTCATATCCGGAGCCGCGAGGATCCCATGACGATTATCCACAATCGCCCCCTGGACGACATCGCCGAAACTGCGCCGACGATTGCCGGCAATGCTTTCACGCGCGCCTTTTCGGGCGGGTCGCTGTGGCGTCTGATCGGCATGCTGGTGCTGATTCTGATCCTCGGCTTCCTGACGATCTATCCACTCGCCATGCTGCTCTACGGCAGCCTGCATTCGACGCCGCCCGGCATGGCCGGCGAGTTCAACCTGAACGGCTACCGGTCGATCATGACCACCCAGAACCTCATCGTTCTGGCCAACACGGTGGGCATATCGCTTGCGAAAACCATACCGTCGCTGACGATCGCGGTATTCCTCGCCTGGATCGTGGCGCGCACCGACACGCCGTTCCGCGGCACGCTGGAAGTGCTGATCACGCTGCCCTTCTTCATTCCGCCGATCCTGACCGCCATGGCCTGGGGCATGCTCGCCAACCCGCAGGTCGGCGTCATCAACATGGTCTGGCGCTGGCTGACCGGTGGTACCGATTCGCTCGTCAACATCTATTCCTATGGGGGCGTCATCTGGCACATGTGCCAGTACTCGATCCCGTTCCTGTTCCTGTTCATGGTCGACGCCTTCCGGGCGATGGACCCGTCGCTCGAGGAATCGAGCCGCATGTGCGGCGCTTCGCGCTGGACGACCTTCCGCAAGATCACGCTGCTCCTGATGCTGCCGGTGCTGACCAGCTCGTTCATGCTGAGCTTCATCAAGGGCATCGAGACTTTCGAGTCGGCGCTGTTCTTCGGCCTGCCGGCGGGCATCAAGGTGATCACCACCGACATCTACGAGTCGATCAACCACCGGGCCACGCCCGACTACCAGTACGCGACGTCGCTTTCCTTCGCGATCATGGGGCTGATGTTCCTGCTCGTCATCTGGCAGTGGTGGATGCTGCGCGGCAAGAGTTTCCAGACCGTCACGGGCAAGGGGTTTCGCCCGAGCGTCATGGAACTCGGGCCCTGGCGCTGGGTCACCTTCGCCTTCTGCGTGCTGTTCTTCTTCATCACCGTCGTGCTGCCGATCGGGCAGCTGATGCTCGGCTCGTTCTTCCGTTTCTTCGGCTTCTATACCTACGACATGCTGACGCTGGAGCACTACCGGAACGTCTTCGCCAACAGCGAATTCTGGCGGGCGGTCCGCAATACGATGGTGCTCGGCCTGCTCGGCGCCACCGCGACCATGGCGCTCGGCGCGGTCGTCGCCTACATCTCGGTGCGCACCCGCTGGCGCGGCCGCAACTTGATCGACAGCATGGCCTGGCTTCCGTGGATGATGCCGGGCATGGTGCTCGGCGTCGGTTTCCTCTGGGCGTTTGCGATGTTGCCCGGTCCGATCCCGATCTATGGCACCATCTGGGCGCTGCTGCTTGCCTATATCGCGCTCGGCACGCCGGTCTCCGTGCGGGTGATGACCGGCGCCTATCACCAGCTTTCCTATGATCTGGAAGAATGTTCGCGCGTCCACGGCGCAACCTGGGTCCAGACCATGTGGCGGATCATGGTGGCGCTCGCCTGGCCAGCCTTCGCCGTCGGCTGGGTGCTGACCTTCTTCGGCATCATGCGCGAGCTGTCGGCGTCGATCCTGCTCTATTCGGTGGGATCGGAAACGCTCGCCGTCGTGCTGATGAAGCTCTGGGCCAACGGCAATGCCGAACAGGTAAGCGTCATCGGCCTGATGATGATGCTCCTGGTCATCGTGTTCCGCTGGGTGCAGCTCAGCTTCATCAAGGCCCGCATCAGCAAGCTTTAGGCTTCAGGCCCGGCGGCTGCGGCCGCCGGCCGATTTTTGGTTGTCGTTTAAGCGGATCCAGGCATCCGCTCCGAAAGGAAGAGAAATATGGCTTCGGTGACGCTCGAAAACGTGAGCCGCATGTATGGCGCGATAACCGCCGTGGACAACGTGAACCTGAAGATCAAGAGCGGTGAGTTCGTCACGCTGCTCGGGCCGTCGGGCTGCGGCAAGACGACGACGCTGCGCATGGTGGCGGGGCTTGAGAAGAATACCGGCGGCCGCATCGCGATCGGCGACAATGTCGTCTCGGATTCGGACAAGGGCTATTTCGTGCCGTCCGAACGCCGCCGCCTCGGCATGGTCTTCCAGTCCTACGCGATCTGGCCGCATATGACGGTGTTCGACAATGTCGCCTACCCCTTGCGCATCCGCCGCCGTCCCGACACGGAAGTCCGGGATCGCGTCATGAACGCACTGCGCCTTGTCGAGATGGAGCAATATGCCGAACGTCCGTCGCCGGCGCTCTCCGGCGGCCAGCAGCAGCGCGTGGCGATCGCCCGCGCGCTGGTGTTCGAGCCGGAAGTGCTGCTGCTCGACGAGCCGCTCTCCAACCTCGACGCGCGCCTGCGCACCCAGATGGGCGACGATTTTCGCGCCCTGCAGCAGCGCCTGAAGATCACCGCGCTCTATGTCACCCACGACCAGGCGGAAGCCATGGCGCTGTCCGACCGGGTGGTCGTCATGCATGGCGGCAAGATCCTGCAGGTCGGCGCGCCGGAAGAGATCTACCGCCGACCGGAAAACCGGCAGGTCGCCGCCTTCTTCGGAACGCCCAACCTCCTGAACGCGACAGTCAAGGATTGCCGCCCGAATGGCGGGCAATATTACAAGCTCTCGGTCGAAGGACAGGGCTGGTCGGGCGACTGTCATGCGGCGACGGAAATGCCGAAGGGTGCGGATGTCACCGTCATGGTTCGCCCCGAAAACCTGCATGTTCGCGATGCGGGCCAGGTGAACGGCGACCTCTCTTGGTCTGGCGAGGTTTCGCAGGCGATCTTCCGCGGTTCGCACCGCTCGATCATGGTCAAGACGCCGGCGCAGACGCTGCATGTCGAGGCCTCGTCGCTTTCGAACGTCGATATCGGCCGCCCGGTCACGGTCGCCGCACCCGTGGAGGCTGCCTGGGCCGTGCGCAACTGATCGTTTCGGCTGGCCACAGATATGGAAAACTTGCGTTTTGTCGCAGATATTCAATATTGAAGCGATGTTCCCGTCGGTCTTTTTCTCTGGCCGGCGCGATCCGCATTTCGATATGGCGCAGGTGAGGCCCAAGCATGACCACAGGCACCCGACCCCCGAACCCTCCCGGGCCTGAGAAGCAGGAAACCCGCCAGCAGCACGTGATCGACAAGCTCAGGACCTGGGCGAGCGACGGCACGATCGACCCGCGCAAGAAACTGTCCGAATCCGGGCTGGCCGAAGCGCTTGGCGTGTCGCGCACGCCGATCCGGCATGCGCTGGCGGTGCTCGTCGAAGAGGGCGTGCTGCAGCGGGTCGGCGCGCGCGGATATCGTGTCCGGGCCTACAAGGTGGCCGACGTGATCGAGGCGATCGAGCTGCGTTCGATGATCGAAGGTTATGCGGCCAAGAAGATCGCCAGCGAAGGTCCGTCGCCGACGCTGGTGGCGGAGCTCAAGGACTGCCTGCGGGAAGGTGACGATATCTTCGAGAATGGCGGCATCGACGATCCCGTCAACGAAGAGCGTTACGCGGTAATGAACCTGCGTTTCCACACGCTGATCATCGAGGCTGCCGGCGGAAACCTGCTGCACCAGCTCACCAGCCTGTTCGACCGCGTGCCGTTCGGCGCGCCGGATTCGATCCGCTTCGACAATATCACTCGCAAGGAGCGGGCGCAGCACCTGCATTATGCGCACTGGCAGCACCATCACATGGTCTCGGCGCTGATCGCCCGCGACGGCGCGCGCGCCGAAAGCCTTTTTCGCGAGCACGGAGAAGGCGTGAAGATCAGCCTCGGCATCAGCAAGGGGCTTTTCGCGATCGACGGCTCGCGCATCCTGCCGATCTTCGACCTCGACAGTCCCGCGGGCCATATCAATGGCATGATGCAGGACGAAAACGAACACTAGGGCCTACGTCCCGGCGGTAGGGAATTCCCATTTGGGATCCCAAGTTTCCAAATTCCCCGTTAAGGGCCGATAATTGGATCCCTTTGGTTTTTCCGCACTGCATCAATAATCACCAATATATTATAGTAACAGCGCAAATCTAATGGGCTGTTGCAGCGCTTTTCGTCGATCGACCCAATATGGGTATTGTATCCCAAAATCGATTGCTCTATGAATTGCTTCGACCGGGAGGAGGCCTCGATTTCCGCCAAGCCGTCGAGGCGAGGTTCGAGAACCGGGCTTGTTAGGAGGAGATGGCGGGAGGAGACCGCTGCCCCTCATTTGCATGAGACATCTTGAGACGATGCATACCGTATCCCGAACCGGTTTTCCGTGGGGCGCGACATGCAGGAGAGCAACCGAGGGAAGGTAGGTAAATGGCTAAGAATCTGACCCAGATCCTGAAAGAAAAGGGCAATACTGTCGAGATGCTGCGCAATTCGCGCATCGGCATGTATATCTATCCAGTCGTCGCGCCGGAATTCTCGAACTGGCGCACCGAGCAGATGGCCTGGCGCCATTCGGCGGTCCTGTTCGATCAGTCCCACCACATGGACGAGCTGATCGTCGAAGGCCCGGATGCTTCCAAGTTCCTGGAAAGCCTGGCGATCAACAGCTTTGCCAATTTCGGCGTCGACCGCGCCAAGCACTACGTGCCGGTGACGCCTGCCGGTCATGTGATCGGCGACATGATCATCTTCCGGGAGCGTGATGACAAGTTCGTGCTCGTCGGCCGTGCGCCGACCGCCAACTGGCTGCGTTACAACGCTTCGCTCGGCAAGCATGACGTCAAGCTCACCCACGATCCGCGTTCGCCATCGCGCCCGGACGGCAAGGAAGTCAATCGCGTTCACTACCGCTTCCAGATCCAGGGTCCGGACGCTCCGAAGATTTTTGAGAAGATGAATGGCGGCCCGATCCCCGACATCAAGTTCTTCCATGTCGACTGGATCAATATCGGCTCCAAGAAGGTCCAGGCCCTGCGCCACGGCATGGCCGGTGCACCCGGCCTCGAAGTCTGGGGTCCCTATGCCGAGAAGGACGAAGTCCGCGAGATCATCGTCAAGGCCGCCAAGGATGCCGGCGTCGACCTCTACCTCGTCGGTGCGCGCGCCTATTCGACCAACACGCTGGAATCCGGCTGGATTCCGTCGCCGCTGCCGGGCATCTACACCGGCGCGGAACTGCAGGGTTATCGCGACTGGCTGACGGAAGACAGCTATGAGGCAACCGGCTCGATCGGTGGCAGCCTCGTCTCCGACAATATCGAGGACTATTACGTCAATCCGTACGAGCTCGGTTACGGCATCTACATCAAGTTCGACCACGACTTCGTCGGCCGCGAGGCGCTTGAGAAGATGAAGTCTCAGCCGCAGCGCAAGAAGGTCACCTTCGAGTGGAACGCGGAAGACGTGATGAAGGTCATCGCCTCGAACTTCGTGCCGGGCGGTGAAGCCTACAAGTGGATCGACCTGCCGCAGCCGAACTATGCATCGTCCAGTGCCGACAAGATCATGCATGGCGACAAGGTCGTCGGCATGTCGATGTTCAACGGCTACAGCTATAACGAACGCTGCATGCTGTCGCTCGGCATCGTCGATGCCGACGTCCAGGAAGGCGACGTTCTGACGCTGATCTGGGGCGAACCGAACGGCGGCACCGACAAGACGTCGATCGAAAAAGGCCACAAGCAGGCCGAAATCCGCGTCCGCGTCTCGCCCACCCCCTACGCGGCCGAAGCCCGCGAAAACTATGCCGAAAGCTGGCGCACCAAGAAGGTCTGATATCCTCCCAGGATATGACATGAGAACGGCGCCTCCGGGCGCCGTTTTCGTTGGTGGAGGCGCTTAGGATGCGCCGCCGCTGTGATGCTGACGGCGAGAACTCAGAAGTCCCTCATTCCTGTGCTTGTCACAGGAATCCAGCCACCGCGCGTCTGCGCGGTGAAGAGAGTCCTTTGCGCTCAAAGACTTGAGCGCGCTGGATCCCTGTGACAAGCACAGGGATGAGGGAGAGCAATGACATCGTCTCTCACCCCGCATCCCCCATCTTGCCCGGGTTCATGATCCCCAGCGGATCCAGCGCCGCCTTGATCTTCTTCATCACGTCCACCGCCTTGCCGTGTTCCTTGCGCATGAATTTGAGCTTGGCGATGCCGATGCCGTGTTCGCCGCTCGCGGTGCCGCCGACGGCCAGCGCGCGCTCGACGACACGGTCGGCCATCTCGTCGGCTTCTTTCAGGTGATCGGGATTGTTCGGGTCGATCAGGTAGGCGGTGTGGAAATTGCCGTCGCCGACATGGCCGATGATCTGGCCTTTCAGCGACGAGGCGTCGATATCGGCGCGCGCCGCGACGATGCTTTCGGCAAGCCGCGAGATCGGCACGCAGATGTCGCCGGTATAGAGCTCAAAGCCCGGAATGATCGCCTTGGTCGCCCAGTAGAGATCGTGGCGGGCCTGCCAGATCTTGGCGCGTTCGTCGGCATCCGCGGTCCAGCGGAAGGAGATCGCGTCATGGCCCTTGGTGATCTCCTCGACGAGCTGTGCCTGTTCCTTCACCCAGGCCTCGGTGCCGTGGAACTCGAAGAACAGGGTGGGGGCGACCGGCAGGCCGAGCTTCGAATAGTTGTTGGTCGAGGCGATCGCCACCTCGTCCAGGAATTCGACGCGGGCGACCGGGATGCCGTATTGCACCGCCTCGATCACCGCTTCGACGGCATTGGCGACCGTCGGGAAGGAACAGATGGCGGATGAGACCGCCTCCGGGATCGGATGCAGGCGGACGGTCAGTTCGGTGATGACGCCGAGCGTGCCCTCGGAGCCGACGAAGAGATGCGTCAGGTCGTAGCCGGAGGAGGATTTTCTGGCCCGCGAGCCGGTCTGGATTGCTTCGCCATCGGGTGTCACCACCCGGAGAGCCAGCACGTTTTCGCGCATCGTGCCATAACGCACCGAAGTGGTGCCGCTGCCGCGGGTCGAGGCCATGCCGCCGATCGAGGCATCGGCGCCGGGATCGACCGAGAACATCAGGCCGGTTTCGCGTAAGGCCACATTCAGCTGCTTGCGGGTGACGCCGGGCTGCACGACGGCGAGCAGATCCTCCGGCCGGATCTCGACGATCCTGTTCATCTCGCGCGTATCGAGCGAAATGCCGCCGCGGATCGGGATCGTATGACCTTCCATCGAGGACCCCGCGCCGAAGGGCACGACCGGCACCCCATGCGCAGCACAGGCCGAGACGATCGCCTGGACCTCTGCCTCGTCACGCGGAAAAACGACGGCGTCAGGCAGGTGAGGGGCGAGCCGCGAGGTGTCGTGGCTGTGGTGTTCGCGGACGGAGACCGACGTTACCAGCCTGTCGCCGAGCAGGCCCTTGAGTTCTCCAATCGCCTTGCCGACTGGCGTGCCGAGATCATCCATGTGTTTTCCTCCCTGATGCCGCGATGATGCATTGAATGGCCGTGCCCGAGGCTCGATCCCGGCATGCCGATCGAAGGCAACCAGGGGCGGAAGTTTCCGCGCGTCCCGGCGTTTCCGCGGAACGGTTTCGAGCGCCGATACTGTATCCCAACCGATCGGCCCGCAGCTCCTCGCGACCGACCATAATGTCCTGCAGGTGAGGCCTCCCAGCCCCGTTCGATTGCTGCATTCCATCCTCCGTGTATGCATGAGGATGTATGCCGTGGCATTCTAGACAGTTTGAACTCCGGGTGAAGAGCCTATCGGAAAAATCTCAGGCACCCTGATTTTTTGTATCCCAAAACGAAATGGCAACTTGTCGTTTCAGGCCGAATGTGTTGAAATTCATCTGTTCGGGTAGGCGATGTCAGGAGGATGGCGTCACCTTGGGAGACCGGGCATGGGAGGAAATCGATGTATACACGACTGTGCGCAGCAGTTGCGGCTGCCATGAACATGGCAGGTTCGGTTTCGGCTGCGGAAATGGGGCGCAGCCTCGTCTCCGCAGACCCTTTGACGCATCGCTCGCCGGCCGTTTTCCCGCAGCCGGCAATTGCGTCCGTTCACGGAATTTCCAACGGCCTTGCCGATCCGCCGGGGACTTCGGTCCGCGGTCCGGATTGAGAAGGATATTCACCGGCCGGAACGGGAGGGAGCCCGCTGGCCTATGATTTCAACGGGAGGAGAAACACATGACACTGAAGGCATTGCTTGCGTCGGCCTGCCTCGCGGCGCTGACTGCGTCCGCGCTCAGCACAACTGCACGGGCCGCCGATGTGGAACTGACATTGTCGCACTGGGTGCCGGCCACCCATGCGCTGCAGCCGGGCGGCATGGAGCCCTGGGCGAAATCGATCAAGGAAGCGTCCGGCGGGCGCATCAACATCACCATATACCCCGCCTCCCAGCTCGGCGCCGCACCCGACCATTACGACATGGCGCGCGATGGCATCGTCGATATCGGCTTCATCAATCCGGGTTATCAGCCGGGCCGTTTCCCGATCATCGCGGCGGGCGAAATCCCGTTCCTGATCGCCAATGCCAAGGGCGGGTCGCGGGCGCTCGACGAATGGTATGGACAGTACGCCCAGAAGGAAATGAAGGACGTCTACGTCTGCATGGTACATCTGCATGACCCGGGAACGCTGCACGGCGTCAAAGGGCCGATCCAGGTTCCTGCCGACCTGAAGGGCAAGAACATCCGCCCGGCGCACGCGACCATGGCCCGCATGGTGAGCTCGCTTGGGGCCGCATCGGTGCAGGTGCCGGCGGGCGAAATGCGCGAGCTGATCTCCAAGGGAGGTGCCGACATGACCGCCTCGCCCTGGAACTCGATCTATACGTTCGGTCTGCAGGACGTGACCAAGCATCATCTCGACCTGCCGTTCTACGCCACGACCTTCGCCTTCGTGATGAACAAGGCCAAGATCGACGGGCTTTCCGCCGCCGATCGCAAGGTGATCGACGACCACTGCACGCCCGAATGGGCCGAGAAGATGGCCAGCAAATGGGCCGATGCGGAAGCGGCCGGGCGCCAGAAGATGATCGATGCGGGCGGCCACACCCTCTACAAGCCGACCCCGGATGAGGTCGGCCTCTGGAAAAAGGCGACGGGTTCGCTGCAGGGCGAGTGGGAAGCCGCAGCCACCAAGGCCGGCATTGACGCGAAGGCGGCCTGGGCGAGCCTGCAGGAGACACTCAAGAAATATGGCGCCGACGTGAAATAGCGCGTGCGGGACCATTCGCAGGCGGGTGCTGTCGCGGCGCCCGCCCTTTTCCATCCGTCCATCGAGTGCTGTCCATGAACCGCTATCTGGAACGCTTCAGCGACCTGGTCGATCTTGTGGCAGGCATCCTGCTGGGGCTATGTACCATCCTGATCGTCGCTTCCACCGTTGGCCGCTATGTCTTCGCGTGGCCGATACCCGACTCCTTCGATGTGTCGCGCTATCTGATCGGCGCCTGTATCATGTGGGGCCTGGCGTCGCTCGGTTATCGCGGCGGGCACATTGCGGTCGACCTGCTCTACGAGCCGATGGGGCCGCGGGGGCGCCGGATCCTCAATTTCATCGCCTGGGCGCTGCTCCTCGTCTTCACGGCCATGCTCGCCTACATGATGTTCTTCCGCCTCGCCAGCGCCTATCGGAGCAATGAAGCGACGTTCGATCTGCGCATCCCCGTCTGGCCATTGATCGGACTGATCTGGCTCGGCTGCGCATCGGCCGTCGTCACCACCGCGATCTCGCCTTTCGTTCGGCGCGAACCTGAAGACATCGATCCGCTTGAGGGCCATGGCGTATGAATACCGCTGATCTTGTCGCTATCGGCGGCTTTGTCGCCATGTTCGTGCTCATGGGCCTGCGCGTTCCGCTCGGCGTTTCGATGGGGCTGGTCGGCATATTCGGTTTTGCCGCCATGCGCGGCATGTCGCCGGCGCTCAACCTGCTGACGACATCGCCGATCCGGGTCATTACCGACTTCAACCTGACGCTCGTACCGTTCTTCATCCTGATGGGGGCCTTTGCCACCAATTCCGGCATGTCGCGGGAATTGTTCAGGACCGGCAATGCCTGGCTCGGACAATTCCGGGGAGGGCTCGCCCTCTCCACGATCGGCGCCTGTGCCGGGTTCGCGGCGATCTGCGGCAGTTCGATTGCGACCGCCGCGACCATGACCCGCATCGCGCTGCCCGAAATGCGCAAGGCGAAATACGCCGATGCCACCTCGACCGGCGTGATCGCCGCAGGCGGCACGCTCGGCATCCTGATCCCGCCTTCGGTGATCATGGTCGTCTACGCCTTCCTGACGGAGACGGATGTCGCGCAGCTGCTGATGGCCGGCATCATCCCCGGCATCATGGCGACCTTGATGTACATGGCGACCGTGTTGATCGCGCATGGCAAGCGCCTGCCGCCCGGAAAGCCGTTCGAGCTCAGGGAAGCTCTCGCATCGCTTCGCGATGTCTGGGCCGTCATGCTTCTTTTCATTTCCGTCATCGGGGTCATCTATCTCGGTATCGCAACCGCAACGGAAGCGGCGGCGGTCGGCGCCTTGATGACCATGGTCATCGGTGTGCTGCGCGGCCGGCTGAACTATCGCTCCATTATGGCGAGCCTCGTGGAGTCGCTCCGGACGTCGGTTTCGCTGTTCAGCGTGCTGATCGGCGCGATCCTGTTCGGCTATTTCCTGGCGATCACCCAGTCGCCGCAGAAGCTGACGGCGCTGCTGGTCGGAATGGATCTCGGGCCATACGGGACGCTCACGCTGATCCTGGTCATTTTCCTGATCGCGGGGGCTTTGATGGACGAGATGGCGATGATCATCCTGCTCGTACCGATCGTGTTCCCGGTCATCAGCCATCTTGGCTTCGACCCCGTCTGGTTCGGCATCATCATCGTCGTCGCCTGCCAGCTCGGCATGATCATGCCGCCCGTCGGCATCAATGTCTTCGTCATCAATTCGATCGCGAAGGACGTGAAGATCACCACGATCTACGGCGGCGTCATGCCTTTCATTCTCAACGATATCATCCGGCTTTTCCTGCTGGTGGCGTTCCCGGTGATCTCGCTCTGGCTGCCGCAAACGATGAGGTGACGCACATGATTGCACCGAGCCTCAGGCCGCTTTGCGAAATCCGCGCGGAACTCGGCGCGCCGATCGAGAAGGGAGGCGGCCCGGGCGGCCGCTGGCGGATCATCCCGATCATCGGCGGCGTGGTGGAAGGGGAGCGCCTGTCCGGGCGCGTCCTCAATCTCGGCGCGGACTGGCAGAGCGTCTATGACGCCGGTTATGCGGAGCTCGATACGCGCTACGTGATCGAGACCCATGACGGGGCGATGATCGACATCCGCAATTTCGGTTTCCGGCATGGACCGCCGGACGTGCTGGCGAGGTTGGCGGCCGGCGAGGCGGTCGATCCGGCGCTCTACTACATGCGCACCACGCCGCGTCTGCAGACCGGCGATCCGCGCTATGCCTGGCTGAACCATACGATATTCATCGGCACCGGCGAGCGTCTGGCAAGTGCCGTGCGCATCAGCGTTTTCGAAGTGCTCTGAACGAAGGCTAAGTCGGCTCCGGACCTCCTGAGAGTTCAGAAGGTAGGCCACCTCGTCGTCATCCTCGGGCTTGACCCGAGGATCCAGCATCCGCAATGCCAGGGGCGTGGGTCCTCGGGTCAAGCCCGAGGATGACGACGAGTGGGGAGCCCGTCCTGACCACAAATTGAAAGGCCGCCGGATCATGAACCCGGCGGCCTTTTTGTTCATTATGAAACCAGCTGGCCTCAGGCCATATGGATCGTCTTGACCTCAAAATAGTTTTCGAGACCTTCCGGACCACCTTCGCGGCCGATGCCGGACTGCTTGAAGCCGCCGAACGGATGGTGGATATCGACGATCATGCCGTTGACCGTGACGCTGCCGGTGCGCATGCGTCGGGCAAAGGCGTAACCACGTTCCGGCTGAGACGTGAAGACCGCGCCGGACAGGCCGTACATCGTGTCGTTGGCGATCTTCGCAGCCTCGTTCTCATCCTTGTAGGTGATGATCGACACGACCGGTCCGAAAATTTCCTCCTGGGCGATCTTCATGTCCATCGTCACGCCGGTGAAGACGGTCGGCTCGATGAAGTATCCCTTGTCGAGACCGGCCGGTCGGCCGCCGCCGCAAGCAACCGTCGCACCGCCTTCGCGGCCGGCGGCAATATACCCTTCGACGCGGGCAAGCTGGCGGGCCATGGTGAGCGGTCCCATCTGGGTGGTCGGGTCAGCCGGATCGCCGACCTTGATGTTCTTCACCGCGCCGACATAGAGATCGGTGAATTCCTTGGCGCGGGATTCCGGCACCAGGATGCGGGTCAGCGAGAAGCAGACCTGGCCGGTGATCGGCATGGAATAGACCATCAGCGCCGGCAGGGCCTTGGTGAAGTCGGCGTCATCGAGAAGCACGGCTGCGGACTTGCCGCCGAGTTCGAGGCTGACGCGGGCGAGGCGGTCGGCGCAGGCGGCGGCGATCGCCTTGCCGGCAATGGTCGAGCCGGTGAAGGAGACCTTGTCGATGCCCTTGTGGCGGACGAGATAATCGCCGCCTTCGCGGCCGGCCGGCACGAGGTTGAAGACACCCTTCGGCAGCCCGGCCTTTTCGATGCATTCGGCCAGAAGGTAAGCGTCCAGCGGGGTTTCCGGCGAAGGCTTGGCGACGATCGTGCAGCCGGCGGCAAGCGCTGCCGAGACCTTGTAGTTCAAGAGCACCATCGGTGCATTCCACGGCGTGATCGCGGCGCAGACGCCGACCGGTTCGCGCACGACACGCACTTCGCCGCCGTCGGCGCGCTTGCGCTGATCGACGAACTCGTCGTTCTCGATCAGGCCGGCATAATAGTTGTAGAGGCCGGGGTTCTGGCCGACGAGCTTCTTGGTCAGGAAGATCGGCGCACCGACCTGGGTGGTCCAGGCATTGGCGATCTCGTCGAGGCGGGCGGTCAGGAGGTCGGCGACCTTGCGCAGGTAACCGGCGCGTTCCTTGAAGGTCATGCGCGGCCACGGGCCATTGTCGAAGGCGTCACGGGCGGCGGCCACGGCCTTGTCGATATCGGCGTTGCTGGCTTCGGGATAACTCATCAGCACTTCTTCCGTCACCGGTGAGATGACGTCGAGCTTGCTGGTGCCGAGCGGGGCGACCCACTGGCCGCCGATGAAGAACTTTTCCGGGGTTTTCAGAACCTGTTCGTTTCTGACAGCGACATTCATTTCAGTCTCCTCCTCTGATAGAATGATTTCCAAAAGGCGCGGCCCCTTCATCTTCAGAAGGTCCCGCAGGCATGACGACAGTTCCTCGCCCTTTTCGCAGCGGACGGCCTTGCAGCCCTGCGCCTTGGCGATCTTGACGAAATCCATGTGGCCGATATCGACGCCGTCGATGCGGCCGGAGCCGGCCCGCTCGGCAATCGCCTTCAGCACCTTGTAGCCGCCGTTGTTGAGGATGACGATCATCAGATCGGCATCGTATTCGACGGCGGACCAGATCGACTGGATGGAATAGAGGCTCGACCCATCGCCGATGACGGCGATGACCGGCTGTTCCGGCCTGGTCAGAGCGGCGCCGACCGAGCCGGGCAGGGCATAACCGAGGCCGCCGCTAGCGGTGGCGAAAAAGCCGACCGGCCGTTCGATCGGGAAGAAATCGTGCAGCGCGTCACGGCCGCCGGGCGCTTCCTCGAAGACGATGCTATCCGGCGAACGGACGTCGGCCAGTGTCTGGTAGAAAAATTCCTGGGTAATGCCCTTCGGTTGCTTGATACGCGGAATGGTGCGGGCCGGGCCGCCGGCCCGCGGCGCGCGGCAGCGCAGGCGGTAGACGAGGCTTTCGGTTGCGGCGCGCAGGTTGGAGACCATCGCGTTGCCGACGATGGCGCTCGCCGCCTGGGCGGGATCGTCGGTGATCAGCCAGAGTTCGGCACCTGCAGGGATGTCCGGGCCGGAACCGGCAAAATGATAGGTGAAGGCCGGCGCGCCGAGCACCAGAATGAGGTCGGCATTGCCGAGGCAATTGGCAAGCTTCGGCTGGAAGGCCGGCAGGAAGCCGGCAAACAGCGGATGGCGCTCGGGAAAACTGCAGCGCGACGAAAGCGGGCTGACCCAGACCTTCGCCTGCAGGATTTCCGCCAGCCGCACCGTGGCATCCCAGGCATTATCGAGATCGACACCGGGGCCGACGACGAGGACAGGCTCGCGAGCGTCGTTCAGCCTGCGGGCGAGATCGTCGAGTGCCGAGGCCGGCGCGCTGATCACCGTTTCTACATCGCGGATGGCGATCGGGGCTGCCTGTGCCTGCCAGTCGCCCAACGGCACCGAGACCATGACCGGGCCGCGCGGCGCCTGCATTGCCATATGGTAGGCGCGGGCGATCGCCGCCGGCACGTCTTCGGCGCGGGCCGGTTCGCAGGCCCATTTCACATAGGGCTTCGGAAACTCGGTCGGGCTTTCGGCAAACAGGAACGGATCGTGCGGCAAGAGCTCGCGGCTCTGCTGGCCGGTGGTGATGATCAGCGGCGCGCGGTTTCGATAGGCGGTGTAGATATTGCCGAGCGCATGGCCGAGGCCGGCCGCGGAATGAAGGTTGACGAAGGCCGGCTTGCGGCTCACCTGCGCATAGGCATCCGCCATCGCGACGACGATCGATTCCTGCAGGCCGAGCACATAGGAGAAATCCTCCGGCACGTTGACGAACATCGGCAGCTCGGTCGAGCCCGGATTGCCGAAAATGCGGTCTATGCCCTTCTGCCTCAGAAAGTCGAAAACCGCTTCGCTTACGGTTTGTCCACGCAGCTTGGTGCTGCCGGACAGGAAATCCAGCGACATCTTGTTCATTGTCAGAGGCCTCCTCCCGGCCTTCAGGGCTCCCACCCCGAGCGCATGACCTGTCCGGGAAGTGTTGCAGATAGCGCCTCCTCTTGGAATTGAAGAATTTCCAACAATCCATTACACCAAGGCATGACTTTGGATGTGCGCTCGGCTCAAATCGTTCTGGAATGCGCGCGTCGCGGCAGCCTCGGCGCGGCCGCGACGGCTTTGAACATGACGCAGCCGGCCATCACCCGCATGCTGAAGCGGCTTGAGGACAGCTACGGCGTTCCTCTCTTCGAACGAACCACGCGTGGCGTGGTGCCGACCGTGTTCGGCGATGCACTGCTGCCCTATGCCAAGCTGGTCGTTTCCGAGATCGGCAATGCGACCGACGTGATCCAGCAAATGCGGGGCGCCAGCCGCGGCGTGGTCAGGATCGGCGGGGTGGCGAGCGTCGTTGGCGGCTTCATCATCGCCGTGATCGGCGAAATGCGCAAACAGCATCCGGAAGTGCAGTACCAAGTCATCGAGGACCTCGAGGACCGGGTGCTGGAAGGGCTGAAGGGCGGCACGATCGACATTGCAATCTCTCCCGAACCCTATCTCGACGACGACATCATCATCGCGACGCCTGATATCATGCACGACATGGTGTCGGTCTTTGCCAGATCCGATCACCCTATCATCCAGCGAGATCATGTAACGCTTGCCGAAGCGGCGGGCTTCGACTGGGCCATGCCTCCACCCGGAACACCGACCGTCAGGGAGTGGCAGCGGCGGTTCCACGACAATGCGCTGGAGCCGAACGCCCCGTCGATCATCTCACGCTCGGTGCCGGTTTTGAAAGCCGCAGTTCTCTCGGAAGCGCTGTTCTGCTGGATGCCGCTGCCCTTGGTGCGCGAGGAAGTGGAACGGGGCGATATGGCACGCGTAAATGTGCCCGAACTCGACTGGCAACGGACCTTTCGCGTTTACCGCCGCAAGAAGGGCCTGATGACGCCGCCGACGGTCAACCTGCTGCGATGCATTCGCCAGATCAGCGAGACCTGGACCATGTAAGGGGCAGGGCAGGGCGGGGCGATTTACGCTCTACCTCTGCTTGGCGCCAGCGCTCTTGCCGTCCGAACTTTTCGACCTTTCCTCGAAACGATCGGCGCCCTTGGCGAGATCGGAACCCTTTTCCGCTTCGACCTTCTTTTCTTCCTTGCGAGTGCTCTGCTTGAAACCGCGCGCGGATTCCCGGCCCTTTTCGGTCGGTGCCTGTTCGATACCCATGACGTCTCCTCCAGCGCCAGACATGGCGCATCAACCGAACGGACGTCGCGTGAAGGCGTTCCCACCATCCGTATCTTTTACGGATATCCGCGCGCATGCTCGGCCAGCCGCGGGGGCATCCGAGAATTCGCGGGCTGCCTGACGGCGCATGCCAGGTCAGCCGGTCTTGCCGACCCGCGGCAGCGACGCGAATTCCTTGAGATAGGCCCGCCAGCCGCCAGAGGCGGTGATGTCGAGCGCGCCCTGAAGCGCAAACGGTTCGGCGAGGAACCCCTTCGCCATTGTGCCGTCCGAGAGCGCGACGGTGCCGATGCCGAGCGGCGCCGGGATCGCCGCGACGAACAGGCCGAAGGCTGCCGGCGTCAGCTTCCAGACTTCCACCTCGATCTCGCCGCCTTCGCCTTCGACGACGCGGACCATTCCGGGTTTCGGGGGCACTGTGCCGGCGAGAGCATAGAGCTTGTAAGCTGCGGAGGTCTTGGCGACACGGGAAAAGCTGCCGTTGAGCTCGAGGAGCTGATGGTTAAGCGGCATGCCGGAAAGGTGGGCGCCGACCACGACGATGTCGATCAGGCTACCACCGGCGTCGGCAACGGGCGTTTCAGAAGGCACCGGAAGCGGCCAGCCGGTGGCGCCGAGCGAAAGGCCGCTCGCCTGGTGAAGATCACGGGCAACGGACGCGGTGAGACCGTCACGGCCGAAGGGCGCGAGCAGCGTCACGCTTGCCGGCAGGCCGTCGGCGCGGGCGCCGGTCGGCACGGCAATGCCGCACATGTCAGCCAAGTTGACGAAGTTGGTATAGGTGCCGAGCCGGGAATTCTCGCGGATCGGCTCCGCCTCCAGGTCGGCAACCGTGTAGTGGGTCGGAGCGGTCGGCACGCAAAAAAGATCGACGGAGGCGATCAGCGGCGCCAGCGTCTTCTTCAGCGCCTGCAGCGCATAAAGGCCCTTGAAGGCGTCGGCCGCGGAGAGCGACTTGGCGCCGCCATAGATTTTTCGCGTCACCGGGTGAAAACTATCCTCCTTCGCATCGAAAAACGCCTTCACCGCCGCATAACGCTCGGCCACCCAGGCACCTTCGTAGAGAAGGTTGGCAACCTTGTAGAAATCGCCGAAGGGCACTTCGACGATCCGATGCCCCAATCTCGCGAGCATCGACAGGGCATCGCCATAGGCGGCTTGCATCACCGTGTCGCCGAAGAATTGCAGGTCGGCCTTGGCCGGCACGCCGATCGTCAGCACCGGTGGCGCCGTGCCGAAACCGGTCGCCGGGACAACCTTCGAATAGGCGTCCGTCTCGTCGTATTTCGCAGCGACGGAGAAGATCTTCCAGGCGTCATCGGCGGTGAGCGCGAAGATCGAGACGCAGTCGAGCGTGCGGCAGGCGGGAATGACGCCCGTGGTCGACAGCGCGCCGACGCTCGGCTTCAGCCCGACGATATTGTTGAGGCCGGCCGGGATGCGCCCGGAGCCGGCGGTATCGGTGCCTAAAGCGAAGCTGACGATGCCTTGCGCGGTGGCGACCGCCGAGCCGGAGGAGGAGCCGCCCGGTACGAGCCTGGGATCGACGGCGTTTCTCGGGATCGGGTAGGGCGAGCGCACGCCGACGAGGCCCGTCGCGAACTGGTCGAGATTGGTCTTGCCGATGACAAGAGCGCCGGCTGCCTTGAGCAGGCCGACCACGGTCGCGTCCTTCGCGGGCATGTAGGCATAGTCCGGGCAGGCGGCTGTTGTCGGCATTCCGGCGACGTCGATATTGTCCTTGACGGCGAAGGGAATGCCGAACAGCGGTTTTGCGGGATCGAATGCGCCGAGTTTGGCGGCTTCTGCCAGCACTGCCTGCTTGTCGGCCAGGTGGATGAAGATGCCGGGATCGTCGACCTCCGCGATGCGCGTGAAAACCGCTTCGACGATATCCGCGACACTGCCGCCATCCTGGTAGAACGCGTGAAGCGAGGCGATATCGAAGGCGGGCGTCTGTTCTGGCAAGCTCATGCCATTTCCTCTTCCAGTATTGTCACCGGCCGGTCCCACTGGATCAGCACGACGCAGCCGGTATCGCTCCAGACGGAGTGTTCGGTGCCGGGCGCATTGACGATATAGCTGCCGCGGCCGTAGTCGCCGGCCTCGTCGGATTGCACGCCGTCGAGCACCAGGATGGTTTCGAGGCCCTCATGACGATGGCGGGGAACGCCGGCGCCGGCTTCGTATTTCAGGAGCGCGACGCCCGGCTGGTCGCCTGCGAAAGGGCGGATCCAGTGGATCGTGACCTCGTCGCGGAAGGGCTCGAATTCCAAGTCTTTCCAACCGCCTAGCGTCAGAAGTTCGCGGGTTGATTCAGGCATTGGTCATCCCCTTTGGCGCGATCCCTTCCAGAATGTCGTCCACATGGGCGGTCCAGCCGACGATCGCGCCCTGGGCGCGGATCATGGCGATGGCGGCCGCCTTGAATTCCGGAAAATAGCTCTCCGTCGCTTCTTCGGCGAGGAGACATTCGTAACCGCGGTCATTGGCCTCGCGCATCGTCGTCTGGACGCAGACTTCCGTCGTCACGCCGGCAAAGACGAGCTGGCTAATACCCTTCGCCTTCAGCACCTCCCCAAGCTCCGTGGCATAGAAGGCGCCCTTGCCGGGCTTTTCGATCACCACCTCGCCGTCGATTGGTGCGAGTTCGGGCAGGATCGCCGTGCCGGGCTCGCCCGATATCAGAACGCGCCCCATTGGGCCTTCATCGCCGATCCTCAGGGAAGGATTGCCGCGGTCGCGCTTGGCGGGCGGCAGGTCGGAGAGATCCGGCTTGTGACACTCCATCGTGTGGATGACCGGCAGGCCGGCATCGCGAAAACCCTGGATGAGGCGTTTGACGTCTGGGACGATTTTCGTGATGCGCCCGACATCGTTGCCGAGGCTGGCGCCGAAACCGCCAGGTTCGGCAAAATCGCGCTGCATGTCGATGACGATGAGCGCCAGTGCATCTGGTTTGGCCGGGAAGGCAAAGGGTTCTGCCTTGATCTCGATTATCCCCTCGGCCATCAGTGATGCCCCGCCATATGGGCGCCGATCACACCGATATCGGCGGCGCGGATCGGGGTTTCGTAGACCAACTTGCCCTCCGAGATCACCATGATGCGGTCGGACATTTCGAGCAGTTCGTCGAGGTCTTCCGAGAGCAGCAGCACGGCCGTACCCGAATTGCGGGCCCGCATGATGCGGGCGCGGATTTCTGCCACAGCGGAAAAATCGAGGCCGAAACAGGGGTTGGAGACGATCAGCAGATCGACATTGCCGGTCAGTTCGCGGGCGAGCACCGCGCGCTGCACATTGCCGCCGGAGAGGGCGGCGATGGGCGAGGAGGACGAAGCGGTCTTCACCTTGAAATCCGAGATCAGCGAGGAGGCGCGTTTCTTCATCTCGCCCTTGTTCAGCCAGATCGCATCCTTGCCGTCGCCCTTCAGGTCGAAGGTGCGGAAGGCGAGATTTTCGCTGACCGTCATTTTTGGCGCGCAGGCGTTCTGCAGCGGTTCTTCGGGGATGAAGCGGACATTGTTCCTGCGGGTCTCCGGCCTCGTCGCGCCATAAGTCTCGCCATTGACGGTCACGCTGCCTCTGTCGGTGGGGCGTTGGCCGGCGAGGATTTCGGTCAACTCCTTCTGGCCGTTGCCGGAAATGCCGGCAATGCCGACGATCTCGCCGGAACGGACCGTCAGGCTGTCGATCTCGATCGTCTTCAGGCCGGACCGGTCCGGCGCCTTGACCTGCTCGACCTTCAGTACCGCTTTCGCAGCTTCCGGCACCGGCAGGCGGCTGTCGAGTTCGGCGAGCTTTACGTCGCCGATCATCATTCCCGCCATGTCGGAGGTCGAGAGTTCGCTGACCTTGCCGGTGCCGACCAGCTTGCCACGGCGCAGGATCGACACCGCATCGGCAAACTTCGTCACCTCATGGAACTTGTGGCTGATCATCAGCACGGTCAGTTCGCCGCGTTCCGTCATGCCGCGCACGATACCGAGCATTTCGTCGGCTTCCGCTGGCGTGAGAACGGAGGTTGGTTCGTCGAGCACCAGGAAGGACCGGCCGAGATAAAGCTGCTTGACGATTTCCAGCTTCTGCTTTTCGCCGGCCGCCAGTTCGCTGACCGGCCGTTCGAGCGGGATCTGGAAGGGCATGCGTTCCATGAAGGCGGCAAGATCCTTGCGTTCCTTCGCCCAGTTGATCACCGAGGGCACCGAGGTGCGGCTGATCACCAGGTTTTCGGCGCCGGTCAGCGAGGGAACCAGCGTAAAATGCTGGTAGACCATGCCGAGCCCGTAGGTTGCCGCATCTTTCGGCGAGGCGACCGCGACCTCGCGGCCGTCAACCGAGAGCGAGCCCGAGGTCGCGTGGTAGAAGCCCATGATACATTTGACGAGCGTCGACTTGCCGGCGCCGTTTTCGCCGAGCAGCGCGTGGAACGAACCGGCCGGCACGCTGATCGAGACGTTGTCGAGCGCGGTGAAGGACCCGAAGCGCATGGTCATGCCGAGCGTCTCGATGCCGACCGCCTTGCCGGCCTGGGGTAGGGGCGTATCGCGGACAATGTTGTTCATGGCAGCTGGCTCACAAAGGTAACGGAATTGGAGACGGAGCCGAAGACGCCGCCCTGCATCTTGACCATCTTGATGGCGGCCAGATGATTGCCGTAGTCGGTGGCGCCGCAGCAGTCTTCGAGCATCAGGCATTCGAAGCCGCGATCGTTCGCCTCACGCATCGTCGTCGAGACGCAGACATCGGTGGTAATGCCGGTCAGCACGATGTTTTCGATGCGCTTCTGGTTGAGGATGAGTTCCAGATCGGTGGCGCAGAACGAGCCCTTGCCCGGCTTGTCGATGATCACTTCCCCCTCGATCGGGTAGAGTTCGGGTATGATGTCCCAGCCGGGCTCGCCGCGCGTCAGGATGCGGCCGCAGGGGCCGGGATCGCCGATGCCGGCGCCGATGCGCTGCGAGCGCCAGCGCTTGTTGGCGGGCAGGTCGGCGAGGTCGGGGCGGTGGCCTTCGCGGGTGTGGATGATGTGGTAGCCCTTGGCGCGCATGGCGGCGAGCACCGCCTTGATCGGCTCGATCGGCGCCTGCACCAGCGACAGGTCGTAACCCATGTGATCGACATAACCGCCCTTGCCGCAGAAATCGGTCTGCATGTCGATGATGATGAGGGCGGTGTTTTCCGGTCTCAAATCGCCGTTATAGGGCCAGGCATAGGGATCGGCGTCGATATAATGCCCTTTGGTTTCAACCATCGCGTCCATCATTGTCTCTCCTATTCGCCAGCCAGCTTGAATGTCTCGCCATAAGATCGCACGGGTTTGTCGAAGCCGCAGGAGGTGCCGTCGGTGACCTTCACCGCGTCCTCCCAGGGCAGCCTGTATTTTCCGGCGATCAGATCGTGCATGTAGGTGTAGGGCGCATCGCCTGCGCCGCCCGCGACCGCGACGTAACCCCGATGGCCGAACTGGTAGATGTTGTTCTCGACGCCCCAGCCGAGCCGGGCCTCGCGCACCAGGTCGGGCCGCACTTCCGCGGTAATGATCTCGTTGACCCGGCCAGACGTGCCATGGGCGATGATCGTGCCGTCGAAATTGCAGACCATGCCTTCGCCCATGGAATCGAACGTGCCGTCCGAGCCGCACATGCACACACTCGCCGTCACCATCAGGTTGCAGAAGGCGTTCGACTGGTTGGTGAAGCGCCACGCGTCGCGGATCGGCGCGGTGTAGCCTGCCGTGCGGATCATGATCTCGGCGCCCTTGTAGGCGCATTCGCGGGCCATTTCCGGGAACATGCCGTCATGGCAGATGATCAGGGCGAGTTTTGCGCCCTTCGGTCCGTCGATTACCGGAATGCCGAAATCGCCCGGCTCCCAGGGTTCCACGGGCACCCAGGGGTGCATCTTGCGGTAATAGAGCTTCAGGTCGCCGTTATCGTCGATGACGATGCCGGAATTGTAGGGCATGCCGCCGGGGTTCAGCTCCATGATCGAGAAGCAGCCCCAGATCCCATTGTCCCTGCAGGCCTTACGGAAGGCCGCGACTTCCGGGCCGTCGCGCGAGCACATGATCTCCGGATTGATGTCCATCGACAGTCCGTGCAGCGCATATTCGGGGAAGACCACGAGATCCATGCCCGGCTGGTTGCGACGCGCCTTGGCGACCATATCGACGATCACCTGTGTCTGCTTTGCAAGATCCGCCCTGGTGACCGTCACCGGAAGCTGGAGCTGGACGAGGCCGATACCGACGCCGTGCTCCGATTTGTTGAGGCCGCCCAATCCGTTCATGACCGATCTCCCTTATTTGGTCAGCGACAGCGCGCCTGGCGCACCGGCAAGCGAGCGGGTGGGCGACGAGGTCGCGATCAGGATGATGAGGGTGAGCACGTAAGGTGCCGCGTAGAACAGGTAATAGCCCTGCGTGACGCCGACCGATTGCAGGGCAGGGCCGAGCGCGCCGGCGCCGCCGAACAGCAGGGCCGCGAGGAAGCAGCCGATCGGGTTCCAGCGGGCGAAGATGACGAGTGCCACGGCCATCAGGCCTTGGCCGGACGAAATGCCTTCGTTCCAGGAGCCGGGATAATAGAGCGACAGATAGGCGCCGCCGATTGCGGCAAGCGAGCCGCCGACGGCGGTCGCAAGAAGGCGGACGCGGTCCGGGCTGATGCCCATGGCGCGGGCGGCATCGGTGCTGTCGCCGACGACGCGTAAGGTTAGGCCGACGCGGGTGTTTTTAAACGCCCACCAGAGAAAGAGGGCGAGTGCGGCGCCGATGAAGAACAGGACGTTGATGTTGAGCGCCGCCTGGACCTGCGGCGTGGCTGACCAGCCACCGAGCGGGATGGAGGGCAGTTTCGGCGCCACCGGCTGGATGAAGGACTTGCCGAGGAAAAAGGCGAGCCCTAGGCCGAACTGCATCATGGCGATGCCGATGGCGATGTCGTTGACCTTGGGCCATTTGCAGATCCAGCCGTGGATCGTGCCGAACATCGCGCCCGTCGCCATCGCGGCCAGCATGCCAAGCGTCGGTGAACCGGTCATCACCGCGACCGCGTAAGCCGTCATGGCGCCGAAGACGAGCGTGCCTTCGAGCCCGAGATTGATGCGGCCGGAACGCTCGGTGATCGTCTCGCCGAGCGAGACGAAGATGAAGGGCGTCGAGACGCGGATGGCGCCTGCGAAGATCGCCAGCGGCACGCCCCAGAGGCCGATACCTGTCTCTTCCATCAGAGGCTCCTTTTCCAGAGGTCGGGATTGAAGATCTTGAAGCGGCCGTAAAAGGTCTCGCAGAAGAGGATGACGATGAAGAGCGTGCCCTGCAGCACGAGGACGGTGGCATCCGGCAGGCCCATGCGCCGCTGGATCAGGCCCCCCGATGCAGCGATGCCGCCGAGCAGGATGGCGACCGGGATGATCGCCAGCGGATTGTGCCGCGCCAGGAAAGCGACGAGGATGCCGGTGTAACCGTAGCCGGCGGCGAGCGAGGCATTGGCGCTGCCCTGCACCGCCGCGACCTCGATCATGCCCGCCAGACCCGCAAAACCGCCGGCAATCGCGGTAAAGCCAACGATCAGCTTGCCGACCGGCAGGCCCTGGATTTGTGCCGCGCGAACATTGCCGCCGGCGATGCGGGCGGCAAAACCGAAGCTGGTGATCTCGATCAGCACCCAGGAGAGGATGCAGGCGACGACGCCGATGACGAGGCCCCAATGCACGTCCATGCCGGGGATGTGGCCGAGCATATACTCCTTCGGCAGGGGCTTGGTGGACGGCTTGTTGAGGCTGGCCGGATCGCGCAGCAGCCCCTCGACGAACTGGTTCATCAGGGCGATGGCGATATAGGCGAGCAGCAGCGAGGAGATCGTCTCGTTGACGCCGCGATAGTGGCGCAGGAAACCGGCAAAGCCGATCCAGATGCCGCCGACGACCATGGCGGCGAAACCCATGAAGACGAAAAGCACGATCGGCGGCACGATGCCGACGAAGGGCATGGCGCTTGCCGCCGCCGAAACGCCGCCGAGCACCACGGCACCCTCAGCCCCGATGATGACGAGACCCAGCCGTGCCGGCAGCGCCACGCAGAGCGCCGTCAGCAACAGTGGGGCGGCGCGGGAAAGGCTGTTCTGGATCGAGAACCAGCTTCCGAAGCCCCCCGTGTACATGAGCTGGAAGAGGGTGACCGGCGACTTGCCGACCGCCAGGATGAAGAGGGAGAAAAGCGCCAGGCCGATCAGGATCGCCACGAGCCCGATCGCCACGGGCTCGGCCCGTCGCGCCAGCCATTCGAGGATGGGGCGGAGCGACGCGCCGCTCCCCGATGCTATCGATAGTCCCGGATCGTTCGCTTCGACCGTCATGGCGCTTCTCCCTTGAGGTAGGGTTTGGGAACGTTGGGCTTAAGAGGTCGAGCCGACCACGCCTTCGACCAGATAACCCATGCTTTCGAGCTCGATCGCATCCTCGGCAAAGGCGGTGCCGGCGGTGACGACGACATTGCCCTTGTTGTCCTTGATCGGCCCCTTGAAGACCGAGAACTTGCCTGACATGATCTCGGCAAGCGTCGCCTCGAACTTCTTGCGGCCTTCGGCGGAAACGGCCGGTCCGAGCGGGCTCATCTTGACGAAGCCGTCCTTGAGGCCGCCGCGGACGAAATTGCCGAGCTTGCCGCCGCTCTGGGCCGCCTTGATGAAGTTGGTATAGACATTGCCCCAGGCCCATTCGGCGCCGGTCAGGTATTTGTCCTTGGCGAGCGCGCTCTGGTTGGCGTGGTAACCGCAGACGAAGGCGCCGCGGCCGGCGGCCGTCTCGACGACCACTTTCGGGCTGTCCACATGGCAGGTGATGACGTCGGCGCCCTGGTCGACCAGCGCGTTGGTGGCTTCGGCTTCCTTGACGGCGAGCGACCATTCGCCGGTGAAGATCACCTGGCAGGTGATGGTCGGATCGACCGAACGGGCGCCGAGCAGGAAGGAGTTGATGTTCTGGACCACCTGCGGGATAGGCTTGGCAGCGACGAAGCCGATCTTCTTGCTCTTCGTTGCATAAGCCGCTGCGATGCCGTTCAGATACTGGCCCTGGCCGATATAGCCGAAATAGGAGCCGGTATTCATCGGGTTCTTGCTTTCCTGCCAGAGGCCGCCGCAATGACGGAACTGGATCTTTGGGTATTTCGCGGCCATCGCCAGCATATGGGGGTCGAAGTAACCGAACGAGGTGGGGAACAGCAGCGTCGCGCCGTCGAGGTTGATCATCGATTCCATGGTCTTCTGGACATCGACTGTTTCCGGAACGTTTTCCTCTTCGACCAGCGTGATGCCCGGCATCTTCTTGATGACGGCCGCACCCTCGGCATGGGCCTGGTTATAACCATAGTCGTCCTTGGGGCCGACATAGATGAAGCCGACGGTGAGGGCGGTCTGGGCTGCGGCCGGCGAGCCGATCAGGCCGGCAGCGACGCCGGCAGCGGAAGCCTGGAGAAAATTGCGGCGGTTCATAGAAAGGAGTTTGGTCATCGGAATGCTCCTTGCGGCGCTTGGCCGGTTTCGAACGGGTACGGTAAAGTGCATGCAATGCGTGTGCCAGAAACTAACGCATTGTTATTGAAGTGTAATTTTACACACGGAAAACTGCGCGACGAAAAGTGCATACAGATTCATCGCGATTCCGCTTAAGAAATAATCAATAGGCATTATTTGTTCAGCAATCCGGAGGGCGGGGCAATACGGCAATTGCCGGTGCCGGTTTTCAAACTTCGAAAACCTAAAATTACCAATATCTTGCAGCGGTCATTTGACTTATGGAGTCCGGAGCGGCATCTGTATGCAAGTTGTGAGAGTTAAGAATCGTCCCGTGAAGCAGGTCAGGCGCAGAGAAGTCATCCGTACCGGAACCACCGTCGAACAGATGGTGCGGGCGATTGCCGACATGATCGTCACCGGCGCCATCCTGCCGGGAGAGAAGCTCGACGAGATCTCGCTCGCCTCACGTTTCGAGGTGTCCCGCACCCCGGTGCGCGAGGCTCTGCGCGAGCTCGGGGCCATGGGCCTCGTCGGTCGCGAGCCGAACCGCAGCGCCGTCGTCACCAATGTCAGCGGGACCTATCTGCATTCGATGTTCGAGGCGATGGCCGAGCTCGAGGGCATCTGCGCGCGGCTGTCGGCGGAGCGGATGACGGTGGACGAGAGGCGGGCGCTGGAGCTCGAACATCGCGGCTCGATGCGGCTGGTGCATGCCGGCGCCGAAGAAGAGTATGCGGCGCATAATACCGAATTCCACACCCGGCTTTATCGCGGTGCCCATAACGACCATGTGTTCGAGATGGTGACCCAGACGCGGGCGCGGCTTGCACCCTTCCGCCGGGCGCAATTCCGCCTGCCGGGGCGTCTTGCGAAATCCTACGAGGAACACGACCAGATCGTCACCGCGATCATCCGCGCCGATGCGGTAGCGGCTGGGCAGGCGGCCTATTCGCATGTGGCGATCGTCAGCGACGCGAGCGCGGTGTTCGCGACGGCCGGGGAATAGGCGGCCTTCCAAAGGTTCGTCGGAACCGATTCTGCTTAGAGGCAGCCCCTGAAGACTCTTTGAACCGCTGCAGATCATATCTCCATAAAGGGTTGTGAATGATCTTGACTTACAACCTGGAAAAGTAAGACTAATCTACCATTGGGCAGACGTGCGGTGGGGTAAGAAATGAGTAGTGTCGATAACAATTCGGATCCAGAAAATACGGCGACAACAAAGAAGGTCACGCTGGGTTCACTTTGGAATAGCACAGCCAATGTATGTGGTGTGCTTGGTCTTGTTATAGGTGTAACTTGGACATTTCCAAGTGAGATTTGGGAAGCTTACTTTAGTAGCCAGGTAAAAATGGAGGAGGATGTCAATGAAGCCATAGTGCAAATGGCATCTGTTTATAAAGAGTATGCCTTGTCTCAGGCGACTAACCTGAATGACCAAGCCCGCTTTATGTTGAATTCAGTTGCTATTGTGCAAATCGGTCACCAACTGGATAAAATCAGCAAATATCCCGATCAGATTTTTGATCAATCAAGTTACTTCGAGAACCTGGCACTTGCCGGCTTGGCTTTTCAGGTTCAGAGGTATGATGACGCGCTGCGATATAACAAAGCAGCAATTGTTGCGGCCAGCCGCGAGAAGATAGAGCCTCTTGAAGCGTATACCGGTATCGCCAATGCCACAACCGGCCGAGATGGGGCAGGTTCCATTCAGAAAGCCAGAGAAAGCTACAAGTTGGCTCTTAAGGCGGCCTTCAAGCGTCAGCAAACGGGGCGGGCAGACTATGCCATGGCACCTCTGTCCGTTATGATTGACACATCGCTCACAGAACTCAAGATGGGCTCTTGGGAGTGTGGTAACACGCTTGCAAGCTTGGTTGAACTTCAATTGACCAAACCTGAGATGAAAACTGTGGCAATGGCTCAAACTGCATTGGCAATATTCAAGGGTATGAGATCGACGATCGTACCGGTAACCGGCAGGTCTTCCTTTGCTTGCGACTATATTTCGTCATTAAACTAGCCTCAACGTGTCAAGGAGCATCATCCCGTTGAACGCGCCGAAACGAATACCTGCGGCTCGTAGGTAAAATCCTTGTCGAACGGGTAGGTCGGCTTCAGCTTACGGTGGCGCTCCAGGCGCTCCACGAACTGATCGACCACGCCCGGCGACAGCGCCATCAGGTTGGGGTTGGCGATCGGCGCCAGTTCCGGGGAAAGGTAACCGGACTTCACGACGATGATTTTTGCGCCGTTCGGGTCGAGGCCGAGGCGGGTGAAGTCGGCGATGTAGTGGTAGGGGCGGCGCTTGGCGGAGAGGACCAGTTCGATGCCGCCGATCGCCACGACCGCCTGGCGGTCAGCAAGGTCGGATGTTTCGTGCAGGAACTGCACCTTCACTTTGGCCTTGACCGGCTTGCTGCCGATCGTGTCGAGGGAGGCGCCGATCTTGAGGTCGAGTTCGGCGCCGACGCCGGCGGCATAACAGGCCTCGGTTGCGGCCTTGTCGGCGATGCCGGCGAAGACGACGCCAGTGGCCTTCTTGGCGATCAGGTCGTCCAGCACGTCGGCGCGGTCGCCGACGCCGCCGCCGGTCGGGTTGTCGCCGGATTCGGCGAGCACGACAGGGGCGGTTTTCGAGGCGATCGCCTTGTCGACGCATTCCTGGATCGAGCCGGTCTCGCAGCCGAACACGAATTTTTCGCGCGCATCCCAATAGGCCCTGGCGACGCGCTTGGCTTCCCGTTCGAGCACGGCGCGGTCGGTGCCGGTCATGATCGCGGCGGCGGTGGCGCGCGGTTCGTCGGCCCAGACGTAACCGACCATCAGCGAGGCATCCCAGACGCCGTCGATCGCGTCGATTTCCGGCATCATCTCGTAGAGGCTCTTGGCCGGCTCATCGACCGTCGAGGTGCGTTCGCCCGGCAGAACGACCGGTATCGGCGCCCAGAGCAGCACCGGCTTGACGCCCGTCTTCAAGCTTTCAACCAGCATTTTGACCGAGCGGCGCATCGTCTCCTCGACGTCGATATGCGGCGCGGTGCGATAGGTGGAATACATGTCGAGCGCGTCGATGATCCGCTGGCTGACATTGCCGTGCAGGTCGTAGCTGGCGGAGACCGTGCAGTCCGGGCCGACCAGATCGCGGGCGGCGGTGATCCAGTCGCCCTCGGCGTCCTCCATGCCCTGCACATACATGGCGCCGTGCATCGCGAGATAGAGACCATCGAGCGGCAGTAGCGGCTTCAGACGATCGAGGAATTCCGCCTTGAAGCGCTCGTAGGTGGAGCGGGAGACCGGGCCGCCGGCAATCGCGCGGCAATGGATCGTGGGCAGGAACTCCGCGTCGTAATCCTTCAGGAAGGCGAAATAGGGGGCCGCGGTCAGTTCTTCGCCGCGCACGATGCGAAAATCCTTCTCCTCGTTGAGGACCGGATTATAGGTGCTGCATTCGATATGGATGCCGCCGACAGCGATGCGCATGGGAAACCTCAGTTGGAGTTGGGGCCGAGCAGGAAATTATGGGCTGCGATGCTCGCCGCACCGCGCGCCCAGACATCGCCATCGACGCGCTTGATGCGGATCGGCGTCTGGCCGGCGTAACGCGGCAGCACGTTGGTTTCGATCGCCTGGTTGACCACCGTGCCGAACAGGCCGTCGAACGAGCCTTCGACATGGGTGATCAGGATCAGGCCGGGGTCGTTCATCTGAATGAGGTTGGCGATTGCCAGTCCCAGCCCCGAGCCGGCGCGGTGCAGGATGCGGATCGCGGCGGCATTGCCGGTCGAGGCCTCGTATTCGATATCCGACAGCGAGGTGCATTCCAGCCCCTCGGCGCGCGACATTTCCTTGATCGCCTTCATCGAGGAGACGGTGTCGAGGCAGCCGCGCTTGCCGCAGCGGCAGGGCGTGCCGCCGGGTTCGATGGTGCAATGGGCGATTTCGCCCGCGCCGCCGTGATTGCCGCGATAGAGCTTGCCGTCGATGAAATGGGCGCAGCCGATGCCGTCGCCGAGCGAGACGACGCTGAAACTCTGGATTTCGCGGGCGCTGCCGAACAGTTTTTCGCTGACGGCGACCGCCTTCGCATCGTTCTCGATGAAGGTCTCGACGCCGGAGCGTTCGCGGATGATTTTTGCCAGCGGCACGTCCTGCCAGTTGAGCAGCGTCGACTGGACGCAGTGCGACTGGGTCTCGTCGACGAAGCCGGAGAGTGCCACGCCGATGCCGGACAGTTTTTCCTTCGCCTCCGGATGGCCTTCGAGCAGGCCCGGCAGACCTTCGGTAATCGCCTCGGCAATGACCTGCGGATCGCGCGACAGCGGCATCGACCGGCGGGCGATAATCTTGCCGTTGAGGTCGCAGAGGATCATCGGGGCAGGGTCTTCGAGCAGCGAGATGCCGACGAAGAAGGCGCATTCCGGGTGCAGGTCGAGCCGCACCGACGGCCGGCCCTGGCCGTAGACCGTCTCGGTCTCGTGCAGCACGCCGAGGTCGATCAGATCGCGGGCGATACCGCTCATTGCGCCTTTGCTGAGGCCAAGCATGTTCGCCATCTCGGTCCGGCTGAGCGGGCCGGATGTGCTGATGACGCGCACGAGCTGGCGCTGGGAGGAGGTGAGCAAGGCGTTCAAGGCGGTCGTTTTCTGTTTGTGAATGTGGCTTGACACTAAGTTCAGGAAATGAACAAATCAACGCCAATAAATTATAAAAATGATCTAAGGCGGCAATGACCGCCCTCATGTCAACAAAACCAAGGGTGAACAATCATGACCATGTTCCTGAGAAGCCGTCATTTTGCGCTTGCCTGCGCGGTTGCGGGAGGCCTCGTGTTTCCGATCACGGTCAATGCCGCGACGCTCAACGTGATGCAGACCGAGGCGCCGCGCTCGATGGATCCGGGCGACCAGACGGCGACCTATACGGCAGCCCTGCTCGACCCGATGTACGAAGGCCTCGTCAAGCGCGATCCCGATCTGTCGCTGAAGCCGGCGCTTGCCACCGAATGGTCGGCAGATGCCTCCGGTCTCGTCTGGACCTTCAAGCTGCGTCCGGGCGTCAAGTTCCATGACGGCACCGCCTTCGATGCCGATGCCGTGGTCAAGAATTTTGCCCGCCATCTCGATACCAAGCGCGGCCTTGCCGCCAGCGGTCGTCTGCGCACCTTCCTCGAAGGCGTCACCGCCGTCGATCCGATGACCGTGCAGTTCAAGCTGAAGACGCAGTATCCGGCCTTCATCGCGCTCTTGACGACAGGTCCCTGCCTGATGGTCAGCCCGACGGCGGATGCGGCCGGCACGATCGGCTCGAAGGCGGTCGGCACCGGCCCCTACAAGCTTCAGGAATACAAGTCCGGCGAATACGTGATCCAGGCCAAGAACACCGACTGGTGGGGCAGCGCGCCGAAGGGCGAAGACCAGATCAAATGGACCTGGACGGCCGAGCCTTCGGTGATGAACATGGCGCTGCAGACGGGTGATGCCGATGTCATCAACCCGTTCCCGGCCGCCTTTGCCGCGCAGGTCAAGGCGAACCCGGAGATGAAGCTTTCGACGACCGACGGTTCGGCCGTCTTCTGGGTCTCGCTCAACACCAAGCTGAAGCCGCTCGACGACGTGCGCGTCCGCCAGGCGCTGAACTATGCGACCGACCGCGACGGCATCGTCAAGGCGTTCATGAACGGTTATGCGACGCCGGCCAACTCGCCGCTCGCACCTGTCACCCCCGGTTACGACAAGACGCTCAATCCCTATCCGTACAATGTCGAGAAGGCAAAGCAGCTCCTGAAGGAAGCCGGTTATCCGGACGGTTTCGCCATGTCGACCATCGTGCAGGAGCAGGAATCGCGCATCGGCGAACTGCTGCAGGCGATGTGGGCGAAGGCCGGCGTCAAGCTTGAAGTCCGCAAGATGGAAGGCGGCGTCTGGTCGAAGGCGGCTTTCCAGGATCCGGCCGGCAAGGAGAAGGACAATATCGGTTCGTCGATCGCCTCCTGGTCGTCGGGCGTCAACGGCGCCGATCTGCAGTTCCGCCCGCTCTATTACACGAAGAGCGCGTCGCCGGCCGGCGCCAACCTCGGCTTCTTCTCGGACGCAAAGCTCGATGAGCTGATCGACAAGGCCGCCTCGACGCTCGACGAGAAGGCCCGCAACGCGATCTACGTGGACGCCCAGAAGGTGGTGAACGAGCAGGCTCCGCATGTTCTGCTCTATACCAAGCAGGACCTGTTTGCGACGCGCGCCAGCGTCAAGGGCACCTGGGTGATCCCCGGCGGCCTGATCGTCGTCAAGGACGCCAAGAAGCAGTAGGATCGAGAAACGACGGCGGGTGGAGAAATCCGCCCGCCGTTTCCTTTTTCAGTGAATGAGGCCCGTCCGGTGCCTCGAGAGACAGCAGGCGGATGAAAGCCTATATCACCAAGAAATTGCTGGCCCTGCCGCTGATCCTGATCGGCGTGTCGCTGCTGGTCTTCGTGGCGATCCGTGCGCTGCCGGGCGATCCGGCGCGGCTGATGGCCGGACCCGAGGCAACGCAGGAGGCCGTCGACAACATGACCGTCCGGCTCGGTCTCGACCGCAGCCTGCCGGCGCAATACGCTTCCTTCGCTTATGGCGCGGTGAGGGGCGATCTCGGTATTTCCATCAAGTCCAAGCTGCCCGTCGTTGCCGAAATTGCCGAGCGCCTGCCGTTCACCATCGGACTGGCGATCACCGCCTATCTGATCGCCATCGGCATCGGTGTACCGGCCGGCATGATCGCGGCGATCTATCGGCACGGCTGGCCGGACCAGTTCGTGATGATCCTCGCCATTGCCGGAGCCTCGATCGCCAATTTCTGGCTGGCGCTGATGGCGATGAATACATTCTCAGTGCAGCTCGGCTGGCTGCCGCTGCTCGGCGCCGCGTCTTGGAAGAGCTTCATCCTGCCGTCGATCACGCTCGCCGTGCTGCCGACGGCGGTCATCGCCCGCATGACCCGTTCCAGCATGATCGAGGTGATGAGCCAGGACTATATCCGCACGGCTTACGCCAAGGGCGTCCTGCCGAGGAACATCTACTGGAGCCACGCGCTGCGCAATGCGCTGCTGCCGATCATCACCATCGTCGGCTTGAATTTCGGCAGCCTGATGGGCGGGGCGGTGGTGACCGAATCCGTCTTCAACTGGCCGGGCATCGGACGTTTCCTCGTCGATGCGGTGCGTTACCGCGACTATCCGGTCATCCAGGGCGTGACGCTTGTCGCGGTCACCGGCGTCGTCGTCATCAATTTCCTGGCGGAGATGCTGATCGCCTTCCTCAACCCGAAGATAAGGTTCGACTGATGGCATCTGTTGACACCGATATCGCGTCGCGCCGACCGGCGGTCTACCGGGGGCTGCGCTGGATGGCGACCCATCGCAGCATCACCATCGGCGGTTTCCTGATCGGCATCATTGTTCTTGCGGCGATCTTCGCGCCCCTGATCGCGCCAGCCGACCCCTATGTCCAGGATCTGCTGGCAACCATGGAGCCGCCGTCTCTCGCCCATCCGTTCGGCACCGATGACAACGGCCGCGATATCTTCGCCCGCGTCATTTTTGGAGCCCGCATTTCCTTGGCGGAAGTGGTCTTGGCTGTCGGGTTGGCGGTGCTTGTCGGCGTGCCGCTCGGCATCCTGTCGGGCATGAGCGGGCGTTACGTCGACCAGGCGATCATGTGGACGATGGATATCCTGTTTGCCTTTCCGGGCATCGTGCTCGCCATCCTGATCGTCAGCGTGCTCGGCTCGAGCCTGATCAACCTTTTGATCGCCATTGCCATTTTCTCCGTGCCGGTCTACGCCCGCCTCAGCCGCAACCTGACGCTGGGCCTGAAGGGCATGGATTATGTCGAAGCCGCCGTCTCGCTCGGCATCTCGCGCCGCCGCATCATGAGCCATTATATCCTGCGCAACGCGATCGGACCGATCATCGTGCAATCGACGCTGACTGCCGGCACCGTCATCCTGTCGGCAGCAAGCCTGTCGTTCCTCGGCCTCGGCGCCCAGCCGCCGCTTCCCGAATGGGGCGCGATGATGAGCGACGGCCGCAACTATCTCGGCCTCAACATCTGGATGTCGCTGTTTCCGGGCCTAGCGATCATGATCACCGTGCTCGGCTTCAACATTCTCGGCGACGGTCTTCGCGATCTTCTGGATCCGCGCAAATGAGTATTGCCGCCGCCACGTCCCGAACATCAGGCCAGACCGGGCCGGCAAGGCCGGTCTTCTGCGTCGATATCGGCGGGTCGTTCATGAAATTCGCCGTCTCGCCGGCACCGGGCGCGCTCCTGCCGCTCGAAAAGGTGGCGACGCCGGCCGCGAGTTGGGACGATCTCGCAGCCTCGCTATCTGCGCTGATCGTACGCCATGCGCAATCGGGCGATCCGGCCTCGCCGCTGGCGCTGTCGATCGCAGGGCTCATCGATCCCAGAAACGGCATTGCGACCTCGGCGAACATTCCCTGCATTACCGGACGGCGGATCGGCGACGAATTGTCGGCCATCCTCGGACGGCCGGTTCTGGCTGCCAATGATGCGGACTGCCTGACGCTGGCGGAAGCCAACGAGGGCGTCGGCCGCGGTCATTCCGTGGTCTTCTGCGCCATCATGGGCACCGGCATCGGCGGGGGTCTCGCAATCGACGGACGGCTGGTGCGTGGGGCGGGCGGGGTCACCGGCGAGTGGGGTCACGGCCCGATCCTCAACACGAGTGTCGAACTCGACGGCGAGACGCTTCATATTCCGCGCTTCTCGTGCGGCTGTGGCCAGTCCGGCTGTGTCGATACGATCGGCGGGGCGCGCGGCATCGAGCGGCTGCATCATTTCCTGCATGGCTGCGAGGAAACGAGCTATCGGATTCTCGAGGATTGGCAGGCGGACGAGGCAAGGGCCGCAAGGACTGTCGCCGTCTATCTCGAACTGATCGCCGATCCGCTGGCGCTGTCGGTCAATGTCACCGGCGCCTCGATCGTGCCGGTCGGCGGCGGGCTCGCCTCGGTCACGCCGCTCATCGATGCGCTGGACCGGGCGGTTCGCAAGCGTATCCTCAACCGCTTCGATCACCCGCTGGTGACGCCTGCGTTGCGGCAGGAGGACGGCGGGCTGGTCGGCGCCGCCGTGCTTGGCCATCAGAGTGCCGTTTAGGGTCACTAAAGTACCTTTCAGAGGCGCCTGCTGTTACGAGAGTGCCGATCATCAAGGAGACTGATCCTGTCCATCCTGCTCGAAGTCTGCGTCGATAGTCCCGAAGGTCTCGCGGCGGCCATCGCCAGCGGCGCCGATCGCATCGAACTCTGTGCCGCGCTCGATGTCGGCGGACTGACACCGCCGCCCGGCATGATCGCGCTTGCCGCCAGAGGGCCGATCCCCGCCTATGCGATCATCCGGCCCCGGGCCGGCAGCTTCATCTACGACGCCGACAACGAGGCGGCGATGATGGCCGATATCGATGCGGTGCGGGCGGCCGGTCTTGCGGGTGTGGTGATCGGTGCGAGCCGTCCCGACATGACGCTCGACATGCCGATGCTCGGGCGGTTGATGGCGCATTCACAAGGGTTGGGCGTGACGCTGCATCGCGCCTTCGATCTTGTGCCGGACCCGTTCGAAGCCCTGGAACAGGCGATCGAGCTCGGCGTCGAGCGGGTGCTGACTTCCGGCCTCAAGGTCAGCGGTCCCGATGGGGTCGAGATGCTGAAGGTGCTGGTGGAGCGGGCAGGGGATAGAATGTCGATCATGCCAGGCGGCGGCATCAACCTGACGACCGTCGAACGGGTAGTGCGCGAAACCGGCGTGCACGAGGTCCACAGCTCCTGCCGGCGGCCCGTCGAAAGCAAGGACGAACGCGCGATTGCCTTCGGTTTCCAGGCGCCTCTTTCCCACGAGACGAGCGGCGACATCGTACGGAAGATGCGCAGCTTACTGGATGAGCTTGGCGCGGCGCGCGACTGATCCTCAGGCGTCTGCCGATGGTCAGGCACGACTTTGCGGCAGGCCGTCGGGGGACGACGACCTGCCGCTCAGCAGTCCGGGAGATGCCATGCAATCGAGGAGGGGATGCACTTTCAAAGTCCACGGACGACCGCCGTTCGTCCGCTCATGCACTGCTATGCACTTTCATTCACTGTCATGCGCAGAGGCTGCGGAGTGCTTCGTGCTTTTTGATCTCGATGCAACGAATGCTCCGCAGTTTGATAAGGCCGGCCGTCCGGAGTTTTGCGAACACGCGCGACACCGTTTCGATCGTCAGGCCTAAATAGTCGGCTATATCCAGCCGGGTCATGGGTATGTCGAAATGCTCGAGCCCGCCCTGGCGTTCCGCCATATCGACGAGGAAGCCGGCGATCCGTTCCACCGCCGTCTGGCGGCCGATCATCATGATATGTTCCTGGGCGCGCAGCATCCCGCGCAGCGCCAGAGAAAGCAGTTCCGGCAATGCCTGCTCGTTGGCGGAGCGGCTGATGGCGCGCAGCCCGGTCGGAGCGATGGCTTCGGCGAAGAAACTATGGGTCCGGTCAGCCTCGAACCCGAACGTTTCCCCGGCCAGGTGGAAGGCGATGACCTGCCGCCTTCCGTCCGACAACAGGCGGTGGATCCGCACGGCACCGAATTCGACGTGATAGAATGTTCCTGCCTTGTCGCCGGGGGCGTAGATTTCGGCACCGGCACTGAAGGTCGCCACAGAGTTGGCCCGGAAGAGACCCGCGGTCTGGGGTGCGATCACGATCTGGCTCTTGGTGAGCTCCAACTTCGTCGCATGTGCGGCTGCAGTGTGCATGTTCACGTCTCCCCTTGCTGCAGGTTCAAGATGACAGAACACGTGCAGGGAAAAAATTGGGTTGTATCACTAGGGGGATGTACGTAGGGGGCAGGCGGGAGAACAGCTTCGAAGCGGCTCAGGCCGTGAGTGCAAGGTTCTTGACGAGACCCAGAAGGTCGGCGCCGTTGAACGGCTTGGCGAGGCTCAGGATCGGGCCGAGCTCGCCTTCTATGGGTGGAGACATGCCGTCGGTGAGCAGGATCACTGCCTGACCCGACTGGAGCAGGCGCTGCAGGGTATCGCTCGAAGAGCGCAGCACCTGGTCGTCGATGATCATGCAAAGCGTTGGAGCGAGGATGACGGTGTTCTTGCGCCAGGATTCATGGGCCTCGACGCGGTAGCCCTCTACCTCGAGTGCGAATGTCAACGACTGCCTGAGACCGAGATCGGGCGCGATGACGACTATGTTTCTCGCTTGTGATAACACCAAACTTACCGCGCGGGTGGGGCAGCCGGAGAGCCGCTCAAATCAGACATCTAGTGCCTGCGTTGGGAGCAGCGCTTTGCGATAGATCAAGAAATTCCAATAAATTTTTCCGGCGTTCACTTGGGACCGAAACCGGCAGCTATCGCCATGCGGACGAGTTGCGGCAGGCTTTTCGCCTTCATCTTGGCCATGACATTGGCGCGATGCACCTCGACGGTCCGGGGGCTTATGTCGAGATCATAGGCAATCGACTTGTTTGGCAGACCGGCAACCACGGCCGCAAGAACCTGCCTCTCCCTGTCGCTCAGGCTTTCAAGCCGCGTCTGAACCTCGGCCAGGTCGTCCGTGTCGAGCATTTTATCCGACAGCAGCTCGGCGGCCCGCTGGATCGCTTCGATGATGACCGTGTCGCCGAACGGTTTTTCGATGAAGTCGACGGCGCCTGCCTTCATGGCCTCCACCGCCATCGGCACGTCGCCGTGGCCGGTGATGACGATCGAAGGAATGCCGGTCCGGCTGGTTGTCAGCTTGCGGATCAGTTCGACGCCGGTCATGTCCGGCATCCTGAGGTCGGTGACCAGAACGCCGTTTCGCACACTCGGCGCGAACTGCAGGAAGGACGAGGCGGTTTCGTGCATGCGCACGGCGAAGCCGTTCATGGTTAGCATGAAGGCAAGGGACTTTCTGACCGGCTCCTCGTCGTCGACGATATGGATCGTGTAGTCACCCGTCTGCATTCTCGCATTCCTCCTTGTCGATCGGGAGTGTGAAACGGAACGTCGCTCCTCCGGCAGCATTGCGCGTCACCGTCATCTCGCCGCCATGCGCTTCAACGATGCGCTTGGAAATCGAAAGCCCTATCCCCATGCCGCCGGCCTTGGTGGTGACGAAGGGTTTGAAAAGCTGCTCGGCGATCTCTTCGGGAATGCCGGGGCCGGTATCCTGGACGATCACCTGGATCATGTCTTCGCCCTCCTGGAGAGTGCGGACGACCAGTTCCCGCCGCTGGCTGTCGCGCATCGCCTCAATGGCGTTGCGCATCAGATTGGTGAGCACCTGCTGGACCTGAATGCGGTCGACGGTGACCATTTCCGGTCCTTGCGCGAAGTCGAAAATCACTCGGACACCTTTTTCGCGCGAGCCGACCAGCGCCAGGGCGCCGGCTTCTTCCACCAGTCGCCGGATGTTCTCCGGCGCCTTTTCAGTCTCGCCCTTGGTCACGAATTCCCGCAGGTGCTTGATGATCTGGCCTGCCCTGAGCGACTGACGCGCAGTCTCTTCCAGAGCTTCGCGCATGCGCACTGCGACGGCTTCGTCCATGTCTCGCAGAAGGCGTGCGCAACCATGCACATAGTTGGCGATCGCCGAGAGGGGCTGATTCAGCTCATGGGCGAGGGTAGATGCCATTTCACCCATTTCATTGAGGCGGGCGAGCCGTGCGAGCTCTCCCTGGATCTCCTGCAGGCGCGCAGCCGATTCCTCGCGTTCGGTCAGATCGCGCACGAAGCCGGTGAAGAAGGTTTCCCCGCCGGTATGGGTCTCGCCGACAGCGAGCTTCATCGGGAAGGTCGAGCCGTCCTTGCGTCGCCCGACGACCACGCGGTCCATGCCGATGATCCGCTTCTCGCCTGTCCTCAGATACCTTTCCATGTAACCGTCATGTTCGCGGCGGTAGGGTTCCGGCATCAGCATGCGCAGGTTCTGGCCGACCACCTCTTCTTCGCTGTAGCCGAACTGGCGGATTGCAGCGGCGTTGAAGGAGACGATCGTCCCGTCCCTTGTGCTGACGATGCTGGCATCGAGAACGGTGTCGAGGACGGAGCGAAGATGGGCTTCGCGGGACTCAGCCTTCGCCTGGGCTTTTCCGATCGCCTTGCGGGCGGAGTGGAGGATTTCGCCGAGCAGTGCGATCACCACGCCGACGATGGCGATCATGGCCAGTTCCGAAAAATGGGCCCCCCGCGGCGTCAATTCCTTGATGACGTAGGCCGCCAGAACGGAAAGGGCCACTGCGAAAAGCGAGGCCCGCATGCCACCGATAAGGGCGGCAACCAGGATCGGCGGAATGAAGAACGTGAAAGGCGCCCTTTCATCGAGGACGCCGTGCAGCGAGATGCGCAGCCCGAACGCGATCAGCACGCCGAGGGTCGCAATGACATAGACCTCGGCGGGGGAAAACCGACGGCTCAAGAAAGACTGAATATAGTCATCCTTCTTATCGGCGAACGTTTTGGAAGCCATGATGCTTACCCGAAGCCGATCGTCTGCAGGAGGAACCCCATTCCTTTGTGCATCTGAAACCTGACTACCTGTCCCTGAATTCGTTCTAGCATGAGCACGGCTGCGGCGTCCAACGCCGAACCGGTTGTAGCTTAAAAAGCCTATACTTTTGCGCGTTTATTTATGCGACGTGCGCGGGTGCCGGCGCGAATGAAGCGGCGACGATGCGCCGCTTCCGCCAATGCACCGAACCGCGGGGCCAAACGGTTCACTGTTGCGGGATATTGGCCACCTTGACATAACCGGCCCAGGCCGCGACCTCGTTCTTGAGATATTCCTGGCCTTCTTCCGGCGTCGAGGCGAAGACGTCGCCGCCCTGGTCGGTCACGAACTTCCTGACGTCTTCCTGACTTAGGACTTGCCGGGTCCAGCCATTGATCTTGTTGACGATATCCTTCGGGGTCGCCGAGGGAACCATCATCGCGAACCAACCGACCTGGTCCATCGGATAACCGGCTTCCGTCATGGTCGGAACGTCGGGAGCGCCCGGAATGCGCCTGGCGGAGCTGACCGCCAGCAGGCGGTAGCGGCCTTCGCGGAGCTGCGACAGGGAAAAAACCGGATCCTGGGCCGCAAAGGCCATGGCGCCGCTCATGATGTCGTTCATGGAATCGGCGCTGCTCTTGTAGGCGACCTCGACCGTTTCGAGGCCGGCTTCCTGTTTGTAGATGGCTGCCAGCACCTTGCCCGACGTGTTGTTGACGGCGTAGCTCGCGTTCGAGCCTTCCTTCTTCAGGTATTCGGTCAGTTCCTTCATGGTCTTGATCGGGCTCGATACCGGAACGGCGATCATGTGCGGCTGCTTGTTGACGGTGGCTGCGACCTGCAGGTCCTTCACCACGTCGAAGGGCGGCGTCTTGAACATGTGCATGTTGCCGGCAACGGCGCTGCCGGTGTGGAAGAAGATCGTGTAGCCGTCCGGCTTGGAGCGCGTGACGTACTGGCCGGCAATGTTGCCGCCGGCGCCGGGCTTGTTTTCGACGATGATGGTGGCGCCCGAAACCTTCGCGATCTTTTCGGCGAAAAAGCGGACGATGACGTCGGCACCGCTGCCTGCCGGGAACGCACAGATCATGCTGATGGTCTGGTTTGGATAATCCGCCTGGGCCGTGGCTGGCGAAAGACCGAAGGCGCTACCCGCAACGGCGACCGATGCGGCAAGCATGAAACGACGAGTGACAGTCTGCATGAATTTCCTCCCATGGATGACCAGGTCTCGCAGCGGACGCCGGTCGGCCACACCTCCCCGATGCGACCTCATGCGATAATGTATAATTATATTTGATTTAATCAACTGTTCTGGGTAGAAAACGTCCCACGCAGAAACGCGTTTTCGGGAGAGGAAGAATGACCGCCAATACGACAACTCAATCCGCCGCCGCGCTTGATCTCGATCGTTTCCGGTTGAAGAATTTCGTCGAGAGCCTGAGCGCCGACGAACTGGAGATCCGCGAGGAGAAGGTCGATCTGGCCGATGTCGCGGCCATCCTGCAGAACAACCCGAAGGCCGTCTGGTTCAGAAATGCCGGTCCGGAAGGCCAGCAATTGATCGGCAACGTGGTCGGCAGCCGTTCCCGTCTCGCAAAGGCTTTCGGCGTGCCCGCCGGTGACGTGGCGCTCGAGATGCGCCGCCGCCTGTCGCTGAAACCGGAACTGGTGAAACTTTCCCGGGACGAAGCGCCCGTCCAACAGGTCGTGCTGACCGGCACGGACGCCGATCTCCTCAAGCTGCCGGTCCATGTGCAGCACGCGCTCGATGGGGCGCCCTACATTTCGGCGACGATCGACTATACGATCGACCCGAAGGACGGCCGCTACAATTGCGGCATGCGCCGGCTGATGCTGCGTGGCCCGCAGGAAGCCGGCGTCGATCTGATTGCGCCGAGCGACCTGCGCGTCATGTACATGGCCGCTTCCGGGCGCGGCGAGCGGCTGAACGTGGCCTACGTGGTCGGCTGCCACCCGATCGACATGGTGTCGGCCACCATGAAGGAGCCGGTCGACGAACTGGAGCTGGTCTCCTCCCTGCGCGGGGCGCCGCTGCCGGTCGTCAAATGCGTCACCAACGACATCATGGTCCCGGCCGACGCCGAAATGGTCATCGAAGGCTATTTCGACGAACGCGGTTATATGGAGAAGGAAGGTCCGTATGGCGAATACCTCGGCTATTACGGCGTCGTGAAGACAAATCCGGTCTTCCACGTCACCGCCATCACCCACCGCAAGGACGCGCTCTTCCAGACCGCGACCATCAGCGGCAATCGCATGGACTTCACCGATACGTCCAATCTCGAGGCGCTGCGCATGGAGATGAACGTCTGGAAGACGCTCGGCGACGTCGTGCGCCAGCCGGTCGCCGTTTACGCGCCGGTCGCCGCCGGCGGCTCGATGAGCATGCGGTTCTCCATCCGCCAGACTTATCCGGGCGAGGCCCGTTCGGCGCTCTATGCGGTTCTCGGCGCCGTCGGTGTCAAGAACGTCTTCGTCGTCGATCCGGATATCGACATCTTCGACGACAGCCAGATGGAATGGGCGTTCGGTACCCGCTTCCAGGCGGATCGGGATCTGGTGATCGCGACCGGCGTTCGGCTGTCGCCGCTCGATCCGTCGCTGCACGGTTCCCGCACCGGCGCCAAGGCCGGCTACGACCTGACCTGGCCGATGCAGCATGCCCAGAACTGGGAGCTCGTCACGCCACAGGCTCCGTCCTATCCCGGCAAGCGTTTTCCGTCGCTCGAAGCGGCTCTGAAGGATGGCGCCAAACATTTCGAGGAGCTGATGGCCGCCGTCGGCAGCCGCGATGGCCGTGAGGTCGTCCGCGAACTCGACACCTTCCGCTCCAAGGGGCTGGAGCGCGACGAGCGCGGCCGTTACTATCTCCCCCGATAGGATGATCCATTTCGGGACATTGTGTCTTGCCGAAACGGCCTTCCGGGTACAAATCCGGGAGGTTTTTCACTTTAAGTCGAGAAAGCTCTCTTCCATCCCGCTAAACGGGTGAGTCCCCTGCCAAATGCCATTCATTTCTTGGGGGCACTCGTTATGTTTTCTCTAATGGATGGATTTTTATGGTGGTGGCACCACCGCCCTCCTCCGGAGCAGAGATGTCCTACGCCGATAGCATCGATATTGCAGAGCGCAGACGGCTCGACGCTCTGGCCAACTACCGCATTGCGGGCTCCGGGCCTGAAAACCGTTTTGACCGAATCTGCCGTTTTGCCTCCGAGCTTTTTTCCACGCGCATGGCTTTCGTGACGCTGATCGAAGAGGATCGGCAATGGTTTAAAGCCTGTTCGGGTCTCGCTATCGAGGAGACCCACCGATCCGAATCCTTTTGTGACCACACGATCCGCACGGACGATGTTCTCGTGGTGTCCGACGCGCGCCTGGACGCGCGGTTCTCGAACCTGCCGATCGTCACCGGCGAGCCATTCATCCGGTTTTATGCGGGCGCGCCGCTGATGTCGCCGAACGGTTTCCGGCTCGGAGCGCTGTGCATCGCCGACACGCAGGTGCGGGATAGTTTTTCCGAGCGGGAAAGGCGGGCGCTCGCGGGTCTTGCCGCCATGGTCATGGAGCATATGGAACTGCGTCGCGAGGGTATACCGCAGGCGACGGCTGCCAACTTTGCAAATGCCACCGATCTTTCGCTGATTACCGTCGATCCCTCCGGCCGGGTCGAGTTCGTCAACCAGGCGGCGCTTGATATGTTCGGTTTCAGCCGGGAGGAGATGATCGGCGGCTCGCTCGATCTGATCGTGCCCGAACGCTTCCGCGCCGCTCACAATGCCGGCTTCGCGCGGGTGGCCGCGGGCGGCAGTTCCAAGCTCAAGGGCAAGACCGTCGAGATTTCGGCATGCCGCAAGGACGGCACGGAGTTTCCGGTCGAGATGGCGCTTTCGATCTGGCACGACCAGCGTGGCATCGGCGTGGGCACCATCATCAAGGACATATCCGAACGCCGCGACCGGGACGTTCGGCTCCTGAGGCTGGCAAGCCAGGATACGCTCACCGGCTTGTGCAATCGGCACCGTTTCGAAGACCTTCTGCGGGAGGAACTGGCACGTAAACAACCGCTCGCCGTGCTGCTCTTCGACCTCGACGGATTCAAGGATGTCAACGATCGCTTGGGGCACGGCGTCGGCGATTCCCTGCTGCAGGCAATCGGCGTGAGATTGCCGGCCGTTCTCGACCGCAACGTCACGGTCTCCCGGTTCGGCGGCGACGAATTTGCTATTCTCATTCCCGGAACCGGGGATCCTCTTGTCGCTCAGAAGACCGCAAATGCGGTCATCGAAGCTTTCAAGATACCGTTCGAGGTCGCCGGGCACACGTTCCGCGTCGGCGCGAGCGTCGGCTTTTCGCTTGCACCGAACCATGGTTCCGATTCCGAGGAGCTCATCGCCAGTGCCGACTTCGCGCTCTATCGGGCCAAGCAGGCCGGCGGCCGCGTCGTGCGCATGTTCGAACAGTCGATGCGCAACGAGACCCTGGCAAGGCGAATGCTGCGGGACGAATTGCTGCGGGCGCTGAACAGACACGAACTCGTGTTGCACTACCAGCCGCAGGTGACGCTCGACACCGGTGAGGTATTCGGTGTCGAGGCGCTCATTCGCTGGCAGCATCCCGAGCGCGGCCTCCTGTCGCCGGCCGCTTTTCTCCCGGCCCTGGAGCAGAGTTCGATCGCGCTCGACGTGGGCTTCTGGGTGCTGGACGAGGCGGGTCGTCAGATGGCCGCCTGGAATGCGGCCGGCTATCCGCCGATCAAGATGGGCGTCAACCTGTTTCCCGCACAGGTCCGGGCCGGCGGTCTGGCGCGCAGCGTCGCCGACCTGATTGCCCGCTACGGGCTCGATCCGCACCTCCTGGAGATCGAGATCACCGAAACCGTGACGCTCAACGACGACGATCAGTCGCTCGAATCGATCCTGGCGCTGCGTGAACTCGGCGTCGGCATCGCCTTCGACGATTTCGGTACGGGCTATGCTTCGCTTGGTTCGCTGCAGCGCTATCCGCTGACGACGCTCAAGATCGACATGGGGTTCGTGCGAGATCTCCTGACCAAGCCGCGCGACGCGGCCATTACCCGGGCTCTGATCGCGCTCAGCAGGGAGCTGGGATTGAAGACGATTGCCGAAGGCATCGAGACCGAGGAGCAGGAGGCGGCGCTTCGCCTGATGGGCTGCGAGGCGGGGCAGGGCTATCGTTACGGCAAGGCGATGCCCGCTGACGAGGTTGCCCAGCTTTTCGTCCAGCCGATCGAAACGCGGCTTATCCGAGCTAAGTAATTCGGCTTGTTGCCACACGAGGCGGTGCCGGAACCGGAAGCAAAATCGGGGTGTTAGATATCTTTTAGCGTATTGCGATGATCCCGTGGGAGATTTCCGGACCCCTCTTGATTTCAATTGTCAATAATCGCGGAAACCCTATAACTGGGGGCGCATTGGCATCAGGGACGGCGCATGTTCAGACTGACGGAGCTTTCCGAAATCGATCTGAATCAGTTGTTCAATCTCTCGCCCAATCCCTATGTCATATTCGACCGGGAATTGCGGCTTGTCGGAATGAACGACGCTTATCTGGCGGTGACGGGGCGTAGCCGCGAAGAGCTTGTCGGCAATACCATGTTCGACGCGTTTCCAAGCGAACCGGGCTCGGTCCCCGGCCGGCTGCTGCGCCAATCCTTCGCCAAAGTGCTTTCCACCGGAGAGGTGGATCACCTGCCGCTCCTCCCCTATCCGATTCCAGGTCCCGATGGAGAACTTGAGGATCGTTACTGGAGCGCAACCCATACGCCGATCAAGGACGAGGCGGGGCGGCTGATCTTCATCCTGCAGCATACGGTGGATGTGACCGAACTTCACCTGCTGCGCGGCCGGTTCGCGGGCGACGGCGTCCTCAGGGTTCATACGGATTTGATGCGCCGTGCCGATGCCGTCCAGGGGCAGAATGCCGCGCTCGGCGAGGAGCGGGAATATCTGCGCATGCTGTTCGAGCAGGCTCCCGGCTTCATGGCCGTGCTGCGCGGACCGGAGCATGTTTTCTCGATCGTCAACCGGTCCTACCGGACGATCGTCGGCCGCGAGGATCTGATCGGCAAGACGGTGCGGGAGGCTCTGCCGGATATCGCCGGCCAGGGTTTTTACGAACTGCTGGACGAGGTTTACCGGACCGGTATGCCCTATAGCGCCTATGGTGCGCGCGTCGTTCTCCAGCCTTCCGACAGCGGTCAGCCGCAGGAGCGCTTTCTCGATTTCGTCTATCAGCCGATCCGTGACCGCGATGGCATGGTCAGCGGCATTTTCGTGCAGGGCCAGGACGTTACGGAGCTTCGCCGGGCACAGGAGGCGGCCCGCGAAAACGAGGACCGTTTCCGGACGCTCGCCCAATCCCTGCCGACACATGTGTGGACGGCGACGCCGGATGGCCGGATGCAATGGTGCAACGACCAGATCTTCACCTATAGCGGCCTGGAGTCCTTCTATTTCGACAGTGAGCGGCGCTCCGAGATGCTGCATCCGGACGATTCCCCTCGGATTGCCGCCGCCTGGGCCGAGGCCTTGCGCACCGGAGACCGCCTGGAGACGGAAATCCGCCTTCGCCGATACGACGGCGTCTATCGCTGGTTCATCAGCCGTGCTGTGCCGATCAAGAATGCCGAAGGCGAGATCACGCTCTGGGTTGCCACCAATACCGATATTGACGAGCAGAAGAAGACGGAATCGGAGCTTTCCAGCCTCGCGGAAACCCTCGGCCACCGCGTCGAGGAAAGAACGATCGAGCTCGAGCGGACGCAGGAAGTGCTTCGCCAGAGCCAGAAGATGGAGGCGATCGGCAACCTCGCCGGCGGCATCGCTCATGATTTCAACAACCTCCTGCAGGTGATTACCGGCAACCTTCAGCTTCTCGGCCGGGAATTCGTGGGCGACGAAGTGGCCGAAAGGCGGTTGAACAGCGCGCTTGCGGGGGCGTCGCGCGGCGCCCGGCTTGCCTCGCAGCTTCTCGCCTTCGGCCGGCGCCAGCCGCTTTCGCCGAAGGTGGTCAATCTGAGCCGCCTGATCCGGGAGATGGATCATCTCCTGAGGCGCAGCCTCGGCGAAGCGATCGAGATCGACACGATCGTCGGAAGCGAGCTGTGGAACACGCTGGTCGATCCGAGCAATGTCGAAAATGCACTCCTCAACCTTGCGATCAACGCACGCGATGCAATGAACGGGCAGGGCAAGCTGACGATCGAACTCGGCAACGCCTACCTCGACGACGAGTATGCGCGCCGCACGTTCGACATCGAGACCGGCCAATACGTGATGCTTGCCGTCACCGATACCGGTACGGGCATGACGGCCGACATCCTGGACAAGGTTTTCGATCCTTTCTTCACCACCAAGCCGGAAGGCAAGGGGACAGGGCTCGGCCTGTCGATGGTCTACGGTTTCGTCAAACAGTCGGGGGGGCATATCCGCATCTACAGCGAGCCGGGAAATGGCACCACCGTGACGATCTATCTTCCGCGATCGATGGAGGACGAGGATTTGGTCGCCGAAAATGCCGGTAGTACTGCCTTTGGCGGTCACGAGACGATCCTGGTCGTCGAAGACGACGAAGCGGTGCGGGAAATCACCGTCAGCCTGCTTGTTGAACTCGGCTACCGGGTCCTGCGGGCCAAGGATGCCGACAGCGGGCTTGCGATCGTCGAAAGCGGCGTGCCGATCGACTGCCTGTTCACCGACGTGGTGATGCCGGGGCGGCTGAAGAGCAGCGATCTCGCCAAGAGGGCCAAGGAGCGGCTGCCGCATCTCGGCGTGCTGTTCACCTCGGGCTACACCGAAAATTCCATCGTCCATGGCGGGCGGCTCGACCCGGGCGTCAACCTGCTGAGCAAGCCCTATACGCGGGAGGCGCTCGCCCGAAAGATCCGCCAGGTGATCGATCAGAACCGGCAGGCTCCGCCGCCGGCGGGTTTACCGGAAAGCCCTTCGGAGGCGGCTTCGGCCAAGCCTGCCGTCGAACAACCGTCGGCGCCGGATCTGCCGATAGCCGTCCTGCTTGTCGAGGACGAGGCGCTGATCCGGATCTCGACGGCCGATTTCCTGCAGGATGCGGGCATGACCGTGATCGAGGCCGGATCGGCTTCCGAAGCGCTTGCCGCGGCCGGCAGCGATCCGATCGACATCCTCGTCACCGATGTGCATCTGCCGGAAATGAGCGGATTGCAGCTCGCCCTGAAATTGCGCGAAACGCTCCCCGACCTGCCGGTGATCTTCGCGACCGGCGACCGCAACGTGCCGGGATCGGAGGGGCTCGGCGATACGGCGCTCATTACCAAGCCCTACGATTACGAGCAGTTGACGAGCCGTATCCGGGCAATGGTGGCGCCACGCACGGCGGGCTGAGCCAATCCTTTCCCGCGGGCGGGCCGCTATTCGTCCTTCATGCCCGCGGCCACTTTAGTCTTGCGCAGCAGCCAGAGGATGAGGATGCCGGCGCCGGTCGCCGCCACGGCAACGATCCACATGCCGAGGCCGACGCAGAGCCCGATCGCGCCGGACAGCCACATGCTGGCGCCTGTCGTCAGGCCCTTCACATCGCCGCGCATCTGGAAGACGACGCCGGCGGCGAGAAAAGCAATGCCGGCGGTGACCGCCTCGATGAGGCGGATCGGGTCGATCTGGACCGTATTGGGCTGGTTGCCGAATTCATGCATGATCTGCAGGCCTGCCAGCGTGAAGACGGCGGCGGCGAGACCGATCAGCATGTTGGTGCGCAGGCCGGCGGAATTGTTGCGCAACTCCCGTTCGAGGCCGATAAAGCCGCAGAGAACAGCCGCGCCGATCAATCTGACCAGGAGCACCTCGATCGCAACGGGCGCCTCGTGCGAAAACTCTTCGGCAAGCGTATTGAGCATGGTCGCGAACTTCCGATGTCACAGTGACATGACATCGGAAACTGGCGCGGGCTTGGATAGTTCCGTCACCGGCGGGTGACGTTGCGGCGAAAACCCTCAGATACGCCCTTCGGCCTCGACGATGACTTTCGTCAGGCTGCCGTTCGCGGGGAAAAGCGGAATGAGGCAGGCCTGCAGGGCATGGTAGATGTCGCCCTTGCCGGGGAAGAGAGTGTGGGCCGGGACGAGATCCTCGGTCAGTTCCTCGTGCCAGCCGCCGTTTTTGTGATCGATAAAACGGTTGGCGATCGTGCCCCAGATCAGCCGGTAGCTGTCCTCGTGGAAATTGTCGGCAGGCAGATGCTCGTTGAGGAAATGCGCGGCGCCCGCTGCCTCGCACATCGGCCACCAGAGCTTGTTGGTCTTGGCGGGCTTGTCGTTCCAGTCGAGCGTATAGAAGAAGCCGCCCTTCTGTTTGTCCCAGCCGAGTGACATGGACTGGACAAACAGCGATTTCGCAGCGTCCGGCATCCAGCCGTGCTTTTTATCGCCGAGCGTCCAGAGCTGCAGCAGCAGGCGCGACCATTCCAGCCAGTGGCCGGGCGTGGTGCCGGCGGGGCGGAACATCTCGTCGGGATGGTAGTAGTCCTTGTCGATCGTCCATTCCGGATCGAAATGTTCGGCGACCCGGAAACCGACGCTGCCGGCGGAGCGGCGGATGACGAGGTCGGCAATGCTTTCCGCCTTGTCGAGATAGGCCTTCTCGCCGGTCGCTTCGTATGCGGCCATCAGCGCTTCGGTGAGGTGCATGTTGGAATTCTGGCCGCGATAGCCGCCGCCATCGATCGGCGACCAGTCGCGATTGAATTCTTCCATAATCGCGCCGTGACGCGGCTCCCAGAACTGGGTCTCCAGAACCTCGGTGATGTCAGCTAGCATCCGGTCGGCGAGGGGGTGGCCGGCGACCTTGGCGGAGGAGGCGGCAAGCAGCACGAAGGCATGGCCGTAGCCCTGTTTGGCGGAATCGGCTGCTCCGTCATCATTGACCTGCCAGAAATAGCCGCCATATTCGGTATCGCGATGACGCTCCCAGAGGGTGCGCATGCCGTGGTCGATGATGTCACCCGAGCCGGGACGGCCGAGCAGGTAGGCGATCGAGAAGCAGTGCACCATGCGCGCCGAGGCATGGATGCCGCGCGTCGGATTGGCGCCGCCGATCGGCGAACCCTGGTCGTCGAGATCGAAGAAACCGCCCTTTGGGTTCATCGCCCGGTACTGGAAAAAATTGAAAAGCCCGTCGGCCTCATTCAGGAGCCAGCGACGATGATAGGGAAGGCTTGCCCACTTGGCTTCTGTCTGACCGGTGTCGCTCATGAAAACCTCGGAATCGCTATGGCGGGGCATTGGGATCAGAACGCCTATAACGCCCGGCCGGTTTCATGTCATCGACTATTCTCCGTCCGACCGCCATCAGCTTATATCGCATGATATGACGGTTATATATTGACATAAACATATCTTTATGCGGTTATTGAGTGATCCGGAAACGATGAAGGGCAGTGCCATGTTCGACGAACTCTTTGGTCCCGAGGCCGCCGCTCGCGATGGCGCGGAGATTCTCTCGGCACTCAAGGCCGCGGCTCGTGAGCGCATCCTCATCCTCGACGGTGCGATGGGCACGGAAATCCAGGGCCTGGGTTTCGACGAAGGCCATTTTCGCGGCGATCGGTTCGCCGGATGCGCGTGTCACCAGCAGGGCAATAACGACCTTCTGATTCTCTCGCAGCCCCAGGCGGTCGAGGAAATCCATTACCGTTATGCCAAGGCCGGCGCCGATATCATCGAGACGAATACATTCTCCTCGACCCGCATCGCCCAGGCCGATTACCAGATGGAGAACGCGGTCTACGACCTGAACCGTGACGGCGCGCGGCTGGCCCGGCGGGCAGCGCTCAGGGCACAGAAGGAAGACGGTCGTCGCCGGTTCGTCGCCGGCGCCATCGGTCCGACCAACCGTACCGCCTCCATCTCGCCCGATGTCAACAACCCCGGTTACCGGGCGGTGACATTCGACGACTTGCGCATCGCCTATGGCGAACAGCTCGACGGCCTGATCGACGGCGGCGCCGACATCATCCTGATCGAGACGATCTTCGATACGCTGAACGCCAAGGCAGCGATCTTTGCCTGTGCCGAACGCTTCGAGGCCAAGGGCATCCGCCTGCCGGTGATGATCTCCGGCACGATCACCGACCTTTCCGGCCGCACGCTGTCCGGCCAGACGCCGTCGGCCTTCTGGTCCTCCATCCGTCATTCGAAGCCCTTCACCGTCGGCCTCAACTGTGCGCTCGGCGCCGATGCGATGCGGCCGCACCTGCAGGAACTTTCGGGCGTCGCCGACACGTTCATCTCCGCCTATCCGAATGCCGGCCTGCCGAATTCGTTCGGCGGCTATGACGAATCGCCGGACGACATGGCCCGCCAGATCAAAGGCTTTGCCGAGGAAGGCCTGGTCAACGTCGTCGGCGGCTGCTGCGGATCGACGCCGGAGCATATCCGCGCGATTGCCGAGGCGGTCGCGCCGTTCAAGCCGCGCGAGGTGCCGGAACACCGGCCGTTCATGTCGCTTGCGGGCCTCGAACCCTTCGAGTTCACCAAGGACGTGCCGTTCGTCAACGTCGGCGAGCGCACCAACGTCACCGGTTCGGCGAAATTCCGCAAGCTGATCACCGCTGGCGATTTTACCGCAGCACTCGCGATTGCCCGCGACCAGGTGGAAAACGGCGCTTCGGTCATCGACATCAACATGGACGAAGGCCTGATCGACTCGCAGCGGGCGATGGTCGAATTCGTCAATCTGATCGCTGCCGAACCGGATATCGCCCGGGTGCCGATCATGCTCGACTCGTCGAAGTTCGAGATCATGGAAGCAGGCCTGAAATGCGTGCAGGGCAAGCCGGTCGTCAACTCGATCTCGATGAAGGAGGGCGAGGAAAAGTTCATCGCCCAGGCCAAGCTGCTGCGCAATTACGGCGCCGCGGTCGTTGTCATGGCCTTCGACGAGCAGGGGCAGGCGGATACCTACGAGCGCAAGGTGGCGATCTGCGAACGCGCCTACAAGCTCTTGACCGAGGAAGCGGATTTCCCGCCGGAAGACATCATCTTCGACCCGAACATCTTTGCGGTGGCGACGGGTATCGAGGAGCATAACGGCTACGGGCTCGCCTTCATCCAGGCGACGAAGACGATCCGCGAGCGCATGCCGCTCGTGCATGTCTCGGGTGGCGTTTCGAACCTGTCCTTCTCGTTCCGCGGCAACGAGCCGGTGCGCGAGGCGATGCATGCGGTGTTCCTCTATCACGCCATCCAGGCGGGCATGGACATGGGCATCGTCAATGCCGGCCAGCTGGCGATCTACGAGAACATCGATCCGGAACTGCGCGAGGCCTGCGAGGACGTCGTGCTCAACCGCCGCGACGATGCGACGGAACGGATGCTCGACATCGCCGAGCGTTATCGCGGGACTGGGGCCAAGGAAGCCAAGGAGAGAGATCTCGCCTGGCGCGAATGGCCGGTGGAGAAGCGCCTTTCGCATGCGCTCGTCAACGGCATCAACGAGTTCATCGACATTGACACGGAAGAGGCCCGCCAGAATGCGGAACGGCCCCTGCATGTCATCGAGGGTCCGCTGATGGCGGGTATGAACGTGGTCGGCGACCTCTTCGGCTCCGGAAAAATGTTCCTGCCGCAGGTGGTGAAATCCGCCCGCGTCATGAAGCAGGCTGTGGCCGTGCTACTGCCCTACATGGAAGAGGAAAAGCGCCTGAACGGCGGGGACCAGAAGAAGTCCGCCGGCAAGGTGCTGATGGCGACCGTCAAGGGTGACGTCCACGATATCGGCAAGAACATCGTCGGGGTCGTGCTCGCCTGCAACAATTACGAGATCATCGATCTCGGCGTCATGGTGCCCTCGACAAAAATCCTGGAGACGGCGATTGCCGAGAAGGTCGATATCATCGGGCTTTCCGGCCTGATCACCCCGTCGCTCGACGAGATGGTGCATGTGGCTGCCGAAATGGAGCGGCAGGGATTCGACATTCCGCTCTTGATCGGCGGGGCTACGACCAGCCGCGTCCACACGGCGGTCAAGATCCATCCGCGCTACGATCGCGGCCAGGCGATTTACGTGACCGATGCCAGCCGTGCAGTCGGCGTGGTGTCGTCGCTTCTCTCGGAGGATGCAAAGGCGGGTTATATCAGCACCGTACAGGCAGAATACGCCAAGGTTGCCGCCGCACATGCCCGCTCCGAGGCGGAAAAGACCCGTCTGCCGATCGCCCGTGCGCGGGCCAATGCCGAGAAGGTCGACTGGTCGTCGTACCAGCCCAAGAAGCCGCAGTTCACCGGCACGAAAGTGTTCGAGACCTACGATCTCGCGGAACTGGCGAGATATATCGACTGGACCCCGTTCTTCCAGACTTGGGAACTGAAGGGCCGTTTCCCGGCTATCCTCGAAGACGAGAAACAGGGCGAGGCGGCACGCCAGCTTTATGCGGACGCCCAGGCCATGCTCGACAAGATCATTGCGGAAAAATGGTTCCGGCCCCGGGCGGTGATCGGCTTCTGGCCGGCTAACGCCGTCGGCGACGATATCCGCGTCTATGCGGACGAGAGCCGCAATCAGGAGCTCGCGACCTTCTTCACGCTGCGTCAGCAGCTTTCGAAGCGGGACGGCCGACCGAACGTGGCGCTGTCGGATTTCGTCGCACCGGTTGCGACGGGTCTCGACGACTATGTCGGCGGTTTCGTTGTCACGGCGGGCATCGAGGAAGTGGCGATTGCCGAACGGTTCGAACGGGCGAACGACGACTACTCCTCGATCCTCGTCAAGGCGCTGGCCGACCGCTTTGCCGAAGCGTTTGCCGAATGCATGCACGAGCGGGTCCGCAAGGAGTTCTGGGGTTATGCGCCGGATGAGAATTTTTCCTCCGAGGACCTGATCACCGAGGCCTATCACGGCATCCGCCCGGCGCCCGGTTATCCGGCACAGCCCGACCATACGGAAAAGGCGACGCTGTTCCGGCTGCTTGACGCGGAAGCGGCGACCGGCGTCGTCTTGACGGAAAGCTATGCGATGTGGCCCGGCTCGTCGGTCTCCGGCCTCTATATCGGCCATCCGGCGTCCTATTATTTCGGCGTGGCCAAGGTCGAGCGGGATCAGGTCGAGGATTATGCTAAGCGCAAGGGGATGTCGATCGAGGAGATCGAGCGCTGGCTCGGCCCGGTCCTCAACTACGTGCCGAAGTCCGTTCAGGATGCGGTTGACGACGCTGCCTGAGATTGCCGCCGCCTGAGACGGCTCAAATGCAAAACGGCATCCGCGAGGATGCCGTTTTCGTCTGCGGACCGTCAGTCCTCCGCGATCAGTCGCGGATGATCAGGAAATCGTGGGCGTTGAAGCGCAGCGTCAGGGTTTCTCCCGACTGCGGCAGGACCGCGTCCGGCGAATTGAACATGTCGAAGGAAATCTGGTTTCCGCCGACTTCGAGCTTGGTGCGGATGACCGAGCCGAGGAAATGCGAGGAGATCACCTGGCCGGTCAGCGAGGTGTCGCCCTTGGCGTTTTCCAAGAGCGAACCGGCTTCCGGGCGCAGCGCGATCGACAGCTTGTCACCGCCCTTCAGGGCACCGATCGATTCCCGCAACCGGATGGTGTTTTCGCCGACCTTGACGGTATTGGCGGCCGGATCGATGACGGTCGCTTCGATGATGTTGAGCGTGCCGACGAAGGAGGCGACGAAGCGGGTAGTCGGACGATTGTAGATTTCCGACGGCGTGCCGATCTGGTCGGCGCGGCCGGCATTCATGACGACGACGCGGTCGGAGATCGACAGGGCCTCCTCCTGGTCGTGCGTCACGAAGACGGTGGTGATGCCGAGCTGGCGCTGGATTTCACGGATCTCTTCGCGCAATGAAACACGGATCTTGGCATCGAGCGCCGACAGCGGCTCGTCGAGCAGCAGGACCTGCGGCTTCGGCGCAAGCGCGCGGGCGAGCGCCACGCGCTGCTGCTGGCCGCCGGACATCTGGTAGGGGTAGCGGTCGGCCAGATGGTCGAGGCTGATCAGTTTCAGCATTTCCTTGACGCGCGTTTCGATCTCCGTCTTGGACTTGCCGGCCACCTTCAAACCGAAGGCGACGTTGTCGAAGACGTTCATGTTGGGAAACAGCGCATAGGCCTGGAAGACCATGCCGATATTGCGCTGGTTGGTCTTCAGCGTGTTCTGGTTTTTGCCGTTGATCGAAATGGCGCCATCGCTCGGGCTTTCGAAGCCGGCAATCATGCGCAGCACGGTCGTCTTGCCGCAGCCCGACGGTCCGAGAAAGGAGACGAATTCGCCCTTCTCGATGGACATGTTGAAGTCCTTGACGACCTGGGTCTGGCCGAAACTCTTCTTGATACTGTCGAGAACGAGGAACGACATAAAAATTCCTTAAGGCCTGGAAGGCGTCAATTTGCTGAAGCGGGAAACGAGCTGGATCAGACCCATGGAGAGCCAGGTGATCGCAAAGGCGATGACGGCGAGCGCCGAAGGCTCGTAGGCCTTGTTGGCGCCGACGAGCTGGAGGTAGGGACCGAAGGCCGGACGGTTGAGAAGGGCCGCCATGGTGAATTCGCCCATGACGATCGCAAACGTGATGAAGGCGCCCGAGAGCACGCCCGACATGACGTTCGGGAAAATGCAGCGGAACATGATCGTCGGCCACTTGGCGCCGAGGATTTCGGCGGCCTCCGTCAGCGTCCGCACATCGATGGTCCGCATGGCCGTGTCGACCGAACGGTACATGTAGGGGAGCGCCAGCGTCACGTAGGAGAAGGTCAGCAGGATGTTGGTGCCCTGCGTCGAGCCCGTGAACGGGATCCAGGACGAGGAATTGTAGAGGCGCAGGTAGCCGAACACGATGACGATCGCCGGAATGACGAGCGGCAGAAGCGTGATGAATTCGACGACCGGCCGCATCTGCGGAAGCCGCAGCCGCACCCAATAGGCAGTCGGCACGATGAGCAGCATGCCGACGACGATCGTCACCATTGCCATCAGCATGGAGAAGCCGAAGGTCGCGCGGAACTGGGCGTCGGTGAAGACCGACTGATAGGCGTCGAAGGAATAGACGCCGCGCCGCATGCGCAGCGAGAACTCGAACGTGCCGATCAGGGGCACGAAGAAATAGATGGCGCCGATGGCGATCGCGAGCCAGGCAAAGATCTTGTGCGCCTTCATTTCTGCCACCGTTCGGCGCGGGTGCGCAGCCAGATGTAGAGGATGTTGGAAATGCCGGTGATGACGATCATGCCGAGAGCAAGCGCATAGCCGAGGTTCGGATTATGCAGCACGTCGCCGCGGATCTGGGCGTAGAGCAGGATCGGCACGATGTTGAGCGAGGCACCGGTCAGCGCAAAGGCGGTGGCGATTGCGCCAAACGCGTTGGCGAAAAGGAGAAGCGTGGCGCCCATCAGGCTCGGCCAGAGGATCGGCAGCACCACCATGCGCCAATATTGCCAGCTGGACGCGCCGAGGATCTCGGATGCTTCGCGCCATTCCTTTTTCAACCCGTCGAGCGCGGGGGTGAGGATCAGCACCATCAGCGGGATCTGGAAGAACATGTAAGTGATCGTCAGGCCGAAGAACGAGAGGAGGTTGAAGCCTGTCGAATAGAGATTGAAGCCCAGCCAGTCACGCATCAAGACGGTGACGAGCCCGGTCCGGCCGAGCGTCGCCAGAAAGGCGAAGGCGAGCGGAACGCCGGCGAAATTCGAGGCAACGCCCGAAAATGTCAGCAGGCTGGAGCGTATCCAGGACGGCACGCCGCCCAGCACGACAGCCCAGGCGAGGAAAAAGCCGATCAATGCGCCGCCGAGCGCGGACGCGACGGATACCCGGATACTGATCCAGTAGGCGCCGAGGATGGAAGGCGAAAAGAGATCGACAATGTTCTGAAACGTGAATTCGCCGGCCGGATTGAAGAAGGCGCCGACGATCAGATAGAGCGTCGGAACAATCAGGAAGGCGAGTGCAAACACCATGAACGGCACGATGCCGAGCCAGTCGATGACTGTCCGGCGATCGATGAATGACGTGGAAGCGGTGGTCATGAATGCTGGCCATCCAGGGAAAAACGGGAAAACTCCCGCGCCGGGTGGCGCGGGAGGTCAGTCTTGTTCCGATTACTTTGCGACGTTGGCGCCGACCACGCTATCCCATTTCTTGGTGATGGTTTCCTTGGCGGCGGCCTGCTGGGCGAGCGTCGGGAATACGGCCTTCTCGTAGGCCGCTGCCGGGGGCAGGGCGTCGAGCAGGTTCTTCGGGATCTTGTTGTTCTTGGCAAGGTCGTTGAAGCGGATCGGGTGGCAATATCCCTTCAGCCAGCCGAGCTGACCTTCGTCGGAATAGAGGTATTCCATCCACAGCTTCGCAGCGTTCGGATGCGGCGCGAAGGCGGAGATCGCCTGGACGTAGACGCCTGCGACGACGCCGCTTGCCGGAACCACGACCTCGAAGGGCGGGTTGCCCTTCAGGCTTTGTCCCCAGGACAGGGCATTATAGTCCCAGGCGATGATGATCGGCGTCGTCCCTTGCGCGAACGGCGCGGCCTTGCCGGTGACCGGAACGAAATTGCCCTTCTTGTTGAGTTCGGCGAAGAACTTCAGGCCTTCGTCGCCGGCCTTGGCTGAGTCGCCCTTGGCGCCGGAAAGGCCGGCGGCGAAAACGCCCTGGACGGCCTGGTTGGCGCTGCGCGGGTCGCCGGCGAGCGCGACGGCATTGGCGTAGTCTGACTTCAGGAGATCAGGCCAGTCCTTCGGCGAGGTCTTGACGAGGTCCTTGTTTACCAGGAAGGCCAGAACGCCGTAATAGTCGCCGTACCAGTAGCCGTCTGCATCCTTGGCGTCGGCCGGGATCGAATCCCAGGTGGAGACCTTATAGGGCTGGATCAGGCCTTCGGTCTTGGCGGACGGGCCGAACGACAGGCCGACGTCGATGACGTCGGGAGCCTGCGGGCCTTTGTTGCCCTTGTTGGCCTTGATCGCTTCGATTTCGTCGCCCGAACCGGCATCCGGGTTCAGTTCGTTGACTTCGAGGCCGTACTTCGCCTTGAAGCCGGCGATGACGTCGCCGTAACCGCACCAGCTATGGGGCAGGGCGATCGTGGTCAGCGTGCCTTCCTTCTTGGCGGCTGCGATCAGCTCGGCGCTCGGCTCGGCGGCGGCGATGGCGGTGGAGGCGATGACGAGGGCGGTCGTCAGGGAAAGAAGACGTTGGGTCTTGTTGAGCACGGTATCCTCCTTGAGGGTTCAGGTCGTGTAGTCCGGATCGTTTCGGCGCGACTCGTAGAGCCAGTTCATGTATCGTATGTGACAGCCCGGAGGATGAGCATTTGCTCATGTTGTTCCCGGATTGCCGGCATATTTCTTAACCCCGACAAGTCAGTCGGGACGGCTCTGGCGGCCCGGCCGGCGGAACAGCATCGTCCGCTCGAAAAGACCTTCCAGAGAGTTCATGCGTTCGCGGGTCTCCTCCCAGGTCGCGCTCTGGACCGCCTCGATCAGCGCCTCGACGACGAAGAGAGTAATGACGGAGCTGTCCCAGGCCGACGGCGCTTCGATCCGCACCTTGAATGTATGCTGCGCATGTTTGGCAACGGGCGAGGCCCAGACGTCGGTCAACAAGATGATGACGACGCCGTTGGCCCGTGCGGCCTCCGCCAGCGTCGCCATCTCCTGCTCGTAGCGGCGGATGTCGAAGATCACCAGTACGTCGCCGGCGCTCATGTTGAGAACATGCTGCGGCCAGGAACTGGAATTGGTTGAGATCAAGGTCGTCCTGGGGCGGATGACCTGCATATGCGTGAAGAAGTACTCTGCCAGTGCCCCGGTAATGCGGCCGCCGACGAAATAGATGCTGCGGTCGCGATCACGCAGAAGTGCAGCCGCACCTTCAAAGGTCGTGGTGTCGAGAGCGGAAAGCGTATCGCGCAGATTGGCGGTGATCGCGTCGGCGAAACGGTTGAGAATATGGGTGCCAGGCGCATTGGACGCCCAGCGGTCATGCTTGGCGATCGGGTTGGAGATCGTTGCCTCCAGCTCGTGGTGCAGATGCGACTGAAATTCCGGATAACCCTTGTAGCCAAGCTTCTGCACCATGCGCGCAACCGTCGGCGTGGAAACGCCGGCATTCTCCGCGATCACAGTGATGCTGCCGAGCCCCGACACCGGATAGTTCTCCAATAGGCTGTCCGCCAACTGTTTTTCCGCACGCGTAAGGCTGTCGTAACGAACACGAATGACATCGGATACGGTGCGCGCAGTTGGTGGCACTAAAGCTGTTCCCTCCGGTCTTCGCCGGTTATAGAAAAGATTAACAATCGTTTCTGCGGAGAAGTCAACGGTGCCTTTGAAGAGAAATTTTCAGAATCACGTTGACGGCAGCCGGAAAGTGAAGAATTCTCTTCTTAATCCAATTTAAACAATTTTTCCCGGAACGCGTTCATGCTGGTCCAGTCGGAATTCTTCTCGGAGGCGGATGGCGAGCCCGTTGCCGTGGACAATGCCGGCGGCCGCGGAGAGGTGCTTCTCGTCTGCGAACATGCCTCGCGGCGCCTGCCGGAACGTTACGGCGATCTCGGGCTTTCGAAGGATGCGCTTGCCTCGCATATCGCCTGGGATCCGGGGGCGCTTGCAGTCTCCCGGCTGATGTCGAAGAGCCTCGGCGCGACGCTGATCCACCAGCGGTTTTCGCGCCTTATCTACGACTGCAACCGGCCGCCGGAATCACCTGCTGCCATCCGCGACGTGTCCGAGATCTTCCGGATCCCCGGCAACGAGAACCTGTCCGAGGCAGAGAAATCCCGTCGGACCACGGCGCTCTACATGCCGTTCCACGGCCGCATACGCGAGGAGATCGCGGCGCGCCGGGCAAGGGGGCAGAAGACGGTGCTGGTCACCATTCACAGCTTCACGCCGGTCTATTTCGGGAAGGAGCGGCCGGTTGAGATCGGCGTGCTTCACGATACCGATAGCCGGCTTGCCGACCGGATGTTGCAGGCCGCATCCGATACGCATCTCTACCGCGTCGAGCGCAACGAGCCTTACGGGCCGGCGGACGGCGTGACGCATACGCTGGAGGTCCACGCCTTGCCGGCAGGGCTTCTCAACGTGATGATTGAAATCAGGAACGATCTCATAACAGACGAAACCGGCCAGGGGGTCGTGGCCGATTTTCTGACAGGATTGCTGCGGGAAAGCCTCGCAGACATCCAAAGATAAGACCCGGGGAGCAGCAGCTCGCATGCCCGCGGTGGATTGCCGCGGGAAGGACAAACCGGATGGCCGCATGGCGCGGTCTTTCTGCCAACAGGGGGAAGTCATGTCCGAGTATACCGAAGGCGACAAAAAGCAGGATATTCATATCCTGCATTCCATGGGCTATGCGCAGGAACTCGAGCGCCGCATGAGCTCGTTTTCCAACTTTGCAATTTCGTTTTCCATCATCTGCATTCTCTCCGGCGGCATCAACTCGCTGGGCCAGGCGACCGCCGGCGCTGGTGGCGCGGCAATCGGCATCGGCTGGCCGCTCGGCTGCCTGATTTCCGGCATCTTCGCGCTCGGGCTCGCGCAGATCGGCTCGGCCTATCCGACGGCGGGCGGCCTCTATCACTGGGGATCGATCCTCGGCAACCGCTTCACCGGCTGGCTTTCCGCCTGGCTCAACCTGCTCGGCCTCGTCACCGTGCTCGGCGCCATCAATGTCGGGACATTCTATTTCTTCTTCGGCGCCTTCGGGCCGGCTTTCGGCATCGAGGATACGCTAACGCACCGCGTGGTTTTCGTTGCCCTCATCACCGGGCTGCAGGCCGGCATCAATCATTTCGGCATAGGTCTGACGGCTAAGCTCACCGACTTTTCCGGCTATCTGATCTTCGCGACCGCGATCCTCCTGACGATCGCGTGCCTTATCGCAGCCCCGGGCTTCGATTTCGCGCGGCTCTTCACCTTCGCCAACTATACCGGCACGGAAGGGGCGGCGCTCGTCTGGCCGAACAGCGTTTCCGGCGTAATGGCATTCCTTCTCGGCCTGCTCCTGCCGATCTATACGATCACCGGTTATGACGCCTCGGCCCATACATCCGAGGAAACCGTCAAGGCGGCGGAATCGGTGCCGCGCGGCATGGTCTCCGCCGTCGTGTGGTCCGCCGTGTTCGGCTACATCATGCTGTGCGCCTTCGTACTGATGATCCCCAACATGGACGATGCGGCCAAGCAGGGCTGGAACGTGTTCTTCTGGGCGATGGACGCGCAGATGAACCCGACCGTGAAGAGCATCCTGTATTTCCTGATCTTCATTTCTCAGCTGCTTTGCGGACTGGCTACCGTCACCTCGCTATCGCGGATGATCTTCGCCTTCTCGCGCGACAAGGGCCTGCCTGCGTCGTCGGTGCTGGCCAAGGTCAGCCCGAAATACCGTTCGCCCGTCGCGGCGATCTGGACCGGCTCCATCCTCGCCGTCCTGTTCGTCTGGTTCACCTCGGCGATCACCATTGCCGGCACGCCGGCCTATTCGATCGTGGTGTCCTGCACGGTCATCTTCCTGTTCCTGTCCTTCGCCCTGCCGATCGCGCTCGGGCTGTTCACGATCGGCACGGCGAAATGGCCGAATATGGGACCTTGGAACATGGGTATTCCGGTCTACAGGCTGGTCGCCGTCCTGGCGATCATCTTGATGATCGTCATCTTCTTCATCGGTATCCAGCCGCCGAACGACTGGGCGCTCGAAATCACCGTCGGTTTCCTGGTGCTGACCGGAATCGTCTGGTTCGCCTTCGAGAACCGCCGCTTCATGGGGCCGCCGATCGGCGATGCCATCGCCAAGCGGCAGGCCGAGATCGCTGCTGCGGAAGCGGCTGTCGGAGAAACGTAAGCGCGACCGGGCTGACGGCCCAATGATCCCGCCGCCACGACCTTCGCAGGGTTGTGGCGGTTCACCCTTTTGAAACGGATGTGAGGCATGACCCCGATTTACTCTTTCGACGATCTGAAACGCGATGTCGCCGACGGCCGCATCGATACGATCATCGCCGCCCAGGTGGATATGCAGGGCCGCCTGATGGGCAAGCGGTTCCAGGCGGAATATTTCGTCGAGAGCGCCTATAAGGAGACCCATAGCTGCAACTATCTGCTGGCGACGGATATCGAGATGGAGACCATCTCCGGTTACAAGGCGACGAGCTGGGAACAGGGCTACGGCGACTATACGATGAAGCCGGACCTCTCGACATTGCGGAAATTGCCCTGGCTCGAAGGCACGGCGCTGGTTCTCTGCGATGTGCTCGACCACCACACCCATGCGGAAGTGCCGCATTCGCCACGCGCCATTCTCAAGAGGCAGGTCCAGCGGCTTGCGGACATGGGCATGAGCGCCTTCATGGCGACGGAACTCGAATTCTTCCTGTTCGACCAGACCTACGACCAGGCCCGCGAAAGCGGCTACCGCAACCTCAAACTGGCGAGCGGCTACAACGAGGATTACCACATCTTCCAGACCACCAAGGAAGAGGAGGTGATGCGGGCGATCCGCACCGGGCTGCAGGGCGCCGGCATTCCGGTGGAGAATTCCAAGGGCGAGGCGTCTGCCGGCCAGGAGGAGATCAACGTTCGTTACGCCGACGCGCTGACCATGGCCGACCGGCACGTGATCATCAAGAATGCGGCCAAGGAAATCGCCTGGGGCAAGGGCAAGGCGATCACCTTCCTCGCCAAGTGGAACTATGCGGCCGCCGGCAGTTCGTCGCATATCCACCAGTCGCTGTGGAGCGCCGACGGCAAGACCCCGCTGTTCTTCGACGAGGACGGCGAGCACGGCATGTCGGAACTGATGAGACACTACGTCGCCGGGCTGCTTAGCCATGCTGGCGAGATCACTTTCTTCCTGGCGCCCTACATCAATTCCTACAAGCGTTTCATGGCTGGCACGTTCGCGCCGACCAAGGCCGTCTGGTCGAAAGACAACCGCACCGCGGGCTACCGTCTCTGTGGCGAGGCCAGCAAGGGGATTCGCATCGAATGCCGCGTCGGCGGTTCCGACCTCAACCCCTATCTCGCCATGGCGGCACTGATTGCGGCGGGCATCGACGGGATCGAGAAGAAGATGGCGCTGGAACCCGCTTTCGTCGGTGACGCCTATGGCGGCAAGGGTGTTCGGGAAATCCCGCGAACGCTGCGTGACGCGATCGAGCTCATGGACGGCTCGGAACTGCTGCGCTCCGCCTTCGGCAACGATGTCATCGACCACTATGTCCGTGCCGGCCAGTGGGAGCAGGAGGAATACGACCGTCGCGTGACCGACTGGGAAGTGGCACGCGGTTTCGAGAGAGCTTGAGATAATCGCAATCGATCTTTCGGTTGTTGAGATTTAATCAATAATCGGCTAGGTTGAATTGGTTCATTGAGGGCTGATGTCATGGCTGAGATCGACAGCGACTGGTTCTACGAAAAGCTGAAGGAGATGGGGTCGTCCAATGTCGAACTTGCCAGGTTCCTGAAGCTCGACCCAAGCTCAGTTTCCCGCATGCTCAAAGGCGAGCGAAAGATGAGCGCGGACGAGCAGGACGGGGTTTCGGCCTTTCTTGGTATTCCTCTGGACGTGGTTGCTATTCACCGTAGAGGGGAGGGTGGGGCCTATGGTTTTGCCGAAAAGAAGCAGGACGCCTATCTGGCGGAGGGCGGTTCCCCTATGCCCGATCCATCCGAGAAGATGTTCACGGAAGACGACATCATCTACAAGGAAGGCAAGCGCTGGATGGAGCGGGAGGACGGTACGCTGATCGAACTGCATCCCATATTCGGCAGCATGAAGGGAACGATCACGGTCATGCCCGGCGTCGACCTGACGGCGCCGATGGACTGGGATTATGAATGGGGCGAGAAGCTCTACAATGAGTGAGTCCTATCTGCTCGACACATGTGCGGTCATATGGATGACCCACAACGAACTCCTCGCCGCCAGGGCTGCCGATGCCGTCAACGGCTCCAAAGCCATGGGCATTCCTGTTTATGTATCCACTGCCACGGCTTGGGAAATGTCCATGCTGGTGGCCCGAGGGCGTATCCATGAGACAAGGGATGCCAAACGCTGGTACGACAGTTTCAGGCAGGAAACAGAGGTTGCCGAAAAGTCGGTGACTGCCGACCTTTTCATGGCATCCTGTATCTTGCCCCATCCCATCCACAAGGACCCGATCGACCGAATCCTGATCGCCACCGCTCGCGAACACGACCTGACCATCATCACACGCGACCGCGCGATCCTTTCCTATGGTGCGGCGGGGCATGTCCGCACGCTTGCCTGTTGAATTCCTGGAGTATGATTAGATGACAATGATCCAATGTATCTCGCCGGTGGACGGTTCGGTTTACGCCGAGCGGCCGGCCATGTCGCCGGAGGCCGCAGCGGAAGCTGTCGGGCGCGCCCGCGCGGCGCAGAAGGCCTGGGCGAGACGGCCGCTCGAGGAGCGTGTCCAGCTCGTGCTCAGGGGTGTGGCGCGGCTCAACGAGATGGTGGACGAAGTGGTGCCCGAGCTTGCCTGGATGATGGGCCGGCCGGTGCGCTATGGCGGCGAGTTCAAGGGGTTCAATGAGCGCTCCAATTATGTGGCGTCGATCGCCGCCGATGCGCTGGCGCCGCTGCGCGTCGAGGACAGCGCCTCATTCGAGCGGCGTATCGAGCGAGAGCCGCATGGCGTCGTGTTGGTCATCGCGCCCTGGAACTATCCTTATATGACGGCGATCAACACGGTTGCGCCGGCGCTGATGGCCGGCAATGCCGTCGTCATCAAACACGCTTCGCAGACGCTGCTCGTCGGCGAGCGGATGGTGCGCGCCTTTGTCGAGGCCGGCGTTCCGGAAGACGTCTTCCAGAACGTCTTCCTTGACCATGCGACGACGGCCAAGCTGATTTCCGAGGGGCTGTTCAACTTCATCAACTTCACCGGCTCGGTCGAAGGCGGGCGGTCGATCGAGCGCGCCGCTGCCGGCACCTTCACCGGCATCGGCCTCGAACTCGGCGGCAAGGACCCGGGCTATGTGATGGAGGACGCCGATCTCGACGCAGCCGTCGATACGCTGATGGACGGCGCGACCTATAATTCCGGCCAGTGCTGCTGCGGCATCGAGCGCATCTACGTGCACGAATCGCTCTACGATGCCTTCGTCGAGAAGTCGGTTGCCTGGGTGTCGAACTATAAGCTCGGCAATCCGCTCGACAAGGAAACGACGCTCGGGCCGATGGCCAACAAGCGCTTCGCCAAGGTGGTGCGCCAGCAGATCACTGACGCGGTGGCGAGCGGCGCCAGGGCGCTCGTTGATCCGAAGCTTTTCCCGGCCGATGACGGCGGCGCTTATCTTGCGCCGCAAATCCTGGTCGATGTCGACCACTCCATGGAGATCATGCGCGAAGAAACGTTCGGCCCGGCCGTCGGCATCATGAAGGTGAAGACCGATGATGAGGCGATCGGCTACATGAACGACAGCCGCTACGGGTTGACGGCGTCGCTGTGGACGCCTGACGTCGATCGCGCCAACCGGATCGGCAGCCAGCTCGAAACCGGCACGGTGTTCATGAACCGCGCCGATTATCTCGACCCGGCGCTGGTCTGGACCGGCGTCAAGGAAACCGGGCGGGGCGGCTCGCTCTCCGTCCTCGGCTTCCATAACCTGACTCGCCCGAAATCCTACCACCTGAAGAAGGTCACGAAATGAATATCGTCGCGAACTGGAGCTATCCGACCGCCGTCAAGCTGGGCCGCGGACGGATCAAGGAACTGGCGGACGCCTGCAAGACGCTCGGCCTCAAGAAACCGCTTCTGGTCACCGACCGGGGACTGGCCTCGATGGCGATCACCGGCCATGCGCTGGATGTGCTGGAAGAGGCAGGCCTCGGCCGGGCGATCTTTGCCGACGTCGACCCCAATCCGAACGAGAACAATCTCCAAGCCGGAATCAAGACCTACAGGGACGGCGGCCATGACGGCGTCGTCGCCTTTGGCGGCGGTTCGGGCCTCGATCTCGGCAAGCTGATCGCCTTCATGGCCGGCCAGACGCGGCCGGTCTGGGATTTCGAGGATATCGGCGACTGGTGGACCCGCGCCGACGCCGCCAAGATCGCGCCGATCGTCGCCGTGCCGACCACGGCCGGGACCGGTTCGGAAGTTGGCCGGGCAGGGGTGCTCACCAATTCCGTCACCCATGTGAAGAAGATCATCTTCCATCCCAAACTGTTGCCGGGCGTCGTGATCTGCGATCCGGAACTGACGATGGGCATGCCGAAGGCGATCACCGCCGGCACCGGCATGGACGCGTTCGCCCATTGCCTGGAAGCCTATTCGTCGCCTTTCTATCACCCGATGTCCGGCGGCATCGCGCTCGAAGGCATGCGACTCGTCAAGGAATTTTTGCCGCGCGCCTATAAGGACGGGGCCGATCTCGAAGCGCGCACCAACATGATGTCGGCAGCGGCCATGGGTGCGGTCGCCTTCCAGAAGGGGCTCGGCGCCATCCATTCGCTGTCGCATCCGATTGGGGCGATCTACAACACCCATCACGGCATGACCAATGCGGTCGTCATGCCGCCGGTGCTGCGCTTCAATCGTCCGGCCATCGAAGAGAAGATCGCTCGCGCCGCGGCCTATCTCGGCATTGCAGGCGGTTTCGACGGTTTCTACGATTACGTCCTGTCGCTGCGCTCGGAACTCAACGTTCCCGAAAATCTCACGGCGATGGGTATCAAGCCAGACCGAATCGATGAGCTGACGGCCATGGCGATGGAGGACCCGAGCTGCGGCGGCAACCCGGTCACCATGACGATGGAAAACACCAAGGCGCTTTTCATCGACTGCTTTTAAGACTTCCAGATCCTCGCAGGACCCGCGTTAACGAAGGCCCGGAGGCCGAAACCTCCGGGCTTTTCCGCATTTTAGAGCCGGGAGTTAAATTTCCTGAGTGATATTAATGGTGTCTAAATTTGCAATTCGTTAACCATGTTTGGAAAGGATGTGCTTATGACACCATGCTTCCCGGTGTCCTCGTGAGCGATGTGGCTCAAGACTTGTTCGAGGACCGAAAATGCCCGTAATTTCCTTTGCCAACGCCAAGGGTGGAGCCGGAAAAACGACCGCTGCGCTCCTGCTCGCTACCGAACTTGCCCATCAGGGTTTTCGCGTCACCGTCATCGATGCCGATCCGCAGCGCTGGATCAGCCAGTGGTTCGAAACCTCCGGCACCGTGCGTAACATCGAGGTGGTATCGGAAGTCACCCTCGCATCGCTCCAGTGTCATCTCCGGGAAATGGCTTCGCGCACAGACTATTTCATCATCGACCTCGCTGGCGCCCGTGATGCGCTGGTCACCACGGCGATCGGCCTTTCGGACCACGTGATGATCCCGGTCCAGGGGTCGGCCATGGATGCCAAGGGTGCGGCGCAGATCCTCGACCTTCTCGCCTACATGAAGGAGAGGGCCGGCCTGGTGATCCCGCATTCGGTGGTACTGACGCGCGTCACCTCGATGGTCACCACCAAGGCGCTTCTGACCATCAAGGGTCTTCTGGCTGCCCGCGGCGTGCATGTCCTCGATACGCCGATCGGCGAACGCATCGCCTTCAAGGAACTGTTCGAGATCGGTGGAACGCTCCACACGCTCGATCCGGCCAAGGTCAGCAATATCGACAAGGCGAGGGACAACGCCCGGTCCTATGCGCAGGAAGTCATGCGCCTGATGCCCGTCAAGATCACCCGGTCTGTCGCGTCACGCCTCTTCGGATTGGGCCGCTACGCCGCCTGATCGCCATCCGAGCCATCCCAAGACTTCGCTTAAGAGGCGGTCGGTTCGAAAGAGCCGGCCGCCTTTGCATATGCGCTGGCCGCTTGGGTGGCTGCGACCGCAGTTGCGATCAGGTCCGGCTCTTCCTGATTGGCCGGCACGCTGCGTGCGGCGACGAACCGGTCGCGCATCTGACGCCAGTTCTGCTGGGCGAGGCTGCTGACTTCACTCGGCGGCATCCCCGATGTGGTCTGGATCTCGACTGTCAGCAGGTCGAACCGATTCTCCGAATGCATATAGCTCCATCCGATCAGTCTGCTTTGCGGAAGCGACGCGACGAGGACATGCAGCATTTGCTCGAGCGCAACACGCTCGGGAGCGCCCAGCAGGACTTCGTCATGGGCAAGCGGTATCGCGATCGTCTTTTCATGATCTTTTTCGGCATGGCGACGGAAATTAGGCGGGCCGGAATTTTCAAGCATGACCTGGTTGCAGACGAAGATGCAACGGTTGCAGATCGCCGTGGTTGCCGGACCGGCAATGATCATTTCGACCGCGCGGCGGTTCTCGCCACAAAAGGAGCAAACGGCTCCATAGTCCCCGCGTCCGAACAGGAGCGACAGGGCGCCTTTCAGTCTCGTTGAGAAGTCCATTCATCCACCGCCGATGCACATGTCTCTAGCGAAAAACTAGTACTGCTTTTGCCCGAAGCCAGATCGCCAGGCAAACAAAAAGCCGTCGACAGCAGGTGCCGACGGCTCAGATGACGTTCCGGGAGTGACGAACCTTACTCGGTGAATTCCACTGTCGCGCCGGGCTTGACCATCTTGGCGAGCTCCCTTGCATCCCAGTTGGTCAGACGCACGCAGCCATGGCTGTTGGTCTTACCGATCTTGGAGGGTTCCGGCGTACCGTGGATGCCGTAGGTCGGTTTAGAGAGCGCGATCCAGACCGAACCGACAGGCCCGTTGGGGCCTGGCGGTATCTGCAGGATCTGGTCGTTGTTGCCCTGCTTGAAATTGATCTTCGGATTGTAGGTGTAACCGGGATCGAGCGCGATGCGTTCGACGGTGTGGGTTCCGGTCGGCGAAGGCGTGTCGGTCGAGCCGATGGTTGCCGGATAGGCGGCGATCAGGCGTCCGTCCGCGCCATAGGCGAAGACCTGCTTCCTGCTCTTGTCGGCGATGATGCGGGTGACCTGACCGACCTTCGGCTGACCGGGATTGATGACCTTTATGGTCGAGCCAGGGATCGTGAAATCCACGCCGGGATTGAGTGCCTTCAGATAGTTCTCGTCCATGTGGAACTGCTCGGCAAGCTTTTCGGTCACGGACGTATAGGACATGGCCGGCAGCTGCGACTTATGCGCATAGTCTTCCGGGATCGACGCGACATAGGGACCGGCGGCATCGGCCGGTGTGATCGTGTAGTCGACGATCGGCAGGCCGCCCGAATAGGTCAGCCGCTGCAGGATGTCCTCGGAATTGTTCGGGTCGAGCGTCTCGCCGGTCATTTCCTGCCAGGCGGCGATTGCCTTGTTGACGTTGTCGCCGAGATGGCCGTCGATGACGCCGGGCGAGATGCCTTCCCGGTCGAGGAAGACCTGAAGTGCTGCGATCTGTGCCTGCGGCTTCTTGGTGACGGTGATGATCGGCTTCTGCGGCAGAAGCGTTTCCGCCGGCCGCTGGTCCGGTTCTATCGAGGCTTCCTGCGGATAACCGGTGTCAGCGTCGGGGAGGGCCTGATCATCGAGCGGCATGCGGCTGACCGAGCCTGGCCCCGGAATACCGCCGGTGATGGCGCCCGGTTCGCCGGGCCGGTATTCGCGGTAATCGCGATAACCGCCCGCACCCTGCTGGTAACCGCCCGAATCGCGCAGAGAGCGGTAACCACCCGGCACCGGCGGATATTCCTGCCTCCGGTTGGGGCGATAGGTTTCCTGGCGGATCTCGGTTGCGACGACATTGCCGAAATGGTCGATCAGGACGCGACGGCCCATGCCGTCCCGGCTGATGATGACGTCACGGCGATCAGGTTCATAGTCCAGGATCGAGCCGTCAGGAGCGACGAGCATCGTTTCGGAAGGGTAGCGGCCATAACGATTCTGCGCCTCGGCGGAGGGAATTCCCTGCGCCGCGGTCAGGATCACCAGACTTGCGCATGCGAAAAATAGCCGCTTCACGATGTCACCGACTTCCTTGTTTCCTACTTAAACGTAATCGGGAAATCGGACATTGGTTCCCGCCCGTTTGCCTGTCGCCACAGACAAGTTAAATTTGACCGTAGTGTGGAAAAAGTGAATTCGTCATGAACGCACCGTTAAATTCACCTCACGATCGGTTAGAAGTTTTGACGAAACCGTGAAGGGAATGATTATGAAGGCTTTTTCCGCCGCCAACGGCCCCAGGATTTTCCTCGACGAAAGTTCCGTTCTCGACATCGGAGGCTGCTTTATCGGCGATATCGACCTTGCTCCGGGTCGGGCCATTCCCGACGACGGAGATCCGCGAATCGATCACTCGCTGGAAGGCTTTCTCTTTACCTGCGGGCCTGACCATATTCGCCACCCGGAGGCGATCGAAGGCGCCGCCGACGGCCGGAAATATCCGCTGCACGGATCCTTCTCCTCCCACCCCGCCGAAATCCTGTTCTGGGATGCGCAAGGGCCGGATGCGGAGTGCCGTGCCCGCGTGCCGCTGACCCTTGCGACCGGCGAGACGGCTCTGCTGGAACGCCATTGGCGGATCGACGGCGCGACGGGCGAGGTCAGCCTGTCGGACAAGGTCACCAATACCGGTTCGAAGCCATTCGCGCGGGTGCATATGTACCATATGAATATCGGCGCATGGCTGTTCGACGATCGGGTCCGGCTTGCCGGCAAGATGCTCGAAGGCGGCGGTTTCCCTTGGACGTTCGGGGGTGAGACAGGCGGCATATTCTGCGTCCCGGCGGCCGTCGAGGGCGAGCAGTGGGCCGAGATTGCGCTCGGTCCGATCGCAGCGATCGGCGGGCTGACGCTGAAGGTGAAATTCAGGACCGACACGCTGCCGCATCTGCAGGTCTGGCGTAACCAGAAGGCGCCGGCGCATGTGCTTGGGATCGAGCCGGTCTCCCATCGCCTCGCAAGCCGCCAGGAACTTGCCGGGACCGGAGAAATGGGCTGGATCAAGCCCGGCGAAAGCGCCGAATACGGCCTGCGCTTCTGCTTCGTCTGAGAGTTGCCGTTCGGTGATTGACGCCTAGAGGGCACCGTCGTAATGCTGGCGCCTCAAATAGAACGGAGGGCTAAGTCCATGGATATCCGCCAGATCAACGACGAGTATTCCGTCACCGGCCAGATCACCGTCGAGGATCTCGATCAGATCAAGGCCATGGGGTTCAAGTCGGTCGTCTGCCACCGTCCCGACGACGAGGAGCCGGGCCAGCCGCATTTTGCGCAGATCGAAGCCCGCGCCAAGGAGCTCGGCCTCGACATCCGCCACATCCCGGTCGGCCGCATGGGCGTCGACGAACAGGGCATCAACGCGATGGTCGATGCGCTCGACGAATTCCCGCGCCCGATGCTCGGCTTCTGCCGGTCCGGCGCCCGTTCGACGGCGATCTACGAAAAGAGCCAGCATCTGCGCGGCTGAAGATTTTCCGCGGCCTCGTGCCTTTTGCGCGGGGTCTTTTCCCGAAGCTCAATTTTTTTGAGGAGAATTCCATGAGCATCCAGCGTATCGAGCCGGGCGCCCGCATGAGCGGCGCCGTCGTCCACGGCAACACCGTCTATCTCGCCGGCCAGGTTGGCGAAGGTGAATCGGTCACCGACCAGTGCAAGGACGCGCTTTCCGAAGTGGATCGCCTGCTCGCCGCTGTCGGTTCCGACAAGTCGAAGATCCTGCAGACGATCATCTATCTTTCCGACATCGCCTATTTCGGCGAAATGAACGCCGTCTGGGAAGCCTGGATCGACCCGAAGAACCCGCCGGCCCGCGCCACCAGCGAAGCCAAGCTCGCTGCGCCGAAGTACAAGGTCGAGTTCATCGTTACCGCTGCGATCTGATCGCTGCGATATTGAATCAGAAAGCCGGCCTATCGCTCTGATAGGCCGGCTTTTTCTGTTTTATGCCTTTTCCCGGATCTGCGTCAGCGTCCGCGTCGGCGTGATCGCTTCGGGATCCAGCCTCACCTCGATGATCGAAGGCTTGCCGCTCGCTCGCGCCCTCTCATAGGCCGGGCCGAACTCTTCCGTCTTCTCGACCAGTTCTCCGTGTCCGCCAAAAGCCTTGGCGTAGGCGACGAAATCCGGGTTGACGAGGTCGGTGGCGCTGACGCGGCCCGGATATTCCCGCTCCTGGTGCATGCGGATCGTGCCGTAGATGCCGTTGTTCACCAGCACCGTGATGATCGGCAGTCCGTAGCGGACTGCAGTGATGAATTCCTGGCCGTGCATCATGAAACAGCCGTCACCGGCAAAGCAGACGACTTCGCGCTCCGGAAAGAGCTGTTTTGCGGCAACGGCCGCCGGCAGGCCATAGCCCATCGAGCCGGAGGTCGGGGCGGACTGGGTGTTGTATTTCCGGAAGCGGTGGAAGCGGTGCAGCCAGGTGGCGTAATTGCCGGCGCCATTGGTGAAGATCGCGTCGTCCGGAACGTTTTCCTCGATCCATTGCATGATCGGGCCCATCTTGACCGGACCGGGACCGGCCTCCGGCGGCGTCGACCATGTCAGATAGGCATCGTGCAGCGCCGATTTCCGTTCGGCCCAAAGTGGCGCGGCCGGCGGTTCGAGGTCCTTCAGGGCAGCGACGAATTCCGCCGGGGCGGCGCAGATCGCCAGGTCGGGCCGATACATGCGGCCGAGTTCTTCCGGATCGGGGAAGACATGGACGAGCTTCTGCTTCGGATAGGGGATGTCGATCAGCGTGTAGCTGGAGGAGGGCATTTCCGACATGCGGCTGCCGATCAACACGAGCAGGTCCGCCTCCTTCACCGCCTTGGCGAGCACCGGATTGATGCCGATGCCGACATCGCCTGCATAGGAAGGGTGCAGGTGGTCGAACAGCATCTGGCGGCGGAAAGAACAGCCGACGGGCACCTTGAAGCGGCTGGCGAAATCCTGGAAATCGGCAACCGCCTGCTCGCTCCAGCGGGTGCCGCCGAGGATGAACAGCGGACGCTCGGCGTTCTTGAGCAGGGTTTCGAATGCGGCGATCTGGCTTTTGCCGGGGTGGCTTTCGACCGGCATGTAGGCGCGCGCGTCGACGGCCTCGACTTCATCTACCAGCATGTCTTCGGGCAGCGTCAGCACGACCGGGCCGGGGCGGCCTGACGTGGCGACCGCAAAGGCGCGGGTGACGAATTCCGGAATGCGGCGGGCGTCGTCGATTTCGCCCACCCATTTGGCGAATTCGGTGAAGGCACGGCGGTATTCGACCTCCTGAAAGGCTTCCCGTTCCTTCATCTCCCGGCCGATCTGGCCGACGAAGAGGATCATCGGAATGGAATCCTGCCTGGCGATATGCAGACCGGCCGAGGCATTGGTGGCGCCGGGACCGCGGGTCACCATGCAGATGCCCGGCTCACCGCTGAGGCGGCCCCAGCTGTCGGCCATCATCGCGGCACCGCCTTCCTGGCGGCAGACGAGCACCTCGATGCCGCTTTCATACAGCGCGTCGAGCACGGCGAGATAACTTTCGCCCGGAACGCAGGAGATGCGCTTGACGCCGTTCGCCTTCAGCGCCTCGACGATGAGCTGCCCTCCGGTCTTCATGACGGTGTTCATATGTCTCTCCCCTCTTTTTCGATGTGATCGAGTTCCGCCAGAACGTCTGCGGTATGTTCGCCGAGTGCGGGGCTCGGCCGGTGATAGGCAAGCGGCGTTTCGGAGAGCACGATCGGACTGCGCACGCCCGGAATGACCGTGCCGTCGGCCGCTTCGAGATCGATTCGAAGCCCGCGTTCCTTGACCTGCGGGTCGTCGAACATTTCGGCGATCGAGTTGATCGGCCCGGCCGGCACGGCGTTGTCACCGCAGGCGGCAAGCAGCTCGGCCTTTTTCCATTTCGACGTCTGCGCCAGGATCAGCCGGCGCACTTCGACACGGTTGGCGACGCGCGCCTTGTTGGTGGCGAAACGCTCGTCATCGGCGACTTGCTCGATGCCGAGAATACGGCAGAGGCGGCGGAACTGGCCGTCATTGCCGACCGCGAGAATGAGGTGACCGTCTTCGGTCGGCACCACCTCGTAGGGGCTGATGTTCGGATGGGCATTGCCGAGCCGCACCGGTGCTTCGCCGGAGACCAGGTAGTTCATGTTCTGGTTGGCGAGGATGCCGGCCTGGACGTCGAGCAGCGCCATGTCGACATGCTGGCCTTCGCCGGTCTTCAGCGCGTGGATCAGCGCGCCCTGAATGGCGGTCACCGCATAGATGCCGGTGAAGATGTCGGCGATCGCGACGCCCGCCTTCATCGGCTGGCCGTCCGGTTCGCCGGTGATCGACATGAAGCCCGACATGCCCTGGACGATGTAGTCGTAGCCGGCAAGATTGGCGTAGGGGCCGTTCTGGCCGAAACCGGTGATCGAGCAGTAGATCAGCTTCGGATTGATCTTTTTCAGGCTCTCGTAGTCGAGGCCGTATTTGACGAGGCCGCCGAGCTTGAAATTTTCGATCAGCACGTCGGCGGTGGCGGCCAGCCGGCGGACGATGTCCTGGCCTTCCTCGGTCTTCAGATCGACGGCGATCGAGCGCTTGCCGCGATTGGTTGAGTGGTAATAGGCGGCGGACAGGTTTCCGCCGTCCTTGCCTTCGACGAAGGGCGGGCCCCAGGCGCGGGTGTCGTCGCCGCCGTCGGGGTTTTCCACCTTGATGACGTCGGCGCCCATATCCGCCAGCATCTGGCCGGCCCAGGGACCGGCGAGCACGCGGGCAAGTTCGATGACGCGGATGCCGGAAAGCGGCGGTTTCTTGGGTGGCTGGGTCATGTCACGGGGTCATGGTTGATTTGGCGGAGCCGGTTACGGGCTTGATCGAGGCAACCCGGCGTTCCCGCCAGATGATATAGAGGCCGGAGCCGATAATGATCGAAATGCCGAGCCATTTGACCGGATCGGGGAAGTCGCCGAAGACCAGCCAGCCGAACAGCGTCGCCGAAACGATCTCGAAATACTGCAGCGGCGCGATCACGGATGCCGGGGCGGCGCGATAGGCATAGACGGCAAGGATGCCCGACAGGGCCGCGAAGGCGCCGACGCCCGCGAGCCACAGCAGGGTCGTCCAGTCCGGTATGGAAGGCGCCAGGAAGACGATGCCGGTCCGATCGCCGACAAAGAGCAGGGTGGCGGAGATCGGAATTCCCCAGAGTGCCATCTGGAACTGCATCGACCAGGGATCTTCGCGATGCGCGAGCGCCCGGGTCAGGATCGCGAAGATCGCCACGCAGAAGGCGGTGACGATCGGCAGCAGCGCCACGAAGCCGATCTCCTGGAAGCTCGGGCGGATGACGATCATGGCGCCGACGAAGCCGGCCGCGCAGGCGGTATAACGCCGCCAGCCGATGGTCTCCTTGAGGAAGATGCTGGAAAGCACCGTCAGGATGATCGGCTCGACGAAGAAGATGGCGATGGCATCGGCCACTTCCATGACCGCCAGCGTCGCCACGAAGCAGACCATGGAGACGGTGATGAGGCTCGCGCGGATCGCATGGAAGACGCTGAGCCGCCAGGAAAATGTCCGCCAATATCCATTCCAGAGCACGATCGGCAGCATGCAGAGCGCCTGGAAGACGAAGCGGGCGGCGGTGATGAAGGTAGGCGATGCGGTATCGGTCGCAAGCTTGGAAAAGATGTCGATGAAAGGCGCGATCAGCATCGCGACGATCATCAGGCCGAGGCCGTTGACGATCCGGTTCGGGGCTGATGCGGCAAGACTTGCGGGCGACGAATTCATGGATTTCCTATAGCCGGGGCCGATCCCGGAAGCACTTGATTAAATGTCATGAACTCATTCCGTTTGATATGAAGGACCGCTTGAGTTCGGTGGCCGTCTCAGATTGCTGGCGCCGAGACGGGCAGGGCGGCCCTGGCCCAGGCGGCAAACTCGGCGGTGGCGCGAGCCCGTACCGTATCGTTCAAGGTTTCGTGACGGGTGCCCGGCCAGATCTTGGTGGTGACATTCGAAAAGCCGTTGCGCTTGAAATGCTCGGACAGCCACAGGATTTCGCGGCCGCCATTGGTTGCGGGGTCCTCCGCCCCGCCGATCAGATGGATCGGCAGGTTTTTCGCCAATCGACCGATGAGTTCGGGCGCGCGATAAGTGAGTTCGAAGAGATCGAGCCATAGCGAAACGCTGGCATCGAAACCACACAGGGGGTCGGCGATATAGGCGTCGACGACATCCCGGTCATGGCTGAGCCAGTCGAATTCCGTGCGGTGGCCAGGGACAGATTTACCCCAGGCGCCGAAAGTCAGTTTCGGCAGAAGCCCGCTCGGCACGTCCGAGCCTTTCAGGGCTTTTTCAATGCGCAGGATCACCTGCGCGGCGCGGCCCGCGGGGCCGGGATGAAAGTTCGAATTCCAGACGGCGACGGCATTAAAACTATCGGGATGGGCGACGGCGGCATTGAGCGCGATCAGGCCGCCCATGGAGTGGCCGAAGAGCAGAACCGGCAGACCGGGATGAGCTGCGGCCGCCATGTCACGCATGGCTTTTACGTCCGAGAGCACCAGACCAACGCCGTCGTGCCGGGCGAAACGGCCGGTCGGCGCGTCCGGCGCGGTCGTCTCGCCATGGCCGCGATGGTCGAAGGCATAGACGTGGAAACCATGGCCAGCCATCGCCTCGGCGAAAGCCCTGTAGCGCCTGGAATGCTCGGCAAGCCCGTGCGAGATCATGAGGATGGCGTGCGCCGGTTCTGCCGCCGGTTGGTAATGATAGGCAAGGTTTGCCCCCGTCGGGCTCTTAAACCGCCTCGTTTCGTCGAACATCCTCGCTCCCTCGACCGTTCGCGCATTGCTCCCGGCTCCCAATTCGCCTACATAGCGGCAAACCGAAATTCCCCCCGGAGCACTTTTATCCATGGCACGTCAGTTCATCTATCACATGTCGGGACTCAACAAGTCCTACGGCGCCAAGAAAATCCTTGAGAACGTCAATCTGTCTTTCTACCCCGATGCCAAGATCGGTATCCTCGGCCCGAACGGCGCCGGTAAGTCGACCGTGCTGCGCATCATCGCCGGTCAGGACAAGGAATATACCGGCGAAGCCTGGCTCGCCGAAGGCGCGACTGTCGGGTACCTGGAGCAGGAACCGCATCTCGACGAGACCAAGACCGTTTTCGAAAACGTCATGGTCGGCGTCGCCAAGAAGACCGCGGTGCTCGACCGCTACAACGAACTGATGATGAACTATTCAGACGAGACCGCGGAAGAGGGCGCCAAGCTTCAGGACGTCATCGACAGCCAGAACCTCTGGGACCTGGAGAGCCAGGTCGAGATGGCCATGGAAGCGCTGCGCTGCCCGCCGCGCGATTCGGAGGTTACCAGCCTGTCGGGTGGTGAACGCCGCCGCGTCGCCCTCTGCCGCCTGCTGCTGTCGCAGCCGGACCTGCTGCTGCTGGACGAACCGACCAACCATCTGGACGCCGAAACCATCGCCTGGCTCGAAAAGCACCTGCGCGACTATCCGGGCGCCGTGATGATGATCACCCACGATCGCTACTTCCTCGACAACGTTACCGGCTGGATCCTCGAACTCGACCGCGGCCGTGGCATTCCGTACGAAGGCAATTACTCGGCTTACCTGCTCGCCAAGGCCAAGCGCATGCAGCAGGAAAACCGGGAAGAGGCCGGCCGCCAGAAGGCGATCAGCCGCGAACAGGAATGGATCGCTTCCAGCCCGAAGGCGCGTCAGGCCAAGTCCAAGGCGCGTATCAAGTCCTACGAACAGCTGGTGGAAGCGGCTGAAAAGCAGCGTCCCGGCGACGCGCAGATCATCATCCCGGTCAGCGAGCGTCTCGGCCAGGTGGTCATCGAGATGGAAGGCATCACCAAGGGCTTCGAGGGCCGCACGCTGATCAACGACCTGTCGATCAAGCTGCCGCCGGGCGGCATCGTCGGTATCATCGGCCCGAACGGCGCCGGCAAGACCACGCTGTTCCGGATGATCACCGGCCAGGAAACGCCGGATGCCGGTTCGATCCGGATCGGCGAGACCGTTCACCTCGGTTATGTCGACCAGAGCCGTGATGCGCTCGACGGCAACAAGACCGTCTGGGAAGAAATCTCGGGCGGTGCCGAAATCATCAAGCTCGGCAAGTTCGACATGAACTCCCGGGCCTATTGCGGCGCCTTCAACTTCAAGGGCGGCGACCAGCAGCAGAAAGTCGGCAATCTCTCGGGCGGCCAGCGCAACCGCGTTCACCTTGCCAAGATGCTGAAGGCCGGCGGCAACGTTCTCCTCCTCGACGAACCGACCAACGACCTCGATACGGAAACGCTGGGTGCGCTCGAAAGCGCGCTGGAAAACTTTGCCGGCTGCGCCATCATCATCAGCCACGATCGCATGTTCCTCGACCGCCTGGCGACGCATATCCTCGCCTTCGAAGGCGACGGCCATGTGGAATGGTTCGAAGGCAATTTCGAGGATTATGAGCAGGACAAGGTCCGCCGACTCGGCCCCGACGCCCTTAACCCCGGAAGCCAGGCGCACAAGCGTCTGACTCGTTAAGTTTTTTAGTCTTGCCTAAGTTAAACCCCGGTTCTGCCGGGGTTTTTGTTTTGTGCGAAGTTAACAAAAGCTAAAATCCGAACCCCCAAAATCATGGGTATTTTTGACCTAGCCCGATAAAGACAATCGCAAAGATTGCCGGTGCATTTTCCGGGCCGGGGAGACCATGTCTGCTTGGGTCTCGACGCTGTCATGATGACGGCCCGTTTCAGAGGGTTTTATTCATGCTCAATTTGATCGAACGTTTGCCTTTCCGTACATCGTTGATGCTTCTTGCTTCCGTTCCGCTTCTGGCGGTGATCGGGCTCGGCGCGTTCTCAAGCTGGGACGCCTACAACCAATACCGGGAGCTGAACCGTGCGATCGCTCTTGAAAGCCTGGCGCTTGCCGGCGGCGAGTTGATGAACGCCATCCCGGAAGAGAGTTTTGGTTCTCTGGCGCAGCGGCCTCAGGCCCGCGCGAGCGTGGATGCGGCGGAAAAGCGACTTGTGAACCAGTATAAGGTGATCGACGCACAGGGTTACGGCGAGCCGAGCTTGCGCGAGCTGGTTGCGGCAGTCGATGAGCGTTTCCAGCGGATGCCGGAATATCGCGCCAAGATCGATAGCGGCGATACGAACCAGCTTCTGTCTGCGCAATACGTCACGCCGGTTTCCGAGAAGACGCTCGATATCATCGGCCTCGTCGGCGGACTGACGGAGGACCGGGCGCTTGCCCGTTATGTCGACGGCTTTCATGCGCTTGTCCAACTCAGCAACGGCTACGTCATCGTCAACCGGATGGGGCAGCAGTATACCAAAAACGGTGCGTTGACCGTTGATGAGGCCGCCCGCTTCATGCAGGGGCGGCAGCAGGTCCGGCTTTATGAAAAGCCGATGCGCGCTTTCCTGTCCCCCAAGTTGGTTGCGCAATACGACGCTTATTTCCAGACGCCTGACGGACAGCTGATCACCAATACGCTGAAGGCGCTCGACAGTCTGAAGCCCTATACGCCGGCCGCCGACGACTTCAGCGCCTGGGCGCGCGCTATGGAAAACCGCCGCGTGTTCACCTCCGGTATCATCGCTCAGGCCACGAGCGAATTGAAACAGTTGGGCGATCAGAAATCTTCCGACGCAGCGTCCAGCCTGCAGATTCTCTTTGCGTCGCTGTCGATCTTCATCCTGGCCGTGATTGCGCTCAGCGTGATGATCGCGCGCAGCCTGTCCGGCTCGATCCGCAAGATCGGCGACCGGATGGCAAGCCTTGCCTCCGGCAATACCGAGGAGGCTATCCCCTATTCGGATCGCAGGGACGGCATCGGCGAAATGGCTCGTTCGGTCGAGGTTTTCCGTGAAGCCGCTATCCGCAATCTTCAGCTTGAAGCCGAGGCGGAAGCCGCCCGTCGTCGCTCCGAAGCCGAGCGCCTCGAAATGCAGCGCCAGAGCGAGGCGGATGCCGAGGCGAAGCTGACCCAGGCGACCGGCGCGCTTGCCGCAAACCTTCGCCGTCTTGCCGACGGCGACATGCTCTGCGAAGTGAACGAAGCTCTGGCGCCGCAGTTCGAGGGCTTGCGCCACGACTTCAATACCTCGGTTCGCCAGCTGCGCGACGCGCTGCTCAGCGTCGGCAATTCGGTTGCCACCGTCACCAGCGGTTCGAGGGAAATCTCCGACGCATCCGACAACCTGTCCAAACGCACGGAGCAGCAGGCAGCTTCGCTGGAAGAAACAGCCGCAGCGCTCGAAGAGATCACCGCCAACGTCGTTTCGACCTCCAAGCGCACCGGCGAGGCTCGCGACGTCGTCCGCGACGCACGGACCCGCGCGGACCAGTCGGGCCAGGTCGTCCGCAACGCGGTTGCCGCCATGGAACGGATCGAGAAGTCGTCGCAGCAGATCGGCCAGATCATCGGGGTGATCGACGAGATCGCCTTCCAGACCAACCTGCTGGCGCTCAACGCCGGTGTCGAGGCTGCGCGTGCCGGTGAAGCCGGCAAGGGTTTTGCGGTCGTCGCGCAGGAAGTCCGCGAACTCGCCCAGCGCTCGGCAAACGCCGCCAAGGAAATCAAATCGCTGATCTCCAATTCGGCTGTCGCCGTCGGCGAAGGCGTCAAGCTCGTCAGCGAGACGGGTGAGGGGCTCAGCGTCATCGAACAACTGGTTCAGACTGTCAACGGTCACATGGATGCGATCGCCACCGCGGCACAGGAGCAGTCGGTCGGCCTTGCGCAGGTGAACACCGCCGTCAACCACATGGACCAGTCGACCCAGCAGAACGCCGCAATGGTCGAAGAGATGAACGCCGCCGGCGCGGGCCTTGCCCAGGAAAGCGGAAAGCTCAGCGATCTCCTCTCGCACTTCCAGCTCGGCAGCAGTGCCGCCGGCCAGCTTCGCGAAACGGCAAGCCGCATGCGTGCCCCGACAGCTCCGGTCTCACGCCCGGTCGCTGCCGCACCGAGCCGTCCGGCGCCGTCGCGCGCTCCGGTTTCCCGCGGAAATACGGCTCTCGCGCAATCCGCCGACGAATGGGAAGAATTCTGATCCCAAATTCTGATCCCACTGGCACGAACAGAACCTAAGAGGGCGGCTTCGGCCGCCTTCTGCGTTTCAGCGGAGCCGGGCTGGATCCATCAGTTCCCGCTTGCATAGAGTTGCAAAACCATATAAACATATCTTTATATCTTGATTGCATGAGGATGCGGCTGAATGGGATTGGCGCTCGATACCCTGGTGGACGTACTGAAAACAGCCGGCGAGCCGACGCGCTTCCGCCTGCTCGCGCTTCTGGCTGCCGGGGACCTGACCGTCACCGATCTTACCGAGATACTGGGCCAGTCGCAGCCCCGCATTTCGCGGCATCTGAAGTTGCTTGCCGAGGAAGCGCTGATCGATCGCTATCAGGAAGGCGCCTGGGCCTATTTCCGGCTGAAGCAGGAAGGCAAGGCGGCAACGCTGGTGAGGACGCTGCTCGCCGCGGCCTCGGAGGAGGATCCGGTCCTGCTGAGGGACAGCGAGCGGCTGACGACGGTCAAGCGGCTGCGCGCCGAACGCGCCCAGGCCTATTTCACGCGCAATGCCTCCGAATGGGACGAGCTTCGCCGCCTGCATATCAGCGACGCGGCAGTCGAATCGGCGCTGCTCAAGCTGATCGGCCCGGCGCCGGTCGACGCGCTTCTCGATCTCGGCACCGGCACCGGCTGGATCCTGCAGCTTCTGTCCAACATCTACCGTCGCGCCGTCGGCATCGATGCGAGCCGCGACATGCTGTCGGTCGCCCGCTCCAATCTCGACAAGGCCGGGATCGTCAAGGCGTCCGTCCGCCACGGCGACATTCTCAACCTGCCGCTCGAAGGGCAGGATTTCGACCTGATCACCGTTCACCAGGTGCTGCACTTCCTCGACCAGCCGGAACTGGCGATCGCGGAGGCCGCCCGCGTGCTGCGTCCGGGCGGCCGCCTGCTGATCGTCGATCTCGCACCGCATACGCTCGAATACCTGCGAGACGACCACGCCCATGTGCGCCTCGGCTTTTCCCATCAGGTGATGGCGGAATGGCTGGAGAAGGTGGGCCTCGAAGTCGAGCAGGCGCTCGATCTCGGTTCCGGCAAGGAGGGCGGGCTGACGGCCACTGTCTGGCTCGCCCGCGATCGCCGTCTGCTGATCGCCGCCCATCATGCATCTGCCCAATCGCAAACCGTCCTTTAAGGGAGCTGAACCAATGACCGCCGATAGCGAAACTTTCAGCGTTTCCTTCGAATTCTTTCCGCCGAAGTCGGACGAGATGGAGGGCCAGCTCTGGGATACGGTCGATGAACTGGCGCTCTGGGATCCGTGTTTCGTGTCCGTGACCTATGGTGCTGGCGGTTCGACCAAGGCGCCGACGATCAACACGGTGCGCCGCCTGGTCGGCGAGACCTCGCTGGCGACAGCCGCGCACCTGACCTGCGTCGACGCCACGCGCGAAGAGACGCATTCGGTCGTCGGCGAGTATCGCGCTGCCGGCATTCGCCACATCGTTGCCCTGCGCGGCGATCCGGCGAGCGGTATCGGCACCGAGTATCGCCCGCATCCGCATGGTTACGCTAATGCGGCGGAGTTGGTGCGCGGCCTGACGGAACTCGGCGGCTTCGACATTTCCGTCTCCGCCTATCCCGAAAAACATCCGGAAAGCGCCGATCTTGGCGCAGACATCGAAATGCTGAAGCGCAAGGCTGATGCCGGTGCGGCGCGGGCACTGACCCAGTTCTTCTTCGACAACGACGTTTTTGAACGTTACCTCGAAAAGGTCCGCGCCGCCGGCATCGCGATCCCGATCGTGCCGGGCATCATGCCGATCCAGAACCTGACCCAGCTCAAGCGTTTCGCCGGACGCTGCGGTTCCTCGGTTCCGTCTTTCCTGGATGCCCGTTTCGAAGGGTTGGACGACAAGCCCGAGGATCGCGCCAGCGTGGCTGCCGACATCGCCGCCGAACAGATCGAGGATCTGATCCGCCGCGGCCTTGGCGACTTCCATATCTACACGATGAACCGGGCACCGCTCGTATCCGCCGTCCTTCAGCGGCTTGGCCGCCGGCAGATCCGTACCCCCCGTATCGCCGCCGCCTGAGTGCGGAAAAAAACGCATGCTCCTACGAAAGGAGCATGCGTCTTCACCGGAAGTGCTGATTATCAAACGGTCGTGGATGCGATATTTGAACTGGTAGTGGAACTGGTGGCGCTCAAATGAAGAGCATGGATGCCACAAACACAAACGCTGCACCGACTACCAAGACATTGAGAGAGTATGTACGTCCCATGTCTGCCTCCTTGCGTTGACGGGCAGACTTTATGTCGGTTTTGTGCCGATTGGGAAGCATGTTTCTGTGCTGCAGTGCCGCAGAGGTGTCGGGCCTGCGCCGATCGCGACCTCGTAAATCACTGATATCTATATGTAAATCATCTGTTAATCTTAATTTCCATAGAGTTAAAAAGCGGTGTACGGCTGTTAACTTCTGACATATTCCGTGATGGTTTCGATCCGTTACGACGCTCTTGATAGCGATTTGCTGCGCCTGCGAAGGAGCCGTCCGTCGAGCAGGACGAGGCCGAAACCGATCAGCAGCATGCCGATGAGGTCGGTTGCCTCCAATCTTTCGCCGAGGAAAAGCGCGCCGAGAAGGATCGCGCTCGGGGGTACGACGAGGGTCACCAGAGAGGCGTTGGTGGCTCCTGCGAGCCCCAGAATCCGGAAAAAGAGGAGATAGGCAAAGGCGGTCGATAGCAGCGCCAGGGCGAGGATGGCGAGGACGGCGTTCATGGATGGCGCCGGCAGCGCCCAGGGCTGGTCGGCCATCAGCGACACGGGCAGCATCATCAAGCTGGAGGCGGTGAGCTGTCCGGTGGCGCTGACGGGCGCGGGCAGGCCGCGGAAACGTTTGCCGTAGGTTCCGGCCACGCCGTAGGAGATTGCTGCGAGGACCGGCAGGGTCAGCGCCCAGAACGGTACGGAGGCGGCGGCCGTGATTCCGGGGCCGATCAGCACTGCCGTGCCGGCGAGGCCCGCCAGGCAGCCGGCGATTTTCGCGCTCGTCAGTTTCTCGTCGGTCGTCCAGCGATTGGCGATCAGCACCGTCCAGATCGGGGTTGTCGCGTTGAGGATCGAGGCGAGGCCTGCGCCGATCTCGGTCTGGCCGAAGAAGATCAGGGTATGGGGCAGGGCGTTGTTGATGAAGCCCATGGCCAGGAAGGAACGCCAGTGGGTTGCGAGCGTCGCGTAGAGCCCGAACCGGCCGTGCAGATAGATGTGCAGCGCGGCTGCTGCCAGGAACAGGCGCAGGAAGACGAGGGTAAAAGGCGGCACTTCGAGGACCGCTACGCGCGCGAAGAAGAAGGAACCACCCCAGATCAGCCCGAGCAGCAGGATCAGTGCCCAGACGGTGGCGCTAGGCTTTGAAATGGCGGCGGTTGTCATGGGGTATCTCCCTCGCGGTCAAGGCGAGGGAATAACCCTATGGTGCGCGAGTCGCCACCCGATTTCGTTCGGGCGTCGACGGTTGCGATCTTTAAAGAGCAGAGAGCAGAGACTGGGTCGGCCATCCGTCGGCCGGCAGGCCGAGGCGTGCCTGTTCCTTCTGGACGGCTTGGCGGGTGCCCGATCCGAGGATGCCGTCGACCTTGCCGATATTGTGTCCAAGCGCTTCGAGCTTGGTCTGCAGCGCCTTCATGCCGCCATCGTCGAGGCCCTGCTCCGGTGTACCCTTCTGATAGGTCGGAGCGCCGGCAAGTCGGGTCGCGAAATAGGCGGCCGAGGTCGTGTAGATGAACGACTGGTTCCATTCCAGATAGATGTTGAAGTTCGGGTAGGTCAGGAAGGTCGGTCCCTTGCGGCCCTGTGGCAGGATGAGGGCTGCCGGCAGGTTGCCGAAAGTAGTCACGCCATCGCGCGGGGTGACGCCCAGCTTGAACCATTCGCTTGCCGGGATCTCGTTGCCGAGGCCCGACTTGTCCCAGGGGAGATTTTCCGGCAGCGTCACTTCCTGCATCCAGGGCTGGCCGGGCTTGAAGCCCATGCTCTGGATAAATTTGGCGGCGGTCAGGATGGCGTCCGGGGAACTGGTCTTGACGTTGATATGGCCATCGCCATCGCCGTCTACGCCGTGCTCGATAATATCCTCGGGAAGCATCTGGACCTGGCCGATCTCGCCCGCCCATGCGCCCGTGTTGGTCGCCGGATTGAGGTCGCCGTGCTGGACCATCTCGATCAGGGCGATCAGCTGTGGGCGGAAAAGCTGCGGGCGGCGGCAGTCGTGCGAGAGCGTCACCAGAGCGTTACGGGTGTTGAAGTCGCCCTGGACGGCGCCGAAATCGGTCTCCATCCCCCAGAAGGCGGTGATGACGCCGGGCGGCACGCCGAATTCCTTCTCCGCGCGTGCGAAGACGTCCGCATATTGCTTGATCTTCTGGCGGCCGATGTCGAGGCGCGCCTGGCTGACGGTGCGCTGCGAAAATTCGAGGAAGGTCTGGCGGAAGACGCCCTGGGCCCGGTCGCGTGACAGAACTTTCTGATCGATCTGGGCGCCGGCAAGCGCTTCATCCGCCGCGCTTGACGAAGCACCTTTGGAAATGGCTTCCGCTTTCACGCCATTCAGGAAAGCGCCGAGATCGCCGCCGCAGGCAGGCGCCGGCGACTGGGCAAGCGCGGTGGAGGCAAGGCAGCTGGTGATGACGGAGGCAAGGGCGAGGCGGCGGGCAAAGCGAGCGGACATTCGGCGTTCCTAGAATCTGAGTAAGCGCCGTCCGATCTCGGAAAAATTTGTGACCGAAACATGGGCGGCAGCCGTGTTGGCGCAGTTTTTATCGCAACTGCTCACACATTGCCAGATACCTGTTCGCCAGGGGAACGGGGTTTACTTTGCGGTTGCCGCAACCCAGCTGTGCCAGTTCTTGGACGTGCCCGCAAAGACGTTGATATCCATCTCGCCCTTGATGCCCGGCACGACGCCCGTCGAGGTATACTGCCAGAAAGCCCAACGGCGATCCGGGTAGATCTTGGTAGGATGCTGTGCCACGGCGCGGAGCCAGAAATGGTAGTTGCCAAAGGCACCGACCAGATTGTCGCGATGGAAATCCACGGAGGTGTAGATGATCGGCCGCTTGCCGTAATAGGCCTCGATCCGGTCCATGAAGCGCTGCATGGACGCGCGCACCGTTTCAGGGTCAGGACGGATCTTGCAGGTCGGCGAGGCGTGGTTCCATTCCATGTCGAGGACGGGCGGCAACTTCACCGCGTCTTTCGGGACATTGTTGATGAACCAGTCGGCCTGTTCGTCGGCCGTCGAGCAGAAATAATAGAAGTGGTAGGGAGCATAAGGAATGCCGGCCGATGCGGCGCCCCGCCAGTTCAGCTCGAATGTCGGATCGATGCGATCCTTGCCTTCCGTCGCCTTGATGAAGACGAAGGCGATGCCGGATTTCTTGACGGCGGGCCAGTCGATATCGGTGCCGTTCCACTTGGAGACGTCGATGCCGTGGATTTCGTGGAGCCCAGGGTGAGTTTTGCCGAAATCCTGCGGGTCATTGTCCTTGAACCGCATCTTCTTGACCGATGACGTTTCCATCAGGTCATAACTTGAGGATGTGCATCCCGTGGCAAGGAGCGCGGTGGCAAGAAGGGCCAGAAGGAGCCGAGGCATGAACATCCCGTGTGGTGTCGATGTGGAAGCCTCTTGCCCCGTTCAACGCAAAACAGGGAGGCATGAACCCCATATTCACCATAACGTCGTAAAAAATCGGTTAGGGCAAGAGGGTTTCCGGCCTGGAATGGCGGGATGTGCGGGATTTTAGCTCCGGCGGCGGATGACGGCATGCCAGGCATACCCCCGGCCGATCTCCTCGAAGATCATGTCGGCATCGGCGCTGGCCAGCTTGCTCTCCAGCACTTCGTGCAGATTCGGCCGCGGCGTGACGTGGAAACGCGTCAGCCAGGCCTTCAAAAATCGTCCGAACCAGCCCGGCAGCCGTTCCTGCTGGCCGAAGTCGACGATATGCAGGGAACCATGCGGTGCGAGCGCCGCAAGCGAGGCGTCGATCGCCTTTTCCCAGTCGGGAATCATCGACAGCGCGTAGGAGATCAGGATGCGGTCGAAGCCGGTCGTGCCGAATTCCTCCGCCTTGAAGTTCGTCGCATCGGCGACGCGGAATTCAGGCGTGACAGGCTTGCCGCGGAAATTGGCCTGGGCGCTTTCCAGCATTTCGGCGGAGATATCGAGGCCATAGAGCTTCGCCGCCGGATAATGGCGGTGGGCGAGGGCCAGGTTACGGCCCGTGCCGCAGCCGACTTCGAGTAGCGAAGCGTTCGGTGGGACATTCAGTCCGGCAATCGCCCGATCGCGGCCGAAGAGGTAATATTTGCGGGTGATGTCGTAGATATGGCGCTGATACCGGTACATCCGGTCCATGCGTTCGGCGTGGCCATTGGACAGGGGACTGCTCGCCATATCCGTCGTCATCAGGATTTCTTCACATAGATGTGGAAACCGCCGTAGATCGCCGAGCGATCCTCGAGGTTGAGTTCGTTGGAGCGTTCTTCCAGATAGGACCACTGATCAAGCAGGGCAGGGGAAAGACGGCCGTCGAGCACGCTCTTTTCGGCGGCGGTGCGGAAGATCACGCGCGCGCCGGGGGCGGCCGTGCGGGTGATTTCCGACCAGACGTCGTTGAGCTGCTCGTCGTTCATCCAGTCCTGCGCATCGAGCAGGACGTAACGATCGACCGAACCGGCGGCCTTCTGGGCCAGAAGCTCGGTGAAGCTCGCATGATGGACCGTGACACGCTCGGCATTTTCGCGGATCGCGCGGTAGTTTTCGGCCTTGAGGTAGGTCGGCAGCGTGCCTTCCTCGGGCTTCGGGTAACGGCGGGCGAAGGCCTGCCAGGCGAAATAGTTGTCGCGTAGCGGGAAGTGGCAGGCGAGCTTTTCGAGGCGCTGGCGGAGAACCGGGGCGATCGAGCCGTCGGAGGCAAGGCTCGCCAGCTCGTCATATTGCTGCGGCGGAATGCCAAGGCCGAACAGCGAGCTCTTGCGGCTGGTGATCCAGCGGATCAGCGGCTTGTCGAACAGCGGCGCGATACGGTCGTCGAAGAACTGGCGCTGCTCGCGCAGCGACTTGGCATTGGCCATCTCGGTGAGGTCTATGCCATGCAGGCGGGCGATCAGGTGGCCGGCGCCGATGAAGCGGCCGAGCAGCCCGGTCTTGTAGATGTTGCGGTCGAACACTTCGATCCGGCGGCGGCCGGCGAGCGAGCGCTTGTCCCAGTAGGCACGGGTTGCCGCATCGAGGTTCGGCGCGATGAAGGTGTCGTAGCTTTTGCTGTTGGTGCGGACGCCGTCCATGCCGAAATGGCGCACGACATCGCCATGACCCGGCAGGTGGCGGAAGGCGGCGAGCTTCAGGCGGTTCAGCGCGACGTGATGCGGGTTGAGGTCTACGACGTCGATCTTTTTCGGGGACCGGGACAGATAGGCAAGCATGTTGCAGCCGCCGGAGCCGATGGTGACGATCGAATGCCGGTCGGAAAGCTCCATGGCGGTCATGTCGACTTCCGGGTCTTCCCAGATCTGCGGGTAGACGAGGCCGGAGAACAGCAGGCCGAAAAGCCTTTCCGAGAAACCCTGCCGGGACAGGGCTTTATGCTGCAGAAGTGCGTCCTTCAGCTTCTGGTTTTTCCGAAAACCGGCTTCCTGTGCAATATCCGCCATGGTCGAGTCCCGCCTTGTCCAGAGTTTCAGGGCGTGTAAACCCGTCATGCTACAGATTGATGACGCCGCCTGTGTGCAGTCCCACTTCCACGCGGCCGCGGCCGAACACCCTCTTCCTTGCGCCCAAGAATCCTGATTGCATGCGGCCTTGAGACGGAGGCAGGCATGCGGTTGTTGGTGCGGTTCGTAAAAGTCCTCGGCGGCGTCATCGTCGTCGGCCTGGTCGGGCTCGGGGTCTGGCTCTATACGTCGCCGCCGGAACTGCTGAGGGTGGGCAGCGGCTATTCCGCCAAGATCGTCTGCTCGAACGTCTTCCTTGCCGGTCGCGACAGCGGCGAGGTCCTGGCCGTCGATGTGCAGGCTCCGGGTCACCCGCTTCTGAGATTGATGCGGGTCTCCGTCGATCGGATGGAAAAGCGGGTTCATGCAGCCCTGCTCGGTATTTTTGCCGGCAGTGATGCGGTCTATCGCGAAGGGCTCGGCTGCGCCGTCGTCCCAGATGGGACGCCGGCGGCCGCCGCCGGCATTCCGGTACCTGCCGTTACGTCAATCAATCCGTCCACGCTTTGGCCGGAAGGCGGAAAAGTCGAATCTGATCCGTCGGTTGTGCGGCTTCTTTCAGATACGGGTCTTGCCGGTCCGGGCCTTCGGGCGGCGGTCGTCGTCAAGCGGGGACGGATCGTCGGCGAGGCCTATTCCACCGGTTTTTCCAAGGATACTCCGTTGCTCGGCTGGTCGATGACCAAGACCGTGAACGCCACGATCCTGGGCACGCTGATTCGCGGCGGAAAACTTTCGCTGGAAGACAGGGGCCTGTTTCCGCAGTGGCAGGGCAACCAGCGGGGCGATATCCGGATTGCCGACCTCGCCGCCATGGAGAGCGGGCTCGCCTTCAACGAGAATTACGGCGCGGTCGCCGATGTCACCCGCATGCTCTACCTCGAGCCGGACATGGCGGGTTTCGCCGCCGACCAGCCGCTCGAGGCGGATCCCGGTTCGCGCTTCAGTTATTCCTCCGGCACGGCGGTGATGCTGTCAAAGATCTGGATGGACAAGATCGGCGGCGGGGCTGCGGCGCTCTCCTATCCCCGCGCCGCCCTGTTCGGTCCGCTCGGCATGCAAAGCGCTGTCATGGAGGCCGATGCGGCAGGCACCTTCGTCGGCAGTTCCTATATGTATGCGACCGCACGCGATTGGGCCCGGATGGGGCTTCTGCTTGCCCGGGACGGCGTCTGGGACGGCAACCGGATCCTTCCGGAAGGTTTTGTCGATTTGATGCAGCAGCCGAACGCCACCTCGAACGGGCGTTATTCGAAAATGCAGACCTGGCTGCCCGGCACGGACAATCCCGACATCCCGGCGGATGCGTTTTTCCTGCAGGGACATGACGGGCAGACGATCACGGTCATCCCGTCGCTCGATCTGGTGGTGGTGCGGCTGGGGCTGACACCGAGCTGGAACCGCTACGATCCGACCCGGCTTGTCGCCGAGGTGGCGAAAGCAACAACGGCGCCCTGAGGCGCCGCCGAACATTTTTTACCCGGGCATTTCCGCCCCGGCTACTTCTCCAGGACGTCCAGCATGTTCTTGCGTTTGGCGTCGTAATAATAGCCGCGCGCATAGAGTTTGATGGCGTTGTCGTTTCTGTTGTCGGCGACAAGCCAGGCGCCGCGCAGATATTTGATTGCGTATTTCAGGTTGGTCTCGGCATCGAGCAGGCCGGCCGGCGGGCCTTCGTAACCCATCGACTTGGCGGTCGAATACTTGATCTGCATGAGGCCCCAGTAGCCGTTCTTGTGATAGGCCTTGGGGTCGTACTTGCTTTCCCGGTGCACGACGCGGTGCACCAGCGATTCCGGCACGCCGTACATGCCGGCATAACGCTTGATGAGCTTGCTCAATTCCGGCGGCGCATCGGACGCCGTGGTCGGCATCGGCTCGCCGGGGGCCGGAGGGAATTCCATGGCCGATAGTGCGGCGATGGCTCTCGGCTGCGATGCATAGGCAAGCGTTGCGGTGTCCGGGCGCGGAGTGGGAACGACGCTCTGCAGCGCGACCATGTCCGGCGTCAGTTCCGGTTCGTCGAGCGCGATCGCCGAAGCTGCCGCCGGCTGGATCTTGCCCTCGCTGACCGCCGGCGCGATCGGCGGCGACACCAGGCGGCCGCCCTTCGGCGCCGCAAGGTTCGCCGGCCGGGCAGACGCGAGAATTGTCGATGTGGTCGGAGCAACGGGCGGCGGCATCATCGCCGGGCCGGGCGTCGGGGCAAAAGCGACGATTGGGGCCATGGTGGGTGATGCCATCGCGGCCGACTGAACGGATATCGCATCGGCGGCGGCGGGCATTGGAATGGGAAGTCTTGTCGTCTTGGCGAGCGTCACGGTCGGCTGTGTGCCGGCTGCCGGAGTGGCCGAAGCAAGTTGAACTCCCGGAGGGGGCATCTGGCCGACAACCTGCGGCCCGTACACGGGCAGGTCGGCTTTATGGATCGTCGTCTGGCCGTCCGCGGAGGCCGTCTGCACAGGTCCGGTCGCCTGGCCGTTGGTCGGGGCAGCTGTCTGCGTCGCTGCGAGCTTCTGCTCGCGTTCGACGCTCGAACATCCGGCGAGAGCCGAAGAAACGGCGCACACCACAACCGTCCCGCGGCCGAGGAATCGGATTATCGCCATTGGGTCGCTTTCATGAAAAAATGGTTACCCCAGTCGCCCAAACGCCACCAAAAGAATGTTTTGATTAACCTATTGGGCCGCGTCCGGCAAGACGGCGAACGTCAGGCGGCGATCCGGCGATAGCCGGCGGTGACGGCGCGGCGGGAAATAAAGCGGGTCTGGGGCTTGCCCGAGGCGGAGTTGAGGTTGGCCGGCCGGCGTCTGCGGCTGAGCACGCGGCGCGGAAAAAGCACGTGAATCCCGGCTCCAAGGGCTGCGCAGACAAGGAAGGTCGCCTGCATTTCGAGAAGCTGGGGCAGGAGCGACCGGTCGGGATCGATGAACTGGGTGAGCACGGCCGCAAGGACCACGGCATAACGCGCCTGGAAGGCGGATTTGCCGAACAGGCATCCGAAGATTCGTGCCGCCCGACATTCGGGAAGATTGTCGTTGTCGGCGATCGGGCCGGAGATTCGCGGGTCCTGGTAGGACCAGATCACATAGAGCATCAGGTAGCCGAGCCCTGCCCAGGAGATCACGTCGATCAGCTTGGGCAGATAGACGGAGATCAGCGCCATGGGGATCATCGCCACGATCAGGGCCGCCGACATTCCGACAGCAAGCCCCGGGACCGTCGCGATCGCCGTGCGGCGACCGCGCTGGAGAGAGAAACTGGCAGTCAGGCAAGCGAGAGGGCTCGGAAGGAGGGCGAGGAAGATCGCGGTCGCAGCGAAAGCGAGCCAGATGTCAGCCGTCATTCCATTTCCTCCCGGACGCCAGTGAGCGGCGCCCGCTATTTTTTTGTCTCAAGCCGTTTCGAAGGGCTGGCCGATGTGATCCATCACTTCGCCGAACCATTTTGCCGTCAGATCGAAATGTTTTCCACCCTTGATTCTGGGAAATTCGATCGTGCGCAGTTTTCCGTTCTGTTCCTCGTCGTGGCCGGTGACGCCCGAAACCTTGTTGAGCGCGCTTTCGACCGCCAGATCGACCATGCCCTGGATGAGACGCAGGTCGTCGCCGTTTGCCGGCGCCGAGCGGGCGAAATATCCGGACTTCTGAACCATCGAGCGATCGGCGCCGATCAGCGCCGCGAACTGCTTCTGGAACCAGCCGCCGACATTGATCGTGTCGATCTTAACATGGCCGAATGCGTCGCGCTTGATCGATTCGCCTGCGGCTTCCCGCTCGGCGACGATCGTATCGAGGCCGGCACCTTCCGAAACGAACAAGGTCACGAAACCGCGCTTGTCCATGACGTCCTTGAGGCGTGCGGCCTCCTTGTCAAGGTCGAAGGCCATCTCCGGCAGGTAGACACCGTCGATGTTCTTCATCGCGCTGTTCATCATGAAGCCCTCGACATATTCATTGCCCTTGGTCTTCTGAATATAGGCCCGCGCAGTCGCGGCGGTAAGCCAGCCGCAGTGACGTCCCATCACTTCGTGAATCACAAATGTGCGAGGAGCGGCGCTCTGCTCGTTGGAAACGTTGTCGAAGAATGAAGCGCCGACTTCGGCAGCCGTCCAGGCGCCGAGCGACTGGCGGATCGGCACGATGTCGTTGTCGACGGTCTTCGGCAGGCCGACGACGGTGAGATCATAGCCGTTGGCGCCGAGATAGGCGGCGAGGTCGGCGGCCGTCGTGTTGGTGTCGTCGCCGCCGATCGTGTGAAGGATGGTTATCCCATCGGCTGCCAGCCGGTCGGCGGCAACGCGAAGCGGGTTCTCGCCTTCCTTGACCAGGCCGCGCTTGACGCAGTCTGCGGCATTGGTGAGCTTGACGCGGCTGTTGCCGATCGGCGAGCCGCCGTAGCGATGCAGCAAATGGGCCTTTTCGCGCATGTCCTTGGTGATTTCGATACGGTCGCCGAGCAGGACACCCTGATAACCGGAACGATAGGCGACCATCTCGATATCGGGCGCGACGTCGTTGTAGCGCTCGATCAGGCCGCCCACGGCGGAAGACAGACAAGGCGCGAGGCCCCCTGCGGTCAGCATTGCTACTTTCTGTTTGGCCATCGATCCTCCTTGACGCGCATGCCCGCGTACAGTTCAAAACCGGTGGAATGGATGCGACAGAGACAGGCCTCTGTAAAGTGAATTTCTCAAGAAAAACCGCAGCTTCGACTTCTCGGCGCAGGAGAGCCTAATATAATCGATTCAACTGTCGCGGCCCCTCTATTCGTGCTTGTGGAAAAACAGATTCGGAGGCTTCGCAATTGTCCCGAAGAGCAGGGTCACCTGTCTGTGAGCCCCGGTGATTGTTCGGAAAACATGAACATAGTTTAATCTAAGACGGGCCGTTGGTCGCCTTGCAATCCCAATTATAATCTGGTCCACTGCGCTCATGATCTGGGATTTTGCCTGCCTTCACTTTTCCTCCCTTTGGGAACGGCTTCTCGGCGCCATGGGCGATGCGGCCGGGAACGCGCTCGGCCGTGTCATCGAGGCGATCCGCACTACGTTCGAGGGTGATCCGGAAACGCGCCGGCAGGTGTCTTTCTCGGTCGCGATCATCGCGCTGTCGGCCAAGATGGCGAAGGCTGACGGTATCGTCAGCGAGGCCGAGGTCAAGGCCTTTCAGCAGATATTCGATTTTCCCGACGACGAAGCCCGCAACGTCGCGCGCCTTTATAATCTCGCGCGCCAGGACGTCGCAGGCTACGAAGCCTATGCGGCGAAGCTTGCTGGCCTGTGCAGCCCCGGTGCGGGCAAGGCTGCGAACTGCCCGATGCTCGAAAACGTCGTCGACGGGCTGTTCCATATCGCCAAGGCGGACGGCCTGGTGCATGAGGCGGAGCTTGCCTTCCTTTTCCGCATCGCCGAAATCTTCCGCATCGACGAGGGGCATTTCCGCCGCATCATGGCGCGGCACGTGCATCTCGACGGCCGCGATCCCTATCTCGTGCTTGGCGTTTCGCCGGAAGACGATTTTGCAAAAATCCGCAAGCAGTACCGCTCGCTGGTGTCCGAGCATCATCCGGACAGGCTGATCGCCCGTGGCGTTCCGGCTTCGCTGCATGCCGCAGCCAATGAGCGCATGGCGGCACTCAATGCCGCATATTCGGCGATCGAGAAAGAGCGCCGCGCCGCATGACGTTCAACGCCGATTATGCCGGCGCGATGGTAAGGCCTTCCCCCAACCATGGTGAGCGTGCCGGCGGGCGCAGGCCCGACATGATCATCCTGCATTATACGGGTATGCCCAGCGGCGATCAGGCGCTCTCCTGGCTCTGCAACGAGGAAAGCCAGGTCTCCAGCCATTATTTCATTCACGAGGACGGGCGCGTCGTGCAGCTCGTGCCGGAAGAACGCCGTGCCTGGCATGCGGGCAAGAGCTCCTGGGCCGGCGAGGCCGACATCAATTCCTGTTCGATCGGCATCGAGATCGCCAATCCCGGTCATCCCGGAGGCCTGCCGGATTATCCGTCCGTGCAGATCGCGGCCGTCGTCGAATTGTGTCGCGATTGCGGCGAAAGGTGGCAAATCCCGCCGGAACGTGTGCTTGGGCACTCCGATGTCGCCCCCATACGCAAGGTCGATCCGGGGGAAAATTTCCCCTGGGAGAAATTGCACCTTGAGGGTGTCGGACATTGGATCGATCCAGCACCGATCAGCGGCGGGCGGTTTTTCCAGTTCGGGGAGAGCGGCCAGCCCATCGAGGCATTGCAGTCGATGCTGTCTCTCTACGGCTACGGAATTGAAATCACGGGGAATTTCTGCGAGCGCACGAGGGGCGTGGTTGAAGCCTTCCAGCGTCATTTCCGGCCGCAGCTGATCGACGGCATCGCCGATTTTTCGACGATCGACACGCTTCACCGGCTGCTCAAATCCTTGCCGAAATTCAATTAGCGTGGGCGCCGCGCCGGTCGTTTGGGCCCGCGTCGAAACCGCAAAATTTTGCAGTGCCACATCATCTCCTTATTAGCCCGGTCTAAAGGACCCGCTAACGGCAGCCGCCATGTGGACGGGGGTTGCAGAGATAAACGACCAGGAATCGTGAAGCATCGCGCCGTCAATCCGGCGACGCGATGAGAGGGTGTTTGCGTACCGACACCCGCGGTTCCTGTTGGTCCGGAGACACCTCACCTCTATGAATAAAATGATTGTTGCTGCCGCGGCGGGCCTTGCCATGCTGGTCGCGGGAACCGAACTCGTGCGCGCTGAAGACGACAGCGTCAATGTCTATACCAAGCCCCTCATCATTCCGTGGGAAACGCGCGAAACCGGTTTTGCCGCGCCCACAGACGAAGCAAGACGGTTGGTTCGGCAGCTTCATTATTCTCAGCTGATCTCGAAATACGCGGATGAATACGACGTTCCGGAAGAACTTGCACTGGCGGTGGTGCAGATCGAGAGCAATTTCCGTCCGACCGTCAAGGGCAGTGCGGGCGAGATCGGGCTGATGCAGATCAAGCCGGCGACGGCAAGGCTGATGGGTTACCGGGGGCCGGACTATGGCCTCTACGATCCGGAAACCAATATCCGCTTCGGGATGAAATATCTGGCCGGCGCTCACGAACTCGGTGGCGGCAAGATCTGCGGCACCATCCTCAAATACAATGCCGGCCACGGCGCCAAGCGCATGAACCCGGTTTCCAAGCGCTATTGCAATCGGGTCCAGACGGTGATCGCGACCGCTGAAGAGACGGCCGAACAGACTGCGTCGCTTTCGCCTGTGGCATTTTGATTCCGAAAACGGCTAGAAGTGCTTCTGACAGAAGACATTTCGGCCGGTGGAATCGAAAGGCGAGGGCATGACAGAGCGGTTCAGATTTATCGTGATCGGGAGGGGCATGATGGGCGCTGCGGCGGCCCGGTACCTCTCGAAGTGGACCGACGGTGTTGCGTTGGTCGGTCCCGGTGAGCCGGCGGACTACGGGCGCCATGACGGCGTCTTTGCCAGCCACTACGACGAGGCGCGCATCACCCGGACGATCGACCCCGATCCCGTGTGGGCGCGCCTCGCCAACCGTTCGATCGAACGTTACGGCGAGATCGCCCGCGAAAGCGGCGTGGATTTCTATTCCGAATCGGGCTGCCTGCTGGTCGGCCCGAAGCGCGGCGCTGGCCCGTCCTATGTCGCAGACGTCCTCGAAGCGGCGGACAAGCTCGGCGTTTCGACCGAGACGCTGTCGGATGCGGATCTTGGCGGCCGATTCGGCTTCTTCTCCTTCCCCAGGGAGAGCGAGGGCGTCTGGGAACCGAAGAATGCCGGGCACATCAATCCGCGCCGGCTGGTGAAGGCGCAGGCTCTGATTGCCGAGCGCCAAGGCACGACGATCATTCCGGAGACGGTGGTTTCCGTGCGGCAGGACGGCGATTCCGTCACTGTCACGACCGTCGAAGGCAACAGCTACTTGGCGGAAAAGGTGCTGGTGGCGGCCGGCGGCTTCTCGATCAACGAGAACCTGCTGCCGCGGCGCCTCGACCTCAATGTCTATGCGCGCACCGTTGGGTTTTTCGAGGTCGATGAAGCCGCATTGGATGTCTGGGGCAGGGTGCCTTCGCTGATCTGGAAATGGCGCGAGGGCGAGGACGGCATCTATCTCCTGCCGCCGGTACGTTATCCCGATGGCAAAGTCTACCTGAAGATCGGTGGCGATCCGGACGACCTGCTGCTGCCGACCGAGCCGGACATCCGCGCCTGGTTCCGCTCCGGGGGGCGCGAAAGCACACGGGCGCGGCTAACCGAGATCATGACGCGGCTGATGCCGAAGCTCGATCTTTCCCGCTCGTCGATGGCGGCCTGCGTCACCTCGTTTACCCCGACCGGATATCCGGCGATTGCGATGACCGAGGCCTCCCGGATCGGCATCCTCAGCGGTGGTTGTGGGGCGGCGGCCAAGAGTTCCGACGAGATCGGCCGGCTCGGTGCGGAGCTGATCTTCCATGGGGAAATCCGGGACGACGCCTATTCGACGGATTTCCGGGCCGATTATCTCTGATTCAATCGACCCTGGCCTATGGCTTTCGTCATTCATCTCGGTTATGGACCGCCTGCCAGTTGGCCGGGCAGCCGCGCTTTACCAATGCCGAAAGGCGGTAGGGTGAGGAAAGTCCGGGCTCCACGGAAACACGGTGCCGGATAACGTCCGGCGGGGGCGACCCTAGGGAAAGTGCCACAGAAAGGAAACCGCCCCGCTTGCTGTACCGCTTTAAACAAAGCGGCAGAGCTGGCGGGGTAAGGGTGAAAGGGTGGGGTAAGAGCCCACCGCGCTTCTGGTAACAGCGGCGGCAAGGTAAACCCCACCGGGAGCAAGACCGAATAGGGATGACGCGGGTCGCGTGAAAGCGTGGCTACAGCCTGTTTCCGGGCCAGTCATCCGGGTGGGTTGCGTGAGGCGATATGCAAATATCGTCCCAGATGAATGGCTGCCACGTTCCGGTGCTCGCACCGGGGCCATACAGAACCCGGCTTACAGGCCAACTGGCGTTTATCTTCCTCGCGATTCTGTGTACGCCTGCCAGATCCGAAGCGGGCGTGGCGGGAGGCCGATTTCGCGCCTCGAGTTTTATATAAGGCATTCTGAAAGCTATTTTGTTTTCCGCAGCTTACTGGGTGTCCCAAACCGACTTGCCGGGCACTGCAAAGGCGGTTTCTTCGCCTCCTCTAATAACCCTTTGTTAAACTTAACAGCTTATAAATAAATCCCATCTGGGAGTGGCTGGTGGGGCTTCTCCCATTGACGCCCATATGGTCCCATGGTATCCCAAAATCGCACTGCACAAGGGCGAACGAGCGCCCGCCAATCACAGAGTTTCGGTCGTCCTGCGGCCGGGCGGATATCCGCCCATCCGGGCGGCGAAGCTGTGTTTGGTGTGGTGCCGACCGGTGGACGGGCTTCCGTCCTGAACCATAACGGGGCGGATGTTTGGCGTGATGAGCCGCTTCCTGTCGAATGCGACGAACAGGATCGATGCGAAGGGACGGGTCTCCGTTCCGGCGAGTTTTCGTTCGGTTCTTTCGGAGCGCGGGATCCAGGAGCTTTATTGCCTCCAGGATTTCACCTATCCGGCGATCAGCGTCGGCGGGCCGGATCTGCTCGATCGTTACGAGCGGCAGATCGCCTCCGTCGATCCGTTTTCGCCGGAAGCGAACCGGATGTCGCTGCTCGTACACGGTGGCGGCGTCTTCATGAGGCTCGATGCGGAAGGCCGGCTGATGGTCACGGATTTCATCCGCGACTTCACGGGAATCAGCTCGGACGTTACCTTCGTTGGGCGCTCGGATCATTTTCAACTTTGGCAACCGCAGGCGTTCCACGAGGCGCAGGCGGCGGCGAGAGAGGGGCGCTTCGGTTCGCGTCCCGCGTAGTACAGGGGAACGGAATGGCGGCGAATCCAGGCGACGGAACAACCGAGCCCGAAGGCGGACCGGTTCGTCACATTCCGGTTCTTCTGAAGGAAGTCCTCGAGGCGCTCGAACCTCGGGCCGGCAAGATCATTCTCGACGGCACGTTCGGGGCGGGCGGTTACACATCCGCCATTCTTGCCGCCGAAGCCGAAGTCATCGCGCTCGATCGCGATCCGAATGCGATCACCGCCGGCAAGGCGCTGGCCGATGCCCACAAGGGCCGCCTCCACCTCATTCAGTCGCAATTCTCCAACCTTGCCGATCACGCGCCGGAAGGCGGGCTTGACGGCGTCGTGCTCGATATCGGCGTTTCCTCCATGCAGATCGACGAGGCTGATCGCGGCTTCTCCTTCCAGCGCAACGGGCCGCTCGACATGCGCATGTCGGCGAGCGGCGTTTCGGCGGCCGATGTCGTCAATCGCGCCAAGGTCGGCGATCTCACCCGCATCTTCGGCTTCCTCGGCGAGGAAAAGCAGTCGGGCCGTATCGCCCGGGCCATCGAAAAGCGGCGCCTCACCGAACCCTTCACCACGACGCGCGAACTCGCCAACCTCATCGAGACGGTCAATCCGCGCAAGGCCAAGGACAAGATCCATCCGGCGACCCGCGTCTTCCAGGCGCTGAGGGTCTTCGTCAACGACGAACTCGGTGAGCTTGCGCAGGCGCTGTTTGCCGCCGAGCGGGCGCTGAAACCGGGCGGCCGGCTGGTGGTCGTCACCTTCCACTCGCTCGAAGACCGGATCGTCAAGCAGTTCTTCGCCGATCGTTCCGGCAAGGCCTCCGGTTCGCGCCACCTGCCGATGGTCGAGGCCAAGCCCGCGATCTTCGAGCCGCTCGGTAAGTCGATGATCTCGGCGAGCGACGAGGAGGCGGAGTTCAATCCGCGCGCCCGTTCCGCCAAGCTTCGTGCCGGTATCCGGACGGAAGCCCTGCCGCGATCCGCCGACATGTCCATTTTCGATCTGCCCGATCTCGCCAGCCTTGCAAAGATGGGAGCCTGATACATGCTGCGTAGCTTCGATCTTGTCCTGATCGGCGTGATGACGGCAGCGGCCGTCGTCACCTATTCGATCAAGCATCGCGCCGACGAGAAGCTCAACGAGGTTCGCCGGCTCGAATCGGAAATCAAGCTGGAGAAGGACACGATCGATCTCCTCAAAGCGGACTGGGCCCTGCTGACCCAGCCGAACCGCCTGCACCGGCTGATCAACGTCTACAATTCCGAGCTTGCGCTTGCGCCGACCGAGACGACGCAGCTTGCGATGCCGAAGGAGCTGCCGATGCCGAAGGCGCGGCTTCCGCAGCCCGAGACCACCATCGAGGACATTATCGCCGGCAAGAACAGCGAGGTCGCCGCCGCGCTGAAGGGGGTTGCCGCTGCCAAGGCCAAGCCCGCTCCGAAAATTCCCGTGCCGTTGCGGCGCGGTCCCATCGAAGTCATTTCCACAGGATCGGTGAAACGCTGATGTCTTTCCTGTCCCGCATCATGATCGTCAAGAGCCGCGCGCATTTTTCGTCCGGCAGCCGTGTCAGCGGCTCCGAAAAGGCGTCCTTCGAAGGAACCCGCAAGCGCAAGTCCGCCCAGGCGAAAAACCGCGTTGGTCTATTGATCGCCGGCTTCACGGTCTTCTATTGCGTCATCGGCGGCCGCCTGATGCAATATGGCGTCGCGCAGCCGCTGACGACGTCGAGCATCCTGCCGGCAGACCGGCTGCTGGCCTCGCGTCCCGACCTCGTCGACCGCAACGGCGCGGTTCTGGCGACCGACATCCGCACGGTTTCGCTGTTTGCCGAGCCCAACAAGATCATCGATGCCGACGAAGTGATCGAGAAGCTCGGGACGGTCCTGAACGACCTCGACGTCAAGGGCACCTATTCGAAGCTGACCTCGAACTCGCGTTTCCAGTGGCTGCGCCGCCAGCTGAGCCCGAAACAACAGAGCCAGATCCTGGCGCTCGGCATTCCGGGCATCGGTTTCCGGCCGGAAAAGCGCCGTTTCTATCCGGGTGGTCCGACGGCCGCGCATGTCGTCGGTTACGTCAATATCGACAACCGCGGCGTTGCCGGCATGGAACGCTACGTCGACAATCAGGGCCTTGCGGATCTCGCGGCCGTTGGCATGACCTCTAGCCAGCCGCTGGAGCCAGTCAAGCTGTCCATCGACCTGCGCGTCCAGTCGATCGTTCGCGACGTGGTGACGGAGGCGATCAGCAAGTACAGCTCGATCGGCGCCGGCGCGGTCGTCCTCGACGTCCATACCGGCGAAATCGTCGCCATGGCGTCCGCACCCGATTTCGATCCCAACAATCCCGCCGAAGGCGGCGAGGAGGGTTGGTTCAACCGCATGTCGAACGGCACGTTCGAAATGGGCTCGACCTTCAAGTCCTTCACGATCGCCATGGGCCTCGATTCCGGCAAGGTAAACCTTCAGAGCACGTTCGACGCCCGGTTCCCGATCCGGATCGGCGGCTTCACGATCAAGGATTTCCACGGCAAGGGTCGCGTGCTGAGCGTTCCGGAAATCTTTCAGTATTCGTCGAATATCGGCACCGCCAAGATTGCTGACACTGTCGGCATCGAAGGACACAAGGATTTTCTGACCAAGCTCGGCCTGCTGACCAAAATGCGCACGGAGCTTCCGGAAGTCGCCACTCCGAGCCAGCCGCGCGAATGGAAGAAGATCAACTCGGTCACAATTTCCTTCGGCCACGGTGTATCGACGACGCCGTTGCAGACGGCGGTTGCCGGTGCCGCCCTCGTCAACGGGGGAAAATACATCCCGCCGACCTTCCTGCCGCGCAACCGGGCAGAAGCCGACAAGATCGCGACCCAGGTGCTCAAGCCCTCGACCAGCAAGGACATGCGTTATCTTTTCGAATGGAACGGCGTCAACGGATCGGGCCGGAATGCACGCGTCGCGGGCTTCAACGTCGGCGGCAAGACGGGTACGGCAGACAAGGTCGTCAACGGTCGCTACGCCCATGACAAGAACTTCAACGCGTTCCTCGCCGCATTCCCGATGGACAATCCGCAATATGTTGTCCTGACGTTCTGCGACGAACCCAAGACCGAGAAAGGCAACGGCGCCGCTCTTGCCGCAACGTCTGCCGCTCCGATGGTCAAGGAGATCATCACCCGGGCGGCACCCATTCTCGGTGTGAAGCCGAAATTCGGCAATGACGGTTCTGCCCTGCTTGTGTCTTATTAAGCGATAACAACTTGAGCGCACGATTCGAGGGGACGACGCTCAGAATGGACAATCAACCGATGAAATTGCGAGAACTTGCCGGAGGGGATTTCCCGGAAATAACCGACCTGATGGCCGGGCCGGTCGGTGATCTCGATGTGACCGGCCTCACTTTCGACAGTCGCAAGGTGACGCCCGGCATGCTGTTTGCCGCGCTTGCAGGTACCAAGGCGGACGGTTCGAGCTATATCGGCGATGCTGCCGCGCGCGGCGCGGTCGCGGCGATTGCGGGGTATACGGCGGAGGCGGGCATTCCCGTCCTTGCGGTTTCCAATCCGCGCCGGCTGCTGGCGCTGGCCGCTGCCCGCTTCTACGGCGCGCAGCCGGAAACCATGGTTGCCGTCACCGGCACCGCCGGCAAGACGTCGGTCGCCTCCTTCACCCGCCAGATCTGGGCGCATGCCGGCCATGCTGCGGCACAGATCGGCACGACCGGTGTCGTCTCGCCCACCCGCAACGACTACGGAACGCTGACCACGCCGGATCCGGTCGAACTGCAGCAACTGCTGGCGGAACTGGCTGCCGAAGGCGTCACCCATGCAGCGATGGAAGCTTCCAGCCATGGCCTCGACCAGTGCCGGATCGACGGCGTGCGTCTTTCGGCCGCCGGTTTCACCAATCTTGGCCGCGACCACATGGATTACCATCCGACGATCGAGAGCTACATGGCCGTCAAGATGCGGCTTTTCGATACGCTGATGCCGAAGGGCTCGCCGGCCGTCATCTTCGCCGATGACCCCTGGTCGGAAGAAGCGATGCGGGTGGCGACGGTTGCCGACCTCGAAGTCCGCACGGTCGGCCGAAGGGGCGATTATATCTGCCTCAAGCGGGTCGAGCATTTCCGCCACAAGCAGATGGCCGAGATCCATATCGGCGACCAGATCTTCGAAGTCGATATTCCGCTGGCCGGCGATTTCCAGGTGGCGAACGCACTGGTCGCGGCGGGGCTTGCCATGTCGACCGGCGTTCCGGCCGCCGTTACCATGGCCGCGCTCGAAAAGCTGGTCGGCGCCTCGGGTCGTCTCGAACTGATCGGCCAGACAAAAGACGGCGCGCTCGCCTATGTGGATTATGCCCACAAGCCCGACGCGCTGGAAAACGTGCTGACATCCGTCCGGCCTTTCACGACCGGCCGCGTCATCGTGGTGTTCGGCTGCGGCGGCGACCGGGACAAGGGCAAGCGGCCGATCATGGGCGACGTGGCGACGAGGCTCGCCGATATCGTCATCGTCACCGACGACAATCCGCGCTCCGAGGTTCCCGAAGTCATTCGTTCCGAAATCCTGGCGGCGGCTCCGGGCGCAATCGAGATCGGTGATCGGGCGAACGCGATCCGCGAGGCAGTCAATATGCTGCAGTCGGGCGATACGTTGATCGTCGCTGGCAAGGGCCATGAACACGGCCAGACGATCGGCACCACGGTCCTGCCGTTTTCCGATCACGTCGAAGTCCGCAAGGCTTTGGAGGAGCTGAAATCGTGAGTTGGTTATGGACCTCGGAGGATTTGACGTCTGCCATGGGCGGCCGGCCGATCGGTGCGCTTCCGGCGGGCATTACCGGCATCTCGATCGACAGCCGTTCCATCGGCCAGGACGAGGCTTTCTTCGCCATCAAGGGCGACCGCGTCGACGGTCATGACTATGCAAGCCTCGCCGTCGCCAACGGCGCGACGCTGATCGTCGTCAACGAGGCGAAACTGCCGGCGCTCGGCAAGCTGAGCGTGCCGATGATCGTCGTCGAGGACGTGCTTGCCGCCCTTGGAAAATTGGCGCTTGCAGCGCGTGCGCGCAGCCGGGCACGCATCATCGCCATCACCGGCTCGGTCGGCAAGACGACCACCAAGGAAATGCTGCGGCATGCGCTGGCCCCCTCCGGCAAGGTGCATGCCGCCGTCGCATCGTTCAACAATCACTGGGGCGTGCCGCTGACGCTTGCCCGCATGCCGGCGGATACCCATTTCGGCGTCTTCGAGATCGGTATGAACCATCCGGACGAGATCCGCCCGCTGGTGAAGATGGTGCGTCCGCATGTAGCGATGATCACCACCATCGCGGCCGCCCATCTCGGCCATTTCAAGGACCTCGAGGAGATCGCCGCCGCCAAAGCCGAGATTTTCGAAGGCCTGGAGCCCGGCGGTTCGGCTATCCTCAATCGCGACATCAAGCAGTTCGGCTTTCTGCAGAAAAAGGCGCAGGAAGCGGGTGTTTCGCATATCCACACCTTCGGCCAGCATGCCAAGGCGGATTTCCGGCTCGCGGATTTCGAAGGCAATGCCGATAACTCGGTCGTCTGGGCGGTGCTGAACGGCGAGACGTCGGAAGTCCATATCGGCGCGCCGGGCCGGCACATCGCCGAAAACGCCATGGCGGTCCTCGGTGCCTGCCTGCTGGTCGGCGCGGACATGGCCGGTGCCATGGCGGCGCTTGCGGCGCTGAAGCCGGTCAAGGGCAGGGGCGAACGCCACCGGCTTGGCATCGGCGAGGGGCATCTGACGTTGATCGACGAGAGCTATAATGCCAACCCGGCCTCGATGCGGGCAGCGATCGCGCTTCTCGCATCCTCGGTGCCGGAACTGACCGGCCGGCGAATCGCCGTTCTCGGCGACATGCTCGAAATGGGTGAATTTTCGGCCAAGGTGCATGAGGAACTGGCAGGTCCGCTGCTTGCCGCCGGCATCGAGCATGTCTGGCTGGCAGGAAAAGAAATGGCGGCACTCAAGGAATCGCTGCCGGCAAACGTCCAAGTAACGTATTTCGAAAAAACGGCGGATCTCGCCGATTACGCAGTGCGCTCGGTGATGCCAGGCGACGTGGTGATGGTGAAATCTTCGCTTGGCATCGGTTTCGGCAAGATCGTGGCCGCGCTTATTGACAACTACCCGGCATTCTCCGACACGGAGCGCCACTAATTGAGACGCGGCTTCTAGAAAGGGCGCTGAATGCTGATCTGGCTTGTGGAACTGGCGGACAAAGTCCAATTTTTCAACCTGTTCCGGTACATCACCTTCAGGACGGGCGCTGCGCTCTTTACCTCTGCGCTGATCGTCTTCCTGTTCGGGCCGATGATCATCGCATCGCTTCGCCTGCGCCAGGGCAAGGGGCAGCCGATCCGCGCCGACGGCCCGCAGACCCATTTCAAGAAGGCCGGTACGCCGACCATGGGCGGCCTGATGATTCTCGCCGGCATCGTCGGCGGCTCGCTGCTCTGGGCCGACCTTTCCAACGTCTACGTTGTGGCGACCCTGCTCGTTACGCTGGGTTTCGGCGCGATCGGTTTTTATGACGACTATCTCAAGGTCACCAAGCAGACGGACAAGGGGTTTTCCGGCAAGGCCCGCCTCGGCATCGAGTTCGTAATCGCCGGCATCGCCGTGTTCTTCATGATGCGGGTGGCGCTCGCCACCGGCCAGTCGAGCAATCCGACGCTCGGCACGTCGGTCGCCTTCCCGTTCTTCAAGGACCTGTTCATCAATCTCGGCATCTTCTTCGTCCTGTTCGGCGGTTTCGTCATCGTGGCGGCCGGTAATGCGGTGAACCTGACGGACGGCCTCGACGGGCTCGCAATCGTGCCTGTCATGATCGCCGCGGCCTCCTTCGGCATCATCGCCTATCTCGCCGGCAACGCGGTGTTTGCGGGATACCTGCAGATCAATTTCGTGCCCGGTACTGGCGAGCTTGCCGTCATTCTCGGAGCGGTGATCGGCGCCGGCCTCGGTTTCCTGTGGTTCAATGCGCCGCCGGCGGCGATCTTCATGGGCGATACCGGATCGCTGGCGCTCGGCGGGCTGATCGGCTCCGTCGCGGTTGCCACAAAGCACGAGATCGTCATGGCGATCGTCGGCGGCCTGTTCGTGATGGAGACCTTGTCGGTGATCATCCAGGTCGGTTTCTTCAAGATGACCGGCCGGCGCGTTTTCCTGATGGCGCCGATCCACCACCATTTCGAAAAGCTCGGCTGGACCGAAAGCCAGGTGGTGATCCGCTTCTGGATCATCGCCGTCGGCCTTGCCATGCTCGGCCTTTCGACACTCAAGCTGCGGTGACACGGCGATGATCGCGGTCACCACGTTCAAGGATAAGCCCGTCGCGCTCTTCGGGCTCGGCGGCTCGGGGCTTGCGACCGCCAAGGCGCTCGTCGCGGGCGGCGCCAGGGTCGTCGCCTGGGACGATAATCCCGACAGCGTCGCCAAGGCCGCGGCCGAGGGGATCGCGACCGCCGATCTGCGCGGCATTGACTGGTCGGCACAGGCCGCCTTCGTCCTGTCTCCGGGCGTGCCGCTCACCCATCCAAAACCCCATTGGAGCGTCGATCTCGCTCACGCCGCCGGCGTCGAGATTATCGGTGATGTGGAGCTTTTCGTGCGCGAGCGCCGGGCGCATGCGCCGGATTGCCCCTTCATCGCGATCACCGGCACCAACGGCAAATCGACCACCACGGCGCTGATCGCCCACATTCTTAGGTCCAGCGGTCGCGACACGCAGCTCGGCGGCAATATCGGCACGGCGATCCTGACGCTCGACCCGCCCAAAGATCAGCGCTTCTTCGTCGTCGAATGTTCGTCCTACCAGATCGACCTGGCTCCGACGCTCAATCCGACCGCAGGCATTCTGTTGAACCTCACGCCCGACCATCTCGACCGGCACGGCACCATGCAGCACTATGCCGACGTCAAGGAACGGCTGGTCGCCGGCAGCCGGACCGCCGTGATCGGCGTCGACGATTCGTTCTGTGCCCTCATCGCCGACCGCGTCGAACGGACCGGCGTCACGGTCAAGCGGATTTCCAAGCGGGTCGTCGTTGCCGACGGTGTCTATGCCGAGGGCAGTCGGATCATCGAGGCGCATGGCGGAACTGCGTCGCAGCTCGTCGATCTCGACGGTATCGAGACGCTGAAAGGCAGCCACAACGCCCAGAACACGGCGGCCGCAATCGCCGCCTGCCTGGCGGTCGGCGTGTCGAGGGACGAGATCCGTGCGGGGTTGAGATCCTTCCCGGGCCTGAAGCACCGGATGCAGCCGGTCGGGCGCCGGGTGCAGGTGGTATTCGTCAACGATTCGAAGGCGACCAACGCGGATGCGGCGGCGCCGGCGCTCTCCAGCTACGACCGGATCTACTGGATTGCCGGTGGCCTGCCGAAGGAGGGCGGCATAGTCAGCCTCGCTCCACTCTTCCCGCGTATCGTCAAAGCCTATCTGATCGGAGAAGCCGCACCGGCATTCGCGGCGACGCTTGGCGAGGCGGTGCCCTACGAGATTTCGGGCACACTCGAAAAGGCGGTCGCGCATGCCGCTGCGGATGCGAGCGCCGATACCACGCCGTCCGCGGTGATGCTGTCGCCGGCCTGTGCCAGCTTCGATCAGTTCAAGAATTTCGAAGTTCGCGGCGATGCCTTTGTCGGCCATGTCGCGGGCCTCGACGGCGTCACGATGTTGGTCGATTCAGATTGATCGAGACGGAAAAGGGGAACGACAGATGGTAAGCCGCGCAGACCGTGGGCCGCTCGCAGACTGGTTCTGGACGATCGACCGTTTCTTCCTCGTCGCCTTCGTGTTGCTGATGGGGGTCGGTTTCATGCTCTCCTTCGCCGCGTCGCCGGCGGTCGCCGAGCGGATCGGCCTCAACAGCTTTCACTTCGTCGAGCGGCACGCGCTGTTCCTGCTGCCGTCGCTGGTGGTGATGGTCGGCCTGTCTTTCCTGACGCCGCGGCAGGTGCGGCGGACCGCGATTGTCCTCCTGATCATCTCGCTGGCGCTGATGGTGCTGGCGCTGTTCTTCGGCGTCGAGGTCAAGGGATCACGGCGCTGGATCGGCGTCGGCATGTTCTCGATCCAGCCTTCGGAATTCATGAAGCCGGCTTTCGTGGTCGTCTGTGCCTGGCTTTTTGCCGAGCACGCGCGGCAGCCGGAAATTCCAGGCAATCTCTTCGCCATTATCCTGTTCGGCATCGTCGCGGCGCTGCTCGTCGCCCAGCCGGACCTTGGCCAGACGATTCTCACCAGCGTCGTCTGGGGCGGCATGTTCTTCATGGCCGGCATGCCCTGGCTGTGGATCGTGCTGCTCGGCGGCGTCGGCGCCGGGGGCATCCTCACCGCCTATTACATGCTGCCGCACGTGACCGCCCGCTTCGACAAATTCCTGACCGGCGAGGGCGACCGTTTCCAGATCGAGACGGCGCATGAAGCGATCCTGCAGGGCGGCTGGTTCGGGCAGGGGCCGGGCGAGGGCATCGTCAAGCGCATCCTGCCGGACAGCCACACGGACTTCGTGTTCTCCGTTGCAGCCGAGGAATTCGGCATTATCTTCTGTATGGCACTTGTGGCGATCTTCGCCTTCATCGTGCTGCGCGGCCTGAACCACGCCTTCAAGGAGCGCAACGACTTCAACCGGTTCGCGGTCGCTGGCCTCGTGCTGCAGATCGGCATGCAGTCGCTCATCAATATCGGCGTCAACCTCGAACTCATGCCGGCCAAGGGCATGACGCTCCCCTTGATCTCCTATGGCGGCTCCTCGATGATCGCGATCTGCATCACTGCAGGTTTCATCCTGGCGCTGACACGCCATCGTCCGGAGAAGCGAGCGCAAGAGCGGAGCCTGTTCCGGGTCGCCCAGGGCGTACCCGCGGAGTAAAAGTCCAATGACCAAGGGCATCATATTGCTTGCCGCCGGGGGGACCGGCGGTCATGTGTTTCCGGCGGAAGCGCTGGGGCACGAACTGAAGAAGCGCGGTTATTCCGTGCATCTCGTCACCGACAGCCGGGCCGAGCGTTATGCCGGCACGTTTCCTGCCGACGAAATCCATGTCGTTCCGTCCGCTACATTCGGATCCAAGAACCCGATCGCGCTCGCCCGCACCGGCTGGAAGCTGTGGACGGGCCTGCGGGCCGCCCGCCGCCTGATCGGCCGTCTGAAGCCGCTCGCCGTCGTCGGCTTCGGCGGTTATCCGACCGTGCCGCCGCTGATGGCCTCTACCGCCATGGGCGTGCCGACGATAATCCACGAACAGAACGCCGTGATGGGCCGCGCCAACAAGGCGCTGGCTGCCAAGGTCCAGGCAATCGCCGGCGGCTTCCTGCCGGAAGGCAGCGGTCCCTATGCGGACAAGACCGTCACGACCGGCAACCCGGTGCGCCCGGCCGTGCTTGCGGCCTCCAATATTCCCTATGTCGCATCCCGGGGCGACGATCCGTTCCGGCTGGTCGTGTTCGGTGGCAGCCAGGGCGCGCAGTTCTTTTCCTCGACCGTACCGACGGCGCTGAGCCTGCTGGACCAGGCCGAACGCGATCGTGTCGTCGTTACCCAGCAGGCGCGTCCGGAAGACAAGGATCGCGTCAGCTCCTGCTTTGCAAAGCTCAAGGCGCCCGCCGATATCTCGTCGTTCTTCTCGGACATGGCCGAACGGCTGGCGACGGCACATCTCGTCATCTGCCGATCCGGCGCCTCGACGGTGTCGGAAATTGCGGTGATCGGCCGGCCGGCCATTCTCGTGCCTTACCCGCATGCTCTGGATCACGACCAGGCCGCCAATGCCGAGGCGCTGGTGGCGACCGGTGGCGCAAAGGTTGTGCAGCAGTCGGAGCTTTCTCCGGAAAAGCTCGCCTCGATCATTTCGGGTGCGATGAAGGATCCGGACAAGCTCGAAAGAATGGCGGCTGCCGCCAAGTCTGCCGGACGGCCGAATGCAACCGGCCAGCTTGCGGATCTGGTCGAGGCAATCGCGGAGCGGAAATCGATTTCGGAATTTAAGGGAGTGCGTGCATGAAGATGCCGAAGGCCATAGGGCTCGTCCATTTCATCGGCATCGGCGGTATCGGCATGAGCGGTATCGCCGAGGTGCTGCATAATCTCGGCCACAAGGTCCAGGGATCCGATCAGGCCGACGGCGCCAATGTGCAGCGCCTGCGCGACAAGGGAATCCCGGTCTTCGTCGGCCATCAGGCCGAGAATATCGGTGATGCCGAGGTGGTCGTCGTCTCGACGGCGATCAAGAAGAACAATCCGGAGCTGATGGCGGCGCGCGAAAAATCGCTGCCGATCGTCCGCCGTGCCGAAATGCTCGCCGAGTTGATGCGCTTCCGCAATGCGATCGCCATCGGCGGCACGCATGGCAAGACCACGACCACCTCGATGGTCGCGGCGCTGCTTGAAGCAGGCAGTCTCGACCCGACCGTCATCAACGGCGGCATCATCAATGCCTACGGCACCAATGCCCGTATGGGCGCGGGTGAATGGATGGTGGTCGAAGCCGACGAATCGGACGGCACTTTCCTGAAACTGCCCGCCGACGTCGCCGTCGTCACCAATATCGATCCCGAACATCTCGACCATTACGGCAATTTCGACGCTGTGCGCGCCGCCTTCCGGCAATTCGTCGAGAACGTGCCGTTCTACGGTTTTGGCGTGCTCTGCCTCGACCATCCGGAAGTGCAGGCGCTGGTCGGCCGCATCGAGGACCGCAAGATCGTCACCTATGGCGAGAATCCCCAGGCGGATGCGCGTTTCTCGAATGTCCGCATGGAAGGCACCAGGTCGATCTTCGACGTGGAAATCCGCCGTCGCCGCACCGGCCGTGTGTTCCAGTTCAAGGATCTTGCGCTGCCAATGCCTGGTCGCCACAACATCTCGAATGCGACGGCCGCGATCGCGGTCGCCAACCGGCTCGGCATTTCGGAAGAGGATATCCGCAAGGGGCTCGCCAATTTCAGCGGCGTCAAGCGGCGCTTCACGCTGACAGGCACCTGGAACGGCGTGTCGATCTTCGACGACTACGGCCACCATCCGGTGGAGATCAAGGCCGTGCTGCGGGCCGCGCGAGAATCGTGCCAGGGCCGCATCATCGCCGTTCACCAGCCGCATCGTTACACGCGCCTGTCGAGCTTGTTCGAGGACTTTGCCAATTGCTTCAACGATGCCGACAGCATCCTCCTGGCGCCGGTCTATGCCGCGGGCGAGGAGCCGATCGAAGGTGCCAATTCGGAAACCCTGGTTTCCCGCATCCGGTCGGGCGGTCATCGCGACGCACGATACATGGAATCGCCGAGCGAACTCGCTTCGATTGTATCGGGCATTGCGAAACCGGGTGATTTCGTGGTTCTTCTGGGGGCAGGTAATATCACGCAATGGGCGGCGGCATTGCCGAAGGAACTGGAAAGCATATCGGGACGATAGGAAATGAAACAGGTGAATGGGGAAAAACTTCTGGCGTCGTTGGGGGATGACGTCAACAAACTGCGCGGAAGGCTGACGCCGGATGCGCCGATGGATCGCGTCACCTGGTTCCAGGCCGGCGGGCTTGCCGAACTGATGTTCCAGCCCCATGACGTCGACGACCTCGTGACCTTCCTGCAGATCCTGCCGGAAGAAGTACCTTTGACGGTAGTCGGCGTCGGTTCAAACCTGCTCGTCCGCGACGGCGGTATTCCGGGCGTCGTTCTACGCCTCTCGGCCAAGGGCTTTGGCGGGGTTGACCTTGTCGGCGAGAACCGGATCAAGGCCGGTGCAATCTGCCCCGACAAGCACATCGCCGCAATGGCGATGGACAATGGCATCGGCGGTTTCGCTTTCTATTACGGCATCCCCGGCTCGATCGGCGGCGCTCTGCGCATGAATGCCGGCGCCAATGGGGGCGAGACGGCCGGGCGCGTCATCGAAGTTCATGCCGTCGACCGCAAGGGCGTTACGCACGTCTTCTCAGGCGCCGAGATGGGCTACAGCTATCGCCATTCCTCGGTTCCGGCGGAGATGATCTTCACCCACGCGGTCTTCGAGGGATATCCCGAGGAGCGCGCGAAGATCCGCGCCGAGATGGATGCCGTGCGTCAGCATCGCGAGACGGTGCAGCCGATCAAGGAAAAGACCGGCGGCTCGACCTTCAAGAACCCGGAAGGCCATTCCGCGTGGAAGCTGATCGACGAAGCGGGTTGCCGCGGGCTGGTCAGCGGCGGCGCACAGATGTCGTCACTGCATTGCAATTTCATGATCAATATCGGCCATGCCAGCGGCTACGACCTGGAATATCTCGGCGAGACCATCCGCCAGCGGGTCTTCGAACATTCCGACATCAAGCTCGAATGGGAAATCAAGCGCCTCGGCATCTTCATGCCTGGCCGCGAGGTGAGACCGTTCCACGGCATGACGAGCGAATGACAGGAGGCCGGCCGGCAGGCTGAGGTAAAAGCATCTTGCGACGCGCCGATCACGCGTTCTCTACGAGAATTTCTGAAACGGAGATCTACGGCTGTTCTCTCGCTTCCTGGTTTCATAAACCGGACCAGAACCGCTGCCGTAATGTGAACATGTTTTTCAGAGCCTGCTTATTCATTGAGCATTCATGAGCGTGTATTGCATAATGATCCTGTCGTGAATGAGATTCGTGCCGAAAACCGGCAGGCTGCCGGGGGGCACAAGCAGGGGGATATCCAATGTTCAAAAAATTAACGGCCGAGTTTTTCGGCACTTTCTGGCTTGTCTTCGGTGGATGCGGCAGCGCGGTTCTGGCTGCTGCATTCCCCGATCTCGGTATCGGTTTCGTCGGCGTTGCGCTCGCGTTCGGCCTGACGGTGCTGACCATGGCTTATGCGGTCGGCGGTATTTCCGGCGGGCACTTCAATCCGGCCGTCTCGGTGGGACTGACGGTGGCGGGCAGGTTCCCGGCATCCAGCCTCCTGGCCTATGTCGTCGCCCAGGTGGTGGGGGCCATTGTCGCGGCCCTGGTTCTTTATCTCATCGCCTCCGGCAAGGCTGGTTTCCAACTTGGCGGCTTTGCGTCCAACGGCTATGGCGAGCATTCGCCCGGCGGCTATTCGTTGATCTCCGCGCTGCTGATCGAACTGGTTCTGACCGGTTTCTTCATCTTCATCATTCTCGGCGCAACCGGGCCGAAGGCGCCGGCCGGGTTTGCTCCGATCGCAATCGGCCTTGCGCTGACGCTGATCCATCTGATCTCGATCCCGGTGACCAACACCTCCGTCAACCCCGCCCGTTCGACCGGTGTGGCGCTGATCGCCGGGGACTGGGCTCTCGGACAGCTTTGGCTTTTCTGGCTTGCGCCGATCGTAGGCGCAATCCTCGGCGCGCTGGCGTGGAAGCTGGTGGACGATTCGGAAGAGCGGGTCGCAGCCTGATCTTCAGAAAACCGGCGCGTTCCGCCGACGTAAAAGAGCCCGCGAAGCCGAATGCTTTGCGGGCTTTTCTGTGTCTCGATCTCAGGAATCGTCTGCCGATTCGAGAGACCCGGCATCATTTTATTGCCGATCCGAATGTTGCCGCAAACCGCGCGTTAACATCCCGCGATTCGATTTTTCCTTTGTTTTCATGCTTTTGGCTGCTCGGGTTAATCAAGGTAAACGGTTTGTTAACTATATTCGGGCACTAATGCAGGCATGCCTAACGTCCGGCGAGAATCGTCAGAGAACAGGTTGGCGCAAGCGCCGTACTAGAGAGTGTAGTCCTTTTTGGCGGGAGTGATTGATGGGCGACAAGCACGTGGCTGTTTTGATGGGAGGATTTTCCTCCGAGCGGCCTGTCAGCCTGTCCTCGGGCTCTGCCTGTGCGGATGCTCTCGAAGGCGAAGGTTACTGCGTCACCCGCGTCGATGTCGGCCGGGATGTCGCGGCCGTTCTCTCTGAGCTTCGGCCGGACGTTGCCTTCAATGCCTTGCACGGACCTTTCGGTGAGGACGGAACGATCCAGGGTATCCTCGAATACCTCGAGATTCCCTACACGCATTCCGGTGTGCTTGCCTCGGCGCTCGCCATGGATAAACACCAGGCCAAGCACGTTGCCAAGGCGTCCGGCATTCCTGTCGCCGAAGCCAAGGCCATGAGCCGCTTCGATATCGGTGGTGTCCATCCGATAAAGCCGCCTTATGTGGTGAAGCCGGTGCGCGAAGGGTCGTCCTTCGGCGTCGTGATCGTCCAGGAGAATCAGTCGCATCCGCCGCAGGTCATCGGCTCGCCCGAATGGCGCTACGGCGACCGTGTCCTGGTCGAACGCTATATCTATGGCCGCGAACTGACCTGCGGCGTGATGGGCGATGTGGCGCTTGGCGTCACTGAAGTGGTGCCTCTCAGTCACGCCTTTTACGATTACGATGCGAAATATGCGGAGGGTGGTTCGAAACACGTCATCCCGGCGCAAATTTCACCGAATATTTACCAAAAGATTCAAACACTAGCGCTCAAGGCGCATCAGGCGATGGGCTGCCGTGGCGTCAGTCGCTCCGACTTTCGCTACGACGACCGCTTCTCCGAGAACGGCGAGGTTATCTGGCTGGAAATCAACACGCAGCCGGGCATGACCCCGACATCGCTGGTGCCCGAAATGGCCGGCCACGCCGGCCACTCGTTTGGTGAACTCGTCCGTTGGATGGTGGAGGACGCTACGTGTTTGCGTTGATCGGCAGAAAGGCGGGTGGACCGCGGGGCCGTTCTCAGGCTCATTATCTCGGTGCCGAAGAGCGCCGGGTGCTTCCGCGTCCGCTGCGCCGGGTGTTTCGCTTCTGTGTGAGCCTCGCCACTGGCCGCATCCATATCCCGGCCCATACCGGAACCGTTTCGGCCATCGGCTTCTTCGCTGCGGTCGGCCTCTACGGCATGTCGCTCGGCGGCCATGGCCAGGCGGTCGCGCAGGCGACGACGGCGGCTGTCGGCTTTGCGATCGAGGACGTCCGCGTCTCGGGCAATGACCAGACGTCGGAAATCGACATCCTGCAGCTTCTCGGCCTCGACGGGACGACGTCCCTTGTCGCCCTCGACATCGATTCCGCCCGCCGCAAGCTCTCGGCGCTTCCCTGGGTCCAGTATGCGGAAGTCCGCAAGATCTATCCGAAGACGATCGAGGTGATGCTGAAGGAGCGTCAGGCCTTCGGCATCTGGCAGCATGGTTCCGAGCTCTCGCTGATCGAAAAGAACGGCAGCGTGATCGCGCCGCTGCGTGACAACAAGTTCGCCTCTCTGCCGCTCTTTGTCGGCCGCGATGCCGAGACGGCCGCATCCTCCTTCGAGGATGCCATGTCCGGCTGGCCGGAGCTGAAAAATCGTGTGAAGGCCTATGTCCGCATCGCCGGTCGCCGCTGGGATCTGCATCTCGACAACGGCGTCGTGCTGAAGCTGCCGGAAGCCAATGTCGCCAAGGCGCTGCGCGTGCTCGGGCGGCTCGAAAGGGAGCAGGGCCTACTGGAACGCGATGTTGCCGCCGTCGATCTGAGGCTTGAGGATCGTACCACCATTCAGCTCACTCCCGGTGCCATGGATCGCCGCAAGGAGGCGCTCGATGCGCGCACTAAGGCCCTGAAGAAACTGGGAGAGCAGTCTTGAGCGTATTCGGTTCTTCTCATTTCGGCCTGCCGCGCATGAAGCCGCTGTCTTCCAAGCGCAGTCACGTCGTTTCGGTCCTGGATATCGGCTCGACCAAGGTGGTCTGCATGATCGCCCGGTTGACGCCGCGCCAGGAAAGCCAGGTTCTGCCGGGCCGTACCCACAATATCGAGATCATCGGCATCGGCCACCAGCGTTCGCGCGGCGTAAAGTCCGGTGTGATCGGCGATCTCGATGCCGCCGAAAACGTCGTGCGCCTGGCGGTCGATGCCGCCGAACGTATGGCGGGGCTTACCGTCGACAGCCTGATCGTCAACGTCTCGGCCGGCCGCATCACCAGCGACGTCTATACCGCGACGATCGATCTCGGCGGCCAGGAAGTCGAAGAAGCCGACCTCAAGAAGGTTTTGGTGGCGGCAAGCCAGCAGTCGCTGCGCCAGGATCGTGCCATCCTCCACTCGCTTCCGACCGGTTTCTCGCTCGACGGCGAGCGCGGCATCCGCGATCCGCTGGCGATGTTCGGTGACACACTCGGTGTCGACATGCATGTCGTGGCCGCCGAGCGCGCCACGCTGAAGAACCTCGAGCTCTGCGTCAACCGTGCGCATCTCTCGGTCGAAGGCATGGTCGCAACGCCTTATGCCAGCGGCCTTGCAGCCCTCGTCGACGACGAAGTCGAACTCGGCTGCGCTGCGATCGACATGGGTGGCGGCACGACGACGATCTCGGTCTTTGCCGAGGGCAAGCTCGTCCATACGGATGCGATCAGCCTTGGCGGTCATCACGTGACCACCGACCTTGCCCGCGGGCTTTCGACCCGCATCGAGGATGCCGAGCGCATGAAGGTCGTGCACGGTTCGGCGCTCGCCAACGGTGGCGACGAACGGGATGTGATCTCCGTTCCGCCGATCGGCGAGGACGATCGCGACCAGCCGACCCAGGTGCCTCGTTCTCTAGTCACCCGCATCGTGCAGGCGCGCATCGAAGAGACGCTCGAACTGATCCGCGACCGCATCCAGAAGTCGGGTTTCAGCCCGATCGTCGGCAAGCGCGTCGTGCTGACCGGTGGCGCCAGCCAGCTCACCGGTCTTTCGGAGACGGCGCGCCGCATCCTGGCGCGCAATGTCCGCATCGGCCGTCCGATGGGCGTCTCCGGCCTGCCGACGGCCGCCAAGGGACCGGCCTTTTCGACGGCAGTCGGGTTGATGATCTATCCGCAGGTCGCGGATCTTGAAACACACGCTTCGCAGAGCGGTCTGATGGCCTCGCTGGGAAGCGGGAATGGCCGCTTGGCCCGCGTGGGGCAGTGGTTGAAGGAAAGTTTTTGATGTGAGGGCTTCGCCCGCCCGCATCGGAGCAGAGTTGTAATGAATTGGCCGGCGGCGATGCGGCCAGAAAAAGAAGGAACTGGTGCAATGACCATCAAGCTGCAGAAGCCTGATATCACCGAACTGAAGCCGCGGATCACCGTGTTTGGCGTCGGTGGCGGCGGCGGCAATGCCGTCAACAACATGATCACTGCCGGCCTCGAAGGCGTCGATTTCGTCGTCGCCAATACCGATGCCCAGGCGCTGACCATGACCAAGGCCGAGCGCATCATCCAGATGGGTGCCCGGGTTACCGAAGGTCTCGGCGCCGGTTCGCAGCCGGAAGTCGGCCGCGCCGCCGCGGAAGAATGCCTCGACGAAATCGTCGACCACCTGCACGGCACCCATATGTGCTTCGTCACCGCCGGCATGGGCGGCGGCACCGGCACGGGTGCTGCCCCGGTCGTCGCACAGGCCGCCCGCTCCAAGGGCATCTTGACCGTCGGCGTCGTCACCAAGCCGTTCCACTTCGAAGGCCAGCGCCGCATGCGACTTGCCGAATCCGGCATCCAGGAACTGCAGAAGTCGGTCGACACGCTGATCGTCATCCCGAACCAGAACCTCTTCCGCATCGCCAACGACAAGACCACCTTCGCCGACGCGTTCGCGATGGCCGATCAGGTTCTCTATTCGGGCGTCGCCTGCATCACCGACCTGATGGTCAAGGAAGGCCTGATCAACCTCGACTTCGCCGACGTCCGTTCGGTGATGCGCGAGATGGGCCGCGCGATGATGGGTACCGGCGAAGCGTCCGGCCCGGGCCGCGCCATGCAGGCCGCAGAAGCCGCGATCGCCAATCCGCTGCTCGACGAAACTTCGATGAAGGGCGCTCAGGGCCTGCTGATCTCGATCACCGGCGGCCGTGACCTGACGCTGTTCGAAGTCGACGAAGCCGCGACCCGCATCCGCGAGGAAGTCGATCCGGACGCCAACATCATCCTCGGCGCGACCTTCGACGAAGCGCTCGAAGGCCTGATCCGCGTGTCGGTCGTGGCGACCGGCATCGATCGCGCCGCCGGCGCCGTCGACATCCGCGCCGCCGAAATGCGTGCCGCTGCAAAGCCGATCATCCGCCCGTCGGCCGCCATCGCTCCGGCTCCGGTTGCCGCTCAGCCGGCTCCGGTCATGCAGGCAGCTCCGGCTCCGAAGCCGGTCGTCGACCCGATCGCCGAGACGATCCGCATGGCGGAAGCCGAGATGGAACGCGAACTGGCGATTGCAGAACCGCAGCAGCAGTATGCGGCACCGGCACCCCAGCCGGTCGCTCCGCAGCCGGTCATGCATCAGCAGGAAGAGTTCCGTCCGCAGAGCCGCATCTTCGGTGCGGCTCCGGCCGAGGCTCCCGCACCGGTCATGAGCCGCCCGGCTCCGGCCCCGCAGCCGGCCCCGGTTCATCATCACGTGCAGCAGCCCGCTCCGGCGATGAGCCAGCCGGCTCCGCGCCCGGCGCAGCCGGTCTACCGCGAGCCGATGTCGCAGGTGGTCGAACCGGTTCGCATGCCGAAGGTCGAGGATTTCCCGCCGGTCGTGAAGGCCGAAATGGATCGTCGCGCCCAGCCGGTGCAACATGTGCAGGAAGAACGTGGCCCGATGGGTCTCCTGAAGCGGATCACCAACTCGCTCGGCCGCCGCGAAGAGGAAGAGCCTGCTCACGTCGAGCCGGCCGCACCGGCTCCGGCCTCCCAGCAGCGTCGTCCGCTGTCGGCCGAGGCAAGCCTCTACGCGCCGCGGCGCGGCAATCTTGACGATCATGGACGTGCGGTTCCGCAGGCTCATCACGAGGAAGACCAGCTCGAAATTCCGGCCTTCCTGCGTCGCCAATCCAACTGATCTGGCGAACTGATAAAGACGGTCACGAAATGTGAAGAAGGCCCGGATCACGCATCCGGGCCTTCGCTCGTTTTATCAATCAAGACGCAGAGTTAACAACGTAACAATCCGAAATGAACAGTGATTTGGATTGTGCCAAACGGCTGCGTATGAAAGACGCTAAGACACGCCAAAAGAGATCGACCGATTCAGGCGATCGGTCCCAGGGCGCTCAAGAATATCGGATCTTTTTCCTTTACGGATCCGGCGAAAAGAAGGCAGCAGGAATGACTATCGGACTGTTCGGTTTCCAGACCACCATCGCCTCCCCGGTAACCCTGAAGGGCATTGGCGTTCATTCCGGAGCCCCCGTCAGCCTTACTTTTCAGCCTGCCGAAGCCGGCACCGGCGTGATCTTCACGCGTCTTCTGGATGACGGCAGCTCGGTCGAATACCGCGCCGTCTCCTCCCAGGTCGGCAATACCGATCTCTGCACCGTTCTCGGCACCTCGCTTTCCCGCTCCGTCGCGACGATCGAACACGTGATGGCCGCGCTCTACGCGCTCGGCGTCGACAATGTCATGGTCGAAGTCGACAGCGGTGAAATGCCGATCATGGACGGCAGCTCTTTTCCCTTCATCGAAGCGATCGAGCAGGTCGGCATCGTCGATCTCGGCATCAAGCGCCGCTATATCCGTGTCCTGAAGCCGGTCCGCATCGATAACGGTGCTTCCTGGTCGGAGTTCCGCCCCTATGACGGCACGCGTTTCGAAGTCGAGATCGATTTCGCTTCGCCGCTGATCGGCCGCCAGAGCTGGAAGGGTGACCTGACGCCTGAGACCTTCAAGCAGGAACTCTCGCGGGCCCGCACCTTCGGTTTCATGCGCGACGTGGAGCGTCTCTGGGCTGCCGGTTACGCACTCGGTTCCTCGCTCGAAAACTCGGTGGTCATCTCCGACGACGACTCGATCGTCAATGTCGAAGGCCTTCGTTACAAGGATGAATTCGTCCGTCACAAGACGCTCGACGCCGTCGGCGACCTGGCGCTTGCCGGCGCCCAGTTCATCGGCTGCTACCGCTCCTATCGCGGCGGCCACAAGATGAATGCCAACGCATTGAAGGCGCTGATGAGCGATCCGACGGCTTATGAGGTCGTCGAGGCTCCGTCGTCGCGCGCGGCCCGCGTGCGGGCACGGGAGTTCGTACCGGTCAACGTGCCGGAACTGGCGTCCTGGTTTGCCTGATAAAGTTGACCCAGTCGACTCGGCCGCTTCTCCGGAAGCGGCCTTTTTCTTTTTGGGAGACCGGTTCCGGATTTAACCTTGAAATGCCGTATTGCTGCGGCGTGCCACAAAAATGCATTAATGCCACAGCATTGCGTTGCTCTCCCTTTGCTTTTATGGCTAGAACGGCCTGCTTGGCAGCGGGCTTCTCAGGCGCGGGACGATCAGGAATTGTCGAATGAACCATGTAAGGTCTGTTGGAATGCGTAAGACGGCAAGAGTAGCGCTTGTGTCGCTGGTGCTGGCCGGCGCCGGCTTTGGCATGACCGCCTGCCAATCGGATCCCGATATCGACATCACCAAGCTCGGTCTCGAAACGGACGCGCCGGAGACGCTCTACAACCAGGGTCTCGCCAACATGAAGGCCGGCAACCTTGCCGAAGCGGGCCGCAAGTTCGATTCGATCGACCGCCAGAATCCCTTCACCGAATGGGGCCGCAAGGCGCTCGTCATGAGCACATTCACCAAGTACCGGCTCGGCCGCAACGACGAGGCGGTCGCCACCGGCAACCGCTACATGAGCCAGTATCCGCAATCGCAGGATTCGGCCTATGTCCAGTATCTCGTCGGTCTCGCTTACTCCAAGCAGATCGCCGACGTGACCCAGGACCAGCGCGCTGCGGTGCGCACCATCGATGCGATGAACAAGGTCGTGACCAATTATCCGACCTCGGAATATGTCGAGGATGCGCAGGCGAAGATTCGCTTTGCGCGCGACCAACTCGCCGGCAAGGAAATGCAGATCGGCCGCTACTACCTGGAGCGCAAGGAATATCTTGCCGCGATCCAGCGTTTTCGCAACGTGGTCGAGCAGTACCCGAACACAAACCAGGTGGAAGAGGCGCTGGCGCGCCTGACCGAAGCCTACTATGCGATGGGCATCACCGAAGAGGCGCAGACCGCTGCCGCCGTCCTCGGGCGCAATTATCCCGACAGCCAGTGGTATGCCGATTCCTTCAAGCTGCTGAAGGGCAACGGCGTCGAACCCCGCGAAAATCGCGGTTCGTGGATTTCCCGCGCCGGGGCCAAGCTGATCGGCGCTTAAGGTCTGAGACATGCTGATCCAGTTATCGATCCGCGATATCGTTCTGATCGAGCGGCTGGATCTTGCCTTCGAGACCGGCCTTTCGGTGCTGACCGGCGAAACCGGCGCCGGCAAATCGATCCTTCTCGATAGTCTTTCGCTGGCGCTCGGCGGCCGCGGTGACGGCGACCTGGTGCGCCATGGCGAGGACAAGGGCCAAGTGACGGCCGTCTTCGACGTGTCCGGCAGCCACGGCGCCCGAAAACTCCTGCGCGACAACGGCATCGACGACGACGGCGACCTGATCTTCCGCCGCATCCAGTCGGCCGACGGGCGCACCCGCGCTTCTATCAACGACCAGCCGGTCAGCGTGCAGCTGATGCGCCAGGCCGGCCAGCTGCTCGTCGAGATCCACGGGCAGCACGACGACCGGGCGCTGATCGACACGGACGCCCATCGCACGCTGCTCGACGCCTTCACCGGCCTCGGTGACGAGGTGCTGCAGCTGTCCACCCTTTATCGCTCGTGGCGGGACGCCGAGCGGGCCTTCAAGACCCATCGCGCCAAGGTCGAGGCCGCCGCCCGTGAAGCAGACTATATCCGCGCCTCGGTGGAAGAACTCGAAGCGCTTTCGCCGCGTGACGGCGAAGAGGACGGGCTCGCCGAACAGCGCTCGCGGATGCAGAAATCCGAACGGATCGCCGGCGACATTTCCGAGGCGTCGGAATTCCTCAACGGCAATGCATCGCCCGTGCCGCTGATCGCCTCGCTGGTGCGGCGCCTGGAGCGCAAGAGCCACGAGGCGCCGGGCCTGCTCGAAGAAACCGTCGAGCTCCTCGACCAGGCGCTCAACTATCTCTCCAATGCCCAGATGGAAGTCGAGGCGGCGCTGAGGCGCACCGAATTCGACCCGCGCGAACTGGAGCGGGTCGAGGAGCGGTTGTTTGCGCTCAGGGCCGCAGGCCGTAAATATTCGATCCCGGTCGCCGACCTGCCGGCGCTTGCCGAAAAGATGATATCGGACCTTGCCGATCTCGATGCGGGTGAGGAGAAGCTCGCCGAGCTGGAAAAGCTGACCGCCGCTGCCAAGGCCGCATACGATCATGCCGCCGCCATCCTGTCAGAGAAGCGCCGGCATGGCGCCGAGGCGCTGGCCGAAGCCGTGATGGCCGAACTGCCGGCTCTGAAGCTCGAACGGGCCCGCTTCATGGTCGACGTCGCGAGCGATCCGGAAGCGGCGAGCGCCGAGGGCATCGATACCGTCGAGTTCCACGTCCAGACCAATCCCGGCACGCGTCCCGGCCCGATCATGAAGGTCGCGTCGGGCGGCGAACTGTCGCGTTTCCTTCTGGCGCTCAAGGTGGCGCTCGCCGACCGAGGCTCGGCCCCGACGCTGGTCTTCGACGAAATCGATACCGGTGTCGGCGGCGCGGTGGCCGACGCGATCGGCCAGCGGCTGAAACGGCTCTCGGACAAGGTGCAGGTGCTCTCCGTCACCCACGCGCCGCAGGTGGCCGCCCGTGCGGCAACGCATCTCCTGATCTCCAAGGGTCCGGCCGGCGAGGGCACCGACAAGATCGCCACCCGCGTCGCCACCATGGAGCCGGAACACCGCACCGAAGAGATCGCCCGCATGCTCGCCGGCGCATCGGTGACCGACGAGGCGAGGGCGGCGGCCAAGCGGCTGCTGGCTGGCGGCGGGTAGACTCATCCTCCGAGACCCTCCATCCGCTCTTCCCATCGGTAAATTTTGCGCTACAAAACGACTCCTCGCTACCCGAGGAGTAGACCCGCATGCCCGCCGAACAGACGCCCGTCGAAAACCTGACCGAAGAACAGGCCGCAGCCGAGCTCGCCTATCTGGCGGCGGAGATTGCCCGTAATGACGAGCTCTATCACGGCCACGACGCGCCGCGGATTTCGGATGCGGATTACGACGCGCTGAAACGGCGCAACGATGCGATCGAGAAGCGGTTCCCGCAGCTGATCCGCGCCGACAGCCCCTCTATCCGTGTCGGCGCAGCACCCCTGCCGACGTTTGCGGCGATCACCCATTCGCGGCCGATGCTGTCGCTCGACAATACCTTTTCCGACGAAGACGTGCGCGACTTCGTCTCCTCCGTCTACCGCTTCCTCGGCCAGCTTCCCGATGGTTCGATCGCGTTTACGGCCGAGCCGAAGATCGACGGACTCTCCATGTCGATCCGCTACGAGAACGGCCGGCTGGTGAATGCCGCAACCCGCGGCGACGGCACGACCGGCGAGAACGTCACCGAAAACATCAAGACCATCAAGGAAATCCCCAATCGTCTGCCGGCCGGCGTGCCCGATATCGTCGAGGTGCGCGGCGAGGTTTATATGACGAAGAGCGACTTCCTGGCGCTCAACGAGAAGATGGCGGCGGAAGGCAAGCAGACCTATGTCAACCCGCGCAACACGGCCGCGGGGTCGCTGCGCCAGCTCGACGCCAAGGTCACTGCCAGCCGCAACCTGCAATTCTTCGCCTATGCCTGGGGCGAGATGTCGGAAATGCCGGCCGATACCCAGATGGGCATGGTCGAAAAATTCAGGGAATGGGGTTTTCCGGTCAACCCGCTGATGAAACGACTTCATGCGGTCGAAGACATCATCGCCCATTACAACGAGATCGGCCTCAAGCGCCCGGACCTCGACTACGAGATCGACGGCGTCGTCTACAAGGTCGACAGGCTCGACCTGCAGGCGCGGCTCGGTTTTCGCTCGCGATCGCCACGCTGGGCGACGGCCCATAAATTCCCGGCGGAACAGGCCTTTACCCATGTGGAGCGCATCGACATCCAGGTCGGCCGCACCGGCGCGCTGACGCCGGTCGCACGGCTGACGCCGGTCACCGTCGGCGGGGTGGTCGTTACCAATGCGACGCTGCACAACGAGGATTATATCAAGGGCCTGGGCAATTCCGGCGAGCCGATCCGCCAGCCCGACCACGATATCCGGGTCGGCGATACCGTCATCGTCCAGCGGGCAGGGGATGTCATCCCCCAGGTGCTCGACGTGGTGATGGAGAAGCGCCCTCAGGAAGCCGTGCCTTACGAATTTCCCAAGAAATGCCCCGTCTGCGGCAGCCATGCGGTGCGGGAGCGCAACGAAAAGACTGGCAAGCTCGATTCGGTCACCCGCTGCACCGGCGGTTTCGTCTGCCGGGCGCAGGCGACCGAACATTTGAAGCATTTCGTCTCGCGCAATGCCTTCGATATCGAAGGTCTCGGGTCCAAGCAGATCGATTTCTTCTTCCAGGCGGAAGACGAGGCACTGAAGATCCGCACCGCGCCGGATATTTTTACGCTGAAGCGGCGGCAGGAGGGATCGGCGCTCACCAAGCTTGAGAATATCGAAGGCTTCGGCAAGGTCAGCGTCAAGAAACTCTTCGATGCGATCGATGAGCGGCGCGAGATCGCGCTCCACCGCTTCATCTATGCGCTCGGCATCCGCCACGTGGGCGAGACCACCGCCAAGCTCTTGGCGCGCGCCTACGGCACCTACGAGGCCTTTGCCAAGGCCATGGACGATGCAGCCGACCTTTCCGGAGACGCCTGGGACGATCTCAACAATATCGAGGGCATCGGCGAGATCATGGCGCGGGCCATCGTCGAGTTCTTCAAGGAGCCGCGCAATGTCGAAGTCATCACCCGGCTTCGCGAAGAGGTAACGCCGCAGGCTGCCGAACAGATCGCCGCGAGCAATAGCGTGGTTGCCGGCAAGACGGTCGTCTTCACCGGCTCGCTCGAAAAATTCACCCGCGACGAAGCCAAGGCGCGGGCGGAAAGCCTTGGCGCCAAGGTGGCCGGGTCGGTCTCCAAGAAGACGGATTATGTGGTCGCCGGCCCGGGCGCCGGCTCCAAGCTCGACAAGGCGAGGGAGCTCGGCGTCCAGGTGATGGACGAGGATGAATGGCTGGCCTTTATCGGGTGACCGGTTAGAGCCTGAACCGCGCCATCGCATAGGCATCGACATATTCGCCGTCGCGGAAGGCGAATTGCTTGAAATGGCCTTCCTTCACGAAGCCGTTCCGCTCGTAGAGGCGGATCGCCGTTTCGTTGTCGGTATAGACCGTCAGCTCGATTCGCTTCAGGTCCAGCCACCGGTCGCCGATGGCGAGGATCTCGCCGATCAGGGCGCGACCGATTCCGCGGCCGGTATAGGCGTCGTGGACGCCCATGCCGATACTTCCGGCATAGGCCCGGCGATTTGCATAGCGGGTCATACCGACGTCGCCGACGATCCTGTCCTTGAGGACCGCGACCAGTGAGATAGAATTGGCGGATTGGTTCTCGATGCCCTTGCGGATTTCTTCCGGGCTGTGGTGCGGCGTTCTGAGGGTGCCCCGACGGTAACCGGGCATATTGTGCAAGGCGGTAATGGCCGGCGCATCCGCCGGCGTGCGGGCGCGGATCGACAGGCCTTCAGGCCATCGTGCATCGGGGTCCAGCGGTGGAGGGATATCGAACTCGATCATGCTTGCTCTCCTTGGTTCTTCACCGAGGCAGAGCGGAAATACCGAACCCTGCCGTCGGCAGGGTTGGTGGACGGATGACCGGTTAACGCGCCAAAACCGCCACGCACCCTGCGGGGTGAATGGTCACGGTAAGATGCATGTGGGCGGCGAAACGGGTCATGGTGGCGAAGGTCTCAAACAAGCGCCAAGGCGTCAAGAGGGTGAAAGCGCTCGCTGTCTTTGCCGAATCGAATTCCCGCCTGTAGAAGTTCTCCAACCTTCACCCGGAACTCGCCCTTGAAAACCATCGCCATCGATTTCGAAACCGCCAACGAGCAGCGCGGCAGCGCCTGTTCGGTCGGGCTTGCCTGGCTGGAGGGCGACGAGGTGGTGCGGGTGGAGGAACGGCTGATCCGCCCGAAGGACATGCGGTTTTCCTCCTTCAACGTCGCGATCCATGGCATCCGGCCGGAACATGTCGAAGATGCCGGCGAGTTTCCCGAGGTGATGGACGAGTTCGCCGACGATTTTCGCGGTGCGACGATGATCGCCCATAACGCGGCGTTCGATTTCAGCGTCTGGCGGGCCTGCCTCGATGCCTATCGGCAGAGTTATCCGGAGCTCTCCTATCTCTGCAGCGTAAAAATGTCGCAGAAGGTCTGGCCGCATCTCGGGTCGCACAAGCTCAACGTCCTTGCCCAGCATCTCGGCCTCAGGTTCGCCCATCACAATGCCGCCGAAGACGCGGCCGTCTGCGCGCGGGCGACGGTCGCGATCGCCAAATCGCTTGCCGTACCGCATGTCCGCGACATTCCGGCGGCGATCGGCATGAAGGTCGGGCGGCTGTTTTCAGGCGGTTATGCCCCCTGCACCTGCCGGCTCAAATAAGAGTTGCCGCGCTTCCGCTTGTTTCCGCTCCGGCAATCCTTATCTCAGATCACGGATCGTTTACCGGAGCAGAAGTCCCCATGACGCAACCCATGAGCCGCCTTGCCTGCCTTGCATCTGCCGCAGCCATTTCACTCGGCGCGCTTGTCCTTCCCGCCTCCGCCGAAGTGGTCGGCGAGGTCGGCGTCGACTGGATCGGCAACGACATCATCGTCGAGGCGGTCGCCGATCCGCAGGTGAAGGGCGTTACCTGCCATGTGACCTATTTCGAGCGCGGCATCATCGACCGGCTGAAGAACGGCAACTGGTTCGAGGACCCGTCCAACAATTCGATCGCCTGCCGCCAGACAGGCCCCATCGAGATCGGCAATATCGATCTTTCCAAGGACGGCGACGAGGTGTTTCGCGAAGGCATGTCGCTGATCTGGAAGTCGCTGGTCGTCAACCGCATCTACGACAAGGCCAACGATACGCTGATCTACCTGGTTCACACGCGCGAGCTCACCGACGGCTCGGCCAAGATGGCGATCTCGACCATCCCGCTCTACAACCAGAACGTCACCTGGAAGAACGGCAAGCCCAAGCCGTAATCGGGCTCAGGCGAGGGCGGCGGCCGCCGCCCGGCCGGCATTGCGGCCGGAAAACAGGCATCCGCCGAGAAAGGTGCCTTCCAGCGCCCGATACCCGTGCATGCCGCCGCCGCCGAAACCAGCGGCCTCGCCGACGGCATAAAGCCCGAGGATGGCTTCTCCGTTCTCTCCGAGCACGCGGGCCGAGAGGTCGGTCTCGATCCCGCCCAGTGTCTTGCGCGTCAGGATATTCAGCCTTACCGCAATCAGCGGTCCATGTGCCGGATCGAGAATGCGATGCGGTTTTGCGGTCCGCACCAGCTTTTCTCCAAGTGAGCGGCGGGCATTGTGGATGCCCATGATCTGCGCGTCCTTGGCAAAGGGATTGGCCACCTGGCCGTCGCGGGCCGATATCTCGCGCTCGATCTGGGCGAGGTTCAGAAGATTGCTGCCGACAAGCCGGTTCATGCCGGCCACCAACTCGCCAAGGTTCTCGGCGATCACGAAATCCTCGCCATGTTCCTTGAAGGCCTCGACCGGCCCGGTCGCCTTCCTGCCGATCGCCCGTTTCGCCGTCAGCTTCCAGTCGCGACCGGTCAGGTCCGGGTTCTGTTCGGAGCCGGAGAGCGCAAATTCCTTGCGGATGATGCTCTGGTTCAACACGAACCAGCTATGGTCGTAGCCGGTCGCCATGAGATGCTGGAGCGTGCCGAGCGTATCGTAGCCGGGATAAAAAGGGGCGGGCAGGCGCTTGCCCGTCGCGTCGAACCATAAAGAGGAGGGGCCGGGCAGGATGCGGATGCCATGGTTTTGCCAGATCGGGTTCCAGTTTCTCAGGCCTTCCGTGTAGTGCCACATGCGGTCGCGGTTGATCACCTGCCCGCCGGCTGCCCGGGTAATGCCGATCATCCGGCCGTCCACGTGCTTCGGCACGCCGGAGACCATGAAGGCTGGCGGTCGCCCGAGCCTTGCCGGCCACATCTGTCGCACGAGATCCTGGTTGCCGCCGATGCCGCCGGAAGCGACGATGACGATCGGCGCATTGAGCTCGAAGTCACCGGCCGGTGTCCTGGAGGTTTCCTCGCCGCGCAGCGCCGTGCTCGCCGCAAGGACCGTGCCGGCGACCCCTGTCACGGCACTGCCGGTCTTGACTAGGTTATCGACGCGGTGCCGCCAGAGAAAGCGGACCCTGCCGCTTTTTTCCGCCTCGCGCGCCCGTCGCTCGAACGGTTCGACGACACCGGGGCCTGTGCCCCAGGTGGTGTGGAACCGCGGCACGGAATTGCCATGCGAGGTCGCCGAGCCGCCGCCGCGTTCCGCCCAGCCGACGATCGGAAAGATGCGATGGCCCATCTGCCTGAGCCAGGAGCGTTTTTCGCCGGCGGCGAACGCCACGTAGGCTTCCGCCCAAAGGCGCGGCCAGTGGTCTTCCTCGCGGTCGAAACCGGCGGTGCCGAGCCAGTCCTGCCAGGCGAGTTCGAGCGAATCGCGGATGCCCATCCGCCGCTGCTCGGGAGAATCGACGAGGAACAGCCCGCCGAGCGACCAGAAGGCCTGGCCGCCGAGGTTCTGTTCCGGTTCCTGGTCGAGGATGAGGACGGAGCGGCCGGCATCTGCAAGTTCGGTCGCGGCAACGAGGCCCGAAAGCCCTGCGCCCACCACGATGGCGTCAACTCTGTCGCTCAAGCGCGCTCCTCCCAAAGCGTGGGACGCAAGCCATGTTGCATCCCGTCGACGAATACAGTCATGCGGTGTGGCTGAGGTCAACAGGATGGCCGGCAAAACGACAGAACCGGGCTCGGCAAGCGAACCCGGTTTTGAAATCCGTGGGGAATGGTGGACGAATCAGCGGACGTAGACGATCCGGCTGCCATCTGCGGCGGTGTCGATCGCCACGACGTTGTTGAGTTCGACCTTGTGGCTCAGAAGATCGGCGCGCAGCGCGCGGTCGGTCTTCACTTCGTTCTGCGCCTTCTGGATGGTGGCCTGATCCGGGTGGATGAAGGCGTCCGGAACGTCCAGCCGCTTTGCGCTGTTATCGATTTCCGGGTCGGTGTAGACGATGGCGACGTCGCCAGCGGGTTTTGCCGTCATGCCCATATCGCGGGCATAGGCGGTTCCCACCGTGGCGGCGGACATCAGGACTGCGAGAGCAAAAGCCTTGTTCATGGTCGTTCTCCTATCTTGGGTAAACCAGCCGAGGGGCGTTTGAGGCGTCGGTTGGGCGTTTTGCGACGGGAGAACGTGGTCCCGGTTCCCCGGTTCCGTTTAAAATTGTTACAAATAGGCAATGATTACAATAAGTTAATCTCCCGTCACATCTGCGTGTAACGGGAGATCAGGACACAGTTTCGAACTTTTTGCGCCGCAGATTACGCGGCTTCGCGCGCGAGTTCGTCGGCGATGACGGTGTCGAGGTTCAGGAAGCAGACCATGGTCTTTTCGAGCGCGACGATGCCGCGGCAGAAGGCGCGCTGGGCTTCCGGGATGATTTCCGGGGCCGGCTGCAGGTCTTCCCCACGGATGGTCATCATGTCGGAAACCTGTTCGACCAGCAGGCCGACCAGCTTGCCGGCGATGTCGGTGACGATGATCGCGGAGCGTTCCGACGGTTCGGTCATCTTCATGCCGAGACGGCAGGCCATGTCGATGACCGGGATTACCGCGCCGCGCAGGTTGATGAGGCCGAGCACGTAAGGCGGCGTGTGCGGCATCGGCGTCACCGGCGCCCAGCCGCGGATTTCGCGGATCGCCATGATGTCGATGCAGAATTCCTGGTCTCCGAGATGGAAGGAGACGATTTCAAGGTAGGCGCCGGACTGCTTGATGGCATTGCTCATGTCAGAACTCTTCCCATTTGTCTGAGGATCCCACGGCCTTCGGCTTGGCGGAGGTGGGGCTATTGCTGAAGGCTCCCGCGAGCTTGTTCATCAAGTTGAGTGCGGGCGATGGTTTGGGTGGCGTGGAAGCGCTCGCAGCCTCGACGGCGCGCGGGCCATTGCCTCCACGGATTTGGAAATGGCTGATCAGCTGGTTGAGGTTTTCGGCGTCGCTCGCCAGCGAATGGCTGGCAGCAGTGCTCTGCTCCACCATTGCGGCATTCTGTTGCGTTGCTTGGTCCATCTGGCTGATCGCCATATTGATCTCGGTTAGTCCGGTCGATTGTTCGCGTGCAGAAGTGAAAATCGCGTGAACGTGATCGTTGATTTTCAGCACGTCGTCGCCGATCCGGGTCAGGGCATCGCCCGTCGCCTTCACCAGGTCCACGCCGGTCTTGACCTCGTGGTTCGAGCGGGTGACCAGTGCCTTGATGTCCTTGGCGGCACCAGCTGCGCGCCCGGCGAGCTCGCGCACTTCCTGGGCGACGACGGCAAACCCCTTGCCGGCCTCGCCTGCGCGGGCCGCCTCGACCCCGGCGTTGAGGGCCAGCAGGTTGGTCTGGAAGGCGATTTCGTCAATGACGTTGATGATCTTGCCGATTTCGGCGGTCGCGCCCTCGATCCGCCCCATGGCGGCTGTGGCATCGCGAACCACGCCGGAGGACTGTTCGGTATAGTCCTTGGCATCGCTCACCATCTGGGTCGCCTCTTCGGCGCGGCTGGTGGCGTTGCGCACGGTCGAGGTGATTTCCTCAAGGGCTGCCGATGTTTCCTCGAGCGAGGCCGCCTGTTTCTCGGTCCGCTTGGCCAGGTCGTCGGCAGCGGAGCGCATCTGGTTGGCGTTGGCGCCGATGGAACTGGAACTGTTCGCGACCTCTGTCATGATGTGGCGCAAGCGTTCGACGACCCGGTTGAAGTCGGTGCGCAGGCGCTCGAGATCGCCCCGGAAGGGGCGCTCGACCGCGGCCGCAAGGTCGCCTTCGGCAAGACGGTTGAGTGCGCCGGCCAGCGAATCGACGGCAAAGTGGAGCGCTTGGGCTTCGGCCTTCTGTTCCGACTCGCTCGCCTGCCGTTGGGTTTCGTTGCGGCGGCGTTCGTCCTCCAGGCTGTTCTCCAGGGTCTGGCGCTCGACGGCTGCAAGCCGGAAGATGTCGGTGGCCCGCGCCATCTCACCGATCTCGTCGCCGCGGTCGATACCGGGCACGGGGCTCCTGTAGTCGCCACCGATGATCCGCTGCATGCTGGCGCGAACACCGTCGATGCCGCGCCGGATGGCGCCGCCATGAACGCTCTGCAGGATCGCCATGGCGACCAGTGCGATCAAGCCGAAGCCAAGCTGCACATAAAGCGCGTTCGAGGAAAGCGTGTTCGCCTCGTGGACGCGGTTGCCGACAAGCTTCTCGCCCGCGACAGCCGCTGTCTCGAGCGTTGTGCCGACCCGTTCGCCGGCACCGTCGATGACGTCGTCGATCTTGTCATAGGCTTCGTCGGATGCGCCCGTTTCGACCATTTTTCTGAGATCGACCTGGATCGTCGTCGAAACAGCCGCGAGATCCGTTTCAAAACTGGAGACGAGGCCCGGATTGCCAATTTCGGCCGCGAGTTTCTTCAGGTCGCCCGAGGAGCTTTTCAGCTTATCGATGGAGTCTGCCATCGCCTTCAGACGGGCAGGATCAACGCGTTTGTCGTCGCGGTCGACGATCGTGTCCATCGCCGCCAGGACGAGCTCCAGGTTGGCGATGCGCATGCCGTTGACGGTATCCACATGCTCCCGGACCTCGGTGGCGCGCTGCAGCGCTTCGTCAACCTGGCGGCCCTCGTACCAGCCGACAAGCAACATGGCGCCGATACCGGCAAAGGCGGATCCTGCCAGGGTCCATAGTCGGTGATTGACCGAGAGCGACTTGCGAATGGGTTTTGCCGTCATGCTGTTGAAATTCCTCCCGGTGCCGGACAGGTCCGGCAGGCTTTCGGATAAAGATGGAAACAGGGAGCGAGCCGGTATCGGCGACGTCATGTCTTTGGCGGTCCTGGCGATATCGCGGCCCTCAGTGCGATGCGCGTCGCATCCCACTCCCATTTGCCGCAACGATTCGTGAACCACCTTCGCCCTTATAAGATCTCAGACAGGTATTAATCTTACGCTAAGCCTGTTTGGAGGTTGTGCCGGCCTTCCAACAAGCCGGAAAAGGTTGTAGGTTGAACGCCATGGATAACACCGTCGACGGTTACCGCCTGCCGCTGATCACCGCCGTAAGCCTGCTCTTGCTCGGGCTCGGCGGCGTCGCCTTTTATGGCTGGCTTCGGTTCGGCTCTTCCATTCTGCTGACGCTCGGTGAAAACGGTCTTTCCTGGTGTTTCTGACCGCTGCCGTATCGTTGAGACAAATCAGCGCGATGTCTTTCGAAAACGACTTCTTGAATTGCGTGTCCGGCGGCTCGGGTCTATCGCTCCGTCAACCAAGCCTGAGCTGAAGAGATACCGATGAAGAGCTTTCGAATCGTTCTGTGGATCGCCGTCGTTGCATTGGCGGGCGTGCTGGTCACGCTGACGCTGACGTTCACGCGTTCGAAACAGCAGCTTGCCGAAGGTCCCTTCGGCGTACCGTTCCAGCTCGTCGCCCAGAACGGCCAGCCGATCACCGAGAAGGCGTTTCAGGACAAGCCGACGGCGCTGTTCTTCGGTTTCACCCATTGCCCGGAAGTCTGCCCGACGACGCTGTTCGAGCTTAACGGCTGGCTGCACAAGGTCGATCCGGACGGCACCAAGCTCAACGGCTACTTTGTCAGCATCGATCCGGAACGCGACAGTCCTGAACTGCTCGGCCAGTATGTCTCCAATGTCACCGACCGGGTGAAGGGCATTTCCGGCCCGCCGGCCAAGGTCCAGGAGATGGCCAAGGGCTTCAAGGTCTATTTTAAGAAAGTGCCGGTCGACGAGAAGGATCCGACCGGCGATTACACGATGGATCATACGGCTTCGGTATTCCTGCTCGACGATGGCGGGCGCTTCGCCGGCACCATTGCCTATGGCGAAAACCCGGACGTGGCGATCAAGAAGCTCGAAAAACTGATCAAGGGCTGATACGTTTGGCGTTGAAGCGGACACAGCTTCTGTGGCAATCCTCTCCGCCACCGATCAATAGCTGAGAGACCTTTTCCTTGAGCGAAATCCGCCTTTACGTCACGTCCACCGAAAAAGGTGCGACCGAGATCCTCGATATCCTGTCGGAGGTCTTCGGCGAAGAGGATTTCGCCATCGCCACCACCGAAGTCGATGAGAAGAGGGATATCTGGGAAGCCTCCGTCTACATGATGGCGGATGACGAGGAGATGGTGCGCGAGCGCGTGGCCGAGGGCCTTGCGCAAGCCTTTCCCGCTCTGGAAATCCAAAGGGAAGTCATTCCGGATATCGACTGGATCGCCAAGTCGCTGGAGGGGCTGAAGCCGGTGAGGGCCGGGCGGTTCATCGTCCACGGCTCGCATGACCGCGACAAGGTGAAAATCAACGATATCGCCATCGAGATCGATGCGGGCCAGGCCTTCGGCACCGGCCACCATGGCACGACTGCCGGCTGCCTCGAAGTGATCGAGGAGGTGATGCGCGCAAGGACGGTCCGCAATGCGCTCGATCTCGGGACCGGGAGCGGCGTGCTGGCGATCGCCGTGCGCAAGCTGCGGAATATTCCGGTGCTCGCGACCGACATCGATCCGGTCGCCGTGCGGGTGGCCAGGGAGAATGTCCGCCGCAACGGCATCGCGACGGGCATCCGTCTGGAAACCGCGCCGGGATTTCATTCGCCGGCGTTCGGTCGCGAAGGGCCGTTCGATCTGATCATTGCCAACATTCTTGCGCGGCCGCTGATGAAGATGGCCCCGCAGCTGGCGGCACATCTGGCGCCTGGCGGGTCGGTCATCCTGTCCGGCATCCTCGCAGGACAGCGCTGGAAGGTGCTGGCCGCCTATAGCGGCGTCCGTCTCGCCCATGTCCGCACCATCTGGCGCAATGGCTGGGTGACGATCCATCTGCGCCACGAATGATTTTTCGCAATGCAGCATTGAGTTTTTCGCATGGCTACTGGTGCCAAACAGCAAAAAGGCGGCACCGGTGGTGCCGCCTTGCGATCAGTTTGAGACTGATCGAACCCGCGAGCGTGAGGGAGGATCTGCTCGAGCGGGCCTCGTATCCTGGAAGCCGGGGCGGGTGAGGGAGGAGATCCCGCGCCAGCCGTAAAATCAGAATACGTAGCTTTGAGCGCCCTTGCGGCGCAGTTCTTCCCGGCTGGTGCCGAGGCCCTTCAGCGTTTCATCGTCGAGGGACAGCAAAGCGCCGTTGACGTAACGGGCAACCTGACGCTCGCGAGCTTCGACCACCCGGTTGAAGGCATTGCGGAAGAAAGAGTTGGCCATGGAAGCGATCCTTTTGATACGGGCCTTGTTCGGCGCCCGTTCGATGACTGGAATATAGCGATTGCTGCACTGCACAGTGAGAGGGCTTCTCTCATTGGTGGTATGCGCGTGCTGCATAGGATGAACAGATCTGCGCCAGACCTGTTGAGCAGATGCACAATCGTCGCTCATGCGGCTCGGCTGGCAATGTCTGTCGAAGATCGGCTAACATGGTTTCAACCTCTCGGAATCAGGCAGCCCGGAAAAACAACCCCATGTTCCAGTCCTTCGAAGTGAAGTCCGCCCCGCAGTTCGGTCGCGATCGCGTCAGTGCGCTCCGCGCGAAATTCACCAATCTCGGCATTGACGGTTTTCTCGTCCCCCGTGCCGACGAATACCAGGGCGAATACGTGCCGGCCTCGGCAGAGCGCCTATCCTGGCTCACCGGCTTTACCGGCTCGGCCGGCATGGCACTCGTCACGCAGCGTGAGGCTGTCGTTTTTGTCGATGGACGTTACGTCACCCAGCTTGCCGAGCAGGTGGACGGTTCGGTGTTCACCGCCGGCGACCTCGTCAACGAACCGCCGCATGTCTGGCTGCCGCGCCATGGATCGAAGGGCTTTCGCCTCGGCATCGACCCATGGCTGCATGCGGGCGCGGAGGTGCGCCGGCTCGAAAGGGCGCTCGCCGAGATCGGCGGCTCGCTGGTGTTGCTCGATGCCAATCCGCTCGATGCGATCTGGACCGATCGGCCGGCCGAACCGCATGGCGCCGTTTCGATCCAGAAACAGGAATATGCCGGCACGCTGGCGAGCGAGAAGATCGCCGCCATAGCGAGCCAGGTAAAGGAGAAGGGTGTTGCAGCAGTCGTCATCGCCGACCCGACATCGGTCGCCTGGATATTCAACATCCGCGGCGACGACGTTCCGCACACGCCCTATCCGCTATCGCGCGCCATCATCCCAGCCGAAGGCAGGGCCGAGATCTTCCTCGACCAGATGAAGACCGGCATTGAGCAGGCCGCCTATCTGGCGCAGATCGCCGTGCAGCGTCCGCCGTCGGAATTCCTCGCCCGGCTTGCTGCCTTCTCGGCGGACGGCGCAAAAATCCTGATCGATCCCGACCTGACGCCGCTCGCGCTCACCAAGGTGATCGCGGCCGCCGGCGGCGAGGTGGTCGAGGCTTCCGATCCGGCAAAACTGCCGCGTGCCTGCAAGAACCGCGAGGAGCTCGAAGGCTCGGCCAAGGCGCATCTGCAGGATGGCGCCGCAATGGTCGAATATCTCTATTGGCTCGACAGCCAAGCACCGGGCACGATCACCGAGATCGACGGGGTCAAGGCGCTGGAGGCAACCCGCGCCCGCGTCGGCCAGAACATGCAGAACCCGCTGAAGGACATTTCCTTCGAGACGATCTCGGGTGCGGGCGAGCATGGCGCGGTCATCCATTACCGCGTCACGACCGAGACCAACCGTAAGCTCGAAGCGGGCGAACTTTTCCTCGTCGATTCGGGTGCACAATACGTCAACGGCACGACCGACATCACCCGCACGGTCGCGGTCGGTGCCGTGCCGGACGAGCACAAGCGATTCTTCACCCTCGTGCTGAAGGGCATGATCGGCATCAGCACGGCTCGTTTTCCCAAGGGCACCCGCGGCTGCGACCTCGACCCGCTCGCCCGCATCGCGCTGTGGAAGGCCGGCGGCGACTATGCGCATGGCACCGGCCACGGTGTCGGCTCCTATCTCTCGGTGCACGAGGGGCCGCAGCGCATCTCGCGGTTGGCGACCCAGGAACTGCTTCCCGGCATGATCCTGTCGAACGAGCCCGGTTATTACCGTCCCGGCTCTTTCGGTATCCGTATCGAAAACCTGATCTATGTGAAGGCGGCGGAGGAGATCGACGGCGGCGACCAGCCGATGCTCGCTTTCGAGACGCTGACCTGGTGCCCGATCGACCGCCGCCTGGTGCTGCCTGCGCTGATGACGGTGGAGGAACTCGGCTGGCTCAATGGCTACCACGCCACTGTGCGCGAAAAGCTGCTGCCGCTGATCGACGACGAAGCCGTCAAGACCTGGCTTGTGAAGGCGACCGAGCCGCTCTCTTGAATTAAAGCCTCTCGAATCAGAAGCCCAGCAGGTGGCGGCAGAGCATCGCCGCCGCCCAGCCGGCGCCGAGCAGCAGGAGGCCCGGATATCGGATGCCAACCACCAGTGCTGCCAGCATGGCGATCTTGACGTCCCAGCCGCCGTTGAAGAAGGCGGGGGCGACGAGCGTGGTCAGGACAGCCGCCGGCACGGCGTTGAGGGCCTGTTCCATGCGCGGCGGGATCGTCTTCATCCGGGTGATCAGCACATAACCGCCGATGCGGGTGAGGAAGGTCGCGGCCGCTGCGGCGAGAATCAGAACCACCATGTCCATCGAGAGCTGGTCTGCCATATCAGCTCTCCGTCTCGGCGATGGCCGTCATCGGCGCGGGCTCGGTGGACAATGGCAGGAAGGCGGCGACGACCACGCCGACCGCGGCACCGATGCTGACATGCCAGGGCGAGCCGACAAAATGATAACCGAGCACGGATCCGAGTGCACTTGCCGCCACCACCGGATAAAAGCCCGGCTTGCTGCGAAAGCCGATGACCAGCCCGAGGAAATAGACCGGCAGCAGCACGTCGATCGCAAGCGCTCGCGGATCGCCCATCATCCGTCCGAAAAACGCACCGACGACGCTGAAGAACAGCCAGGGGAAATAGATCGCGGCGCCGAAGCCGATATACCAGGAGAAACTGACGCCCCGGCCGCTTTCGCCGCGTTTCACGGCTTCGGCGAATTGCGGGTCGGTCAGCACGAAGAAGGTGAAGAATTTCTGGACCGGCGTGAAATGGGTAATGAACCGCGTCAGCGCCGCCGAATAGAGGATGTGGCGGAAATTGACCGCGAAGACGGAGAGCACGATCAGCCACGGCGCCACCTGGTGGCCGAAAAGTTCGATGCCGACGAGCTGGCTGGCGCCGGCATAGACGGTCGCGCTCATCAGGCCCGCTTCCACGACCGAGAGGCCGTTGTCGCTTGCCACGGCGCCGAACAGCACCGCGAACGGCGCCGAGGAGAGGGCGATAATGAGGCCGCCCTTCAGACCCTGGTTGAATTCGCTGCGATTCATCGAAGAAATCCTTTTCGCACCGGCTTTAGAGCCATGCGGGACCTCGCGCAATTCAATTGGGCTGATGGAACGATCGATTCCGCTGAACTATCGGGTTGTGCCGACCCCGGTTCGGGCGGTCAGGCCGCAAGGATGTCCTTGCTCGAAACGATGCCGATGCCTTTGTCCCTCATCTCGGCAATGGCGCTCTTCACGCCTTCCGGATCGATGCCACGACTGGCGTCCTCGATGAAGCGCACTTTTACGCCCGGCAGCATTTCCACGGCATCCAGAGCGGAGAATTTCACGCAATAGTCGGTCGCAAGCCCGCATAGATCGAGTTCGGTCACCTGCTGGGCTCTCAGATAGCCGGCAAGGCCCGTTATTGCGGCCTGGTCGTTGTCGCGGAAGGCGGAGTAGCTGTCGACCGCAGGGTTCTCGCCCTTCTGCTGGATATAGTCCACGGCCTCGACGTTGAGGTCAGGGTGGAATTCCGCATCCGGCGTGCCCTGTACGCAATGGTCCGGCCACATGACCTGCTTCTGGCCGGACAACTCGCCCATGTCGAACGGCTTCTTGCCCGGGTGCCGGGAGGCGAAACTGCCGTGGTTTTCCGGGTGCCAGTCCTGCGAGGCGACGATGACGTCGTAACCGCCGCCTTCGATCAGCTGGTTTGCAATCGGCACGATTTCATCGCCATGGGCGACGGGCAGGTTGCCACCCGGACAAAAACCGTTCTGGATGTCGATCAGGAGCAGCGCTTTCATCGGTCGTCCTCCGGTTCCTGGATCGCCGGAGGATGCCAAGGGCGGGCGGCGGGATCAAGGCCGATGTGTTTTGCAGCGCAGCAGTCAGCGCGGTTCTGTCGATTTTCATCCACCAGCGAGGGGCATCCGGCTGTTTTGTGGGTGCGGAAAAACTCCCCGAGAGGGCCATCGCGATGCGGCGGGACTCAGTCTCTACAACGCTGTCGAGCATTCACGGCGAGCTCGGGATCGGGCTGTTCTCGAGTTCGTGACGACCTACCAAAACGACCTGATATACTGTTTTCGACCCAGGATTCGCCTGCTGCAGAGGCCTGTCCGACCACTCTGAAAGGCTTCGGTATACACCTCGGGTCAGGGCGGTCATGGACGTCGCCAAGGCGCTGCTGTCGAAATATGTGTCCGAGGGCCGGCAGCGGGCGGAGAGGGAAATGGTATAAAAATTCTGACAAGCCTTGAAAGACTTGGATTTTGTGGCTAAACAGCAACGGTCGTTGGCTTGACTAACCTCAATTCGGCACGGGGCGGACACCCTGTTGCCGCAATTCGGTTAAACTTCCGACGGCATGCGCTTTTATGTGCACCACCGAAACCAAATCGGGGCGACGTAAAGACATTGGTTACCATAATCGTTCATCCTCACATGCAGTCGATAGGCGGCAGTGAGCAAATTCTTCGTTTGCTCAGCGCTCGCCAAGGTTGTGTTGGCGGTCTCGCGGAAGCGATCCCCGCCGGTGTGAGTAACGGTTCGGGTAACGAGTGATGGCGCGTTCGGTCCAGACGTCGGTGAATGGCAGGCAGGCAGGCAAGGTTCCGCAACGCCGCAAGAAATCCCGCTCTCTCCTGGTGAATGTCACGGTCGGTTTCGGCCTGACGGTCGCAGCCCTGATGGGCGCGTCGATGGTTACCATGGCGACCGCGGTGAAGTCGGCTTCCGACGTCAAGTTCGAAACGACTCTGGCAAGACCGATCGCCCATATCGCCCCCGCCGCTGTGTCCCGCGAACGCGAAATCGACGTTTCGAAATTCTCCCGCCTGCCGGGCAGTGCGCCCGCCAATCCGAAGGGCAAGCGCCTCGCTGGTGCCGATATCGCCGCGCTTGAAGCCCGCAAGCCGGATGTTTCGAGCGTCAGCCAGGTGCTCAACGTCGCGATGGCCAAGGCCGCCCGGCATCAGGAACACGAGCAGCGGTTCGCCGCACTCGAAAAAGCCCGTCCGGACGCCAATGCCATCCGCGCGGTGCTCGGCCCTGCGATGGAAAGCCTCGTGGTCGTGGCGCCCCGCGCCGCCAGCGGCACCTTGCCGGATATGATCCAGGATGCCCAGACGGTCACCACCGTTGCCGGGCTCAAGGACATGAAGCCGGTCGAGATGGCCGCGCTTGAAGAAACCGCCCTGGAAGAAGACGCCGAAGACGGCACCGACGAGAGCGAAGTGGCGGTGGTCGAGGAGGCCGTTCCCACGGCGCCTTCCCACGCCCTGCCGAAGGCCGGCCCGCTGCCTGTGATCCGTCCGGGCTCCGCCGCCGACAAGCCCGCCAAGCCGGCAGCGCTTGCAGCCATCGCGGCGGTCGCGCCGCAAAAGCCCGCCAGGGCGAATGACGGCGACGACAAGCCGACGGCGCTCGCCTTCGCCAAGCCCGACAATCCGATGCGCGAGGAGCAGACCCGTCCGTCGCAGTCCGCGCCGGCCTGGCCCGGCATCGGCACGAAAGTCGCCGTCTACGATATTTCCGGCGGCATGGTCTATATGCCGAACGGCTCCAAGCTCGAGGCGCATTCCGGCATCGGCAAGATGCGCGACAACCCCAACTTTACGCATGTGACGATGCGTGGCCCGACGCCGCCCGGCACCTATAAGCTGTCGATGCGCGAAAAGCTGTTCCACGGCGTTGCCGCGATCCGCCTGACGCCGGTCGACGGCAAGGCGCCGCAGGGCCGCACCGGCCTGCTCGCCCACAGCTTCCTGCTGCGCGTGCGCGGCGACTCGCATGGCTGCGTCGCCTTCGCCGACTACAGCGCGTTCCTGAAGGCCTTCCAGCGCGGCGATATCACCCATATGGTGATCGTGCCCAAATGGGACGGCAAGCGCCCCGGCCGCGGCACCAATGGCGGCTTCATGGCCAAGCTGTTCGGCAATAACGACGCCTAGTCGGAGCCATGGCGGTGACGCCACATGAAGGCGTCGCCCGTTCAAGAGTTCAGCCGAGAATATCCCGCGCCACGCGCATAAAAATCTTCGTGCCGATCGGGATCAGGTCGTCGGGAAAATCATAGTTCGGATTGTGCAGGTTCGGCATGTTTTCGCCGGCGCCGAGGAAGAACATCGCCGATTTCGAGACGGTCGCGAAGCGGCCGAAATCTTCCGAGCCGCGCATCGTATCGCCCGCATCGTGGGAAACGCCTTCCGCATCCATCGCCGCTCGCAGCATCTCGGTTGCTTGCCGATCGTTTTCGCAGTGGCCGAAGATGTCGTGATAGTCCATCTCGTATTCGAGGCCGCCTTCCGCGGCGATGTCGCGGACGAGGGTTTCGGCCCTGGTCGTCAACGCCTCCATCTGCCCGTCGGTCATCGTGCGCAATGTCACCCAGACTTCGGCATGGCCGGGCGCAATCCCGAAGGCCGGTTCGCCGACCAAGGCATGGGTCACCGTGGCCAGCACCATGTCGCCGGTTGCGATCGAGCCGTCGCTCAGCGCGGTCAGCGCCGGCATCAGCGCTGCGACCGCCGGTACCGGCGAGATGCCCGTCTCCGGCATGGAGGCATGCGCCGTGCGCCCGGTGAGGACGACCTTGAGGCCGCGCGACGCGCAATTGACGATCCCCTGCTTCAGCCAGACGCGACCGAGCGGCAGGCCGGGCATGTTGTGCAGGGAAAAACTGTAATCCGGCAGCAGGTCCTGGAATTTTTCGTCGCCGATGACCGCCGCAGCACCTGCGCCCGTCTCTTCGGCCGGCTGGAACATGAGAATGACGCGGCCGCGCTTTGGCCTTTCGCGGCCGAATTGACGGCCGAGCGCCGCCAGCATGGCCATGTGGCCGTCATGCCCGCACATATGGCCCTTGCCGGGGACCGTCGAGCGATGGTCCAGCGTGCCGACTTCCTCGATCGGCAGCGCATCCAGCTCGGCGCGGAACAGCACGGTCGGCCCGGGAAGGCCGCTGTCATAGACGACCGCAACGCCCGTGCCGCCGAGGCCGGTCACGACCCGGTCCGGCCTGGTATCGGCGAGAAAGCCTTGCACCTCCGCCGCCGTCGCGATCTCCTCGCCGGACACTTCCGGCATGGCATGCAGCCTGCGCCGCCATGCGGTGAGGTCGATGACGTCCTGGTTGGTGAGAAACATGGGGCCGCTCCCTGATCGCCGGGTCTGATCCCGAGGTAACCGGGGCAGGGGTTCTCCGCAAGGAAAACCTCTGCCCGACCAATCACCACTCGATGCCGATCTTGCCGAAATGGTGGCCAGCCATCTCGTAGCGGAAGGCGTCGGCGAGATTTTCGAGCGCAAACACCTTGTCGATCACCGGCCGGACGAGGCCCGTATCGAGCGCCCGCACGAAATCCTGTTGCTGGCGTCGGCTGCCGACGAGAATGCCCGACAGCACCGCCTGCTTGCCCATCAATGCTGCGGTCGGCACCTCGCCGCGCGGACCGGTCAGGACGCCGATCATGGCGATATGGCCGCCCATCTTCACCGCCTGGATGGATTGCCCAAGCGTCGCCGGGCCGCCGACTTCCACCACATGATCGACGCCGCGACCGCCGGTCCAGTCAAAAACCTGTTTGCCCCAGTCGGTGTGTTCCTTGTAGTTGACCGTAAACTCGGCTCCCAGCTTTTTCGCCCGCTCCAGCTTGTCGTTCGAGGACGACGTGATCGCCACCCGCGCGCCCATGGCTCTCGCGATCTGCAGCGCATAGATCGACACGCCGCCCGTGCCGAGCGCCAGCACCGTCTCACCGGCCTTCAGCCGCCCAAGCTCCACCAGCGCCCGCCAGGCGGTCAGCCCCGCCGTGGTGATGGTCGCCGCTTCCACATGGCTGAACCCTTTCGGGGCCAGCGTGAAGGCCGCCGCCGGCCGCACTGCGTATTCCGTCGCGAACCCGTCGATCCCGTCGCCCGGCGTGCGCGAAAAACCGCCGGGCAAAGGCGGACCGTCCTGCCAGTCCGGAAAGAAGCAGGAGACCACGTGGTCGCCGGGTTTGAACTCGACCACCCCTTCGCCGACCTCCTCGACCATACCGGCCCCATCCGCCATCAGCACCCGCCCATCGGTCGGCGTCCGGCCGCTTGCGACGCTCAGGTCATGGAAATTGATCGAACTCGCATGCAGCGCCACCCGCATCTCACCCAGGCCCGGTTTGCCCGGATCCGGCAGATCGACGAGCTTTAGGGCATCGAGCCCGCCAGGGGCCGTGACGATGGCTTTCATGGTGTCCTCCCTTAAAATTCCAGAGTTCCAGTGATTGAGGTAGCGGGAGACAGGGAGGCTGACAAGGTGACTGTCCGCCGGACAATGGGAAGAAGGGTACCGGTCGCTCGGCTTCCCGCAGGCCGCCGCCCAATCCTATGCCGGAATGACAGGCATGGCGATGGACGGGGAGGTGCCCGGCGCGGATGCGGTGAGGCGAGGGAAGGCGACGTTGCGGGAACGTTTGGCTGCTCTGGTGGCCAAGCAGGCCTAGAACATTTCAGTCCTGTTTTGTGGTTGCAGCCAGTCTATCCTTGCTAAAACCTCGTCTGTGATCTCGGAAGCGGTGCGTCCGTCGGTATTTATGTAGAGAATATCCTTGCCCGTTTCGTTCGCCATGCGGTTCATCTGCCGGAGAGAACGTCCGAGTTGATCCTCCATGCTTCCTTCAGTTTCTCGCCGGGCCAATCTGCTGGCAATGTTTTCTTCTGTTGCCATCAGGCGAACGACAGTGAACCTGGCACCGGGTATCGCCGACGTGATCCACCTTCTGTCGAAATCCAGGTGCATCATGACGCCTGACAGGATCAGGCGCTTGCTCCCCAGCTCCTTGTAAGTGGACCATATCGCCTTGAGGGTGAGGGCACTGACATCGATCGTGCCGGGAGACAGCCGCTCCAGTTCCTGGCGCGGAGGGCGCGGGAATATCCGGTCCAGTTCATCGCTTTCGATCGCCGCATGCGCAATACCGGCCTCGGCGAGGCGAGCGGAGATCTCCCAGGAAAGAGTAGACTTGCCGACGCCCGCAGGTCCGGTCAGCAGCAGGATTTCAATCGGGTCGTCAGGTCCTATAGCAGCATCCAAGCTCAAACCCGCTCCACAAACCCGTCAAGCACCCGCTTCTGCCCGGCCCGATCGAACTCGATCGTCAGCTTGTTGCCCTCGATCGCCGAGATATTGCCGTTCCCGAACTTGACGTGGAACACCCTATCCCCGACCGAAAACTGCGACGGCGTGTCGGCGACGGACTTGGCCACCAGCTCCCCATCGATCGTTCGCGTGCGCGGGCCGCTTTCGCCGTAGCCGATGCGTTCCACGGCGTGGCCGGAGCGGGTGCCCCAGTTGTCGCGGGTGGCGTCGGTCTTGTTGGCCTGGGCGCGTTTCCACCCCGGGGTCGAGTAATTGTTGGTAAAGGGGTCGGCCTTGTCGAAGCGTGACTGGCCGTAGCCGCCGCGGCCGCCATAACCGCCGTAATTGCTGTCGGAGGCCGCGACATCCACATGGGAGGCCGGCAGTTCGTCGAGGAAGCGCGAGGGCATGGTCGATTGCCACAGGCCGTGGATGCGGCGGTTGGAGACGAACCAGATATGGCAGCGGTGCTTTGCGCGCGTCAGGCCGACATAGGCGAGGCGGCGTTCTTCCTCCAGGCCCGAGCGGCCGCCCTCGTCGAGCGCCCGCTGGTGCGGAAACAGGCCTTCCTCCCAGCCGGGCAGGAAAACGGTGTCGAATTCCAGGCCCTTGGCCGAATGCAGCGTCATGATCGAGACGGCGTCGAGGTTCTCGTTGGTCTCCGCATCCATGACCAGCGACACGTGTTCGAGGAAACCGCGCATGCTCTCGAAGGCCTCCATGGAGCGCACGAGTTCCTTGAGGTTTTCCAGCCGGCCCGGCGCTTCGGCCGATTTGTCGTTCTGCCACATGGCGGTATAGCCGCTCTCGTCGAGGATCTGCTCGGCGAGCGTGGTGTGCAGGGTGTTTTCGAGCAGGCCCTGCCAGCGGCGGAAATCGGTGACCACGTCGAACAGCGCCTTGCGCGCCTTCGGCTTCAGTTCGTCGGTCTCGATGAGATCGGCTGCGGCGGCGAGCATCGGGATGTCGCGGGCGCGGGCATAGTCGTGCAGGTAGCGCACGGTCGTGTCGCCGAGGCCGCGTTTCGGGGTGTTGATGATCCGCTCGAAGGCGAGGTCATCGGAGGGCTGGCAGACCATGCGGAAATAGGCCATCGCGTCGCGGATCTCGAGCCGCTCGTAGAAGCGCGGGCCGCCGATGACGCGGTAGTTGAGGCCAAGCGTCACGAACCGGTCTTCGAACTCGCGCATCTGGAACGAGGCGCGCACCAGGATCGCCATGTCGTTGAGCTTGTGCTTGTTCCGCTGGAGGTTTTCGATCTCCTCGCCGACGGCGCGCGCTTCCTCCTCCGAATCCCAGGCGGCATGCACCACCACCTTCTCGTCATCGGGGTCGGAGCGGTCGGTGAACAGCGTCTTGCCGAGGCGGCCCTCGTTATGGGCGATCAGGTGGCCGGCGGCGCCGAGGATATGTTCGGTGGAGCGGTAGTTGCGCTCGAGCTTGATCACCTTGGCGCCCGGAAAATCCTTCTCGAAGCGCAGGATGTTGTCGACTTCGGCGCCGCGCCAGCCATAGATCGACTGGTCGTCGTCACCGACGCAGCAGACGTTCTGGGGAATGTCCTTCGGCCGCTGCGCAAGCAGCCGCAGCCACATATACTGCGCCGTATTGGTATCCTGGTACTCGTCGACCAGGATATAGCGGAATTTTCCGTGATATTCCTTCAGGAGATCCGGGTTCTTGCGGAAGATGGCGATGGGGTGCAGCAGGAGGTCGCCGAAATCGCAGGCGTTCAGCGTGCGCAGGCGGTTTTGGTAGGCGGCGTAGAGTTCGCGGCCCTTGCCGTTGGCAAAGGCGCGGGCGTCGCCTTCCGGGATGTCGGCCGGCAGCAGGCCCTTGTTCTTCCAGGTATCGATCATGCCGGCGAACTGTTTTGCCGGCCAGCGCTTGTCGTCCAGCCCCTCGGCCTGGATCAGCTGCTTGATCAGCCGCACCACGTCGTCGGTATCGAGGATGGTGAAGTCGGAGCGAAGGCCGGCGAGTTCCGCATGGCGGCGCAGCAGTTTTACGCCGATCGAGTGGAACGTACCCATCCAGGGCATGCCCTCGACCGCGCCGCCGACCAGAACGCCGACGCGTTCCTTCATCTCGCGCGCCGCCTTGTTGGTGAAGGTGACGGCAAGGATCTGCGAAGGGAAGGCCCGGCCGCTCGCAAGGATGTGGGCGATGCGGGTGGTCAGCACCCGCGTCTTGCCCGTGCCCGCGCCCGCGAGCACGAGGACAGGGCCGTCGAGCGTCTCGACCGCTTCGCGCTGTTCCGGGTTGAGGCCTGCGAGATAGTCGGGCGCCCGGTTCTGGTCGCGGGCCGCCATGGCGCGCGCGGCGATGCCGAGGCCGCCATTGCCGGCAGCTTGCGGCGGGGCTGGCGACGTGGCTTTGCGCGGCGCCTGCGGGTGCTGCGGTTCTTCGTCGAAGAACGGAATGTCGTCGAAACTGTTCGTCATGCGGCCAATGTAGTGATTCGGACCTGAAAGACCAGAAAATGTTCTGCTTTCATTCCGACTGTTCACACAAGGCAAGGCCAAATTGTGAAGAGGCCGCCGGTTGCCCACTGCGAAAGCGGCGATTTTAGGAGTATATGTATGCCTCCGGCCTAACATATCCGTGAAATATCGTGAGGTTACATTTTTGTAAGGTTGCCGAACACCCATTGCGTGAGCACCTGCAAACAAGGATACTCCCGGGCAATATGGCCTTTTCGTGCCGCCATCGGAGAATTGAATGCGGATTTGGAAACAGCTTCTGCTCTGTATCGTAGTCCTGGCCGGAGCGCTCGGCCTGTGGGTCTACCTGGTGCCGAGCGCCGGCGGAACCCTGACAAAGATGGGCGTTCCCGGTGAAGTGATCGCCGCCGTCATTCCGAGAACCGCGGCCCAGCCCGCACCCGCTCCAGCGGGTGGTGCCGGCGGCAATCCCGCGGTGCGTCCGCAAGGCGAAGGCGGAGCACAGGGAGCAACCCAGAACGGCCAGCGCGGGGCAGGCGGCCAAGGTGGCGGACAGGGTGGCGGCAATCGCGCCACGCTCGTCGTCGCCCAGCCGGTCGCGACCGGCACCGTTAACGACAGCCTCTCGGCGATCGGCAGCGGCGAGGCGATCCAGTCGGTCGTCGTCATGCCGCAGGCTTCCGGTACCATCAACGAGATCATGGTGACGTCGGGCCAGAAGGTCACCAAGGGCCAGGTTCTCGCCCGCCTCGACGACGAAGAGCAGACGATCGAGCGCGACAAGGCGCGGGTGGCGCTGGCCAGCGCCCAGGAAAAATCCGCCTCCTACAAGAACCTTCAGTCATTCTCGCGCCTTGACGTTTTCGATGCGCAGATCGCCGAACAGGCCGCCAAGCTTGCGCTCTCCACCGCCGAACTCAATCTCCGGCGCCGCGACATCGTTGCGCCGATCGAGGGCATTGCCGGCATCGTCGCGGTCAATATCGGCGACAACGTCACCACCCAGACCAATGTCGTGACGATCGACGACCGCACGGCGATCCTCGTCGATTTCTGGGCGCCGGAGCGTTTTGCCGTCGCCATCGAACCGGGCCAGGCGGTCGAGGCGAGTTCGATCGCCCGTCCGGGCCAGGTCTTTTCCGGCAAGGTCGAAGCAATCGACAACCGCATCGATCCCGCCAGCCGCACGATGCGGATCCGCGCCCGGGTGGAAAATCCGGGCGACGTGCTGCGCGCCGGCATGGCCTTCAACGTCGGCATGCGCTTTGCCGGCGAAAGATATCCGGCGGTCGATCCGCTGGCCATCCAGTGGGACGGCGAAGGTTCGTATGTCTGGCAGGTCAGGGACAATAAATCCGTCAAGACCCGGGTGCGCGTCGTTCAGCGCAATCCCGATGCGGTCCTCGTGGGCGCCGAGCTCAAAGAGGGCGACAGGATCGTGACCGAAGGTTTGCAGCGTGTGAGGGAAGGGGCGGCGGTCCGGATTTTCGGGGCGCCGGAAACGGCTGAGGTGGCGCGCCAATGAAGACGGAGCTCCCAGGCGTTGGCCATGACGACGACGGCAAGGCAGAGGCGGAGAAATCCGGGCAGAGCTTTACCGCCCTCTTCGTCCGCCGGCCGATCCTTGCCGCAGTTCTGAACACGCTGATGGTCGTCGCGGGTCTTGCGGCGCTCGCCGGCGTCGAGGTGCGCGAACTTCCCGACGTCGACCAGCCGGTCATCACGGTGCGTACCAATTATGACGGCGCCTCGCCGCAGACGATGGACCAGGAAGTCACCCAGGTCATCGAAGGCGCGGTCGCCCGCGTCTCCGGCCTCAAGGCGCTGTCCTCGCAGTCGCAATTCGGCTCCAGCCGCGTGACGATGGAATTTGCCGACAGCGTCGATCTGTCGGAAGCCGCAAACGACGTGCGCGATGCGGTCGGCCGTGTCGTCAACCAGCTGCCGGACGATGCCGACGAGCCGCGCATCGTCAAGGCGGACGCCGATTCCGACGCGATCATGCGGCTTGCGGTCACCTCGTCGAAACTGTCGATGGAAGACCTCACCCAGCTCGTCAACAATGAGGTCGTCGATCGGCTCGCCGCCGTCGAAGGTGTGGCGGACGTCGATCTCTATGGCGACCAGGACAAGGTTTTTCGCGTCGACGTGAACCAGGCGGCATTGGCCGGCCGAGGGCTCACCGTCGCCGACGTCTCCAAGGCGCTGTCGAGCGCCGCTCTCGACGTTCCGGCCGGCTCGCTGAAGAGCACGACCCAGGATATCGTCGTTCGCGCCACCGCCAACCTCACCACGCCGCAGGATTTCGAAAACGTCCTGGTAAGCCCGAATGTCCGCGTCCGCGATGTGGCGACCGTGGCACTCGGTCCGGATGACGGCACGACCGTGCTGCGCGCCAACGGCGTGCAGGGCGTCGGCCTCGGCATCATCCGCCAGGCGCAGTCGAACACGCTCAACATTTCCGAAGGCGTCAAGGCCGCCGTCGCGGAGATGCAGAAGACCCTGCCGGAAGGCACTCGCATCGCCATCACTGGCGACGACGCGATCTTCATCCAGGGCGCGCTGCACGAGGTCGAGATCGCGTTGATGCTCTCGGCCGCGGTCGTCGTCGTGGTCATCTACCTCTTCCTGCGGGACTGGCGCGCCACGCTGATCCCGGCGATCACCATGCCGGTGGCGCTGATCGGCACGCTGGTGGCGATCTACCTCGTCGGTTTCTCGATCAACATCCTGACGCTGCTCGCGATCGTGCTCGCGACCGGTCTCGTGGTCGACGACGCGATCGTCGTGCTCGAAAACATCGTCCGGCGACGAGCGGAAGGCATGGGTCCGCGCGCCGCCGCCGTGCTCGGTACCCAGGAAGTGTTCTTCGCCGTCATCGCGACCACCGCAACGCTCGCAGCCGTCTTCATTCCGCTGTCCTTCCTGCCCGGCCAGATCGGCGGCCTGTTCAAGGAATTCGGCTTCGTACTCGCCTTCTCGGTGGCCTTGTCGTCGGTCACCGCCCTGACGCTCTGCCCGATGCTCGCGTCGCGCATGCTGACCAAGCCGATGAAGGAGGACCACGGCCTGCTCGGAGCCTTCGGCAACGGGTTCGCCAGGGTCTATGCGTCGTCGCTGCGGTTCTGCCTCAATGCGCCGCTGGTCGTCATCGTCGTGTCGGTGGTCTTCTCGATTGCCGCCTACAATGTCTTCGGGCTGGTCAAGAGCGAACTGACGCCGCGCGAAGACCGCGCCACGATCATGCTGCGCCTGACGACTCCGCAGGGCGTCAGCCTCGACTATACCCGCGACCAGATGCAGCGCGTCGAGGAGAACCTGAAGTCGCTGCGCGATTCCGGCGAGATCACCAATGTCTTCTCGATCTCGGGTTTCGGCAGCAATACCAATAGCGGCTTCATGGTGCTGACGCTGGCGCCCTGGGACGAGCGCACCCGCAGCCAGGACCAGATCGCCGCCGACGTTAACGCCGCGGCGCTCCGGGTTCCGGCCCTGCGCGGCTTCACCATGCAGGCGAACAGCCTGAAGATCCGCGGCGCCGGCAACGGCCTGCAGATGGCCCTGGTCGGCAACGACTACGACCTCCTGACCTCGACGGCCCAGAAGCTCGTGTCGCATATGGAAAGCGAGGGCGCCCGATTCTTCGATACGCCGCGTCTCACCAACGAGCCGACCCAGGCGCAGCTTTCGGTCGCGATCGACCGCGAGCGGGCCTCCGACCTCGGCATCGACATTACCGGCCTGTCGACCGCCATGCAGTCTCTGCTCGAAGGCCGCTCGGTCGTCGACGTCTTCGTCAATGGCGATGCGCTGCCCGTCAAGCTCACCTCGACCACAAGGCCGATCGACGACCCGACCGATCTAGAGAACATCTTCCTCAAGACCGGTGACGGCAAGATCGTGCCGATGTCGACGATCGCGACGTTGAAGGAAGGCGCGGTGGCGCCGCAGCTCAACCGCGAGGAACAGCTCGCATCTGTCTCAATCTCGTCGAACCTGCGCGACGGCGTGGCGCTCGGCGATGCTGTCAGGGAAGTCTCCGCGATCGCCCAGCCGTTGCTGCCGGCGGGCGTCCGGCTGGTTCCGATGGCAGAAGCCAAGACGCTCGGCGAAAATTCCAACGCCATGCTGATGACCTTCGGTTTTGCGATCGCGATCATCTTCCTGGTGCTGGCGGCGCAGTTCGAAAGCGTGCTGTCGTCGATCATCATCATGTCGACCGTGCCGCTTGGTCTTGCCTGCGCGGCCATCGCGCTGGTGCTGACCGGATCGAGCCTCAACGTCTACAGCCAGATCGGCCTCGTGCTGCTCGTCGGGGTCATGGCCAAGAACGGTATCCTGATCGTCGAATTCGCCAACCAGCTCCGGGACCGCGGGGCGAGCGTGCGCGAGGCGATCGAAACCGCCTGTGCGATCCGGCTGCGCCCGGTGATGATGACGATGATCGCCACCGTCATCGGCGGCGTGCCGCTGCTGCTGGCCCAGGGCGCGGGGGCGGAAGCCCGTATCGCGCTCGGCTGGGTCATCGTCGGCGGCCTCGGTTTTGCGGTCATCGTGACGCTGTTCATCACTCCGGTCGCCTATCTTCTGATCGCCGGCTTCGCCAAGCCGCATATGCACGAGGAAGCGCGGTTCCATCAGGAATTGGCGCATGCCACGCGTCGCGGGCAGGAGAAGCAGGACAACGAGAAGGAAAAAGAGGAACAGCTGCTCGCTGCCGAGTGAGCCTGTTCGGGAGCGCCGGCGCAAGTCGTCGCTTCCCGTTGCACCGGAGGCGATCCTCGGGGCTGCTCTACCGGCCGAGCAGCACGTTCAGCTGGCCGGCAAGCTCGCCGCCACCTGCCCGATCATCGGCCATCTTCTGAAACAATCCGGCCATTCCCCTGAAGATCAGCGAGGCCGGATCGTCTTCGCCGAGGAATGCGGCAATCTCCTCCATCTCCGCCACCCAGCGATAGGCTTTCGCATACATGTCCGGAATGGCACTTGAGAGTTTCCTGTCGAGGTCGGGATTGCTTTCGGCCATCTCCCGTCTGAGGCTCTGGTCGGCGCCCGATCCGATGGCGGCGAGAAGCATGGCTGTGCCGAGGCCGGTAACGCCCTTGTTGATGCCCGCATAACACATCTTCAGCGCCGAGGCTGCGCCGACGGCCCCTTCGATCCGGCGGACGTGAAGCCCGTGCGCGGCGAGAACGGCGCTTCTGTCCGCCCCGTCACCGCTGATATAGAGTTTTGGTCCGACTTTCCCCGGCTGCGGCGGCAGGCCGATGATCGAGCCGTCCAGCACGTTAGCCTGGCCGGGCCTGAAAACGGCTGCAACCTGGCGCATCGTGTCGGGCGAGATCGCGTTGCAATCGATGAATGTCACCGGGGCAGGGCGCTCTCCGATCGCCGCCGACAGACGTTCCGCGACGCCGATCGCCTCGCCGGGCGGGACGATCGATAGAACGATCTCAGCCCCGATGATGTCTTCGAGCGGAGCGGGCTCCATTCCGGCGGCTCTGGCCCGGTCGTGGCTCTCGGGCGAGCGGCCATCCAGATAGGTCAAGACCTTGGCGCCGCCGTCCGCCAACTGCCGGCCGATCCCGCTCCCCATCGCACCCGCGCCGATAATTGCAATTGTCGCCATCGCTGATCTCCTGAAACTTGATAAGGGCAGAACCTGATCTAGAGCATCGATCGGTGACTTGCAGGTGAACTATTTGGCGCCGAGGGAAAAAGATCTGCCCGTGTGCCGGAATCAGGGAACTCCTGCCTCCACCTCGGTCAACGACTACTTCGGCGATTCGCGTGCGGCTCCTGTAACCCCTGCCGGGATGGAGCTGAAGGACTTACCGACGCGGGAGGCTCGCCGTGGATATCTCCTTGCGGTGGTCGCTTTCGAGGGTTCTTGTGTCCATGACGTCCGCGACCGGCGCCTGTTAAACTTGCGGCAACCTTGTGCATGGCATGGCAATGTTGCCACGCAGCAGAAGGAGAGACGTATGGCGTTGATCGGCTTCAAGAATACCCATAACCAGCCCGTATACATCAATCCCATGCAGGTGCTTTACGTCACGACCTTCGAAGAGGAAGTCACCATCATCGCTCTCGCGCTTGCCAGCGCCGGGGGCAAGCCCACGGCCGTATACGTCCGCGGCAATGTCGATCAGGTACAGCAGAGGCTGAGCGTGGCCACAGCGGGCTAAGTTCGGTTCCGCGTCCGTCATCCTCATTTCGAGTTCGTCGGGCAGTGCCATTGCGGGGATGTCCCAAGCTTTACCCGCCTGCCTGCTCAACGACTTAATTCAAATTTTCACCCCTCTCATCCCCGCCTTCCCAGTCCGTACCTACAATCCCTTCGTTCCGTCGCGGATACACCGGCAGGCGTGCCGGCGAGGCGGGGCCGGCGCCGGGTAGGAGGAAACGAGGTAAGTCCTGCCACCGGGGTTCGCGGAAAATGGTCTCCCTCCGGCGACGTGGGACGGGTGCCGGACTTCGCCCGGTCGGTCCACTGCTGTTCCGTCTGGACAAACCCCGACCCGTCGCCTAACCAATCCCTTGAAAAGCCAAGGAGGAGAGTGATCATGGCGATCAAGGATGTGAAGCCAGGCCTTCGCAACGAAGAGGGCATCTCGACGGTCCTCGGCATCCTCAAACAGTCCTTCGGTGAGCGTTTTCAGACCGGCCAGTCGTTTCGCGAACAGCATGCCCACACGACGACCTATCTGCCGGCGCAATTGCCGGATGGCGTCGTCTTCGTCGAGAGCGCCGATGACGTCAAAGCCGTGGTCAAGGCCTGCGCCGAGCACTGCGTGCCGGTCGTGCCCTTTGGCGTCGGCTCCTCGCTTGAAGGCCAGGTGAATGCCCCATCCGGCGGCATCTCGATCGATTTCAGCCGCATGAACAAGGTGCTTCGGGTCAGCCCGGCCGATCTCGACGTAACCGTGGAGCCCGGCATCACCCGCGAGGAGCTGAACCGCGAGCTTCGCGACACCGGCCTGTTCTTCCCGATCGATCCCGGCGCCAACGCCTCGATCGGCGGCATGACCGCCACCCGCGCGTCGGGCACCAACGCGGTGCGCTATGGCACGATGAAGGACAATGTCCTGTCGCTGACCGTCGTCACCGCCGACGGCGAAGAAATCCGCAGCGCGCAGCGGGCCCGGAAATCCTCGGCCGGTTACGATCTCACCCGTCTCTTCGTCGGCTCGGAAGGCACGCTCGGGGTCATCACCTCCGTGACGTTGCGGCTGCAGGGCATTCCGGAAAAGATCGGCGGCGGCGTCTGCGCCTTCCCGAGCGTCAAGGCGGCCTGCGACGCCGTGATCATGACCATCCAGATGGGCATACCGGTCGCCCGCATCGAATTGCTGGACGACGTGCAGATGCGGGCCTGCAACGCCTATTCGAAACTCTCCTATCCGGAAAAGCCGACGCTCTTCCTGGAATTCCACGGCACCGAGGAGACGGTGGCGCTGCAGTCGGCGCAGTTCGCCGAGATCGCCGCGGAATGCGGCGGCGACGAATTCCTCTGGACCGCCAATGCCGAGGAGCGGGCAAAGCTGTGGCACGCCCGGCACAACGCCTATTGGGCGAGCCGGGCGCTGGCGCCGGAACTCGACGGCCTGTCGACCGATGTCTGCGTGCCGATCTCGCGGCTTGCCGAATGCGTTGCCGAGACGCAAGACGATATCGCCGGGCAGGGATTGCTTGCGCCCATCGTCGGCCATGCGGGCGACGGCAATTTCCATGTCCTGGTGCTGTTCGACGGCAAGGACCCGGCCTCGGTCGACAAGGTCGAGGCGTTCATCGCCCGCCTCAACCACCGGGCGCTGTCCATGGACGGAACCTGCACCGGCGAGCATGGCATCGGCCAGGGCAAGATGTCGTTCCTGGAGGAGGAGCTGGGCGGTGCGGTCGGCCTGATGCGGACCATCAAACAGGGCCTCGATCCGGATAATATCTTCAATCCGGGCAAGATCTTCAGGATTGCCGAATGAGATGCTCCCGCAAGCTTGACTTGCCTGTGAAGCCGATGGAACTAGTCTCTTAGGCGAGATCAGGGAGACGGATACCGTGCTCGGACGCATCCTGTTGGCATTCGGCGGATTGGTGGTGGTGGCGCTGTTCACAGCGCTGCTCGCGCCTTTCTTCGTCGACTGGTCGAGCCTGCGCGTTGGCTTCGAGGAACAGGCAAGCCGCATCCTCGGCAAGAAGGTCACCGTCCACGGTCATGTCGATGCGCGTATACTGCCGTTTCCCTCAGTCACCCTGCATGACGTACGGGTGGGGGGCGATACGGATGGTCAGCCGCTGGTGCAGGTCGCGCGGTTTTCGATGGATATGGAGCTGGCGCCCTTCCTCTCGGGCGAGGCGCGCATTTTCGACATGCGCATCGAGGAGCCGAAGGCTCGGGTCCGGCTGTTGAAGGATGGCTCGCTCGACTGGATGCGCGGCAGCCGCGCCGCGATCCCGGCCCGCACCGTGGTCATCGAGGACGTGCATATCACCGGCGGCGAGATCAGCCTGATCGACGAACAGTCCGGCCGGTCGCGGCAGATTACCGGCCTCGCAGCCGATTTTTCCGCAGGTTCGCTGCGCGGTCCGTGGCGCGGCGAAGGCAATGCGACGCTCGACGGTTATGAGACGCGGTTCAACCTGGCGAGCGGCACCGCGGATGCCGAGGGCAAGCGTATGCCGCTGCGCCTCAGGCTCTGGCCGGATGCGCAGCCCGTCGAGGTCAACCTTGACGGCGAGCTCACCGTTACAGATAACAAGCCTGCCTATAACGGCAACTTCACGCTCGACTTCCTTCAGGAGGAAGACGAGACCGAGCCGGTGACGCCGCCGCCGCCCGGGCCGCGCCTCAAGGGCGGTTTCGAGGTTACCAACGAACGTATTCGCGTGCCCCAATACCGGCTGGAAGTCGGGGCGACCGACAACCCTTACGTCGTGACCGGCGAGGCGACGCTCGATACGGGCGGGAAGCCTGAATTCCTGCTGACCGCCGACGGCCAGCAGATCGATGTCAACAGGCTGGGCGAGGGGGCGCGGGCCAAGACCGGCCGCGATGCCGCCGCATCGGCGCAGCGCCGCATCAACAATTTCATCCGGCTCGCGGCATCGATCCCCATTCCGCAGGTGCCTGGCCGCGCCAGCCTCCGGCTGCCGGCGATCGTCGCCAACGATACGACCATACGCGACATCAGGCTCGACATACGGCCTGCGGGGCGCGGATGGACGGTGGACAACGTGGTGGCGACCCTGCCGGGCCGCACGCAGCTGGAGGCCAAGGGCAGCCTCGTGCTGCGCGACCGGACGTCCTTCGTCGGGGATATGCTGGTCGCCTCCAGCCAGCCGTCCGGACTTTCCGACTGGCTTTCGGGCCGGGTGGCGCCCGAGCTGCGCCAGCTCCGCTCCGCCGGCTTTTCGGCCAAAGTCAACCTGACGCCGGACCTGCAGCGGTTCGACAACCTCGAACTGGCGGTCGGTCCGGCGACGCTCAAGGGCCGCCTCGAACGCCAGTCCGCCCAGGGGCAGACGCCCAATCTGTCGATGAGCCTTGCCGGCGACGAGATCGATATCGATGCCATGCGGGCGCTCGCCTCGTTGTTGACCGGCGACGACGCCGGGCAGGACGTGCTCGACCATCGGGTTGCCGCGACGCTGAAGGCCGACCGGTTCACCGCCCTGGGAGTAGCCGCCAATAACGTCGATACCGCCTTCACCCTGGCCGGCGGTGCGCTGTCGCTGGAGCGCCTGACGATCGGCAATATCGAGGGTGCCACGGTTTCGGCGCGGGGTCGCATCGAAGGCTCGCTGCTTGCCTATTCTGGTAATGGCAGCGTCAGCTTCCGTTCCGCCGATCCGACGGCTTTCCTGACCATGCTGCGCGATCGGCTGCCTCCACATCCGGCCCTGGCCCGGCTTGCGGCAAACGGCGCCTGGTTCGCCAATACGGATCTCGGCGCCAGTCTGACCGTCGGCGGCAGCTTGAACGGGGTTGAGGTCGTCGTCAAAGGCAAGACGAACGGCAGCGCGCTCAATGCCAACCTGAAGCTGCCCGGCCTTTTCGACCTGACGAGCGGGACCGACATGACGCTCGTCGCCTCGCTCGACAATCCCGATCCGATGGTTCTCCTGGGGCAGGCGGGTCTCGATCCCCTGCCTTTCAAGGGGGACGGGGCGGGCGAACTGCTGCTCAACGTCCATCAGGGTCCGGATGCCGCGGCAAAGACCGGGCTGACGTTCACCACCGAAAAGACCTCGTTGGACCTTAACGGCGATATCCGGATCGGCAGCGAGGGTTTTGGCGAGGGCAGTGGTCACGTCACGCTGAGAAGCGCCGACCTGGAGCCTTATCTGCTGATGAACGGCATCGGCCTGCCGCAGTTCGGGACAGGCCTGCCGGTCACGCTCGACGCGGATATCAGCATGACCCCTCAGGCCTTGAAGATTGCGGCGCTGAAAGGTGCGGCAGACGGCAATACGATCAGCGGCGACATCACCATCGACCGCAATGCGCCGGGCATGCCGGCCACCGGTTCGCTCAGCGTCGACAGTCTTGATCTTGCCTGGCTCGGGGAGGCGATCTACGGGCCGGTCAGCGATCCACAGAGCGCGGCGTTTTCGTCCAGGCCCTTCGCCCGTCCGATCTTTTCCGGCGCGGATGTCGCTCTCGACGTCAAGGCGCGAAGGTTCGATGCCGGCATGTTCGGGAATATCGATAATTTTGCGGCCAGGGTCACCCATCGCAGCGGCGGCATCACCATCGAGAACGGTGCAGGCGACTGGCAGGGCGGCCGGCTCGCCGGCCGGCTGCTGATGTCGAACGGTGACGGAACCGGACTTCTGCAGGCACGGCTCGCGGCTGAGAATGCCGATCTCGCGCCGCTCGTCTGGAAGGCTGGCGGCAAGCCGGTCGCCAGCGGCAAGCTGGATTTCAACATGTCCGCCGAATCAACCGGCAAAACCTTGGCCGAACTCCTTGGCGCAACCAGCGGCTCGGCCGAATTGCGGCTGAAGGGCCTGACCGTCGCCGGCATCAATCCCGATGCGATGAAGCCCCTGATGGCCGGGGTCGACAAGCTCGGCGGCGAGGTGACGGAGGCGCGGGTCCGGCCGGTCGCAACCGGCTTGCTGCATCAGGGAAACGCGGTGCTCGGTAACGTGACCATCCCCGTGACGATCACGACCGGCGAAGCGCGGGCGCAGAATGTCGCAGCCGGCGTCGGCACCACGAAACTGTCGGGCGAAGGGCGCTTCGACCTTTTGGATGACAGTCTGAACGCAAATCTGGCGGTCACCTACGATGCCGGCGAGGAAGCGCTGGCCGGTGGCGATCCGACCATCCGGCTCGAATATTCGGGGGATCTCGCAGCACCCGCCAAACGGATCGATATCGCGGCGATGACGAATTTCCTGTCGCAGCGCGCCTTCGAGCAGCAGCGGAGGCGTGTCGAGACGCTGCAGGCGAGCGTGCTCGAAAAGCAGCGGCTTCGCCGCGAGGTGGCGCTCTATAACTTTCAGGCGATCGAGCGGCAGGCGGCCCGTGACAAGGCGGCGGCCGAAGAGCGCGCCCGCCAGCAGCAGGCAGCCGAGGCTGAACGCCAGCGGCAGGCGGTGGAAGCGGCGGCGCGTGCGGCGGAAGAGGTGCGTCAGCGTCAGATCAACCAGCCGCCGCAGCTCATCGTGCCGCCGACCGACGGCGCGATCCGGCAGAACTTTCCGAACCTTCCGACCCCCGGCATTTCCAATATGCCAAGCCTGCCAGGGGTGCAGCAGTAGCTGCCCCGACCGGTTCGGGTCTAGGAGGACTTGAGCCACGTCAGGACATGGACGCGCAGCGCCGACGAGAGATTGCTGGCGGCATCTCTTTGATCGTCGATCTCGGCGATCAGGGTTGCTAGGCTGATATCGCGTTTTGCTGCGATCGCCTTCAATTCGAGCCAGAACTCGTCTTCGAGGGAAAAACTGGTGCGATGACCGTGAAGGGTCGCGGAATGTTTGCGGATCACGAGACTCTCCGGACCTTCGGAACAAGCTCGCTTATTCAGACTGTGGTACTTCCGGCGTCAAGCCGGCCGGCTCAAGCCTGGTTAGCGGATCGTTAATATGCACCGGATGGAAAGTCAGTCGTCCTTGCCGGGCTTTTCCAGGTGGCCCTGGTCGAGCCCCTTCTCCGCCTTGTCGTTGCGTGCCTTGGTCAGGGACTTTTCGACCTTGGTACGGCCAAAGGTGAGGCGGTTCTGCTCCGCCTCCTTTTCCTTTTCGAGCCGTTCCCTGGCTTTGCGGAACTGGCGAAGATTGACAATTTCGGCGCTCATGGCTGTCGCGCCTCCCGGCGCTTACTGCTTCTTGCGGAAGGAATCGAGCGAGATGACCGAGCCGGGCTTCTTCTCTTCGCCGGGCTTGGCTTCGGTGTCGGTAGACTTGGAGACGGCTTCTACGGGAATGGCGGTGATTTCGGCGGTTGTGTTCTCGTCCTCGTCGGCGAGCGGCACTTCGAATTCGAGCTCGAAATTCACCGAGGGATCGTAGAAACCGCGAATGGCGTTGAAGGGAACGACCAGGCGTTCCGGGGTGTCGGAGAAGGAAAGGCCGACCTCGAACTGGGTATCGGAGACCTTGAGGTCCCAGAACTGGTGCTGGACGACGATGGTCATCTGTTCCGCATATTTCGCCTTGAGGTGCTGCGAGATGCGCACGCCCGGAGCGCCGGTGAGGAATGTGATGAAGAAATGATGGTCGCCCGGCAGACGGCCCGTGGCCGCAACCTCGGTCAAAACCTTACGGATGACGCCACGCAAAGCGTCCTGCGCCAGAATATCGTAACGGATGTGGTCCTGCCCCATACGGTCCTGTCTTTCCATTCTCTCGTCTTTTAGTCAGACGCGTTATGCCATGCCGACCGGTTGCGGGGAAGCCCCGACGAGCATCCGAGTCAGTTCCATAGTATTCGACTGGGGAGCGAAGGTGAAGGCTTCTGTTGCCAGGTGCCTTCGGACCCCGCCTTAAAGTGCTACCTCCAAGGACTTAGTTCGGATTTCCCGCACCGCCATTAGGCAGCGAGAGCATAACCCTTAGCGTTGTTGTCGTTTGCAACTACACTTTTTGACCCGATAACGGTGGTATCATGCCGAGCAAAAGTTCGATCTTTAAGCCCTTGTCGATCCTATTTCGCCCCCATCAAAAGCCGGTCCGCAGGATTTCCAATGCGACCGACCGGTTTTTGGTGGAGGCGCCGGGTACCGCCCCCGGGTCCAATAGGTTTATTACACCGACCGTTTATTGCCATAGCCGGACCGAAGTCCGGCAACCGTGATATAGGCGCTTCCTCCGCCGGTGAAAAGGGGTAGGAGGCGTGAAAGGCCCTGATTACCTCTCGTCACGATGATTTTTGCCGCCCGTTCGGAAGAACGGGGCTCCGGTCGGCTGTTTGCGGTCATACAGGCGGGAATTAACCTTGCAATCGATCGCCCTGTGGCACCGTGATTTTCAGATGGCTTTCCGAGAGGTAAGGCCGCGCTCCCCGAAGAAGCGCGGCCTTAGGGGTCACTTCACCTGCGTGACCGTCAGCTTGCCGTTGACGCGTTCAGCGACGAACTGCACGCTCGCGCCTTCCTTGAGCTTGGCCAGCAACGCGTCGTTCCCGACCTGAAAGACCATGGTCATGGCGGGCATTTCGAGACCCTTCAGCTCCTCGTGGACGAGCGTCACCTTTTTGGCCTTGTCATCGACCTTCTTGACCGTGCCCTTGGTGAATTCCTGGGCAAACGCACCGCTGGCGGATGTGAGGCCCAGCGCTGTGACGAGAGCAAGTTTGAAAACGGTTTTCATGGACTACTCCTTCTTCCTTACTTGTTGGCGACGGTAACGTCGCCGTGCATTCCGGCGTCGTAGTGGCCGGGAACGAGGCAGGCGATCTTGAAGACGCCGTCGTTGGTGAATTTCCAGACGATATCGCCGGACATGCCCGGCTTGAGGCGGATCGCGTTCGGATCGTCATGTTCCATGTCCGGGAACTTCTCCATGACAGCCTTGTGCTCCATCACCTTGGCCTCCTGATCGAGGACGAACTCGTGGTCGAGTTCGCCTTCGTTCTTGATGGTGAAGCGGACGGTCTGGCCCTTGCGGACTTTAAAGTCGCTGGGGGTGAAGATCATCTTGCCATCCGGCGTCTCCTTCATGCTGACGCGGATGGTCTGGCTGACCTTCGACTTGTCGCCGGGTTCGCCGACGGCCATTTCACCGTGGCCGCCCGCATGACTGCCCGAGGCCAGAACCGGCGTTGCGAGGGTGGCGAGGATGAGGCCGAGGATTGCAGTTTTCATGATCATGTCCTTTGATTGTTGGGAGTTACCGATCAGCCGTGGTTCGGATGTTTCGACGGCGGCTGCGTCTTTGCGTCTTTGGCCTTGGTCGCGTCGGGAAGGCTTCCCGTCCACTCCCAGGCCTGTGTGCCGGGTGGGTTTTCGTACCAGCCCGGATCGGTGTAATCGCCCGCCGAGATACCCTCGCGGACCTTCACCACGGAAAACATGCCGCCCATCTCGATGGGGCCGTGAGGCCCCCATCCAGTCATCATGGGAACGGTGTTTTCCGGTATTTCCATGGACATCTCGCCCATATCCGCCATGCCGGCCGTACCCATCGGCATGTACTCGGGACGGATCTGCCTGATCTTCCTGGTGACGTCCTTCTTGTCGACGCCGATGAAGGTCGGGATGTCGTGGCCCATCGCGTTCATCGTGTGATGCGACTTGTGGCAATGGATCGCCCAGTCGCCGACATGCTTTGCGTCGAACTCGTAGGCCCGCATCGCGCCGACGGGAATGTCGATGCTGACCTCCGGCCAGCGTGCCTCTGGCCTGACCCAGCCGCCGTCGGTGCAGGTCACCTCGAAATCGTAGCCGTGCATGTGGATCGGGTGGTTGGTCATCGTCAGGTTACCGACGCGGACGCGGACCTTGTCGTTCTTCGAGACCACCAGCGGATCGATGCCCGGGAAGACCCGGCTGTTCCAGGTCCAGAGATTGAAGTCGGTCATCTCCATGACGCGCGGCACGTAGGTGCCGGGATCGATGTCATAGGCGCTGAGCAGGAAAACGAAGTCGCGGTCCACCGGCATGAACTTCGGGTCCTTGGGATGCACCACGAAGAACCCCATCATGCCCATCGCCATCTGGACCATCTCGTCGGAATGCGGGTGGTACATGAAGGTGCCGGACTTCACGAGGTCGAACTCGTAGACGAAGGTCTTGCCGACGGGAATGTGGGGTTGCGAAAGACCGCCCACGCCGTCCATTCCCGACGGAACGATCATGCCGTGCCAGTGGACCGTCGTGTGCTCCGGCAGCTTGTTGGTCACGAAGATACGGACCCGGTCGCCCTCGACCGCCTCGATGGTCGGACCTGGCGACTGGCCGTTGTAACCCCAGAGGTAGGCGGTCATGCCTTCCGCCATTTCGCGCTCGACAGGCTCGGCGACGAGATGGAACTCCTTGACACCGTTGTTCATGCGGAAGGGCAGGGTCCATCCGTTCAGGGTCAGGACCGGGTTGTAATCGGGGCCGGCAGACGGGCGAACCGGCGTCTGGGTTGCGGCAGTGCCCATGACGGCCGCCTCCGGCAGACCCATATTCGAGGTCTGGCCCCAAGCCTGGGAGGAGACGAGGGCGGCTCCGGCGGCACCTGCTCCGAGCAGTTGTCTTCTATTGAACATTCTCGTTTCCTTTCTCAGTGTCCGCCGCTTGCGGCTTTTTCAGCCGAAGCCACCTCGGTTTCTGCCGAGGCAGAACCGGTGCTGCCGCCATAGATGACGGGAGCAAGGTTCGCTTCGGCGAGCCAGAAGTCGCGTTTGGCGTTGACGGCGAGGATGGTGGAGTCGATTTTTTCGCGGGTGTCGGCGATCAGTTCGAAGGTGCTGGTGATCATGCCGTTGTAGGAGAGGAGGGACTGCTCCTCGATGGCATTGCGCAACGGCAGGACGCTGTTTCGGTAATGGCGTGCGATGTCGTAGTTCGACTTGTAGGCCAGATAGGCAGAGCGCGCCTGCGAACGGGCGTTGACCGCCAGTTCCGCCAGCTGGTTGGCGGCCCGCATGTAGGCGAGTTCACCCTTTCGCAGACGCGCCTGGCCGGAATCGAAGATCGGGATCGTGAACTCCAGCGATGCGGTCTTCGAGACGTCCGAGAGGATTTTGCCGTCTTCGCGCTCGCGTTCCTTTTCGTAAGTGCCGACCAGCTCGATGTCGGTGACGATCCGGGTGGCATCCTCGAGCTTGTAGGACTGGGCAGTCGCCTCAAGCTCCAGGCGGGCGACCTGCAGATCCATGCGCTTGTGAATCGACTCGGCCTCGATGTCGTCGCGCTTGATCAATGCCTTCGGCAGCGAGGGGAGACGGTTCGGAATCTGGAAGTCGATGTCGGAGCCGGAAAGGCCCATCAGCCTGACCAGCTCTTCCTTGGCAAGCTTTGCTTCGAGCCTTGCCTTGGCGGTCTCGCCAGTCAGCTCGGCGTAGAAGACGTGCTCCCGTGCCTGGTCGCCCTTCGGCATCGATCCGGCTTCGCCGATTTTCTTGGCGAGCTCGGAGGCAGCGTCGGCGGCTACCTTGGCCTGGTTGAGGTAGGCGACGTTCTCCCATGCCGCCACGGCGTTGATCCAGGCTCGGCGGGTTTCGGCGGCGAGAGAGAGTGTGGCGATGGCCGCGCTGAGCTGAGCCTGGCGGAAGCGGGTATCGGCCAGCCTGATGTTCTTGTCGTATGTCGCCAGTGCCAGAATATTGGCCGCGATAGCGCCTTCGAGAACACGATAGGCCTCGAGTCCGGGAGTGGCTATCCCGGTCAGGCCGACGGAGAAGGTCGGAAAAACCGAAAGCTGTGTCTGCCATGCGTCCGCAGCACTATCCCCGAGATCGGCATAGGAGGCCTGGAGGCCCTTGTTATTCAGGAGAGCGACCTGGACGGCGGTCTCGACGTCGACGGTCTTCCTGGCCATCAGTGCCTTCACGCGGTCCCGGACTGCCTGAGCCTGCTGTCGGTTCTGGACCCACACGGTTTGTTTGCCGGTTGCCTCGCTGCTTTTCGACGAGGCATTCACGAAACCGGCATCTCTGGCTGCGTAGTCCGTCGTAACGCAGCCTGCGGCGACGAGGGGAAAGACGATGGCGGACACGAGTTTGATGTGATGGGTGATCATCGCGCTCATCCTTTTTTCGGAGCCTGGGCGTCATTGAGACCGCGCCAGGGCTTCGGATCGACGGGCATGCGGTGAGTGTAGCCGCCCAACGGGCTCTGATACCGGGCGGGCCTGACGTCGGACACGGTGTCAGGGTGGTCCGTCGAAGCAACGACTTCAGGCAGTGTGGATGCACATCCGCTGGCAAAAAGCGGAAGAGCAACCACCAGGAACAAATGTTTCATGGTGAAAATCCGAGAATATGATCGCAATTGCGCCATGGCGCTCACTCGCGCACAGGCACAGCAAGACCCGCCCAGCGGGTGCTAGTTCTCAGATATTAGGTGGACGATTGAGGCTCGGCTTTTGACCGGCGGCATCCGTGTCGTCGATGAACTCGCGAATGGAAACCACGCGCGGATGGTTTAACGAGGAGCCGGAGCATGTGATGGCCGCAACCCCGCAATAATCCTTGCAGCAGGAGTTCTTGGATTTCTCCGGGCTGCCGTGGTCTTGCTGGTTGCCGTGATGATCGGTATCGGCCATCGCAACGCGATCGTCGCCATGATGAGAGGAGTGGCCCTCTACGATCTGCGCGATCTGGGCGGAGCTTTCGGGATGCATGGCGGCGCTGACGGCAGAAAAGCTGTAGCCAGCCAGTGACAAGATCATCACCAGTCTGAACATCAGTGCCATTGCTTTAGATGTGATTCGATACATCCCGCTCATGCCTGTCAGGATCGACAGAGCCTTCAAGCTTGTCAACCGCCGCCCTTCTCCAACCACCATTTCGCGTCGTTTGTGTGGCACCGCAACAACGTCACGAAGGCCGGGGAGGACGGCCGGGCCTGGCATTGGCGGCGGCCGGTGCCTTGCAGGCAGCGGAGTGCCGGGACTTCCTGCTCTCGTGATGCTTGCGTCGCAACCCTTCCGGAGCGCCGTTTTCCACCTCGTCGATTTGTGAACGTTCGCCAGTCACGTTTTCCCTTCGGGCAAGGTCCAAGGGGAAGCGCTTGACTGCACGTTCTTGTGAAGCGGAGGCGACGATCGGCAGGCGCGATCGACATTGACGGGCAGGCGGTGCCATGCTTCATCATCGCCCCGGTTACGTCGTTTCGGCCATGCCTCGTCGCAGCAGGCAGGCTATGCCGGCAGTCGCGGCAGGGTCGGATGGGATTTGAGGAGGCGGCATCATGGGCAAGCGGATCGTATTCACCGGCGGCAGCGGCAAGGCGGGACGGCATGTTGTGCCGTATCTCCTCGGAGAAGGGCATGAGGTCTTCAACCTCGATCTGGTGCCGCTCGATTGCCCCGGCGTCAACACGCTGATCACCGATCTGAGGGACGGCGGCGAGACCTTCAACGCGCTCTCCATGCATTTCGGCTTCCAGGGGCTGGAAAGTGGCAAAGGGCCTGCGCCCGTCGATGCGGTGGTGCATTTCGCCGCCGTGCCGCGCATCCTGATGCGCCCCGACAATGCGACGTTCTCCGCCAACACGATCTCCACCTACAATGTCATCGAGGCGGCGATGAAGCTCGGCATCCCCAAGGTGATCATCGCCTCCAGCGAGACGACCTATGGGGTCTGCTTTGCCGAGGGGGACAAGGACTATCATTCGTTTCCGCTCACCGAAGATTACGATGTCGACCCGATGGACAGCTACGGCCTCTCCAAGGTCGTCAACGAAAAGACGGCGAGGGCCTTTGCCATGCGTTTCGGCGCGGACATCTATGCGCTTCGGATCGGCAACGTGATCTCGCCGGAGGATTACAGCCGCTTCCCCGGTTTCCTGGCAGACCCGCCATCGCGCAAGCGCAATGCCTGGAGCTATATCGATGCCCGCGATCTCGGTCAGATCGTGCATCTCTGTATCGAAAAGGACGGCCTGGGCTTCCAGGTCTTCAACGCGGTCAACGATACGATTACCGCGCTTGAGCCGACCCGGCCGTTCCTCGAGCGCTGGGCGCCCGGCACGCCTATCGTCGGCGCGATCGGCGGGTTCGAGGCTCCGATCAGCAACCGCAAGATCAGGGAGGTCCTGGGTTTCGCCGAGAACCACGATTGGCGCAAATACGTCACCAGGTGATCCCGAAAGCCGGGCCTGCCAAAATAGCGGGGAAAGCCGCCACGGGAGATTTGTCGGGCGGCCTTATGCTATTATATCATTCCCTGACGATGGAATCGGCGGCCTGACCCATGAAACAATATCTCGATCTTCTTCGGCATGTGATGGAAACCGGTACCGACCGGGGCGACCGCACCGGCAAGGGTACCCGCTCGGTGTTCGGATATCAAATGCGCTTCGACCTCGCAGAAGGTTTTCCGGTCCTCACGACCAAGAAGCTGCATCTGAGATCGATCATCCACGAGCTCTTGTGGTTCCTGAAGGGCGATACGAATATCGCCTATCTGAAAGAAAACGGCGTTTCGATCTGGGATGAATGGGCCGACGAGAAGGGCGAACTTGGCCCCGTTTACGGCTACCAGTGGCGCTCCTGGCCCGCCCCCGACGGCAGCCATGTCGATCAGATTTCGCAATTGATCGAGGGCCTCAAGGTCAACCCCAATTCGCGCCGGCATATCGTGTCTGCCTGGAACGTCGGCCAGCTCGACGACATGGCGCTGCCGGCCTGCCACTGCCTGTTCCAGTTCTATGTCGCCGACGGCAAGCTCTCCTGCCAGCTCTACCAGCGCTCAGCCGACGTCTTTCTCGGCGTGCCCTTCAACATCGCATCCTACGCATTGCTGACGATGATGGTTGCCCAGGTGACGGGGTTGAAACCGGGCGATTTCGTCCACACGCTCGGCGACACGCATATCTATTCGGATCATTTCGAGCAGGCGAAGCTGCAACTGACCCGTACTCCCAAGACGCTGCCCACCATGCGCATCAATCCTGCCGTGAAGGACATCTTCTCCTTCCGCTTCGAGGATTTTGCGCTCGAAGGATATGAGGCCGATCCGCATATCAAGGCGGCGGTGGCGGTGTGAGCAAGCCTCGCCTCGTCATCATCGCGGCGGTCTCGCAGAACGGCGTCATCGGCCGGAACGGGGACATGCCCTGGAGGCTTTCGACCGATCTCAGGCGGTTCAAGGCGCTGACCTTGGGAAAACCGGTCATCGTCGGGCGCAAGACGTTCGACAGTTTCGGCGGCAGGCCTCTCCCGGGGCGGCCGCATGTGATCGTTACGCGCAATCCGGATTTCCGGTACGAGGGCGTCGACGTGGCCGTATCCCTCGACGCGGCTCTGGAGATCGCCGGCCGCAGGGCCGAGGAGGTTGGGGCCGACGAGATTTATGTGCTCGGCGGCGGTGAGATCTACGCCCAGGCGATCAAGATCGCAGACATGCTGCGCGTCACCCATGTCGAGACCGATATCTCAGACGGCGATACGTTCTTTCCTGCCATCGATCCGGCGGCGTTCGAGAAGGTGGAGGAGGTTGCCGTTCCGGTGGGGGAGAAGGACAGTTATCCGACCCGTTTCACCACTTATACCCGCCGAACCGCGACAAACTGAAACATTTCGTTACCGTTGAACGGGAAGTTATTGAACCTGCGTTGAAAGCGGGCCTTCCCATCCCTATAACGGGCAATAGCCAGATTGCTGCCACACGGCAGGGTCGCGGCTTGGGAGCGAATACGAACAAAGAGGTTTTGATGCCCTGGAGCAATCAGAATGGTGGCGGCGGCGGCCCTTGGGGCGGCGGTGGCGGTAATAATCAAGGGCCCTGGGGACAGGGACCGAACCGCCCGCGCGGCGGCGGCAGCGGTGGTCCACCCGACCTCGAGGACATCATAAGGCGCAGTCAGGACCGGCTGCGCAGCGTGATGCCCGGCAGCTTCAACGGCGGCGCCTTCGCGATCGTTCTCATCGTGATCATTGCCTTCCTCGCGTTCCAGTCCGTCTACACGGTCCAGCCGGACGAGCGCGGGGTCGAACTGCGCTTCGGCCGGCCGAAGGACGAAATCTCCATGCCGGGCCTGCATTTCCATTTCTGGCCGTTCGAATCCGTCGAGATCGTCAAGGTCACCGAACAGCAGCAGAATATCGGTGCGGCCCGGGGCTCCAGCTCCAATGCCGGCTGGATGCTGACCGGCGACCAGAACATCGTCAACGTTCAGTTCTCCGTTCTGTTTACCGTGACCGATCCCAAGGCCTATCTCTTCAACCTGGAAGGTCCGGCGTCGACGCTGCAGCAGGTTTCCGAAAGTGCCATGCGCGAAGTCGTCGGCCGCCGTCCGGCGCAGGATATTTTCCGCGACAACCGCGAAGGCATCTCGACCGAAGTGCGCAATATCATCCAGGGCACGATGGACACCTACGGTTCCGGCCTTTCCATCAATGCCGTACCGATCGAGGATGCGGCACCGCCGCGTGAAGTGGCCGACGCCTTCGAAGAAGTGCAGCGTGCCGAGCAGGACGAGGATCGTTTCGTCGAAGAGGCGAACCAGTACGCCAACCAGAAGCTCGGCCAGGCCCGCGGTCAGGCAGCCCAGGTCCGTGAAGAGGCGTCCGCCTACAAGGACCGGGTCGTCAACGAAGCGCAGGGCGAGGCGCAACGTTTCGTCTCGATCTACAACGAATATGCCAATGCGCCTGAAGTCACGCGCCGGCGAATCTTCCTCGAAACCATGGAAGCGGTCCTGAAGAACTCCAACAAGATCATTCTGGACAGCAAGGACGGCGTCGTCCCTTATCTGCCGCTCAACGAGATGGTGAAGCCGCAGACGAAGCAGGGAGGCACACGATGAACTCCAATCGACTCCCCGCAATCCTGATCGGCCTCGCCGTTCTCCTCGTGCTCATCTATTCGTCGGTTTTCGTGGTCAACGAGCGCGAACAGGCGATCGTCGTCCGCTTCGGCGAGATCCAGGACGTCAAGCGCGAACCGGGCATCTATTTCAAGCTGCCGTTCGCCTTCATGGACGCCGACCGCGTCCAATATGTCGAAGACCGGGCATTGCGCTTCGATCTCGACAATATCCGCGTCCAGGTGCGCGGCGGTGCCTTCTATGAAGTCGACGCTTTCGTCGTCTACTCGATCACCGACCCGCGCCTCTTCCGGGAAACCGTCTCGGGTGATCGCGATTCGGCCGAATCGCGGCTTCGTACCCGCCTCGACGCGGCCCTTCGCCGCGTTTATGGTTTGCGCAATTTCGATGCGGCACTCTCCAACGAGCGCTCTTCGATGATGCAGGAGGTACGCGCAGACCTCACTGCTGCTGCGGAAACACTCGGGCTCGCGATCCGCGACGTTCGTATCCGCCGCACCGACCTCACCCAGGAAGTCTCGCAGCAGACCTTCCAGCGCATGAAGGCCGAGCGTCTTGCCGAGGCCGAACTGATCCGCGCCCGTGGTAACGAGCAGGGCCAGCGGCGGCGGGCGATCGCCGACCGTCAGGTCGTCGAGTTCGTCTCCGAAGCACAGCGGGATGCGGAAATCCTGCGCGGTCAGGGCGATGCCGAACGCAACAAGATCTTCGGCGAAGCCTTCCAGCGCGACCCGGCCTTCTTCGAGTTCTACCGCACCATGCGTGCCTATGTGGCGGCACTTGCCGACAACGGCACGACCCTGGTGCTGTCGCCGGATTCGGAGTTCTTCCGGTTCTTCAAGTCATCCGCAGGTCAGGCACTTGCGCCGATCCAGCCTCCGGCCCGACCGGCACCGCCTGGCGCGCCCGCAGCGCCGACGAACTGATCCGACAAGCTTGGGGCGGCGCAAGCCGCCCCTTTCATGACAAGACCATCCATAAGTGTGACGGGTAGGGCGCAATCCTCACGAAAAGGTAATTTCCACAGTCGTCATTCCGCCTTATGCTCTGCCGAAACTCCGCCCGATTCAAAGGTTCCTATAGCCTGCCCGGGTAGAGACCGCTCTTGCGGGGTTGCGGACAATCCAACAGCGAGGATGCCAGATGGCTCATTCGGTTCGATCGACCTTCAAGCGCACCGTCACGCTTGCGGCAACTTTTGCCCTGCTGGCGGCGCCCTTGCAGGCGATTGCCCAGACCGCGATCCCTGCCGCTCCGGGGCAGAATGCCAATCCGCCGGCCGCCGGTTCTCCGGGCCTCATGCTGCCGGCTCCGCCGACACCGTCTCCGAGCATCAATCCGCCTCCGGCTCCAGGGCCGATGACAGGCGGCGGGCCGGGTTCGATCGCCGATCTGGCCGAGGGCCTGCTCGATGCCGTCGTCAACATCTCCACCTCCCAGAGTGTCAAGGACCAGGGTGCCGGCCCGCAACCCCAGATACAGGAAGGCTCGCCGTTCCAGGAGTTTTTCGAGGATTTCTTCGACGGCCAGGGCAACCAGAACAGCAATCAGAAGGTTTCCTCGCTCGGTTCGGGCTTCGTCATCGATCCCTCCGGCTACGTGGTCACCAACAACCACGTCATCGAAGGCGCCGACGACATCGAGGTGATCTTTCCGAACGGCACCAAGCTCAAGGCCAGGCTGGTCGGCACCGACACCAAGACCGACCTGTCGGTGCTGAAGGTCGAGCCCAAGGCGCCGCTCAAGGCAGTGCGCTTCGGCGATTCCCGCCGCATGCGGATCGGCGACTGGGTGATGGCGATCGGCAATCCGTTCGGTCTCGGCGGGTCTGTTACGTTGGGCATCATCTCGGCCCGCGGCCGCAACATCAATGCCGGGCCGTATGACAACTTCATCCAGACGGATGCGGCAATCAACAAGGGCAATTCCGGCGGCCCGCTGTTCAACATGCGCGGCGAGGTGATCGGCATCAATACCGCGATCATTTCGCCGTCCGGCGGTTCGATCGGCATCGGTTTCGCGGTACCGACGGAACTCGCCGAAAACGTCGTCCACCAGCTCACCGAATTCGGCGAGACGCGCCGCGGCTGGCTCGGTGTGCGCATCCAGCCGGTCACCGACGACGTGGCGGCAAGCCTCGGCCTCGACCGGGCGCGCGGCGCCCTGGTATCGGGCGTCGTCAATGGCGGGCCGATCAAGAACGGCGAGATCAAGGCCGGCGACGTGGTCCTCACCTTCGACGGCCAGTCCGTCAACGAGATGCGCGACCTGCCGCGTATCGTCGCGGAAAGCCCGGTCAACAAGGAAGTCGACGTGGTGATCCTGCGCGACGGCAAGCAGCAGACCGTCAAGGTGACGCTCGGCCGCCTGGAGGATAGCGCCGATCCGGAGGAGGAAGACGACCAGCCGGCCTTGCCGGAAGGCCAGGGCGAGAACAAGACGCCGGGCAACAATGCGCCCGGAGACCAGAAGGGCGAGCTCAGCCAGGATCCTGCCGCAGCCTTCGGCATGACGCTCGCCGTGCTGGACGAGGACCGCCGCAAGAGTTTCAGCATCGTCGAAAGCGTCGAGGGGGTGCTGATCACCGCCGTCGCGCCGAACTCACCGGCCGCCCAGAAGGGGCTGAAGGTCGGCGAGGTCGTGGTCGAAGTGGCACAGGATTTCGTGGAAAGCCCAGCCGACGTCGTCAAGCGGATTGCGGTCCTGAAGTCCGAGGGCCGGCGCAACGCGCATGTAATGGTCTCGGATCCTTCCGGAAACCTGCGCTTCGTGGCGCTCCCGCTGGAATAAGCCTGGCGTGAGCGGGTCAGCGGGCGCGTCCCGCGGACGCTCGCTGGCGCTGCCATTCGTCGCGGGTTATCGCATAGACCACATGCGGTTTCAGATGCGGATGCGTATCCGGCACCCGCGGATGGTCGAAATCCATGCCGGTGATCCGGTGCAGGCCGAGACGCTTCATCACCGCGGTCGATCGCTTGTTTTCGCCGACCGCGAAGGAGACCACCGCGTCGAGATGCTTTTCGCCGAAGGCGAAGTCGAGAAGGGCGCGGGCGGCTTCCGTGGCATAGCCATTGCCCCAGAAGCGGGTCGCCAGACGCCAGCCTATCTCCACGGTCTCGACCGGAAAAACATCCGGCATGTTGGCGAGCGACAGGCCGCAAAAACCCATCGGCTCCCGGGTTTCCTTCAGTTCCAGCGCGTAGAAGCCGAGCCCGGTCTCGGTGATCGCGTCGTTGAGCTTGGCGAGGAAGGCATCCGCCTCTTCGTGGGTGCGGCGGAACGGGAAGAATTCCATTACCTTCGGATCGGAATTGATCTCGCGAAAGAGATCGCGATCGCTGTCGATCCAGCTTCTGAGGCGCAGGCGTTCGGTTTCGAGGATGATCTGTGGGGGCATGTCTTGGACTTTATCCTACGAGACCTTCGCAGAGGATTTCGGCTTTTCGAACCTGATGCGGAGTTTGGTGCCGGTGGCGTCAGCGAAACGCTGCAAGGTGCGGGTGGAGGGCATGGAGCGGCCGCTCTCCAGCCGCGCGATTGCGGCCTGCGTGGTGCCCATGGCCTTGGCGACGTCCTCCTGCGTCATGGAAGCCTGCGCGCGTGCCTTGATCAGGGCCTCCGCGAGGGCGAATTCCTCTTCGAGGGCGTCGTAGGCCGCGACAAATTCGGGGTCCTTGCGCCACTCTTCAAAGGCATCCCGGGCAAGCAGACTATTTCGTTTCGTCATTTGACCTCCTTCGCTTTCTTCAGCGCGAATTCGATGTCGCGACGCGGCGTTTTCCGTGTCTTCTTTCGAAAAACATGCACGACAACGACGCGTCTTTCTTTCACCGTGATATAGGCGGCACGGGCAATGCCATCGCGCCCCGTTAGGCGCATTTCCCAAATGGGGCCTTCGAGATGCTTCACATATGGCGCGCGCATCCCGGCAAGGCCATGGTCTTCGATCAGGTGAGAGATGCGCTCGAAGACCGCACGCATGTCCAAGGGAAGGGAGTAGAGTTTTTCCCTTACTTCAGCATCGAGAAACTCAATCGTCCAACGCATGAAATATACCATTTTTGCAATGATCTTCAATGCAAATGATGCGATGTATATTTCAATCCGTCAATCGCAAGGGTTGTAATCAGGCCGTCACGAAATCCGTCTTGCGATAGCCCTGGATATAGAGGAGGGCGGTCAGGTCGCCGTGGTCGATGCGCATCTTTGCCTGGGCGGCAACGGTGGGCTTGGCGTGGAGCGCGACGCCGGAACCGGCGATGCCGAGCATGCCGAGATCGTTGGCGCCGTCGCCGACGGCGATCGTGTCTTCCGGGGAGATGCCGAGCTTTTCCGCGATGGCGAGAAGCGCGTCCACCTTGGCCTGTTTGCCCAGGATGGGTTCGGCGACTTCGCCGCTGAGGATGCCGTCCTTTTCGAGAAGGATGTTGGCGCGGTTCTCGTCGAAGCCGAGGGTGGCGGCGATGCGGCTGGTGAACACGGTGAAGCCGCCGGATACGAGGGCGGCGTAGTGGCCCCTGGCCTTCATGGTGGCGATCAGTTCCGGGCCGCCCGACGTCAGCGTGATGCGCTTGGCGATGACATCGTCGACGACCGTGATCGGCAGGCCCTTCAGAAGCGCGACGCGTTCACGAAGGGCGGGTTCGAAGGCGATCTCGCCGTTCATGGCGCGGGCGGTGATCGTCGCGACCTTGTCCTTCAAGCCCACCACATCGGCAAGCTCGTCGATGCATTCCTGGCCGATCATGGTCGAATCCATGTCGGCGATCAGGAATTTTTTTCGCCGCGTGTCCGCGTCCTGGATGACGAGATCAATCGGAGCGCTCCCGATGACGGCCCGCAGATCGGCCTCGGCGACCTCGCTATCCGAACCGTCGCGGAGCGCTATATCGCAGGCGATCCCGTCCGCCAGCCAGTAGAGGCCCGAGGCTTTCACCGCCTCCGCCGCTTGTTCTCCGAGCTGTTGCGTGAGAACGGGGTTTGACGGATGGGCAATGAGCGTGGCAACGAAAGCCATATGAGCGACCTTATCGAGAATTTTGATGCGATCCTGATAACCGGGCCGACGGCCAGCGGCAAGTCGGCGCTTGCATTGCGTCTGGCCCGCGAGAGAAACGGCGTGGTGATCAATGCCGACAGCATGCAGGTCTACGACACGTTGCGGATCCTGACGGCGCGGCCGGCCGAAGACGAGATGGAGGGCGTGCCGCATCTGCTCTACGGGCATGTGCCGGCGACGAGGGCTTATTCCACCGGCGAGTGGCTGCGGGACGTGACGGCGCTTCTGCCGCAGCTGAAGCGCGAAGGCCGGCTGCCGGTGTTCGTCGGCGGCACCGGGCTTTATTTCAAGGCGCTGACGGGTGGCCTGTCCGATATGCCGGAAATATCGCAGGATATTCGCTGCGAGATTCGCCTGCGTCTGAAGGAAGAAGGGCCGGAGGCGCTGCATGCGGAGCTCCTGATGCGCGATGCGCCGGTGGCCGCGAGCCTCGAGCCGAAGGACGGGCAGAGGATCGTGAGAGCGCTGGAGGTTCTGGCGGAGACCGGTCGTTCCATCGCCGAGTTTCAGGGCAGGCAGGGGCCGATGGTGATCGATCCTTCGCGTGCGAGGAAACTCGTCGTGCTGCCGGACCGAAAGATCCTGCACGAGCGCATCGACCGCCGTTTCGAGACGATGCTTGAGAGCGGGGCCGTGGACGAGGTGAGGGCGCTGCTGGCGCTCGGCCCTTCATCCGACCTGCCTGCCATGAAGGCGATCGGCGTCACCCAGATCGCCGAAATGCTGGAAGGCCGCATGAGCCGGGAAGAGGTTGTCGAACGCGGATCGGCACTGACGCGACAATATGCCAAGCGCCAGATGACCTGGTTTCGCAACCAGATGGACGAAAGCTGGGAGCGCGGGGAATTTCTCTAACCTTCGTGGTGCGACCAGAGATTGTGGTTGCCGAATCGGTTACGGTTCTGCAGCTTCAATAGCCGAAGGTTGGGGACCTCATGAACAATTTCCTGGCAAAGACTCTCTCTTCGATCAATGCGCTTGTGGCAATCGTCATTCTTGTCGTCGCCACGCTGTCGGGAGCGACAGCAGCATCCGCGCAGGGCGGATCGGGGATGTTTGTGATTGGCGCAGTTTTCGGAGCTGTCGCGGGATTGATTTTCGCAGCGCTGATCTGCGGGACGATAGCTCTGCTGGTCATGATCGAGCGGCATCTAAGTATCATCGCTGAGGCGACCAAACGCCCTCAGTAATGCAGCTCAATCCTTGTCGTAAAGACTGCTCAGCGGTTTCTTCAGCAGGCTTTCGCGCAGCGATCCTTCGCGCCGGAGCAGCGGGTTCGGGCGCGGGGCGCCTTCGGGCGCCGGCGGGCGCTGAAATGTCGGAGGCGCAGGCTGGTAGGGCGGCGGCTCGGGCGGGCGTTCGCGGCGCAGATCTGCGAAACGGTCGGGGCGGGGTGCCGGGGGGTGTTCGGGTGCAGCAGCGCGCGGCAGCATGTCCGGCCGATAGGGCTCCGGCTGCGGGTTGCCTGCCATGGGTGGCGTCGGGTTGATCGTCACATGGCCCGTCGAGCGGATCTCCCGGTTCCAGCGATCGAGTTCGGCATCGCCTGCCGGCGGGAAATCATCATCCGTGTCTTCCTCGGCACCGGAAGCGCCTTCCGGGAAAGGCACCGTCGCGGTGGAGTAGCTTTGCTGGAATGCGGAAATATCCGGGCCGCTGACGGCGCGCATGCGGGCGATCACGGTGCGCAGATCGACGGTGTCCGGCGTATCCTCCGTGCCCTTGTCGGCGACGCCGTTGGCTTTCGGCAGGAATTTTTTCTCGACGCGGGCAAACCGCATGCGCATCGGCACGGAGATCGCCTCGCCGAAGGCAATCGCCTCGCCATTGCCGATCGACGATAGAAAGCTGGTGGTGGAGATCGACGAATTGGGGATCGCCGACTTGATGATTTCCTGGTCGCGGTCGTTGGAAAGCCGCATCGCAAAAACCGTCGAGCACTGCGACAGGATCGTCTGGTCGAGTTCGCCGGGACGCTGGGTGATAACGCCGAGCGAGACGCCGTATTTGCGGCCTTCTTTGGCGATGCGCGAGATCGCCTGCCTTGTCGGGAAGAAGCCGAGTTCGCGGTCGGCCGGCACGTAGCGGTGCGCCTCTTCGCAGACGACGAGCATATGGATTGCGCCATTGCTCCAGAGCGCCAGTTCAAACGCCATGCGGCAGAGGATCGACGCAACGGAATTGACGACTTCGGACGGGATGCCGGCGAGCTGGAAGGTCGAGATCGGCCGGTCGCCGCCAGGGATGCGGAAGATATAGGCGATCGTCTCCATGATCGTGTCGTTGATCGTATTGTTGGAGAACATGAAGTGGTAGCGCGGGTCGTTGATCGCCGACATGATGCGCATCTTCAAGGCGCGCAGGAAGGGTTTCTCGCCGCGGCCCTCCAGGCGGCCGATGCGCTCGTCGATCAGCGCCAGCAGGTCCGCCATGCGGTAGGGTACCGGCGTATCGGCGGTGACCGAGCTTTTTTCGGTCGAGCGGCGCATCAGCGAGGTTTCGTTGCCGCGGAAGGCGCGTTTGGCCTCCGGAATCAGGTCGCGCAGGATGTCGAGTTCTTCCGCCACCGCCGGGCGGCCGCGAAAGACCACTTCGGAGAACTCCTCGAGCCGCATCAGCCAGAAGGGCAGGTCGAGCGTTTCGGTATCGATGACGACCGCGTGATCGGGAAAGGCTGCGGCAAATTCGTTGTGCGGATCGAGGATCAGGACGCGCAGCTTCGGGTCGGTCTCGATCGCCTTGTGGAGGAGCAGGGAGACGGCGGTCGATTTGCCGACGCCTGTCGAGCCGACGATGGCAAAGTGTTTCGACAGCATCGACGGGATATGGATCGTGGCGTCGATCGTTTCGTCCTGCGTCAGCTTGCCGACCACGCAGGTCTCGTTCTTGCCGGTATCATAAATGCGGGAAAGGTCGGCGGCACGAATGCGGTGCGCGACGGCGCCGAGATAGGGATAACAGGAGATGCCACCGGTGAACTCGTCGCGACCATCGGGTCCCTTGCGCACCTCGCCGAGCAGTTCGGCCTCGATGTGAAAGCTGGTGTTGCCGTTTTCGCTCCACTCCTTGCCGCCGGTCTGCATCGCATAGGCGAGCGCCACGACACGGTTTTCGCCGACGCTGATGGAGATCAGCCGGCCTACGGACCAGAGTTCGGTAAGATCAGTCTCGCCCTGTTCGGCAACGGCGGAAATGGTGGCGTGCGAGCCGTTGCAGGCGACGACGCGACCAAGCATGCGGTTGCCGGGCTTCTGGACGTCACGACGATCCTGCTCTCCTGCAGACGTGGAACGGTGCAGATCGTTGTTCAACAAACTCGAGCCCCTATCATTGGGGTGGCGGATATAGTCATGGTTCATCTGTCGGGTCGTTACCCTCCAAACACGCCAACTATATTGTGCCGGGCTTAACAACTCGTGTAGGAAATCGCGTCACCGGCGGATGGAAACGGAGCAGCAAAATCAGGCCGATGAGGATTTTTGGTGCATGCCCACGTTGACGAACGACATTTATCTGGCTAACACTTCGCGCCATGAAAATCTCGATCGCTCTTATTGTGGTGGGAACGCGCATGGGCAGGACGGTGTAACCGTCCGGCGACAGCCACCCATGCGCGGAAAGACAGGCTCCTCCAGGGGCCTTTTTTTATGCCTTCAATCCGGCTCGGAGGAGCCGCCGGTAAAAATCCAGCAGCGAATGGACCAAGACAATGACGGATACGAACAACCAGGAGCCAGGTAACCAGATGCCAGACAACCAGATGACTGGCGCTGAGATCGTCCTGAGGGCCCTGAAGGACAATGGCGTCGAGCATATCTTCGGGTATCCGGGCGGCGCCGTCCTGCCGATCTATGACGAGATCTTCCAGCAGGATGACATCCAGCACATTCTGGTGCGCCACGAGCAGGGCGCCGGCCATGCGGCCGAAGGTTATGCCCGCTCCACGGGCAAGGTCGGGGTCATGCTGGTGACATCCGGTCCAGGCGCCACCAATGCCGTCACCCCGTTGCAGGATGCACTGATGGATTCGGTGCCGCTGGTCTGCCTGTCGGGCCAGGTCCCGACGACGCTGATCGGTTCGGACGCCTTCCAGGAATGCGACACCGTTGGTATCACCAGGCCCTGCACCAAGCACAACTGGCTGGTCAAGGACGTCAACGAACTCGCCGGCATCATCCATGAGGCCTTCCGCATCGCCCAGACCGGCCGGCCAGGCCCGGTCGTCGTCGATATTCCGAAGGACGTTCAGTTTGCTACCGGCACCTATACGCGGAAGCCGGAGGTCGCCCGGAACACCAGCTATCAGCCGCGAACCCAGGGCGACATCAACGCCATCCAGGCGGCTGTCGAGCTGATGGCCTCGGCGCGCCGGCCGATCCTCTATACCGGCGGCGGTGTCGTCAATTCCGGCCCGGAGGCCTCGCGACTGCTGCGCGAGCTGGTCGAGCTCAGCGATTTCCCGATCACCTCGACGCTGATGGGGCTTGGCGCCTATCCCGCTTCCGGCAAGAACTGGCTCGGCATGCTCGGCATGCACGGTTCCTACGAGGCGAACATGGCGATGCACGACTGCGACGTCATGGTCTGCATCGGCGCCCGTTTCGACGACCGCATTACCGGCCGCCTCAACGCGTTCTCACCGAATTCGCGCAAGGTCCATATCGATATCGACCCGTCGTCGATCAACAAGAACGTGCATGTCGATATCCCGATCCTCGGCGATGTCGGCAGCGTTCTCGAAGATATGGTTCGCCTGTGGCGTGCGCTGTCGAAAAAGCCGGCCATGGCGCAGACCGAGGAATGGTGGAGCCAGATCAACCGCTGGCGGGCTCGCAAGAGTTTTTCCTACAAACATTCCAACGATGTCATCATGCCGCAATATGCGCTGCAGCGCCTTTTCGAGGCGACCAGGGGGCATGACACCTACATCACCACGGAAGTCGGCCAGCACCAGATGTGGGCGGCGCAATTCCTCGAATTCGACGAGCCGAACCGATGGATGACTTCGGGCGGTCTTGGCACGATGGGCTATGGTCTGCCGGCCGCGATCGGCGTTCAGGTCGCCCATCCGGACGCTCTCGTCATCGACGTCGCGGGTGACGCCTCGATCCAGATGTGCATCCAGGAAATGTCCTGCGCCATCCAGCATAACCTGCCGGTCAAGATCTTCATCCTGAACAACCAGTATATGGGCATGGTCCGCCAGTGGCAGCAATTGCTGCATGGCAACCGCCTGTCGAATTCGTATACGGAAGCCATGCCCGATTTCGTGAAGCTCGCGGAAGCCTACGGCGCCGTCGGCCTGTATTGCGACGACCCGAAGGAGCTCGACGGCAAGATCGAGGAAATGATCGCGGTCAAGAAGCCGGTGATCTTCGATTGCCGCGTCGCCAATCTCGCTAACTGCTTCCCGATGATCCCCTCGGGCAAGGCGCATAACGAGATGCTGCTGCCGGACGAAGCCACGGACGAAGCGGTTGCCAATGCCATCGATGCCAAGGGTCGCCAGCTCGTCTAGAGCGAGCCGTCGTCCTTCAACAAAATTCTGAGGAAATGGACCTAAGACCATGAATGCGCATCAGCAACCGACTGGATCCGCCTATTTTATCGCGCCTGAGACGGCAAAAGCCGAAAGCCATACGCTTTCGGTTCTCGTCGCCAACGAACCGGGCGTCCTCGCACGGGTGATCGGCCTGTTTTCCGGCCGCGGCTACAATATCGAAAGCCTGACGGTTTCGGAGACCGAACATGAAGCGCACCTATCCCGCATCACGATCGTGACGCGGGGCACCCCGACGGTGCTTGAACAGATCAAGGCGCAGCTCGAACGGATCGTGCCGGTGCACCGGGTCGTCGACCTGACGGTGCGCGCCTATGCGCTTGGCCAGGAGCGGCCGATCGAGCGCGAGGTGGCGCTGGTCAAGGTTGTCGGCCAGGGTGACCGCCGCGCCGAGACGCTGCGGCTTGCGGACGCCTTCCACGCCAAGGTCGTCGATGCAACGGTCGAGCATTTCATCCTGGAAATCACCGGAAAATCCTCGAAGATCGACCAGTTCGTGGCGATCATGAAGCCGCTCGGGCTGGTCGAGGTGTGCCGCACCGGGATCGCGGCGATGAACCGCGGTCCGCAGGGAATGTAAACGGCTCGGGGGGAGATCGATGTCTTCCGAGCGCCCGAGATGCTGGCGGGACGGGGGACGCCCGATCTCCGCTAGATCATCTCCAACGGCGCCTTGCGCGACGGCGGCGGGAAGGCGGCGTCGAGGGCCGTCCAGTCCGCTTCGCTGAGGTCCAGGTCGACTGCTTCGGCATTTTCCGCCACCCGGTCCGGATTGGCGGATTTGGGAATGGCGATGACGCCGTCGCGCTCCAGGAGGAAGGCCAGCGCCACCTGCGCCGGCGTCGCCTGATAGGCCTTGGCGATGCGGATCAGTTCGCCGCTTCTGGCAAGCCGGCCCTGTTCGATCGGCGAATAGGCCATGACCGGGATGCCGCGCTCCTGGCACCAGGGCAGAAGATCGTATTCGACGCCGCGGCGGGAGAGGTTGTAGAGGACCTGGTTGGCGGCGCACATTCCGCCATCCGGCACCTCCATCAGTTCCTGCATGTCGTCGAGATCGAAATTGGAGACGCCCCAGGCGCCGATCTTGCCGGTCCGGCGCAGTTCCTCGAAGCCGGCGACGGTCTCAGTCAATGGGTGCTCGCCGCGCCAATGCAGGAGATAGAGGTCGAGGCGGTCGGTCTTCAGCCGGTCGAGGCTGCGTTCGCAGGCGTCGATGACGCCCTTTCGGCTGGCATTCCAAGGATAGACCTTGCTGACTAGAAACACCTCGTCTCGCCGGCCGGCAATCGCTTCTGCGGTAATTTTTTCGGCGCCGCCTTCGCCATACATTTCCGCCGTGTCGATCAGGGTCAGGCCGAGGTCGAGGCCGCGCTTCAGGCTCTCGATCTCGATGCCGGCCTTGCGGGCATCCTCGCCCATCTGCCAGGTGCCGAGGCCGAGCGCCGGGACGGAAATGCCGGAGGGCAGGGTGACTGTCGGGATATCGGACATGGCGGGCCTCGATCTGTCGCTTCTGGAGAAGTCATCCTACTCACATATGGCTTCGATTGAAGCTGCCAAGTTCCGCTTGAAGATCATGTCCAACGACATTATCACCGGAACAACAGGTCATCCGCGAAACGAGATGGTCGAGGCAACCGGGGCGGATTGGCGCTAGGAGAAAATATGTCGCTGGAAACCTTTCTGGCCCTCGTCCTGTTCGCCTTGACCACCTCGATCACGCCGGGGCCGAACAATATGATGCTCTTCGCGTCGGGCGTAAATTTCGGCTTCGTGCGGACGATTCCCCACATGCTCGGCATCGGTGCCGGTTTTCTGTCGCTGCTGATCGCGGTCGGCCTCGGTCTCGGCGCGCTGCTGCATTCGGTGCCGGTCGTCTACACAGCTTTGAAATTCGCCGGCGGCGCCTATCTGCTCTGGGTCGCCTGGAAGATCGGCACGTCGCGCAGCCTGTCGGACGGCAGGACCGGAGCGCAGCCGATGACGTTTATTGGCGCGGCGGTTTTCCAATGGGTCAATCCGAAGGCCTGGGTCATGGCGGTCACGGCGATGGCGACCTATACGGACCCGGAATATTACCTGCCGACCGTGATGCTCGTGGGGCTGGCGTTCGCGGCCGTCAACCTGCCGAGCGTTTCGACCTGGGCCGGTTTCGGTTCGGCGCTGCGCGAATGGCTATCGGTTCCGGCGCGGCTGAAATGGTTCAACATCACGATGGCGCTCTTGCTTGTCGCGAGCCTCTGGCCAATGCTGAAATAAGGGAGACCTCCATGTCTGCAGATCATCATCACGACGATCACGATCACGACCACCATCACGGCCATGGGCATGACCACGGGCACGACAATCGCTACAGCGACATGCAGGCACGCGTCAAAGCGCTGGAGACGGTGCTGACCGAAAAGGGATTGATCGACCCGAAGGCAATCGACGAGATCGTCGAGACTTATGAGACGAAGATCGGTCCGCGCAACGGCGCCCGGGTGGTCGCAAAGGCGTGGCGCGATCCGGATTTCGCCGAATGGCTGAGGACGGACGCGACGGCAGCGATCGCGAGCCTCGGCTATACCGGCCGGCAGGGCGAACATATGCGGGCGGTGTTCAATACGCCTGATACCCATAACCTCGTCGTCTGCACGCTGTGCTCCTGCTACCCTTGGGCGGTGCTCGGGCTGCCGCCGGTCTGGTACAAGGCACCGGCCTATCGTTCGCGCGCGGTCATCGATCCCCGCGGCGTGCTTGCGGAATTCGGCGTCACCCTTCCGGAAACGAAGAAGATCCGCGTCTGGGATTCGACGGCGGAACTGCGTTATCTGGTGATACCGGAGCGGCCTGACGGCACGGACGGCTTGAGCGAGGAACGACTTGCCGACCTCGTCAGCCGCGATGCGATGATCGGCACGGCGATTGCGGGGCCGCGGCCATGAACGGGCCTCACGATCTCGGCGGGCAGATGGGTTTCGGGCCTGTGGCGCCGGAAAAGGACGAACCGTATTTCCACGCCGAATGGGAGAAGCGGGCGCTTGGGTTGACGCTGTCGAGCGGTGCCTTTGGCGCATGGACGATCGACGAAAGCCGCCACGCGCGCGAAAATATTCCGCCTGCGGAGTATCTGGGCGCCAGCTACTACGAGATCTGGACAAGGGCGCTGGAAGTGCTGCTGGAACGCCATGGTTTCGCAACCAAGGCGGAAATCGATGCGGGCCGCAAGCAGATGGAACCGGCCACCCCAAAACGCATCCTGAAGGCGGATATGGTGGCAGGCGTGCTAGCCAAGGGGGCGCCTTGCGACCGGCCCGTCGGGGCCGAGCCGCAATTCCAGCCGGGCGACCGGGTGAGGACGCGCAATTTCAATCCGGAGACCCATACCCGGCTGCCGCGTTACGCCCGCGCCAGGACCGGTGTGGTCGAAGCGGTGCAAGGTTCTTTTGTGTTTCCGGACGACAATGCCCATGGCAAAGGCGAGAACCCGCAATGGGTGTATACCGTTGTGTTCGACGGTGCCGAGATCTGGGGTGAGGGCGCCGATCCAACACTGACGGTCTCGATCGATGCCTGGGAGAGCTATCTTGAGCGCGTGTGATATCCCCTCGGCATTGGTGCAATCGCCCGGATTGCCGAAGTCACCGGAGGGTGATCCGGTGTTTCCGGAGCCCTGGGCCGCGGAAGCCTTCGCGATGACCGTGCATCTGCACGAGCGCGGCCTGTTCAGCTGGAGCGAATGGGCCGAAGCCCTTTCGGGCGAAGTCCACAAGCCTGGCAGAGCGGATGACGGCAGCGACTATTTCGACTGCTGGGTGGCGGCGCTTTCCGGGCTGCTGGTCGGCAAGGGTGTGGCGGACGGCGAGGCGATCCTGGCGCTGCAGCAGAGTTGGCAGCGGGCCGCCGAGGCGACGCCGCATGGCCGGCCGATCGAGCTTGAGAACGATCCTCTGCGCTGAAGATCAGCTTGGAAACTGCCGGTAACACTCCTCGGCGACCCGGCGCAGCATGTCGCGGGAGATCTCGCCGGTGACGGCATAACCGAGTTCGCCGTCGATCCAGTAGAAGGTTTCGACGGTGTTGACGGAGGCGAAGCGGAAGCTCGTTGTGCGGTTTTCCTTGTTGCGGCCGACCAGTACCGTCAGGCGCTGACCCGCTTGGTCTTCGTACATGAACATCGCACCCGGTTTGCCGCCGACCGGCAGGAGGCGACCGCCGACCAGCTTGAAGCCCTGTGCCTGCAGGTTCGGAACCTTGAGATTGGCGATCGACAGGCGCTTGCCGAGCCAGTTGGCGAGATGCGTCTCCTCGTTGGCGAAGACCTCGACCGGATGGCGTACTTCGCTTGCATAGACGAGGAAGGCGTTGCGGGCTTCGCGAGGCAGGATTTCGGTATAAGCAAGCTGGATATCCGGGCGCTCGAACAGAAGCGGGCCGTAATGGCCGCCGAGCGCGCCGGCCGCGAAGATCAGGACTGCCGCGGCTGCCAGCGCGAAGCGGCGGGACGGCCGGGTGTTGGTGCGCGCCAGACCGCCGGTGAGAAGCTGGATATCGGAGGGTTTCGACCGTTCATGACCGGCGAAGGCGGCGCGCAGTTCGTCGTTCTGCTCCTGCCAGTCGGCCACCATCTGCGCGGCGTCTGGGTTTTCAGCCAGAAAACTCTGCACGCGGGCGCGGTCGACCTCGTCGAGGAAGCCGTCGGCATAGGCGTGCAGTTCCGCTTCGGATACGGATCCGGCTTCGGTCATCGTGGTCTCCGCAATGGTATGACGTTTTCCTCCCGCATTTTTTCGCGCAGGGCCTGGCGTGCCCGCGACAGGCGCGACATGACGGTGCCGACCGGTATCTCCAGCATGTCGGCGACTTCCTGATAGGCGTAACCTTCGACGACCACCAGCAGCAGCACCGCGCGCGCCTCCTTCGGCAGCGTCTCCAGCGCCTGGACGAGGCGGTTCTTTTCCAGCGGATCGTCGGCGCTCGTGCTTGCAGCCAGGGTCTCCGCCTCCTCCATGCCGACGGATGGGCGCCGCGCCACCGAGCGGCGGGCGTTGAGGTGAAGATTGGTCATGATCCTATAGGCCCAGGATTTGAAATTCGCGCCGCGCCACTGGCCGCGGCTGACCAGCGCCTTTTCGACGCAATCCTGCAACAGGTCCTCGCTCTCCGTGTCCGACCGCGTCAGGCTGCGTGAATAGCGCCTAAGCGAGGGCAGGAGGGCGAGGATCTGCGCCTCGAAGGAAAGCGGCGAGGGAGCCTGTGCCTCACGCGCCGTTCCGGAAGTGGATTGATCAGGGCTTTGCGACATCCCAAACGCCGTTCACGCCGTCACCGGTGGTGTCGCCTTCCTTGGTATCCTTGACCCAGTAATAGAGCGGCATGCCATCCTTTGCCCACTGCTTGGCCCCGTCCTTGCGGGTGACGATGGAGTATGCACCATCGGCCTTCGCATCGGAAGCGGCCATGACCGGCGGCCAGTTGGCAGCGCACTTGTCGTAGCAGTTGGAGGTACCGGGCTTGTCGTTCTTGAAGGTGTAGAGCGTCATGCCCTTTTCACCGGCAAGGACGTCGCCCTTGGTGGAGGTCTTGACGGTCTTGAACGGGCCGGCGGCAAACGCCACCGAGGTCAGCGCTAAAAGCGCGAAAGGTACGAGAATGAAGGTTTTCATGGATCGTCTCCCTGGTTGATGGCGGCGTTGCATCGGCCACCCAAGTCAAGACACCGGCAGGGCCGGATTTATTCCCTCGATCCGCAAAGATTTTTCGGGAAAAAGATACTTAGCTGTTGAGCTAAGCGTTTCGATTTGATACTTAGCCTTATGGAAAACTATTCGAGCGAACTCGACGGCCTGTTCCAGGCACTTGCGGACCCGACACGGCGGGCGGTTCTGGGGCGCCTCGGCCAAGGCTCGGCAAGCATCAGCGATCTTGCCGAACCTTTCGACATGGCGCTGCCATCATTCATGAAACACGTGCGTCTCCTGGAGGAGAGCGGTCTGATCAGGACGCAGAAACAGGGTCGGGTGCGGACCTGCACCTTGGAGAAGGCACGTTTCGCAATGCTGGAAAACTGGCTTTCCGAACAGCGGGCCATCTGGGAAGCCCGCACCGACAGGCTGGAACAATTGGTTCTGGCGAAACAGGAATTCCTTCGGGACCAACAGAAACGGGAGACAGGCAGATGACGCAGACCTTCAATCCGGATCTCGACCTCAGCATTTCACGGCTGATCAAGGCGCCTCGCGCGGCCGTCTGGAATGCCTGGGCGGATAAGGCGAGTTTCGAACAATGGTGGATCCCGGCGCCAGCGCTCTGCAAGGTCGTGGCGATGGAGATTCGTCCGGGCGGGGCTTTTGAGACGCAGATGAGCGAGAACGGCGGCGAATTCGGCCCGCACTTGAGCGCCTGCTTTCTGGCCGCCGACGACCAGGAGCGGATTGTCTTCACCAATGCTCTGACCGGCGGCTGGCGACCGGCGGAACAGCCGTTCATGACAGCGATCATCACCTTCAAGGATCATCCGCAGGGCACAGAATATCTGGCGCATGTCATGCACAAGAGCCCGGAGGACCGCAAGATGCATGACGAACTGGGCTTTTTCGACGGCTGGGGCACGGTGATCGAGCAACTGGCGAAGCTGGTCGAGCGGCGGCACTGAGGGTTCAGAACAGTGGGATATCCGGCTTCGTCAGCATCAGCCAGAAGATGGCGATGACCGCGAAGAAAGCCGGGAAACCGCAGGCAAACCAGATCCGATAGAGCCGGTACCATTCCGGCGGCAGCGGCGCGGAATCTTCGCAGGCGATGCGGGCGATATCGCGCAGCTTGATCTGGAGCCAGACGACCGGCAGCCAGAACAGTCCCGTCACCACGTAGAGAATGAGCGACAGGGCGACCCAGCCATCCGTCAGCGACCAGCCGACGCTCCTTGCCAGCAGGTAGCCGGTGACAGGCTGCAGGACGACGGCCGTGGCGGTGAAGACGGTATCGGCTAGCACGACCGCGCCGGCGGTGTGGGCGATCAGTTTCGGATCCTCGGTCCGCCGGGCGATCACCATGAAAAAGGCGATGCCGGCGCCGGTTCCGAGCAGCACCGCGGCGCTGATCACATGCAGGAGCCGCAACAGGCCTTCGACATCCATCAGCGTTCGTCCAGAATGGCGAGGGAAACGAGGGTGAGGGCGATCGAGGGCAGGACCTTCACGAGGACCCCAAGCGGATCGAGCCAGAGCTGCGGTTCCAGGAGCGTGCCGCCGGCCAGATAGGCGAGGCTGGTGACGATCATCCCGAGCATCGCCTTGCGGGCATGGGGACGGACGAGGACGGCAGACCCGAGCAGGATGTCGAGGAGACATGTCGCGACGGTTATCGCCATGGCGAAGGAGCCAGGGACGATGGGCGGAAATTGGGCTGCCGCGGCGCTGACGTCGACGAGCGGGATCAGGCCAGACAGCAGCCAGAACAGCGATAGCGAGAGGATGACGACGGATTTCAGGAGATAAAGCCGCGCGAACCAGAGGTCCTGGACGCCGCTCGGATGGGCGGCGAGGGTCTCTGCCGCATTTGCAAGGACGAGGCCGGCCGGTTTCGGCCTCAGGCTCCTGACGCCTTCCGACATTATGGTCATCGCCGTCGAGCGAAGCGGCGAACGCCAGCCTAGTCGCCCCGCAATGTCGGCGGCCCACGTGACGGGTTTCGCAATGGCCGCCGGCAATGCAATGACGGTGGCTGCAGGCAGGCCGAGCCAGGTGCGGTGAAGCACCACGAGGTCAGACAAGGTCAGGGTCTTGTCGGCGGCAAGATCGAGATCGCTGCCGGCTGGAATGGTGCCCTCGACCGCAAGGGAAACCGCGGTCGCGACATCGTCGAGTGAGACGGTTTCGACAGGACTTTCCGCATGGATGAGCGGCAGCGGGCCGGGAAAGTTCGCGAGCGCCCGGAGAAGCGCCGTGCCGCCATGGGCATTGCGGCCGATGACGAGAGCCGGCCGCAGGATGACGAAGAGGAGGCCGCTTGCTGCAAGCGCCTCGTCGGCACGACGTTTGGTGGCGAGGAAGGGCAGGTCGGCGGCTGTCCCATCCGTGCGGGCCGAGATCTGCACGATACGTCTGCCGCCGAGCGCCCGTGCCGCCTCGTAGAGCGACAGCATCGCCTTTTCCTGGGTAGCCGCAAGATCATCGGAAAGACCATCCTGCAGCGCGCCGGCGCAATTGACGACGACATCCTGATCCTCGATCAGCGGACGCCAGGCGGCGGCAGACAGTTGTGCGAGATCGGCCTTTATCCACTCGGCCGCGGGCCATTTCAGGCGGGCTTTGTCCGGGTCTCGCCCGAGCCCGGTTATCCGATGGCCCTCGGTGGCAAGCCTTTGCAGGATCGCCGAGCCGATAAAGCCGGTTGCGCCGAGAATCAGGATCTTCATGACACGATCATAGGGGGCGGTGATGAAAACTGAACAGCGGCAATTCCACCCGGGCGGATGGACGGAGAGAAAGGTTGGGACGGTCCTCCGGAGGGCTGCGACGGCGCTCATCCCGGTCTTTGATTCATCTTTCGTTCTTTTTTGGTTGCGCTTGCCTGCAGAATCCTGCCAAGTCCTGCCATGCAATTTGCACCGCAACAGGACGAGGCCCTCAAGGCCGTTTCGCAATGGCTGAAAGAGGGCCGCAGCCAGGTCTTCCGGCTGTTCGGTTATGCGGGCACCGGCAAGACCACGCTTGCCAAACATTTCGCCGAGAATGTCGATGGCGAGGTGCTGTTTGCGGCCTTCACCGGCAAGGCGGCGCAAGTTCTTCGCTCGCGCGGAGCGCGCAACGCCAAGACGATCCATTCGCTGATCTACCGGCCGCGCGGCGAGGAAGCGGTCGAGGACGATGCCGGGAAGACGTCGATCTCACCGATGTTCTCGATCAACCGGCAGAGCCCGGTCGCCAAGGCGGCGCTTATTATCATCGACGAATGTTCGATGGTGGACGAGGCGCTTGGCAAGGACCTGATGAGTTTCGGCACGCCGATCCTGGTGCTCGGCGATCCCGGCCAGTTGCCGCCGGTGACCGGCGGTGGCTTCTTCACCGAGCAGGACCCGGATTACCTGCTGACGGATATCCACCGCCAGGCGCGTGACAACCCGATCATCCAGCTCGCCATGAACGTGCGCGAAGGCAAGGAGATCATGTATGGCGACTACGGTACCGCCAAGGTCATCTCCCGCAACGAGGTGACCCAGCCGCTGGTGATGGAGGCGGACCAGGTTCTGGTCGGCACCAACAAGACCCGCAAGCGCTACAATCAACGGCTTCGGGAGCTGAAAGGTTTTACCGCGGACTATCCGCAATCCGGCGACAAGCTGGTCTGCCTGCGCAACGATCCGGCCAAGGGCCTGCTCAATGGTTCGCTCTGGCAGGTGATGAGTTCGTCGCGCGAGACGGTGAAGCCCGGCATCAACCTGATGATCCGGCCGGAAGACGACGACATGGATCGCGGGGCTGCCAAGATCAAGCTCCTCAAGCAGGCGTTCGAGGAGCAGGAGGGTGAAATCCCCTGGACGACCCGCAAGCGTTACGACGAATTCGACTACGGTTACGCGCTGACCGTCCACAAGGCTCAAGGGTCGCAATGGAACAATGTCGTGTTGTTCGATGAAAGCTGGGCGTTTCGCGACAGCCGGGAGCGTTGGCTTTATACCGCGATCACCCGCGCGGCAGAGACGCTGACCATCGTTCGATAAGAGTTTGGCGTCCGCCGAAAGTTCGCCGGCCGATCAGTTCGGCACGAAACCGAGCAGCATTGCCTTGGCGACCGCCTGAAAGCGGTTGGTGGCCTGGAATTTCTGGATGATGTCATCCTCCATCCGGCGCAGGTCCTCGAATTCGAGATTGAGGGCGCGGGCCAGGCGTGGCGCCGAATATCCTTCGGCCATCAGGCCCAGGCACTGTTTCTCGACATCGCTCAGGACCAGCGACATGGGCCGGGGCCTAACAAGCGCCTGGTCTTCTTCCTCGGCAATCAGCAGGCTTTCGATCTGCTGCATCTGCCGGCGGATGTTGGAAATGTCGGCGGTAAGCTCCCGCTTGCGCCGTGCCAGCATGTTGTGGAACATCTCGTCGGCTTCCGCCTCCGAGGTCGCGCCTGCAAGCTCTTCCATCAGTTCCTGGATGACCGCAACGGGAATGCCGATTTCGCGGCAGGCATTGATGACCGCCATGCGATGGATCTGAACCCTGTCATAGACCCGCATGGCGCCGGAGCGGCGGGCGATGATCAGGCCCTTTTCCTCGTAGAAGTGAAGGGTGCGATGGGTGACGCCGAAGAGATCCGCCATTTCGGCGATCGCCACCGGCTGGGTGGGCATTTCAAAAGGGAGTGAAACCTGGGGGAGATAAGAGAAATGACGGGCTGCTCCCGCAAGGGGCGCACTTTCGGTCATGGCCTGCATGATATCGGTCTGCATCGAGTCCCCTTGCGCCTGAGTTTGGCGTCGCGGTCAAATCTGCACCTACAGGTTGCGACCTCGTGTCGGCTTCCTGGATGGAACCTCGGTACTGAAAATGCGGACCCGATTGAAATGGATGGCAGAATTCGCTGTTCAAACCGTATTCCGCCGCCTTTTGGCCTGCCCGGCGAACTCTGTTAGTTATAGATTAGCTAAAACTTTAGGAAATGGTAGCCCCGGTTGCCTCGTGAATTCTCGTCCATCAAAACTCTTTATAGGTGCATTTTCCCAAGCCTGGTGGCATTGCGAAGGCGTATGGCCTAAAAGCGGATCGATTTCTCAGAGACCGGGTGTTGCAATGCCGACCAAGCTTTCCGTCAACCTCAATGCCGTCGCCATGCTGCGCAACCGCCGGGATCTTCCCTGGCCGAGCGTCGAGGGGCTGGGGCGCATCGCGCTTCAGGCGGGCGCGGCCGGCCTGACCGTGCATCCGCGCCCCGACCAGCGCCATATCCGCTTCACCGACCTGCCGGTTCTTCGGGCGCTGATCGACGACGAGTTTCCTGAGGCCGAGTTCAATATCGAGGGTTATCCGAGCGAGGATTTCCTGGCGCTCTGCGAGGCGACCCAGCCGGAGCAGGTGACGCTGGTACCGGACGATCCGGCCCAGGCGACCTCGGATCACGGCTTCGATTTCCGCGCCACGGGCGAGATGCTGAAGCCGATCGTGGCCCGGCTGAAGAAGGGCGGCATGCGGGTGTCGCTGTTTGCCGATGGCGACGGCGATATCGAGGCGGTGAAGCTTGCAAGGGCAACGGGTGCCGATCGCATCGAGCTCTATACCGGTCCCTATGGCGGCTGTTTCGACCATCCCGAGCTCGGCGCGGAGATCCTTGAAAAGCTCGGCCGGACGGCGGATGGGGCCTTTGCCGAAGGGCTTGGCGTCAATGGCGGCCATGACCTGACGGTTGCCAACCTGCCGGCGTTGGTGAAGCGCATCCCACAAATGGCGGAGGTCTCCATCGGCCATGGCCTGACGGCGGATGCGCTGGAATACGGCATGGCGGAAACCGTGCGCCGCTTCCGCCGCGCCTGCGGACAGACGGTCTAGTTCGACGACGATAGCTTTGCCTCGCAGAGGTCCAGCACCCAGGTCTGGCCGTTGCATTCCGGTCCGAACATGTGGTGCTTTTCCTCCGCGACCAGCTTGAAGCCGGCCGTTTCGTAGATGCGGACTGCGGCTGTCAGGATATCGTTGGTCCAGAGCGACAGCTTTTTGTAGCCGGCTAATGTCGAGAATTTGATGCATTGTTCGACCAGCGTCCGGCCAAGGCCAAGGCCGCGGGCGGCCGGGTCAAGATAGAGGAGGCGGAGCTTGGCGGTGTCGCCGCCGCCGTCGGCCACGACCACCGAGCCGACCCGTTTGCCGCCGCGTTCGGCGATCCAGCAGCGCTCCCGTTCCGGGTTGAAGTTGGCGATGAACTTGCCGGCAACTTCGGCGACCAGGCCCTCGAACTTGTCGTTCCAGCCGTATTCCCGCGCGTAGGCAACCGCCTGGGCTTCAATGAGCCAGCCCATGTCGCCGATGCGGTGCGGACGGATGACAACCGGTGGGGAGGGCGTTGCCGCTTGCGGGTCGAGAATGGTGCGGATCGCCCGCATGGAGTCGATCAGTTTTTCATGGCCCAGCGCGTCCACTCCCTTGAGATCGTTCGCAATCTGCCGGCGGGAGCGTTCGCCCAGCGTCTCGTATTCGGCTTGTCCCTTGTTGGTGACAATCAGGATCTGGCTGCGCTTGTCGTCGGGGTCCGGCTCGCTGTCGATAAAGCCGGCCTCGCGGAATTTCTTCAGGAGCCGGCTGAGATAGGCGGGATCAAGGCCGAGATCGCGGTTGAGCTCGGTCGCAGACACCCGCTTGCGGGCGCCCATCTCGTAAAGAATGCGCGCCTCGGTCAGCGTGTAGTCGGTGTCGAGATAGCCCTTGGAGAGAATGCCGAGCTTGTTGGTGTAGAAACGATTGAAGGCGCGGACGGCGTCGAGAACGGCAGGATCGGTCATCGGCAGAATCTCCATTATGCAGATTCTGTCCAATATTTACTTGACTGAGTCAAGTAAGCTTACGCTGCTGCCCGTTTTGCCGGCGCCTGGCCGAGCGCGAAATCGACTGCGGCCGTGGCGTGGACGGCGGTGGAGTCGACGCCAGGAAGCGGCAGGCCGGAGGGGTCGAGGAGGAGGCAGATTTCCGTGCAGCCGAGGATGATGCTGTCGGCGCCTTCAGCCTTTGCCTTCTCGATCATGGCGATGGCCCGGGTGCGGGAGGTGTCGAGAACCGTTCCGGCGCAGAGTTCGTGGAATATAATGTCATGGATGTCGGTTCGGTCTTCCGCGTCCGGCACCACGGCATCGACGCCGAGCATCTTCATTCGCTCGATATAAAAACCGTGCTCCATCGTATAGCGGGTTGCAAGCAGGAGCGGGCGGTTCAGCCCTTTCGATGTCAACGCCTTGGCGGTCTCATTGATGACATGGATGAGCGGAATGTCGACCGCGGCCTGCACCTCCGGGGCCACGAGGTGCATTGTGTTGGTGCAGATCAGCACGCATTCCGCTCCGGCCACTTTCAATCCGCGGGCGCTTTCCGCAAGATGCTCGGCCGCCAGATCCCAGCGGCCGGCCTTCTGCATGTCGACGATTTCGGCAAAATTGACGGAATGGAGCAGCAGATCGGCCGACGCAAAACCACCGAGGCGTTCGCGCACCATCTCGTTGATCAGCCGATAATACACAGCGGTGCTTTCGAAACTCATCCCGCCAATCAAGCCGATTTTGCGCATTTTTTCTCCAAACGAGATGGAATTTGGCAACTCCATCTCATTATCGTGAAATTTGGAGAGCCGCAATCGGCGAGAGGCTAAGCGGCGAGGGCGGCCTTCTGTGTCTCGAAATAGTCGGCGAGCGTCTGCGGCTTCCGGCCCGTCAGCATCTCGTAGTCGCCCGTCAACTGCTCGAAATTGCCGGCGCGGATATTGGCATCCGCCGAGACGAGCATGGCGACGACGAAGGCGGGCAAGCCGGCGCCGGTAAGGCCCTGGGTCAGCTGTTCGTCGGTGACATCAACGACGTCGAGCGGCTTGCCGGCGGCGGCAGATGCACGGGCGGCGATTTCTGCGGCCGTCAGGGATTCCGGGCCGGTGAGGGTGAGGATGCTGCTGCCGGCTGGCGGATTGGCAAGCGCTGCGGCCGCGGCACGGGCACAATCATCGCGGCTGAGCGTGGTAATCTTGCCGGTACCCACGGACGTGTACCATTTGCCGACCTGAAGATTATGCGGCATGCCCATCAGATAATTGTCGTGATACCAGGAATTGCGCAGGATCGTGTAGCCGACGCCGCTTGCCTTGATGGCCTCTTCTGTACCGAGATGATCGGGTGCGAACGTGACCAGCGACTTGTCCGGGTTCGGCAGGGACGTATAGACGATGTGCTTCACGCCCGCCTTTGTGGCGCCGGAAACGGCGTTCCTGTGCTGTGTGATGCGCTTGCCGGGCGTCGCAAGTTCGTCGGTGGAGATGATCAGTACGCGGTCGACGCCGGTGAATGCTTTCACGAGCCCGGCTTCGTCGTCGAAATCGGCTGTGCGGGTTTCCACACCGCTGGCGGCAAGGTCGGCGAGCTTGTTGGGATCACGGCTGGCAGCGACGATGTCGGTGGCGGCGACCTTGGATGTCTCCAGCAGGTGACGCAGCACTGCGCGGCCGAGGTGGCCGGCGGCGCCGGTGACGAGAAGTTTGGTCATGAGGTCTTCTTTCCTGGCAATGGCCGGCCTGCAGGCGCGGCAATGATCGTTAGTCTCAAAAAGAGACTAGCACTAGAATAAGAATTGACTTCGATCTGTAAAGGAGGCAGTTTCGAGGGAGATCGTTACTTCAAGGGAACCAACTCCATGGCCCTCAATGCAAGCCGCAAGCCGGTCCTGGACGGCGAGGAATGCGATATGTCCGGGTGGGACATGAATAACTGCCCGGTCCGCGACGTCCTCGACAGGATCGCTGGCAAATGGTCGACTCTGCTTCTCGAGGCCTTGGCGCGCCAGCCCTATCGCTTCGGCGAGCTTCGCCGGCTGGTGCCGGATATCTCGCAGCGGATGCTGACCCAGACTTTGCGCGACCTGCAGCGCGACGGTTATATCGAACGCGAGGTGTTTCCGACCAAGCCGCCGAGTGTCGAATACCGGATGACCGATCTCGGACGCTCGCTCTTTGAGCCGCTTTCCAAGGTGTTGCGATGGGCGGAAGCCAATCACCCGTCAGTCAAGGCCGCGCGCGTGAAATACGACGAGAGCGAATTGGCTTGATGTGAAAGGCGCTCCGGCTGGGCTTACCGCTGATACGGTGCGGTAGCAACCGGACCAGACCCGATCCGTGCTCGAAACATATCCCATGAAGATGGCCGCATCGGTTTCGATGCGGCCATCCGAGTGATTGGGTCTGCTTCTCACGCAGGCTGTCGGGCGACCTTTTGTTTCCGCCGAACATAAGGCGTTTATCGCGCTTCAATCATCTTGCTGTTATGAAGCGCCAAAATGCTTGAGAAGGAGAAACCCTTATGAGCCGTTCCTGCCTTGCCGTCATCCTCGCCGCCGGCGACAGCACACGCATGAAATCGTCGATGTCGAAAGTGCTGCATCCGATCGCCGGCCGGCCGATGATTGCTCATGTGATGGCGGCGGTGGCATCGACGGGCGTCACCGACGCGGCTCTGGTGGTCGGCCGCGATGCGGACGGGGTTGCCAAGGCCGGCGCGGTCGAGGGTGTTACGGTCGAGGCCTTCCTGCAGACCGAGCGTCGCGGCACGGGCCATGCGGTCCTGGCGGCGAAACAGGCCATCGCCCGAGGTTACGACGACATCCTGGTCGCCTATGGCGACGTCCCGCTGGTCACCTCGGCTCCCTTCGCCGAGGCGCGCGAGAAGCTGGCCGCCGGAGCAGATGTCGTGGTGATCGGTTTTCACACCGACAAGCCGACCGGTTATGGCCGGCTGCTGGTGGAAAACGGCGAGTTGATCGCCATCCGCGAGGAGAAGGATGCGACGGAGGACGAGCGCAAGGTGACCTGGTGCAATAGCGGGCTGATGGCGATCAACGGCCAAAAGGCGTTGTCACTTCTGGAGGGCATTACCAATCAAAATGCGAAGGGCGAGTTTTACCTGACCGACATCGTGGAAATCGCGCGCGCGGCAGGCGGCAAGGTCGTGGCAGTCGATGCCCCGGAAACGGAGGCTGCCGGTTGCAACAACCGGGCCGAACTGGCCATGCTCGAAAAACTCTGGCAGGAACGCCGGCGCCATGAATTGATGATCTCGGGCGTCAGCATGATCGCGCCGGAAACCGTCTTCCTTTCCTATGATACCGAGATCGGCCAGGACGCGCTGATCGAGCCGAACGTCGTTTTCGGCCCGGGCGTCAGGATCGACAGCGGGGCGGTGATTCACTCGTTTTCCCATATCGAGGGCGCGCATGTGAGCGGCGGCGCGACCGTCGGACCTTTCACGCGGCTCCGCCCCGGCGCCGATCTTTCCGCAGGCTCCAAGGTCGGCAATTTCTGCGAGGTCAAGAATGCCAGGATCGACGAGGGGGCCAAGGTCAACCACCTGACCTATATCGGCGACGCATTCGTTGGTGCCCATTCCAATATCGGCGCCGGCACGATCACCTGTAACTACGATGGCGTCAACAAGCACGAGACCCGGATCGGCGCCAACGCCTTTGTCGGATCGAACTCGTCGCTCGTCGCACCCGTCTCGATCGGCGATGGCGCCTATGTCGCCTCGGGAAGCGTCATTACCGAAAATGTCCCGGCCGATGCGCTGGCGCTTGGCCGTGCCCGCCAGGAGGTGAAGCGGGAGCGCGCGAAAATCCTGCGCGAGCGGGCGCTCGCGCTCAAGGCCGCCCGGAAGGCGCAGAAGTAACCCGGCCATTAACATTTGCGCGTTACTTTCCGACATCGAAAGTGACCGGCGGGCCGATTGCGCAAAACCAGCAATCGGCTAGGAGTTCGCGCGGGTGTCACGAAGCGAAAAGGGTCGTTCATGTGCGGAATTGTCGGGATCGTCGGAAATTCGCCGGTGGCGGCGCGTCTGGTCGATGCGTTGCGAAGGCTCGAATACCGCGGTTATGATTCCGCCGGCGTGGCGACCATCCACGAGGGCCGCATGGATCGCCGCCGTGCCGAAGGCAAGCTCTTCAATCTGGAAAAGAGGCTCGATGCCGAGCCGCTGCCCGGCACGATCGGCATCGCCCATACCCGTTGGGCGACCCATGGCGTCCCGAACGAAACCAACGCCCATCCCCATTTCGTCGATGGCGTGGCGGTCGTCCACAACGGCATCATCGAGAACTTTTCCGAGCTGAAGGATGAGCTGCTGGCCGAAGGCGCGGTCTTCGAGAGCCAGACCGATACGGAAGTCGTGGCACACCTGCTTGCCAAATACACCCGCCAGGGCCTCGACCATCGCGCCGCCATGCTGGCGACGCTGAACCGCGTTGCCGGCGCCTATGCGCTGGTGGTGATGTTCGAGGACGACCCAGGCACGATCATGGCCGCCCGTTTCGGACCGCCGCTCGCAATCGGCCACGGCCGCGGCGAGATGTTCTTAGGCTCCGATGCGATCGCGCTGTCGCCGTTCACCAACGAGATCACCTATCTGGTCGACGGCGATTGCGCCGTCATGACCCACAAGGGCGCCGAGATCATCGACTACGACGGCAGGTCGGTGAAGCGGCAGAGCCAGATTTCCCAGGCGTCGGCCTTTATGGTCGACAAGGGCAATCACCGCCATTTCATGGAGAAGGAAATCTACGAGCAGCCGGAGATCATCTCCCATGCGCTCAGCCACTACATCGACTTCGCCGCCCATACGGTGAAGGCGAACGATACGGCGATCGATTTCGGCAAGATTTCCGGTCTGGCGATCGCTGCCTGCGGCACGGCCTTTTTGTCCGGCCTGGTCGGCAAATACTGGTTCGAGCGTTATGCGCGCCTGCCGGTCGAAATCGACGTCGCCTCCGAATTCCGCTACCGCGAATTGCCGCTGTCGCCGTCCCAGGCCGCGCTGTTCATCTCCCAGTCCGGCGAAACCGCCGATACGCTTGCCTCGCTGCGCTACTGCAAGGACAACGGCCTCAAGATCGGCGCAGTCGTCAACGTCCAGGAATCGACCATCGCCCGCGAATCGGATGCGATCTTCCCGATCCTCGCCGGCCCGGAAATCGGCGTTGCCTCCACCAAGGCCTTTACCTGCCAGCTCGCGGTTCTTGCCGCACTCGCAATCGGCGCCGGCCGCGCCCGCGGCACGGTGACGGCGGCCGACGAGAAGGCGATGGTCAGGCATCTCGCCGAGATGCCGCGGATCATGAGCCGGGTGCTGAACGACATCCAGCCGCAGATCGAATCGCTGTCGCGCGAGCTGTCCCGCTTCAAGGACGTGCTCTATCTCGGCCGCGGCACCAGTTTTCCGCTTGCCATGGAAGGCGCGCTGAAGCTCAAGGAGATTTCCTACATCCACGCGGAAGGTTATGCCGCAGGTGAACTGAAGCATGGCCCTATCGCGCTGATCGACGAGCATATGCCGGTGATCGTTATTGCGCCGCATGACCGCTTCTTCGAAAAGACCGTTTCCAACATGCAGGAAGTGGCGGCACGCGGCGGCAAGATCATCTTCATCACCGACGAAAAGGGTGCGGCGGCGTCCAAGCTTCCCACCATGGCGACGATCGCATTGCCGAATGTCGACGAGATCATCGCGCCGATGATCTTCTCGCTGCCGATCCAGCTTCTTGCCTATCATACGGCGGTGTTCATGGGGACCGACGTCGACCAGCCGCGCAATCTGGCGAAATCCGTCACGGTGGAGTGATATCCACCGGCTTTTCCTTGCATCGCAACATCGCATCCGGCATTGTCGCATCAATGATTGCGGCAATGCTTAAAGTATGCAGGGAAACCGAATGAGCGACAGTCCAGAGCGAATATCGCTGGCCGGCCGTCTCAGGAACAACTTCCTAACCGGCCTTATCATCTGCGCGCCGCTTGCCATCACCATCTGGCTCACCTTCACCTTCATCGACTGGGCGGATAGCTGGGTTACGCCCTATATTCCGCAGCGCTACGATCCCCAGTATTACTTCAACATCACCATTCCCGGCACCGGCCTGCTGATCGCGGTGGTGTTCATCACCATCATCGGTTTTCTCGGCAAGAACCTGATCGGCCGTTCGATCGTCAAGTTCGGCGAATCGATCCTGCACCGCATGCCGTTGATCCGCAGCATTTATAAGAGCATCAAACAGATCTTCGAGACGGTGCTGAAGGAACAGTCGACCTCCTTCAAGCGATGCGGGCTGATCGAGTTTCCGAGCCCCGGCATGTGGGCGCTGGTGTTCATTTCCGGCGACGCGCAGGGAGAGATCGCGGCAAAGCTCAATGCGGACGGTGAGGAAATGGTCGGTGTCTTTCTGCCGCCGACCCCGGTTCCGACCGCGGGGTTCCTGATGTTCGTGCCGAAGAGCAAGATCATCATGCTCGACATGACGCCGGAAGAAGGGGCCAAGCTGCTGATCTCGGGCGGCCTGATCGCACCGGATTACAAGCCCGTTCCCGGCGCGCCGACGGCGGTCCTGCCGGCGCCGAAGATGCAGGCCTAGCCTGCTCTCAGGAACCGGATCGCCTCGTCACGGCGATGGAGATAGAGCAGCGCGCGCATGTTCTGGCCGCGCTCGCTGGTCAGTTCCGGATCCCGTTCCAGCAGATAGGCCGCATCCTTGCGGGCAATTTCCAGCAGGTCCGCATGTGCTTCCAGGCTGGCGATCCGGAAACCGGGCGTGCCGGACTGGCGGGTGCCGAGCAGCTCGCCTTCGCCGCGCAGCTTCAGATCCTCCTCGGCGATCAGAAAACCATCCTCGCTGTCGCGCAGGATCGAAAGCCTGGCGTGGCCGGTTTCGCTGAGCGGTCCCTTGTAGAGCAGGATGCAGGTCGATGCCTCGTCGCCGCGCCCGACGCGGCCGCGCAGCTGATGCAGCTGGGCAAGCCCGAACCGTTCGGCATGTTCGATCACCATGATCGTCGCATCCGGCACGTCGACGCCCACTTCGACGACCGTGGTCGCGACCAGCAGCCGGATCTCGCCGGCCTTGAAGGCGCCCATCACTGCGTCCTTTTCCGGTCCGCTCATGCGGCCATGGATCAGACCGACATCGCGGCCGAGTTCCTTGGCGAGCACCGCATAACGCTCTTCCGCCGACATCAGGTCGGAGACATCCGATTCCTCGACCAGGGGGCAGATCCAGTAGGCTTTTTTTCCTTCACCGATCGCGCCCCTGAGCCGGGCAACGATGTCGCCGATACGCTCGGTGGGAATGGTGACCGTCTGGATCGGCTTGCGGCCTGCCGGTTTTTCGGTGAGCTTCGAGACGTCCATGTCGCCAAACGCAGCGAGCACCAGCGTGCGGGGAATGGGCGTCGCCGTCATCACCAGCATATGAGGGGAAATTCCCTTGGCCGTCAACCGCAGGCGCTGATGCACGCCGAACCGGTGCTGCTCGTCCACCACCGCGAGCATCAAATTGTGATAGTTGATCGCATCTTGAAAAAGCGCGTGGGTGCCGATGATGATCTGCGCTTCGCCGGAGGCGATCCGCTCGATGATCTGGTCGCGCTCACGTCCCTTGGTGCGGCCGGTCAGCACTTCGACCGTCACGCCTGCAGCACCGGCGAGCTTCGAGATTGTCGCAAAATGCTGGCGGGCAAGGATTTCGGTCGGCGCCATCAGCACCGCCTGGCCACCGGCCTCGACGGCGGCGGACATGGCGAGCAGCGCCACCAGCGTCTTGCCGGCGCCGACATCGCCCTGCAGCAGCCGCAGCATGCGGTCTGCGCCGGCCATGTCCTTGATGACGTCCTCGACCGCCGCTTTCTGGCTCGGCGTCAGCGAGAAAGGGAGGTTGGCGATGATCTTTGCGGCAAGATCGCCCTTCACCCGGATCGGCTGGCCCGGAACCTTGCGCACCTTCTGGCGCACCAGCGACAAGGATACCTGGCCGGCGAGGAATTCATCATAGGCAAGCCGGCGGCGGGCAGGGGCCTGCGGATCGATATCCGCCGCATCGCGCGGATCGTGCAGCCTGCGAAAGGCCTCCGCCACGGAGGGAAAACCCTGGCGCGAGGCCAGCGCAGCACCCGCCCATTCCGGCAGGTCCGGCATGCGGGCGACGGCGCCGTCGATCGCCTTGCGCAGCACTTTCGGCGTCAGGCCAGCCGTCATCGGGTATACCGGCTCCACCAGTGGCAGGTTTTCAGCCTCGGAGGATTTTACGATGAAGTCCGGGTGCACCATCGAGGGCCGGCCGTTGAACCAGTCGACCTTGCCGCTCACCATCACCATCTCGTCGATCGGCAGCGACTTTTCCAGCCAGTTGCCTTTGGCACGGAAGAAGGTGAGCGCCAGTTCACCGGTGTCGTCATGCAAGAAGACGCGATAGGGCATATTGGATTTGCCGGGCGGTGGCGGCTGATGCCGGTCGACCCGGCCTTCGATCGTGACAATGGCGCCCTGCGGCGAAAGCGCGATGCCCGGCCGGTTGCGTCGGTCGATCAGCGAGGAAGGGGCATGGAAAAGCAGGTCGACCACACGGCAGTCGTCCGGGTCCTCCCGGCCGGTGACGCGGGCGATCAGTACGGCGAGCTTCGGCCCGACACCGGCAAGCGAGGCGACGGGCGAGAACAGCGGATCGAGTATGGCGGGACGCATGGCGCGCAAAATGCGATGGATTTTGCCCATTTGGCAAGGTGACGAGGGCGGAAAAGCATCCTATATGAACGGCAAAACAAGGACACGGCCATGACAGGACTATCCCGCACCAGCGCGGATCTCGACCCGCGCCGCCGGCGCATCCTCTACCGCTGCTGGCATCGCGGCATAAGGGAGATGGACCTGGTTTTCGGCAGCTTTGCGGAAGCCGAGATTGCCAACCTTGGCGAAGCGGAACTCGACGAGTTCGAGGCGATCATGGGCGAGGACGATCACGACCTGCATGCCTGGATCACCGGTGCGCAGGCCTTGCCGGAAAACCGCAATACGCCGCTCTTTGCGCGCGTCGCCGCCTATAAGCCGGACTTCGATCCCGTCACCAAGGCCTCCCTGCAGGCAAGGCTCGGACATACAATATGAATTCTGGCCAGATGATCCCCGGATTCGACGCAAAGAGGATTGCGGCGGCACAAAGCCCGCTGACCATAGGCAACGTGCCGCCGGGCATGGAACCGCTGATCCTGGCCGAACTCGCTCGCGCCGGCCAGGCGGTCGCCTATGTCATGTCGGACGGCCAGCGCATGCTAGATCTGGAGCAGATGCTCTCCTTCGTGGCGCCGGAAATCCCGGTCCTGACGCTGCCCGCCTGGGACTGTCTTCCCTATGACCGCGTCTCTCCGAGTGCCGATGTCTCGGCCCGCAGACTGGCCGCCCTCTCCGGCCTGATCTCGCATGCCAAGAAGCCGCATTCGGCGATCGTTCTTGTCACCGTCAATGCGATGCTGCAGAAGATCGCTCCTGCCGAGATCATCGAGAGCCTAGCGTTTTCGGCCAGACCCGGCAATCAGATCCGCATGGACGATATTGCCGCGCGGCTGGAGCGCAACGGTTTCGAACGCGTCGCAACGGTGCGCGAAGTCGGCGAATTTGCGGTTCGCGGCGGCATTCTCGATGTCTTCGTGCCGGGCACCGAGGAGCCGGTGCGCTTGGATTTCTTCGGCGACACGCTGGAATCGATCCGCTCTTTCGATCCGGCCAGCCAGCGCACCACCGGCCAGGCACGCGCCCTCGACCTCAATCCGATGAGCGAGGTGACGCTGACGCCGGATACGATCAGCCGCTTCCGCAAGAACTACCTGTCGCTCTTCGGTGCCGCGACCCGCGACGACACGCTCTATCAGGCGGTCTCGGAAGGCCGGCGTTATCCCGGCATGGAGCACTGGCTGCCGCTGTTCTACGACGGGCTCGAAACCGCTTTCGACTATCTCAAGGGTTTCCGGGTCGTCACCGACCATACGGCGCGCGAGGCGGCGAACGAACGCTCGAAGCTGGTCACTGATTACTACGAGGCACGGCGTGATTCAGGCACTCAGGGCAAGGGGGCTGCCGCACAGGCCGCTCCCTACAAGCCCGTCGCGCCGGGCCAGCTTTATCTCAACGGCAAGGCGTTTGCCGGAGCGCTCGATGCGGTCAATGCCTTGCGCCTGACGCCCTTCAACGAGATAGATGCAGACGGTCGCCGGGTGGTGACTTTGGATGCGCATGCCGGTCCGCGCTGGGCGAAGAACCAGACGGAGGAAAAGGATCGCGACGAACGCGTCAACGTCTTCGACCTGGTCGTCAAGCATATCGCCGACAAGCGCGCCGAAGGTATCAAGGTTCTGGTCACCGGATGGTCGGCTGGTTCCCTCGACCGTCTTTTGCAGGTGCTGGACGAGCGTGGCCTGAAGCGTATCCGCCAGATCGACAAGCTTGCTGATCTCGACAAGCTTGAACAGGGCGAGGCGGCGTCCGCCGTGCTCAGCCTCGAAGCCGGTTTCGAGACGGACAGGATCGCCGTCATCGGCGAACAGGACATCCTCGGCGACCGCATGGTCCGCCGCGGCAAGCGCCGCAAGCGCGGCGCCGATTTCCTGACCGAAGTCGCCGGTCTCGACGAAGGGTCGCTAGTCGTCCATGCGGAACACGGCATCGGCCGGTTTGTCGGACTGGTGACGATCGAGGCCGCCGGGGCGCCGCGCGCCTGCCTGGAACTGCATTACGCCGATCAGGCAAAACTCTTCCTGCCGGTCGAAAACATCGATCTCCTGTCGCGCTACGGCTCGGATGCGGCGGAAGCGCAGCTCGACAAGCTCGGCGGCGGCGCCTGGCAGGCCCGCAAGGCCAAGCTCAAGAAGCGGCTGCTCGACATGGCGGACGCGCTGATCCGCATCGCCGCCACACGCATTACCCGCCGCGCGCCGGTTCTGACCACGCCGGAAGGGCTTTACGACGAATTCGCCGCCCGCTTCCCTTATGACGAGACCGAGGACCAGGCGAGCGCCATCGATTCTGTGCGCGACGATCTCGGCGCCGGCCGGCCGATGGACCGCCTCGTTTGCGGCGATGTCGGTTTCGGCAAGACGGAAGTGGCGCTACGCGCCGCCTTCTTCGCGGCGATGAACGGCGCGCAGGTCGCCGTCGTCGTGCCCACCACGCTTCTTTCGCGCCAGCATTTCAAGACGTTTCGCGAGCGTTTTCGCGGATTGCCGATCAAGGTCGAGCAGGCGTCGCGGCTGGTGCCCGCCAAGGAACTCGCCCAGACCAAGAAGGACCTCGCCGAAGGCAAGGTCGATATCGTCGTCGGCACCCACGCGCTGCTCGGCGCTGGCATCCAGTTCGCCAATCTCGGCCTGCTGATCATCGACGAGGAGCAGCATTTCGGCGTCAAGCACAAGGAACGGCTGAAGGAGCTGAAGAGCGACGTTCACGTCCTGACGCTGTCGGCGACGCCGATCCCGCGCACGCTGCAGCTTGCCATGACCGGTGTGCGCGAACTGTCGCTGATCACCACCCCGCCGGTCGATCGCATGGCGGTCCGCACCTTCATCTCGCCTTTCGATCCGCTGGTCATCCGCGAAACGCTGATGCGCGAGCATTATCGCGGCGGCCAGAGTTTCTACGTCTGCCCGCGGCTCGCCGACCTTCCTGAAATCCAGGCCTTTCTCCAGTCCGATGTTCCCGAGCTCAAGGTCGCGGTCGCTCACGGCCAGATGGCGGCGGGCGAACTCGAAGACATCATGAATGCCTTCTACGACGGCAAATACGACGTGCTGCTCTCGACCACGATCGTCGAATCCGGTCTCGACGTGCCGACCGCCAATACGCTGATCGTTCACCGGGCCGACATGTTCGGCCTGGCGCAGCTCTATCAGCTCCGCGGTCGTGTCGGCCGTTCGAAGGTGCGCGCCTTCGCGCTCTTCACGCTGCCGGTCAACAAGACGCTGACGACGATGGCGGATCGCCGTCTGAAAGTGCTGCAGTCGCTCGACACGCTCGGCGCCGGCTTCCAGCTCGCCAGCCACGATCTTGACATCCGCGGCGCCGGCAACCTGCTCGGCGAGGAACAGTCCGGGCATATCAAGGAAGTCGGCTTCGAGCTCTACCAGCAGATGCTGGAGGAAGCCGTGGCGGAAGTGAAGGGCGACGACGAGATCACCGATACCGGCTGGTCGCCGCAGATTTCAGTCGGCATCACTGTGATGATCCCGGAAAGCTACGTGCCCGACCTGCATCTGCGCATGGGACTCTATCGCCGTCTCGGCGAACTCACGGAGCTGTCGGAGATCGACGGTTTCGGTGCGGAAATGGTCGACCGTTTCGGGCCGATGCCGACCGAGGTGCAGAACCTGTTGAAGGTGGTCTACATCAAGTCGCTGTGCCGCAAGGCCAATGTTGAGAAGCTCGACGCAGGCCCGAAGGGGATCGTCGTCACCTTCCGCGACAAGCAGTTCCCGAACCCGGCCAATCTCGTCGGTTATATCGCCAAGCAGGGGACGATGGCCAAGATCCGTCCGGACCACAGCGTGTTTCTCACCCGCGACCTCCCGTCGCCTGAAAAGCGGCTGTCGGCCGCGGCCCAGGTGATGACCCAGTTCGCCGAGCTGGCAAGAACGTGATCAATTGTCGGATTGTGCTTCCGGCTTCGTAACGCCGGCGGCCTGGGGATCGGTCGCCACGGATGCGGGCAGGGGCACGTCGCGTGCCCGCTCGCGCGCCAGCGTCAGAAGGCCGGAGCCGATGATCAGCACGATGCCGATCAGCATCGGCAGGTCGATCTTGTCGCCGAAGATGAGATAGCCGAACAGGATCGCCCAGAGCATCTGGCTGTATTGGGTTGGCCCGATCACGGCGGCGGGTGCGTGATTGGCGGCATACATCAGCCACACGGTGGCCAGCGCTCCCAGCAGGCCGTAGCCTGCAAGCATGGCCCATTGCGGCAGGGTCGGCCAGTGGAAGTCCGGGATCATCAGCACGCCGAGGATGACGAGAACGCCGAGAACGCCAGCGCCGTAAAGCGAGATGTTCTTCTCCGAAGGTCCTATGGCGCGATAAACGATGATCGAGATCGCCCCGGAAAGCCCTGCAAACACCGCACCGACATGCCCCACCGAAAGCTCGCGGAAACCGGGGCGCAATATCACCAGAACGCCGATGAAGCCGATGATCACGGCGCTCCAGCGCCGGATTCCGACCGTCTCCTTGAGGAACAGCACCGACATGATCGTAACGAAGGAAGGCAGCAGGAAGATCAGCGCGAAGGCTTCCGCCATCGACAGATAGGTGAAGGCCGCAACACTGCCGATCGTCCCCACGGCCGCGGAGAAGAAGCGCAGGACCCATAGGGGCCGGTTGGTGCTTCTCACGACGTCGAGCCAGCGGTCGCCCGGCTTCATCAGATAGGGAAAACCGGCGAGCATGAAGACGGCGCCGAAAAAGCCCATTTCATAGGGCGTCAGCGCGCCCTCGATCATCTTGACGCTGGCATCGCTCCAGGAATAGGCGGCAAAGGAGGAGAAGGCGAGGAGGACGCCTTTCAGGGTCTGGTCGGTACGCACGCGGTCTGTCCGTTCTCAGATCATGCCCTTGCGGGCTTCCGCCTTCAGCTTGGCGATTTCGCGCAGCGCATTGGCAAACACATCCGGCGTCTGGGCGCCGCTGACCGCATATTGCCCGTCGATGATGAAGAACGGCACGCCGGTCACACCCATCTTCTGGGCCGCCTCGATTTCCCCAAGGACGGTATCCTTGTCGGCATCGCTTGCCAGGAGGTTCTCGATGACCTTGCGGTCGAGGCCGGATTTTTCGGCAATGTCGGCGAGCACGGCGTGGTCGCCGACATTGCGGCCTTCCTCGAAATTCGCCTTGAACAGTGCATTTGCAACCTTGTCCTGGATTTCGCGGCTTTCCACGATCGCCCAATGCAGCAGGCGATGCGCATCGAGCGTATTGGGACCGATCTTGATCGCCTCGAAATTATACTTGATGCCGACTTCTTCGCCGAGTTTCTTCAGCATCTCGTGGGCCCGTTCGACGGCTTGCCTGCCGCCGAGTTTTGCCGCGAGGTCGGCCTGGTGATCGACGCCTTCGGGCGGATGGTCCGGATTGAGCCGGTAGGGGCGCCAGTTGATATCGACGCCGATCTCGTCCTGCACTTCGGCGACCGCCAGTTCCATCCGCGCCTTGCCGAGATAGCACCACGGGCAGACGATATCCGAAACGATGTCGATGGTTACGCGCTCCATGGCGGCGTCCTTTCCTCGGTAACCGAAAGAGACTGGATTATTGCGCGCGTTTATCCCACCAGGTGTTGAGCTGGTAGCCGTAAAGCGGCAGTTTCTCCGGATAACCGATATGCTTGCGACGCGCCACCCATTGATCGGGAATATGATAAAGCGGCACGAGATAGTGACCGGAAATCAGCATGCGGTCGTAAGCCCGCACCGCAGCCTCGAAATCCTCCTTGCTGCGAACCGTCAGCATGGTCTCGATCAGCTTGTCGAGATCGGGATCCGAAGTGCCGGCAAAGTTGAAACTGCCATCGCGATTGCGGGAATCCGATCCCCAGCGCCCGACCTGCTCGATGCCGGGCGACAGGGAGGCGGGATAGGATTTGACGATCATGTCATAGTCGAAATTGCCGGAGCGGGCCTGATACTGGGCATCGTCGACGGTGCGGATCGACATGTCGACGCCGATCATCTTCAGTGTCCGCTGATAGGCGATCGCGAGCTTTTCCTGGTCCTGGGTCTGGGTCATCACCTCGAAGGTTAGCGGTCTCCCGGAGGCGTCCGTCATCCTGCCGTTCTTGATCGCGTAACCGCCCTTCCTGAGAAGATCGACCGCATCGCGCAACACTTTGCGGTCCGCGCCGGAAGCGTCGGTCTTCGGCAGATGATAACTGCCGTCGAGCACTGCCGGCTCGATCCTGTCCTTGATGGCTCCGAGGATCTTGAGCTCCCGCTCGTCCGCCGGCTTGCCGAGCGAGGAGAGGGGCGAGTTCTGCCAGAAGCTTTCCGTGCGGGTATAGGCGCCTTCGAAAAGGTTCTTGTTGGCCCATTCGAAATCGAAGGCGAGCGACAGGCCGGCGCGCACGTTCACGTCTGCGAAGAGCGCTCTTCTCGTATTGAACACGAAACCGAGCATGCCGGTCGGCAGCTGCGGCTTGAACGCATCCTTGATCACGTCGCCGTTCTGGACCGCCGGGAAATCATAGGCCCGTGCCCAATGTGTCGGGCTGCCGTCAGGATAAATGTCTATCGCGCCTTTCTTGAAGGCCTCGAACAGCGTGTTGTCCTGCAGGAAATATTCGACGCTGATCTGATCGTAATTGTCGAAACCCACCTTGGCCGGAATATCCTTGCCCCAGTAACCCGGATCTCGCTCATAAACGATGCGTTCCCCGGGTGAAATGGATTTGATCCGGTAGGGGCCCGAGCCCACCGGCGGCTTCAGCGTCGACTGATCGAAGGTGGCCGGATCGGTTGCATGTTTCGGCAGGATCGGGGTGCCGGTGGCGAGAATCAGGGGAAATTCCCGGTCGGCCTTTTCGTTGAAGGTGAACCGTACGCCACGCTCGCCGACCTTCTCCATTTTCGCGACAGGCGCCAATCGGGACGAGAACGGAATGCGGGCCTTGTCGCGCAACAGTTCGAACGAAAAGATCACGTCATCCGGGGTAACCGGCTGGCCATCCGACCATTTCGCCTTCGGATTGAGATTGAACTGGATGAAGGTCCGGTCGTCATTCCATTCGACACTCTCGGCCAGCAGCCCATAGAGCGTGAACGCCTCGTCGCTGGAACGCGTCATCAGCGATTCAAAGATAAGATTGCCGAAAGCCGGGTCCCAGATGCCGCGCGCCGAGGTGCGCATGCTTTTGAGGATGAACGGGTTTAGGCTGTCGAACGTGCCGACGACGCCATAGGTTATCTTGCCGCCTTTCTTCACATCCGGGTTCACATATGGGAAGTGCTTATAATCAGGCCCGAGCGCTGGACTGCCGTGCATGGCTATCCCGTGGACCGGATCGGCAAGGGCCGGGGTGCCGATGAAAAGCGCGGCGATGAGGGGAAGAAAGCGTCGCATGGGACCCATGGCGGTGAAATCCTCGCTGATTCGCCTGCAAAATAGCGCATGCCAACAGGCCCACCAACCACCGCCATGTGCAAAAGAGTGATCGCGGACGTTAACTCCTTGTCAAAAAATACGAAAGAGGGACTGGATATCGATGTCCGCCCGATGTAACAGGTTGGCCACACGGGCGGGTCATTCAATTGCCTCATTTGACCGACAGGTCACAGGCAGTAGGACACCCCGAGGGAGTTGACGGCGTCTGCCGTACCCAGCGGATTTCAGGAGACGGATCTCGTTATGATGCTTAAGGCAACCCAAGTTCTGCGGACGGCGATGTCCGCTCTCGCTCTTTCGGCCGGCGCGATGGCGCTGCCGGTTGCAGCCCTTGCACAGGATGCTCCGGCCGCGGCCGCTCCTGGTGCGCCCCCGCTCGGCTGGTTCAAGACCTGCACCAAGCAGGACGACAGCGATCTCTGCGTCGTGCAGAACATCATTGCTGCCCAGAACGGCCAGCTCATCACCGCCGTCGGCCTGATCACGGTCGAAGGCAAGGTCAACCGCAAGATCATGCAGGTTTCGGTACCGACTGCGCGCCTCGTGCCGCCCGGCATCGTCATGCAGATCGATGGCGGCAAGGGCCAGAAGCTCGATTACATCGTTTGCCTTCCGGACAAGTGCACCGCCGAAGTGCCGCTGACGGACGCGATGATCGCCAGCCTCAAGAAGGGCGGCGAGGTGGTCTTCACCTCCATCAACTTCCGCCGCGCTCCGAACCCGATCAAGGTTCCGCTCACCGGCTTCACCGGCGTCTTCGACGGTCCGGCCATGCCGCAGGAACAGATCGCTCAAAGCCAGCGGAGCCTCGAAGAAGGCATGCAGCGCAAGGCGGAAGAGACCCGCAAGAAGCTGGAAGACGCCCAGAACTCTGCAAAGCAGGGTCAGTAAGTTCCAGTCGGAACCAACAGTTCGAAGCCCGGCCATGCGCCGGGCTTTCTGATTCCGGACATGAAAAAGCGCCGGCTAGATGCCGACGCCTTTCTCGGGATTTGCGAATTCGGGTTAGTGGGCCAGTATGATCTTGGGCTTCAACTGGCCGGATGGACCGCGATCGAAGATCTGGTAGACCTGCGGATTGCGCAGCGGAGCGTCGTTCTCGTCGTGTTCCAGGTTCTGTTCCGAAACATAGGCGACATACTCCGTCTCGTCATTCTCTGCGAGGAGATGATAGAAGGGCTGGTCCTTGTTCGGCCGGATTTCTGCGGGAATGGAATTCCACCATTCGTCCGTATTGGCGAATTCCGGATCCACATCGAACACGACGCCCCGGAACGGAAAGACCTTGTGGCGGACCACTTCTCCGATGGTAAATTTAGCGTTGCGTTGTTTCATGGTGCGATGTCCTTTCGCATCCTAATGTGGGAATAAAATTCTCCGACATCAAGAGATTAATGCAGACCGGGCCCTATCGTTCCACGGGATAGACTTAAGGCGTAGTCAGCCTCCGCGGCCGGCTTGTCGCCAGAACTATGCCGCCGAGCACCAGAACGATGCCGACTGCATGATATGTTTCAAACGTCTCGCCGAGGAATATCACCGCCATGACGATAGAGACCGGAGGCATCATGTAAAGCGTCACCCCCGCTCTCGCCGGGCCGAATATCCTCACCGTATGCTGAAAGCAGAAGAACGCTGCAAGCGAGGCAAACAGGATGATGCCGGCAATCTTCGACCAGGCCGAGAACGTCGTCGGCAGCAGCCCGCCATGGAACAATTCCCAGAGCGCCGGGGGCAGCAGGAGGAGCGAGCCGGAAAAGCCGATCAGCCCGAACAGCGTGAATGGCCGGATCGCCTGGGCCGCCGGGCGGCGCAGGAGGATCGAATAGATCGCAAAGGCGATCGCCGCCACGAGCATGCCGAGGTCGCCGACATTGAAATTCATGTGCGCCAAGGCGCCGAGATCGCCACGCAGGACGATCGCCGCCACCCCGGCGAAAGCAACCGCCATGCCCAGAAGCTCCCGGCTGCCGATCCGGCGGCCGGAAAACCGCCACTCGAACAGGATGATGAACAGCGATGAGGTCGTGTAGATCAGCGTCGCATTCGAGGCCGTCGTCAGCGTCAACGCCCAGTAAACGAAGCCGCCGCTGATGCCGATGCTCAGGAAACCCAGCCACAGCCAGAGCCAGGTGTGCCGGCGCACAAAGGTCCAGGCGGCCGTCCAGTCGAAGTACAGCAGCGGCACGATGATGAGCGTTGCTCCGGCCCAGCGGATGAAGGCGGTGATGAACGGCCCGATCTCGCCGATCACGCCGCGCCCGAAGATCAGGTTGCTGGAAAAGAACACGGGCACAAGCGCGAAGACTACCCAGTCGATCGGGCGCGGTCGTGGAGAGTTGGGGGAGGTCATCGGCACACCGGCAATGGAGGCGCAAGCCACAAGGCTCGGCGGAACGGAAAACGGCGGGCTTGCGGCCCGCCGTCTCCAAGGCAAAAGGCGCTGAACGGATCAGGCCGAATAGTACATGTCGAACTCGACCGGATGCGGCGTCATTTCAAAGCGCATGACTTCCACCATCTTGAGCTCGATATAGGCGTCGATCTGGTCGTCGTCGAACACGCCGCCGGCGGTCAGGAACTTGCGGTCGCGATCGAGGTTTTCGAGCGCTTCGCGCAGCGAGCCGCAGACGGTCGGGATCTTCTTCAGTTCCTTCGGCGGCAGGTCGTAGAGATCCTTGTCCATGGCCTTGCCGGGATGGATCTTGTTCTTGATGCCGTCGAGGCCGGCCATCAGCATGGCGGCGAAGGCAAGATAGGGGTTTGCCAGCGGATCCGGGAAGCGGACTTCGACGCGCTTCGACTTCGGACCGGTGCCGAAGGGAATGCGGCACGACGCCGAACGGTTGCGAGCCGAGTAGGCGAGCAGAACCGGTGCTTCATAACCCGGGACGAGACGCTTGTAGGAGTTCGTCGTCGGGTTGGTGAAGGCGTTGATCGCCTTGGCGTGCTTGATGATGCCGCCGATATAAAAGAGGCAGCTTTCGGAAAGGCCGGCATATTCGTCGCCGGCGAAGGTCGGCTTGCCGTCCTTCCAGATCGACTGATGCACGTGCATGCCAGAACCGTTGTCGCCGAAGATCGGCTTCGGCATGAAGGTCGCGGTCTTGCCATAGGCATTGGCGACCTGGTGCACGACATATTTGTAGATCTGGATCTTGTCGGCGTTGCGCACCAGCGTGTCGAACTTGACGCCGAGCTCGTGCTGGGCGGACGCCACTTCATGGTGATGCTTTTCGACGACCACGCCCATTTCGGCGAGCACGGTCAGCATTTCGGAGCGCATGTCCTGCAGGCTGTCGACCGGCGGAACCGGGAAATAGCCACCCTTGACGCGCGGACGGTGGCCGAGGTTTCCGGTCTCGTAGTCGGTGTCGTCGTTGGACGGCAGTTCGGACGAATCGAGCTTGAAGCCCGTGTTATAAGGGTCGGCCTTGTACTTGACGTCGTCGAAGACGAAGAATTCCGGCTCCGGGCCGACAAATACCGTATCGCCGATGCCGGATGCCTTCAGATAGGCTTCGGCCTTCTTGGCCGTGCCGCGCGGATCGCGGTTATAGGCTTCGCCCGAGATCGGATCGAGGATGTCGCAAAAGATGACCATGGTCGACTGGGCGAAGAACGGGTCCATGTGGACCGTCGCCGGGTCGGGCATGAGCACCATGTCCGACTCGTTGATGGCCTTCCAGCCGCCGATCGAGGAACCGTCGAACATGACGCCGTCAGCGAACATGTCCTCATCGACGCAGACGACGTCCATGGTGACATGCTGCAGCTTGCCCTTGGGGTCGGTAAAGCGCAGGTCCACGAACTTGACGTCGTTTTCCTTGATTTGTTTCATGATTTCGCTTGCGCTCGTCATATGACCTCCTCGATGTACGATGACGATGAAACCCCGGCCTTTGGCCCTAGGGCGTTATTGGGGGCGTTTATTAGGGGCGTTTAGATGGCGTCCACGCCCGTTTCACCGGTGCGGATACGAATGACTTCCTCGATGTTGGAAACGAATATCTTGCCGTCTCCAATCCGTCCAGTCTGTGCCGCATTACGGATGGCTTCGATGACCGCATCCGCGTTCTCGTCCGCCAGGACGACCTCAACTTTGACCTTCGGCAGAAAATCGACGACGTATTCCGCGCCGCGATAGAGCTCGGTATGGCCCTTCTGCCGGCCAAAACCCTTGGCTTCGGTCACTGTGATCCCCTGCAAGCCGACTTCCTGAAGGGCTTCCTTCACTTCGTCGAGCTTGAAAGGCTTGATGATCGCTTCGATCTTTTTCATGAGAAACTCTATCTCCGCTTCTCTCTTGAAGCAGGCCGTTACCCGCTCGCACATGCCAATGCAGTTATCGTGCCAAACTCAGGCGACACTTTCAAAAAAATAATGCGGTTTTGCACGAATTCCCGACAAAACAGCCGCTTCAGTGACAAAATAGCTTCCGTTTTTCTCAGAATTTGTGCGTTGCGGCACAAGAATCGGAGTTTTTCGAAGTTTTTTCAGTAGTTAAGCATTGTCGGATGTAAGGCGAGTGTAGTTTTAAATTTAGGCATTTGCATCATTTTTATGCTTATCTGGCCGACGAAAGGACGCTTGTTTTCTGACCATCTTTCCGCTCAATTGCGCCTATGGACGCTTCGCTTGTCTCACTGCTTCTGACGCCCGACGAGATGGCGGCGGCGGACGCCGCCTCTGCCCGATCCGGCATCCCGTCCTTCGATCTGATGGAGCGGGCAGGGCAGGCGGTTGCGGCGGCCGCGCTTCGGCAATTTCCCGGCGCTTTGCGTTTTGTCGTGCTCTGCGGCCCCGGGAACAATGGCGGCGACGGATATGTGGCGGTCCGCACGCTTGCCGGAGCTGGAGCGGTCGGTGCTGTCCATCATCTCGGCGACCCGCAGAGGCTGACCGGTGATGCCAGGCATGCGCGCGAACTCTGCCCCCTGCCGTCGGAGCCTCTCGATGCTTATCGGCCGCGAGCCGGCGACGTGGTGGTCGATGCCCTATTCGGCGCCGGCCTCACTCGCAACGTGCCCGACATTGTCGCGGATGTGATCCGCAGGGTATCCGAGGCGCAGGTACCGGTTGTCGCCGTCGACCTGCCATCCGGTCTCTGCGGAAGGCGCGGCGTGCCTCTCGGCGCCGCCTTCCAGGCCGCTCATACGGTTACCTTCATGACCCGAAAGCCGGGTCACCTGCTACTGCCGGGCAGGTCTCTCTGCGGTGACATCCAGGTTTTCGATATCGGCATTCCGGCCCGTATCATCCGCGAGGTTGCCGGAGAGATGAGGGAAAACCGGCCGGAATTGTGGCGCAGTCTCCTGGTCGAGCCTGGCAGCGAGACCCACAAATACCGCCGCGGACATCTGGCTGTATTCTCCGGCGAGGCGGGCAAAACCGGGGCGGCTCGGCTTTCGGCGACAGCCGGCTTGAAAGCCGGGGCAGGGCTTGTGACAGTCGGTTCGCCAAGCGATGCCATGCCGGTCAACGCGGCCTCGCTGACCGCGATCATGCTGCATCGGATCGACACGGTGAAAGATCTGAAGAACTGGCTCGATACGGCAAAACTTGCCGCTTTCGTGCTTGGACCGGGCTTTGGCATCGGCAGGAAAGCAAGGCAATTCGCGCTTGCGCTGAAGGATCGGCCGCTGGTGCTCGACGCCGACGGGATCACCTCCCTCAAGGAAAAGCCTTCGGAACTGTTCGATGCCTTTGCCGGCGGGGAGCCGCATCTGGTGCTGACGCCGCACGAGGGAGAATTCGCCCGCCTGTTTCCCGACATCGCCGCGGATGGCAACCTGAGCAAGGCGGAAAAGGCGGTAAACGCCGCCACCCGCGCCCACGCCGTCATCGTCTACAAGGGCGCAGATACGGTGATCGCCGGCCCCGACGGGCGCGCCTATGTCAATACAAACGGACCGCCGTGGCTGGCCACCGCAGGTTCCGGCGACGTTCTGGCCGGCATGATCGGTGCGCTGCTCGCCCAAGGTATGCCCGTCTTCGAGGCCGCCGCGGCAGGCGTCTACCTGCATGGCGAAGCCGGCAAGCTGGCCGGCAGGGGCATGACGGCTGAAGACCTCGCCGTCCATGCCGATGTCTGGCTGGATCCCTAGCTGCGGCTTTCCAGGAGTTCGCGCATCGCCATCGCACCATAGGGCGCGTTCACCTTGCCCTCGTGGATGAAGAAAGCGAAGACGTCGCGCGGCTCCTTCTTGACTTCACGCTTCTCATCGACCAGCGGGAGGTCGTCCGGCACGCCGCCCTCGGCCCAGGTTTCCAGCCTTTTTGCCCAGGCTTTCATATCCTCTTCCGCATAACAGGTCTTGATGTCGTCCGACCCCTTCTGCAGGCGCGTGTAGACGAAATCCGCCGTGACATCCGCGATCAGCGGATAGTCGAAATGGTCGGCGCAGACGGGTGCGATATTGTATTTCGCCAGCAGCGCGATGAATTCCGGCACCTTGAAACTGTCGTTGCGGACCTCGACCACATGGGTCAGCTTCAAGCCGTCCAGCTTGTTCGGCAGCAGTTTCAGGAAGGCCTCGAAATCATCCGCTTCGAACTTCTTGGTCGGCGCAAACTGCCAGAGCAACGGCCCGAGATGGTCGCCAAGCTCGGTCAGGCCCTGGGTCAGGAATTTTTCGATCGATTCTCCCGCTTCGGCGAGGACCTTGCGGTTGGTGGTGAAGCGGCTCGCCTTCAACGAAAAGATGAAGCCGTCCGGCACTTCCGAGGCCCATTTGGCGAAGGTCTCGGGTTTCTGCGACCCGTAATAGGTGCCGTTGACCTCGATCACCTTCAGCTTGCTGGCCGCATATTCGAGCTGTTTCTTCTTCGCCAGTTTTTCCGGGTAGAACGTGCCTTCCCATGGCTCGAAGGTCCAGCCGCCGATGCCCGTGCGAATTGTGCCGGCTTTGGTCATGAATTACCTCCCTTATGCGGAGGTTCACTCCGCTGCTTCCGCCTTCTTGACCGGCCGCCGCTCCAGCAGTTCCTTCAGGAAGTGGCCGGTATAGGACCGCTTTTCCTTGACGATCTGTTCGGGTGTGCCGACCGCGACCACTTCGCCGCCCCCGGTGCCGCCTTCCGGGCCGATATCGATGATCCAGTCGGCCGTCTTGATGACCTCGAGATTGTGCTCGATCACCACCACGGAATTGCCCTGGTTCACCAGCTCCTGCAGCATTTCCAAAAGCTTGGCGACGTCATGGAAATGCAGGCCGGTCGTTGGCTCGTCGAGGATATAAAGCGTGCGCCCTGTCGAACGTTTCGACAATTCCTTGGCTAGCTTGACGCGCTGCGCCTCGCCACCCGAAAGCGTATTGGCTTGCTGGCCGACCTTGATATAGCCGAGGCCAACATCGAAAAGCGATTGCAGCTTGTCGCGCACCGCCGGCACCGCCGAGAAGAACTCGACGCCTTCCTCGACCGTCATGTCGAGCACGTCGGCGATCGACTTGGTCTTGAAGGTGACGTCAAGCGTCTCGCGATTGTAGCGCTTGCCGTGGCAGACGTCGCAGGTGACGTAGACGTCCGGCAGGAAGTGCATCTCGATCTTGATGACGCCATCGCCCTGGCAGGCTTCGCAGCGGCCGCCCTTGACGTTGAACGAGAAACGGCCCGGCTGGTAGCCGCGCGCCTTCGCCTCCGGCAGGCCGGCAAACCAGTCGCGGATCGGCGTGAAGGCGCCGGTATAGGTGGCCGGGTTGGAACGCGGCGTGCGGCCGATCGGCGACTGGTCGATATCGATGACCTTGTCGATATGCTCGAAACCGTCGATCCTGTCGTGCTCGGCCGGGATTTCGCGGGCGCCCATGACACGGCGTGCGGCGGATTTGTAAAGCGTCTCGATCAGGAACGTGGATTTGCCGCCGCCGGAAACGCCGGTCACGGCGGTAAACACGCCGAGCGGAATGGCGGCCGTGACGTTCTTGAGATTGTTGCCGCGAGCGCCAAAAACCTTGATTTCCTTGCCCTTCTTCGGCTTGCGGCGTTCCATTGGCACCGGCACCCCGAGCTCGCCCGACAGATATTTGCCGGTCAGCGATTTCGGATTGGCCATCACCTCGTTGGGTGTGCCTTCGGCCACCACCTGTCCGCCATGGATGCCGGCCGCAGGGCCGATATCGACGACGTAGTCGGCAGTCATGATCGCGTCCTCGTCATGCTCGACGACAATTACCGTATTGCCGATATCGCGCAGGTGTTTCAGCGTATCAAGCAGGCGGGCATTGTCGCGCTGGTGGAGGCCGATCGACGGCTCGTCGAGCACGTAGAGCACGCCGGTCAGGCCCGAGCCGATCTGCGAGGCAAGCCGGATGCGCTGGCTTTCGCCGCCGGAGAGCGTACCCGAATTGCGCGAAAGACTAAGGTAGTCGAGGCCGACATCGTTCAGGAACCGCAGGCGCTCCCGGATCTCTTTCAGAATCCGCACGGCGATCTCGTTCTGCTTGGCGTTCAGCTGTTCCGGAAGCACCTCGAACCAGTCGCGGGCGACACGGATCGACATCTCTGTGACCTGGCCGATATGCAGCTTGTTGATCTTGACCGCCAGCGCTTCCGGCTTCAGGCGGTAGCCGTTGCAGGCCGGGCAGGGGGCCGCCGACATGTAGCGCTCGATCTCCTCGCGCGCCCACGCGCTGTCGGTTTCCTTCCAGCGGCGTTCGAGGTTCGGCACGATGCCTTCGAAATTCTTGACCGTCTTGTAGGAGCGGGCGCCGTCGGCATAGTGGAATTCGATCTTTTCCTCCGTGCCCTCGAGGATGGCTTTCTGCGCCTGCGCGGAAAGCTCGTTCCAGCGGCTGGACAGCTTGAAATCGAAAACCTTGCCCAGCGCTTCGAGCGTCTGATTGTAATAGGGCGAAGTGGATTTCGCCCAAGGGGCAATCGCGCCATCGCGCAGCGTCCGGGCCGGTTCCGGTACGATCAGCGCTTCATCCACCTTCTGCTGCGAGCCGAGACCGTCGCAGGTCGGGCAGGCACCAAAGGGATTGTTGAACGAAAACAGCCGCGGCTCGATTTCCGAAATGGTAAATCCGGAAACGGGGCAGGCGAACTTTTCAGAGAACAGCACCCGTTCGTGCGTTTCGTTGAGGGACTTGTTGGCGGATCCGCCGGCTGAGGTCTCCTCCGGCGGCAGGGGCTTGTCGGCGAACTCGGCGACCGCCAGCCCGTCGGCCAGTTTCAGCGAGGTTTCGAGGCTGTCCGCCAGGCGCGCGGCGATATCGGAGCGAACCACGAGCCGGTCCACGACGACATCGATATCGTGCTTGTATTTCTTGTCGAGCGCCGGGACGTCGGCGATCTCGTAGAACTGGCCGTCCACCTTGACGCGCTGGAATCCCTTTTTCATCAGGTCGGCGAGTTCCTTCTTGTACTCGCCCTTACGTCCGCGGATCATCGGCGCCAGAATATAAAGACGCGTGCCTTCTTCGAAGGCGAGGATGCGATCGACCATCTGGCTGACCGTCTGGCTTTCGATCGGCAGGCCCGTTGCCGGCGAATAGGGAACCCCGACGCGCGCAAAAAGCAGGCGCATATAGTCGTAGATTTCGGTGACCGTGCCGACCGTCGAGCGTGGATTGCGCGAGGTGGTTTTTTGCTCGATCGAGATTGCCGGGGAAAGTCCGTCGATCTGGTCGACATCGGGCTTCTGCATCATCTCCAGGAACTGGCGCGCATAGGCCGAAAGACTTTCGACATAACGCCGCTGGCCTTCCGCATAGATCGTGTCGAAGGCGAGCGAAGACTTGCCCGAACCGGACAGGCCGGTCATGACGATCAGCGAATTGCGGGGCAAATCGAGATCGATGCCCTTCAAATTATGCTCGCGCGCACCACGTATGGAAATGCTCTTCAGTTCGCTCATCTTCATGCTCTCGGGAGGATCGAAGGCCCTTATGTAGTGATTGATCCACGACTGTCGAGACGAAACTGCTGCCATGCAACGCCGTTCCCGAGTCGGTTGACAGCACTATAGGAATAAAATAGAACAAATAAAGAACAAATTTGCCTGTGGATTAAAGATCGCAAAAACCCAATGGCTGGGCCCGATGGGCTAGAGTGCCGCGATTGATTTTTGGTGCCGTTACCGGGCGGCAGATGAGGTGATGAATATGGCTGGTAGTGTGAACAAGGTAATCCTGGTGGGGAATGTGGGGGCTGATCCTGAAATCCGCCGGACGCAGGACGGCCGGCCGATCGCCAACCTTCGCATCGCCACGTCCGAAACCTGGCGCGATCGCAACAATGGCGAACGCCGCGAGAAGACCGAATGGCATACGGTCGTCGTCTTCAACGAAGGTCTGTGCAAGGTCGTCGAGCAATATGTGAAGAAGGGTGCCAAGCTTTATATCGAAGGCGCGCTGCAGACCCGCAAGTGGCAGGACCAGACCGGCAACGATCGTTATTCGACGGAAATCGTGCTTCAGGGCTTCAACTCGACGCTGACCATGCTGGATGGTCGCGGCGAGGGCGGCGGCGACCGCGCAGGTGGTGGTTTTGGCGGCGCTAATCGCGGCGGCAATGACTTTGGCGGAAACGATTTTGGCGGTGGTGACGATTACGAGCGCCGGCCTGCTGCAGGCGGTGCGAGCCGTGGCGGCCAATCCTCGGGCGGTCAGCCGGCCGGCGGCAATTTCTCGCGTGATCTCGATGACGACATCCCGTTCTGATCGATCGGTCGGCATGGATTTATAAAACGGCAGCTGCCTGAATTGCGATCAGGCGGCCGCCTTGTCGGCGAGCATCGCGACCAAAACATCCGATTGCGAGAGAATGCCGACCAGTTTGTTGTTCTCGCGGGTTACCGGCAGGTAGTGCAGCCCCTCCTCGGCGAAGATGACGATCGCGTCTGCGATCGGCGTGGCCGGGCCAACCGTCCTGACCGGCGCTGTCATGATGTCCTTGACTGTGTCGTTCGGTGCGCTGGCGCCCGACAGGACGAGGCGCACCCGTTGGGCAAAACCAATTTTCGGCCGGCCTCTCGTCCAGTTCGCCTTGTCGAGAAAATCTGTCTGGGTGACGATCCCCACCACTTCGGCCCTGTCGTTGGTCACCGGCAACGCCTTGAAATGGTGGGCGCGCATCAGGTCATGCGCTTCCTTCAGGGTATTGTCGGGTGCGACCGCCACCACATCGCGCGACATGATGCTGGCGCAATCGAGATGGCCGGCGCGCCGGCGATAGGAGCGCAATTCCGTCCGCCGCAGGATCGTTTCGAGGTCGTCGCGGTCGATATCCAGGAACTCGTCGTATTCTTTCAGGACTTCGTCGAGGTCGGCGGAGGTGAAGCCGATGCGCTGGATCGAGGCGGGATCGGTCGTGCCGTGATCGGCCGTCGCCGGCTTGGCGGCGTGCGGGTAACGGCGTCCCGTCAGATTGTTGAAGGCCAGCGCGATCAGCAGCAGGACCAGTGAGTTGCCGGCGACGGGCCAGATGACGAAGCCGTAGCCGAGTTCGTGGATCGCCGGCCCGCCGAGCACAGCGGTCAGCGCGATCGCGCCGCTCGGGGGATGCAGGCACCGAAGCGTCATCATCGCGGCGATGGCAATAGCGATTGCCAGCGCCGAGGCCAAGAATGGGTCGGTTATTAAAAGGGCGGTCGTCACTCCGACCAGCGCTGCAACGATATTGCCGCCCAGGATCGACCAGGGCTGGGCAAGCGGGCTGGAAGGCACCGCAAACAGCAGCACCGCCGACGCTCCCATGGGGGCGACCAGCGCCGGAAGCGTTGCATCCGCCTTCAAAGCCAGACTTCCCAGAAGCCCTGTCACCAGTATCCCCAAGAGCGCGCCAAATGCTGCGCGCAGTCTTTCCCTGGGGCTGACGGGGGTGGCTTCCGGCCGGAGCCGGCGCAACAGGCGGCGCATCATGGAGACCTTCGAGTGAGGTGAGATGAATCGCGTTTTAGCAGAAAATTCCGCTCTGTCGCGCCGGTCTTAGCTAAGGCCGCGTCCTACCCGAAGGGTGCGGGGCTTAAAGATTAAAGGCCGAACGCACCCCATCGACGACGAACTGAACGGAGAGCGCCGCGAGGATCACGCCGAGCAAGCGGGTGAGGATCGCCCTTCCGGTAACACCGAGAAAACGGTCGAGCCGTTCGGCGACCAGAAGCGTTGCGTAGACGAGCAGCATGATCAGCGCGATGACGCCGATGAAAAGCGCGCGGTCGAGGACGCCGGGCAGGGTGCCGGAAAGCAGGACGGTGGCCGAGATCGCGCCCGGTCCGGCAATCAGCGGCAGCGCCAGCGGAAACACCGCGATATTGTGGATATGGTCGATGGTGATCGCCGCCTGGGATGTCTTCTCCTTCCGCTCCTGGCGTTTTTCGAACACCATTTCGAAGGAGATCCAGAAGAGCAGCAGGCCGCCCGCGATGCGGAAGGCGCCGATCGAGATGCCGAGCAGACCCAGCACGCTAGAGCCGAACAGCGCGAAGACGGCAAGGATCCCGAAGGCGATCAGCGATCCGCGGAAGGCGACCTGGCGGCGCTGGACAGCCGTCATCCCGACGGTAAGCCCCAGAAAGACCGGCGCCAGCCCGGGCGGGTCGAGTGTCACGAGCATCGTGGTCAGGGCATTGACCAGCATGTCGGGGGTCGCCATATCGTCTCCCTGTCAGGCTGCAATCCTTGCAGTCGCATGCGAAGATTGTTAGGACAGGCCGGCAGCGAAAGAAAGCCCACACCGTCCGCGTCGCGGCATGTTTTCGACCTTGTTCAAAAGCCGTGTTAAAGCCGCAAAAGCTGTTCAAAACCATTGTGGAAATTGGCGCTCGGAACCGCTTTCCGCTATAAAAAAGAAACTGATTCCGAACAGAGATCGTGATCCGATTTGACTGAGCAAAGCACACCCGGCGGCGGAAAGCTGCCTCCAGGCATCGAACCCATTTCCATCATGGAAGAGATGCAGCGGTCGTACCTCGATTACGCCATGAGCGTCATCGTCAGCCGCGCCCTTCCTGACGTCCGCGACGGATTGAAGCCGGTCCACCGGCGAATCCTCTACGGCATGTCGGAACTCGGCATCGACTGGAACAAGAAATACGTCAAATGCGCCCGTGTCACCGGGGACGTGATGGGTAAATTCCATCCGCACGGCAACTCGGCGATCTACGATGCGCTGGCGCGCATGGCGCAGGATTGGTCGCTCCGCCTGCCGCTGATCGATGGCCAGGGCAATTTCGGTTCGATCGACGGCGACCCGCCGGCGGCCGAACGTTACACCGAATGCCGTCTCGAAAAAGCGGCCCACGCCCTGCTCGACGACCTCGACAAGGAAACGGTCGATTTCCGCGACAACTATGACGGGACGCTCTCCGAGCCCGTCGTGGTGCCGGCGAAATTCCCGAACCTCCTGGTCAACGGCGCAGGCGGCATCGCCGTCGGCATGGCGACCAATATCCCGCCGCATAATCTGTCGGAAGTGATCAACGGCTGCATCGCCCTGATCGACAACCCGGCGATCGAATTGCCGGAAATGATGGAGATCATTCCAGGTCCGGACTTTCCGACAGGCGCCCTGATCCTCGGGCGGGCCGGCATCCGTTCCGCCTACGAGACCGGTCGCGGCTCGGTCATCATGCGCGGCGTCGCGGCGATCGAGCCGATGCGCGGCGATCGCGAGCAGATCATCATCACCGAGGTTCCCTTCCAGGTGAACAAGGCGACCATGGTCGAGAAGATCGGCGAGCTGGTGCGTGAAAAGCGCATCGAGGGCATTTCCGACCTGCGCGACGAATCCGACCGCCAGGGTTATCGGGTTGTCGTCGAGCTGAAGCGCGATGCCAATGCCGACGTGATCCTCAACCAGCTCTATCGCTACACGCCGCTGCAGACCTCCTTCGGCTGCAACATGGTGGCGCTGAACGGCGGCAAGCCGGAACAGCTGGCGCTGCTCGACATGCTGCGCGCCTTCGTGTCCTTCCGCGAGGAAGTGGTTAGCCGGCGCACGAAATACCTGCTGCGCAAGGCTCGCGAACGCGCTCACGTCCTGGTGGGCCTGGCGATCGCGGTTGCCAATATCGACGAGATCATTCTCCTGATCCGTCGCGCGCCCGATCCGCAGACGGCGCGCGAGCAGTTGATGACCCGTCGTTGGCCGGCTCAGGATGTCGATGCGCTGATCCGCCTGATCGACGATCCGCGCCACAGGATCAATGAAGACGGCACCTACAATCTGTCCGAAGAACAGGCCCGCGCCATCCTCGAACTGCGTCTCGCCCGCCTGACGGCACTGGGCCGCGACGAAATCGCCGACGAACTGAACAAGATCGGCGCCGAAATCAGCGACTATCTCGACATCCTGTCGTCGCGCCTGCGCATCCAGACGATCGTCAAGGAAGAGCTCACTGCGGTGCGCGATGAATTCGGCACGCCGCGCCGCACGCAGATTCTCGATGCCGGCCTGGAAATGGACGATGAGGATCTCATCGCCCGCGAGGACATGGTCGTCACCGTTTCGCATCTCGGTTACATCAAGCGCGTCACGCTCGGCACCTATCGCGCCCAGCGTCGCGGCGGCAAGGGCCGTTCGGGCATGGCGACGCGCGACGAGGATTTCGTCACGCGCCTGTTCGTGGCCAATACCCACACGCCGGTTCTGTTCTTCTCCTCGCGCGGCATCGTCTACAAGGAAAAGGTCTGGCGCCTGCCGATCGGCACGCCGCAGTCCCGCGGCAAGGCGCTGATCAACATGCTGCCGCTGGAGCCCGGTGAACGCATCACCACGATCATGCCGCTGCCCGAGGACGAAACGACCTGGGAGAACCTGGACGTGATGTTTTCCACGACCCGCGGCACCGTTCGCCGCAACAAGCTGTCGGACTTCGTGCAGGTCAACCGCAACGGCAAGATTGCCATGAAGCTGGAGGAGGAGGGCGATGAAATCCTCTCCGTCGAGACCTGCAAGGGCCCGAACCTTGACCTCAACGAGCCCGGCGACGACGTGCTTCTGACGACCGCGCTCGGACAGTGCATCCGCTTCCCCGTCGATGACGTGCGTGTCTTTGCAGGCCGCAATTCGATCGGCGTGCGCGGCATCACGCTCGGCGAAGGCGACCGTATCATCTCGATGACGATTGTCGGCCATGTCGATGCCGAACCGTGGGAACGCGCAGCCTACCTCAAGCGCTCGGCTGCCGAACGGCGTGCTGCAGGCGTCGACGAGGAGGATATCGCGCTGGTCGGCGAGGAAGTCACCGAGGAGGGACAGCTTCCTGACGATCGTTACGAGGAGTTGAAGGCCCGCGAACAATTCGTGCTGACGGTTTCCGAAAAGGGCTTCGGCAAGCGGTCGTCCTCCTACGACTTCCGCACGTCGGGCCGCGGCGGCAAGGGCATCCGCGCCACCGACACCTCCAAGACCGCGGAGATCGGCGAACTGGTCGCGGCCTTCCCGATCGAGGACAACGACCAGATCATGCTCGTATCCGATGGCGGCGTGCTGATCCGCGTGCCGGTCAATGGCATCCGCATCGCCAGCCGCGCGACGAAGGGCGTCACGATCTTCTCGACGGCCAAGGACGAGAAGGTTGTTTCGGTCGAGCGCATCAGCGAGCCGGAAGGCGACGAGGAGAACGGCAATGATCTGCCGGAGGAAATCGCCAGCGAGACCGGTGATCTCGGAGCAGCAGCCCCGGAAGCCGGACCGACGGATGAGGGTGCGGCCGAATAAGCCGCACTCCCATCAAGCGCTGGGCAAATAAAAAGCCGGAGGATGAAAATCCTCCGGCTTTTGTTTGAACCGCTTGCGACGGGAAGTCTGCGTGAACGCGGTTCGCTACCGTTAAATCATCGGAATGCGCAAATCGTCAGAATGCGCTGTGGCGGCGCGCGAAATCCCTGAAATCCTTCATGTCGGCGCGTTCGCGCCTGAGCTCGGAAATCGTCGAGGCCACGGAAGCCACGAACATGATGCTGATCAAACCTGCAAGTACTGTCAACGTCACGAACATGGGGTTCCTTTCTCGTCCGTGTATCCGCCTCAGTAATACGAGAGATCGCTATAACGGCCCGTTACCTGCGGATAATTCAGATCTGCCAATTGGGATTTATCTTGATAAAGGGTTACCGTTGCCGTCAGCATCACCGCAATCATGGCCGTCCAGACCAGGTTGATCATGGTGATCTTGTCCAGCATGATCGTTTTCCTTCTCGCGATCATCGCCATCCGTCCTTCTTGTTAGCCTGAACGCGCATCGCACAAACAGGTTCCACCGCATTTTGAGGGATACTTAACCGTGTCGCTCTGAAGCCTCCTTGAATGGTCTGTTCATCTGGCGTTCAGAATTCGAAGTCTTTCAGGCTTCTTCCGGCCCGAAGGCGACAATGAAGGCCTCCAGTGCAAAAGCGAGAACCACGGCTCCCAACACCAATAAAGCCAGCATTTTTGGTCGTTTCTCCCGAGATACGGACGGGTCTTACGCCCGCCACGATCGCCAGAAGACCACAGCACCGCTGAAACGCCCTTGAACGGGCCATTCATCTTTCGTTCAGAATTGCGAGATGCTTGCGGTTGGGCGGCTTCCGTGACAAAAGGCGTCAAAATTTCGCTGAAACAGGCCCGGACCTCGGCATGACCACTGCTTTCTATCCCGGTTCTTTCGATCCGATGACCCATGGCCATCTGGATGTTCTCGTCCAGGCGCTCAACGTGGCGGACAAGGTGATCGTCGCGATCGGCATTCATCCGGGCAAGGTGCCGATGTTCACCTTTGAGGAGCGGGCAGAGCTCATCAGCGCCTCGCTCGCCGAAGCGCTCCCGGGCAGAGCCGGGCACGTCTCCGTCGTTTCCTTCGACAAGCTGGTGGTCGATGCCGCCCGCGCCAACGGCGCCGGCCTCTTGATCCGCGGCCTGCGCGACGGCACCGATCTCGACTACGAAATGCAGATGGCCGGCATGAACCGGCAGATGGCGCCGGATATCCAGACCGTCTTCCTGCCGGCCGGCACCGCATCGCGGCCCATTACGGCCACATTGGTCCGGCAGATCGCGGCGATGGGCGGCGACGTCAGCGCCTTCGTGCCTGCCGCGGTCCTCAAGGCCCTGAACAACAAGCTGAAACGCTGATCGTTTCCGAACCCCGGAGTTCTTTCCATGAAACTGCTTCGTCTTGCCATTGCCGGCGCTTTTGCCCTCGCTTCGATGGTCCTGCCGGCGCTTGCCGGCCCGGATGATGTCCTGACCATCCAGCTGAAGGATGGCCCGGTGGTGATCCAGCTGATGCCGGAAGTCGCGCCGAAACATGTGGCGCAGATCAAGGCGCTCGCCGCCAAGGGCGAATACGACAATGTCGTCTTCCATCGGGTCATCAACGGCTTCATGGCCCAGACCGGTGACGTGCAGTTCGGCAAGCAGGGCGGCAAAAGCTTCAACCCGGCCCGGGCCGGCATGGGTGGATCGGAAATGCCAGATATTCCGGCCGAATTCTCGAAAGTGCCGTTCGAGCGCGGTATCGTCGGCATGGCGCGGTCGCAGGATCCGAATTCCGCAAACTCGCAATTCTTCATCATGTTCACCAAATATCCGAGCCTGGACGGCCAGTACACCGTGGTCGGCAAGGTCGTGTCGGGCATGGAATTCGTCGACAAGATCAAGCGCGGCCAGGGCGGCAATGGCGAGGTCACGGATCCCGACAAGATGATCAAGGTCACCGTCGGCAAGAAATAAACGAAGGGCGCCCCGTCGCGGACGACAATCGGGTGCCGAATTAAGGAGAAAGCACATGGCCGAGATCAAGGATCCGGAAAATACCCTCATCATGGAAACCACCAAGGGCAAGGTTGTCATTTCGCTGCTGCCTGACCTGGCACCGGGCCACGTCGCCCGCATCAAGGAACTCGCCCGCGAAAACGCCTATGACGGCGTCGTTTTCCATCGCGTCATTCCCGATTTCATGGCCCAGACGGGCGATGTGAAGTTCGGCAAGCAGGGTTCCGAGAGCTTCAACCCGGCCCGCGCCGGCATGGGCGGCTCGGAAAAGCCGGACCTGAAGGCTGAATTCTCCGCCGTCCCGCATGTCCGCGGCACCTGCTCCATGGCCCGTTCGCAGAGCCCGAACTCGGCCAATTCGCAGTTCTTCATCTGCTTCACCGACGCGCCGTGGCTGAACAAGCAGTACACCGTCTGGGGTCAGGTCATTGAAGGCATGGACTTCATCGACCAGATCAAGAAGGGCGAGCCGGTCAAGGATCCCGACTCGATCGTTTCGGTACGCGTCGCCGCCGACGTCTGATCTAACTTAAACGAACGGCCCGCTCCGTCTGTCGGCGGGGCGGGTTTCCTATTTCTGGAAAGTCCATGCGCGTCGATCTCTTCGACTTCGATCTCCCGGAAGAAAATATAGCGCTGAGGCCCGCGAGCCCGCGCGACAGCGCCCGGCTGCTCGTCGTCAGGCCGGACGGCGAGCCGGTGCTTGCCGATCACCGCGTGTCCGATCTGCCGGGTTTTCTAAAACCGGGCGATGCACTGGTCTTCAACGACACCAAGGTCATACCGGCACAGTTGGAAGGCATCCGCCACCGCGAAGGGGCGGGCGGACAACAGGTCTCCGCGACGCTGCATATGCGTGTCGCCCCCGATCGCTGGAAGGCCTTCGCCAAGCCCGGAAAGCGCATCAAGATCGGCGACCGGATCGAATTCGGACATGGCGGCAATGCCTGCCTGATCGGTTCACTCGCCGCGACCGTGGAAGACAAGGGCGAGGGCGGGGAAGTGACGCTGCGCTTCGACCTTTCCGGCCCGGCGCTGGATGAGGCGATCATGGCGGTCGGGCACATTCCGTTGCCGCCTTATATAGCGGCCAAACGGCCGGAAGATGCGCAGGACCAAAAGGACTACCAGACCATCTATGCCCGCGAGGAGGGCGCGGTTGCCGCCCCGACCGCCGGTCTGCATTTCACGCCGGACCTGTTCGCGAGCCTTGATGCCGCAGGTATCGAACGGCATTTCGTGACGCTGCATGTGGGGGCGGGCACCTTCCTGCCGGTCAAGGCCGACGACACGGCCGAGCACAAGATGCACCATGAGATCGGCCATGTCAGCGCCGAGACCGCCGCGCGGCTGAATGCGGTGAAACGCGCCGGAGGCCGCATCATCTGCGTCGGCACCACGTCGCTGCGGCTGATCGAAAGCGCCACAGCCGAGGACGGCACGGTAAAAGCCTGGAGCGGCGCGACCGACATCTTCATCACGCCCGGTTATCGCTTCAAGGCGGTCGATATGCTGATGACCAATTTCCACCTGCCGCGATCGACGCTGTTCATGCTCGTCTCGGCCTTTTCTGGCCTGGAGACGATGCGGTCGGCCTATGCCCACGCGATCGAAACCGGCTACCGCTTCTATTCCTATGGCGATTCCAGCCTGCTTTTCCGGGACAACCGATGACCGAGACTTTCCAGTTCAATCTCAAGGCCACTGACGGCGGCGCCCGGCTTGGCGAAATCACCATGCCGCGCGGCACGATCCGCACGCCGGCCTTCATGCCGGTTGGCACGGTCGGCACGGTCAAGGCCATGTATCTCGACCAGGTGCGCGATACCGGCGCCGACATCATCCTCGGCAATACCTATCACCTGATGCTGCGCCCGGGCGCGGAGCGCGTCGCCCGGCTCGGCGGCCTGCATGAGCTGATCCGCTGGAAACATCCGATCCTCACCGATAGCGGCGGTTTCCAGGTCATGTCGCTGTCGGGTCTTCGCAAGCTCGACGAGAAGGGCGTCACCTTCAAGAGCCATGTCGACGGCAGCCTGCACCACATGTCGCCGGAGCGCTCGATCGAGATCCAGGGCCTGCTCGGCTCCGATATCCAGATGCAGCTCGACGAATGCGTGGCGCTACCGGCCGAACCCAAGGAGATCGAGCGGGCGATGGAACTGTCGCTGCGCTGGGCCGAACGCTGCCGCGTCGCGTTCGGCGATCAGCCCGGCAAGGCGATGTTTGGCATCGTCCAGGGCGGCGACCAGCCGGACCTGCGCATCCGCTCCGCCGAAGGGCTGAAACAGCTCGATCTCAAGGGTTATGCGGTCGGCGGTCTCGCCGTCGGCGAGCCGCAGGACGTCATGCTGAAAATGCTCGAAACGACGCTTCCGGTCCTGCCGTTCGAAAAACCGCGTTACCTGATGGGCGTCGGCACGCCGGACGACATGCTGAAATCGGTCGCGCGCGGGATCGACATGTTCGATTGCGTGATGCCGACCCGTTCGGGCCGCCACGGGCTCGCCTTCACCCGCCGCGGCAAGGTCAATATCCGCAATGCCCGCCATGCCGAAGACCTGCGGCCGCTGGACGAGGAATCGAACTGCCCGGCAGCCCGCGACTATTCCCGGGCCTATCTGCACCACCTCGTGCGTGCCGACGAGGCACTCGGCGGCATGCTGCTGTCCTGGAACAACCTGAATTACTATCAGGACCTGATGAAGGGTATCCGCCTTGCGATTGCCGAGGGCCGGTTCGCAGATTTCTATGCCGAAACCCAGGAAATGTGGGCGAGGGGCGATATCGATCCCGTGTGATCAAGGCGATCAGATGCCCTGGCTGGCGGTGTTGCGGATCATCCGCACGCCGTTCACCTTGTAGGACCCGTCGTCCATCAGCCGCATCTCGTAGATGGCCGTCCAGTCCTTGCCTTCCCTGGCGCTGATCATCACTTCCTGCAGCACCACTTCGCCGCCGCCGATCATCTTCGAGCGGCCGAAGGCATAGTTGCCGGCATGATAGACCGGCTCGTAACTTTTCCGCACCATATCCAGGAACCGGTCCTTGTTGGGATAGAGGCTACGGATTCCGGGCGACGCGAAGGAATAGGCCTTTTCCGCGTCATCGTTCATGAGCGCGGCGATCTGGCCGGAAATCACCGCCTGGGCATTGGCGACCGGATCCTCGGCTTTGACGGCGGTGAAGGAACAGAGAGCGAAACACAGAACGACTGCAAAATATCGAACCAGCATCGGGCTTTCTCCAAGGACGGTACCACAAGGCTAGCGCCTTTAGCCGCAAGGAGAAGATGGCGTCTGCGCGTTTTTCGCGCAACGCCTTTCTTGAAGGCAAACGAATCCGAATGATTACAGGATGATGACGCGTTGAAGCTCCCGCTGCCGTTTTCCGCACATTTTCGTGATATTTCGGCCATCGGAGGCGCAGGGCAGGGTCCCGTTATCGCGGCTTGTCGGTATCGGCCGACGCTGTCAGGAATGCAACGGGAATATTGATTCGCCCGGACGTGCAATTTCGATGAAAAACCTTTTACCGCCGGCCCTGCTTTATTTCAGCAACGCCATCCTGTTCATTTCGCTGTTCACGCGGTTGCCGGCTATCCAGGCGTCGCTGGGAATCGACAAGGCCGCTCTCGGTCTGGCGCTGCTGAGCGCCCCCGTTGGCACCTTTCTCGCGTTGCCGCTTGCCGGACGTATCAACGATCGCTTTACGCCGCGGCTGACGGCACTCGTCACCCTGCCGATCTGCGCCATGCTGACGCCGGCCCTGACAATCCTTCCGGTCGCCGGGTTCGTGATCTGTTTCTTTCTCTTCGGTTTTTTCCGCACCATTTTCGACGTGGCTGCCAACATGATTTCCGCCGGTATAGAACAGCGCACCGGCCGGAAGGTGCTGTCCCGCAGCCACGGTTTCTGGTCGGTCGGCTTGCTGGCCGGCTCCCTGTGTTCCGGCTTCCTGGCCGAAAAGGCCGTGACGCCCTTCGTGCAGCAGACCATGGCCGCCGGTTTTGTCGTCGCCGCATGCCTGCTGGTGTTCTGGGTCACTCCCCGGGAGACGTCTTCGCAGACGCGGCCCGACCACAGGCGCGGGGCATATGTACTTCCCGACAGGATGATCGTGCTGATCTGCGTCATGGTTTTCGGCCTCTGCATCGTCGAGGGCGCGGTCTACGACTGGGGCATCTTTTTTCTGCGCGAACAGCTCAACGCCGATCCGGCGATTGCCGGCGTGCTTTATGCCGCCTTCACCGTCGGCATGGGGCTGACGCGACTTTCCGGCGACATGCTGCGGGACAGGTTCGGATCCATGGTGCTGGTGCGGTTCTCGGCCGTTTCCGTCGCTCTTGGAATTGTCCTTCTCGTGGCGACGCCGAGCCTGACGCTTTCCGGCCTGGCGCTTTTCCTGATCGGCTGCGGCGTGGCGCTCGCTTATCCGCTAGCGGTCTCGACAACGATCGAGCTTGGCAAGGGTCAGCCCTCGGAAAATCTCGCGGCGCTGGGCCTGACGCTGATGTTGTCGACGATCGGCGTGCCGCCGCTGCTCGGCTTCATTGCCGAACATGTCAATCTCGTTGCGACCTTCCTGGTGCTGCTGCCCTGCGTATTGGTCAGCTTTCTGATGGCGCCCGTCGCCGAGGGCCGCCGCTTGACCTGGCCGCGCCGGCGACCCCGGCTGGCTTGACTGCTCTGTGGGAAAATCCCGCAAGGGTAAGGGCTGCCCATAATTGGCCACAAGAGTCGGTGAGGGGTTGAGACCGCTGGCCTTAGCCGTTAGACAATGAAACCGGATTTGCCGAAAACAGGTGACACTGTGATCGACCCTTATGAGATGCTTGGTGTTTCGCGCGAGGCGGATGGCGTTGCCATCAAGTCGGCCTATCGCAAACGCGCGAAAACGGTTCATCCGGATGCCGGCGGCGACGTCGATGCATTCGGAAAGCTGACCGTGTCCTATGAACTGCTCTCCGATCCGGTACGCAGAAAAGTCTACGACGATACGGGTTACGACCCGGAACTCGCCGACACGAAGGACCTGCAGGGGCTGGTGATTCTCGAAACGCTGGTCAACGAGATCATTCTCGACGAGCGCGAGCCGGGAAGTTTCGATCCGGTCGCCGCCATGCGTCGCAAGCTGACCGACAAGATCGTCAATGCCCGCTTCCATATCCTGGAGATGGAGCGCCACCGCGCCCGCATCCGCAACCACATCGACCGTATCGGCCGCAAGCCCGAGACGGACGTTCTGGGCCGCATGCTGAAATCCCGGTGTGAAGCGATCAACGACGCGATCGGCAAGGCCGAGACCGAGATCGGCAACATCGAGCAGGCCTACGGCATGCTGGACGGGTATTCCTACGAAGTCGAGGTGGTCGAGATCAAGACCGCGGCCGAATGAGGGCCGCGGCACCTCTCTTGACACTGAAACCCGCTTCAAGACATAGCTTCAGCCTATTCAATTCAAAGGGTTTTCGATGGCGTTGACCATACGTGAGGCCGTTCGCGGGGATGCGGCGGCGCTGCTCGGTTTCATCCGCGAGTTGGCGATCTACGAAAAGGCCGAGCACGAGGTCGCGGCCACGGTGGAGACGATCGAAAGCTCCATTTTCGGCGAGGCGTCCGTGACCAGGGCGCTGGTCTGCGAAGAGGACGGCGTACCGGTCGGCATGGCGATCTGGTTCTTCAGCTATTCGACCTGGCAGGCGAGAAACGGACTCTATCTCGAAGACCTGTATGTGACGCCGGCGGCACGCGGGCTCGGCGCCGGCAAGGCAATGCTGAAGCGGCTGGCACAGATCGCCATCGAGAACGGTTGCGGCCGGTTCGAATGGAGCGTGCTCGACTGGAACGAACCGGCGATCCGGGTCTACGAGGCGATCGGCGCCGAGCCGATGAACGAGTGGATACGCTACCGGCTTTCCGGCGAGACGCTGAAAAGCTTCGCCGAGAGCTGATGGGGCAGGCGAGGTTGACGCTGGACGCGTGACCGTTATAAAGCCAGCGCACTGGAAGAGTGTCCGAGTGGTTTAAGGAACCGGTCTTGAAAACCGGCGTGCGGGAAACCGTACCGTGGGTTCGAATCCCACCTCTTCCGCCATTTTTGGCGTATCCCATACCGCGCGGTGATATCCCTAATCCCTCTCACCGTGGCTCCACGGACAGGCTGAGATAGGTGGGATCGAATTCGGCCACCTCCTTCAGTCGTTCCCAGTCAAGGATGGTGATCGTCTGGTTGGACCAGGAGATCAGGCGTTCTCGCCTCAATGTCTGGATGACGCGGTTCATGTGGACGAGCGACAACCCCAGCACGTCGGCCATCTCGCCCTGCGAGAGCGGAAAGTGAAAGGCCCAGCCGTTGGTGCGGCGGACCACTCCCAGCCGGACATAGAGTTCGCATAGAATGTGGGCGAGGTGCGAGACCTTGGAGCGCCGCCCCATCGCGACGATCCAGGCGCGGTGGATCGAGCCGTGGATCAGCGTATCGAGCCACAACATCCGGGTCAGGTGCGGATGCTGTTCGGTGACCTGCTTCAGGTCGGCATGGTCGCTGAGGCTTACATGGCATGGAGAAAGCGCAACGATGCCGTGATCCATGGTTTTCAGCAGGAACGCGTGCAGGTCGACGAAGTCGCCGGCGACGTGGATCGCGGTGATTTGCCGCGTGCCTTCTGCCGTGAGTTTGTAGCGGGCCGCAAACCCGTCCACGAGCAGGCTGCTGTAGCCGGGCCTCGACCCCTCGACCACCAGATCTTCTCCCGCCAAGAAACGCCTTTCACGACCCGTGATACGCCTGAGGATGTCGCGCTCTTCATCGGTGAGAAGGTCGTGCTGTTCGAGGTTGAGAAGCAAGGAGTCGATCACGGTTTTCCTCTGTGGGTATCAGTATCCAAGGCAAGAACGGATGAGGAAGCTATATAGATCCCTCCGAAACGCTGACACCGGGCGGGAACAAATGCCGCCAAAGGAAATTCGGTCGATAAGTACTCAAGGCAGTGAGCAAGGCATGGCGCGATATTTCTTCGATCTGATCAATGGCGACGGGCCTGTGCGAGACAATGAAGGTCAGGAAATATCGACCCGCGAGGAGATCAGCCGCGAGGTCAGTCGGATATTGGCGGACATCGCCCGCGAGGAGTTCCCGGATCGGGGGAAGGGTTCGATCTCCATCGAGGTGCGTAACGAATATGGGCAGGCAGTATTTACCGGTCACCTGTCTTTCCAGACGCGATGGCATGATGATCCGGAACTTTGACTGTGCAATAATCGGGTTCCGGTGGAGCTAAGCTTGGGCTGGGGTGGTCGTTGTTAGAGAATGATTAACCATATCAAATAGAATTTTATCTTTCCCCCCGTTTTCATTCGCATTTTTGCCGCGATGCTAGCAAAAGTTCGCTTCCATTGTGTCCGGCGGATAGGGGTATGTCCCGGACCGGTTCAATGGCTGTGAAAAGTGGCACGGTTACTAGGACCGTTTGCGGCGTATTGCAGTGAAGGCGGCATGGGACGGATGAGTTTGGGTGTGAGTGGCGACAAGCTTTCGCTGGGTGCGAAATGGCTCGGGATGACGATGGTCTGCGCGGGGATGGCGTCCTGCGCTACGACTGAGGCACCGAAGTCGAAACCCCGCAGCAAAGAGTATTTCTCCGAAAAGGAATATGGGGTCAAGGCGAGTCCGCGCGTGGTCGGTGACGGCCGCCCGGTGCCGAAAGGGGGCGGCCGGTTCATGGTCGGCCAACCTTACGAGGTAAAGGGTCAGACTTACGTTCCCAAGGAAGATCCGAACTACAACAGGAGCGGTCTTGCTTCCTGGTACGGGTCGGCCTTCCACGGCCGCCTGACGGCCAATGGCGAAGTCTATGACAGCGACCACCTGTCGGCCGCGCATCCGACCTTTCCGCTGCCGAGTTATGCCCGCGTGACCAATATCGACAACGGCACCTCAGTCATCGTGCGGGTCAATGACCGGGGGCCGTATCATCCGGGCCGGATCATCGACGTTTCCGACAAGACCGCCGAGATGCTCGATATGAAGCGGATCGGCACGGCCCGCGTCAACGTGCAATATGTCGGCCGCGCCCGCATGGACGGGAAGGACATGCCGTTCCTGATGGCATCATACATCCGCAAGGGCGATCGCCTGCCGTCGATCCGGCCGGAAGGCCAGATCGCCACCGGCGTCATGGTCGCGTCGAACCAGACGCTGGGCGACCAGCTCCAGAGCTACAGCTCGGCCATGCCGCGTCCGATCGCGCTTGCCGGCCGCACGCCGAGCGCGCCGGCCGCGGTATCTTCCGCGCCTCAGGCCTTCGAGGCCTTCGAGAATTTCTCGATGTTGCCGCAGGTCGGTCCGCATCCGATCGAACGGCCCGTTGCAGGGGTTGCTCCCGCGCAAAACCGGCAGGTCGCGTCGTCCTACCCCGTCGAGGCTCAGGCGCGGCCACCGCAGAGCCGGAACCTGGAAACCGCCTATTCATCCGCTCCGCAGGCAAAAGCCCCGCAGGTCATGTTCGGTAACATGGTGCTGGAAGGTCCCAAGGCCGCTCAAAAGCCCGTGCGCTAATTCATGGGCGATTGCAGGGTGCAGTCGCCACTGCTACGCATAGGTCGGACGGTTCGTGGGGTGATCATGCGGCGCCTGCTGATTCTATTTTGCCTGGTATGCCTGCAAGCCGGAGCACCCTCGGGAGCCGTCAACGCGCAGGAACCGCCGCCCGCCTTCGTGACCAAGGCGAAGCAGGTTTACATGGTCGAGGCGAAGACCGGCACGGTGCTGCTCGCCTCCAACGAAAACCAGGGCTTTCCGCCGGCCTCGCTTGCCAAGCTGATGACTATGGAAGTGGTTTTCAGTGCGTTGAAGCGCGGCGAGATCAGCCGCGACACGATCTTCCCGGTTTCCGAATTCGCCTGGCGCACCGGTGGAGCGCCCTCGGGCACCACGACCATGTTCGCGGCGCTGAAATCCCAGATACGCGTCGAAGACCTCGTCAAGGGCGTCGTCGTCCAGAACGGCAACGATGCCTGTATCGTGCTGGCGGAGGGCCTTTCCCATTCCGAACGCGAATTCGCGGCCCGGATGACGGCGCGCGCCAAGGATCTCGGGCTCGGCCGCTCCGTCTTCGGCAACTCCACCGGCCTGCCGGACACGGAAAGCCGCACGACCGCGCGCGACCTTGTCGAACTCTCCCGCCATATCTTTCGCGAATACCCGGAATTCTATCCGATCTACGCCCAGCCGGATTTTACCTGGAACAAGATCTTCCAGCGCAACAAGAACCCGCTTTTTTCGCTCAATATCGGCGTTGACGGCCTCGGCGCCGGCTTCGCCGAAGGTTCGGGTTATGCGCTGGTGGCGTCGGTGGCACGTAACGGCACGCGGCTCTTCCTTGCCATGGGCGGGCTTGCGAGCGACAAGGAGCGGCTGGAGGAGGCGAGAAGGGTGCTCGAATGGGCGCTGTCCTCGTTCGAGACCAAGGTCCTGTTCAAACAGGGCGAGGTGATTGGCCAGGCGAGCGTCTATGGCGGAACGTTGAGCCATGTCGACCTCGTCGCCCGGGAACCGGTCGATATCTACCTGCCGGCCAATAATCCCGACCGCCTGTCCGGGCGAATCGTCTATCGCTGGCCATTGCGGGCTCCGGTGACGGAAGGCCAGGATGTCGGCGTGCTGAGAATTATGGCGGGCGACCGGGTGGTGCGCGAAGTGCCGTTGGTAACGGCCAAACCGGTCGGAACGGGCAGCCTCGTGAGCCAGGCAACGGACGCGCTGCTCGAACTGATGTTCTTCTGGCTTTGACAAGACGATGTTTCGCAGCGCACCCATATGCGTTATAACCGAAGCCTGAAATGAGTGCGGAAAGACGCGTGGCAGAACATTCCGGATTGTTCGTAACTTTCGAAGGCGGCGAGGGGGCTGGCAAATCCACCCAGATTCGCCGGCTTGCTGATCAGCTGCGCCGCCGCGGCCATGATGTGCTGATGACCCGCGAGCCTGGAGGTTCGCCGGGGGCGGAGGCCGTGCGCCACGTTCTCCTTTCGGGCGCTGCGGAAGAGTTCGGCGTGCGGATGGAGGCGATCCTGTTTGCCGCGGCTCGCAACGACCATGTCGAGGAAGTCATCCGGCCGGCGCTCGAAAGCGGCGCCGTCGTGCTCTGCGACCGGTTTATCGATTCCTCGCGCGTCTACCAGGGCGTCACCGGCAATCTCGAACCTGACTATATCGAGGCCCTGCAGCGGGTGGCGATCAACGGTGTGGTGCCGGATTGCACCCTGATCCTCGACCTGCCCGCCAAAGTCGGGCTGAAACGCGCCCGCAAGCGTGGCGCCGACAGCGCGCCCGACCGCTTCGAGCGCGAGGAGATCGAGACCCACGAAAAACGTCGCGAGGCCTATCTCGAGATCGCCGAGGCGGAACCGGAACGCTGCCACGTGGTCGATGCCGAGCGCTCGGAAGACGAGATCGCCGAGGAGATTTTCGCGATCGTCGAGCCTTTGGTGCGCGAACTGAGCTTTACCCAGAAGAGCAGCGCGGAATCGGTCGGATGAGCGAGGAAACCGCCGGCATTCTGGAAGGCGCCGTGCCGCCGGCGCGCAATCCGCATCTTTATGGACATCAGGCCGCCGAGGAATTTCTTGCCCGCAGCTACCAGTCGGGGAAGGGCCATCACGCGATCCTGATCGAAGGGCCTGAAGGCATCGGCAAGGCGACGCTCGCCTTCCGTTTCGCCAATCACGTGCTTTCGCATCCGGATCCAGCGACGGCGCCCGATCATATCGCCGATCCCGATCTCAATTCGTCCGTCAGCCGGCAGATCGCCTCCGGCGCCTCGCATAACCTCCTGCACCTCGCCCGCCCGGTGGATGAAAAGACCGGCAAGACGAAAACGGCGATCACGGTCGACGAGGTGCGCAGGGCCGGGCATTTCTTCTCCCAGACTTCTGGCACCGGCAATTGGCGGATCGTCATCATCGATCCCGCCGACGACCTCAACCGCAATGCGGCAAACGCTATCCTGAAGATCCTCGAGGAGCCGCCTCGGCGGGCGCTTTTCCTGGTCCTCTCCCATGCCCCGGGAAAACTGCTGCCGACGATCCGTTCACGGTGCCAGTCGCTGCGGCTGTCTCCACTCGGTGACCAGGATCTTTCGAAAGCGCTTGCAGGCCTCGGCATGTCGCTCGACGGCGGCAAGACGCAAGAGATGGTGCTCGGCATGTCCAAGGGCAGCGTTTCCCAGGCGCTGAAACTCCTGAACTATGGCGGCACCGAGATCATTTCCGCCTTCGACGAGGTGGTTGCGGCCGACGGTCCCACGGCCCGCAAGGCGATGCACCGGTTGGCGGATGTCCTGTCCGGCAAGGACAGCGAGGTGATCTTCGGCTTTTTCCTGGAGCATTTGAGCGATCACCTGATCGACAAAGCGCGCAATGCCGCCCTTGCCGGCGATCTTCCGACGGCGGACCGGCAGGCGAAACTCGTCAGCGACATGAACGAGAAGATCACCATCGCACAGGCCTATAATCTCGACCGCAAGCAGACAATCCTGTCGATCCTCGATGCTGCGCGGCGCTGATCCAAAGGGCAGGGGCGAACCGCATAAGGAACTTTGTGTTTCGCATCCGCGAAACATGCGCTAAGAGCGCATGATCCAAATCCAAGTGCCCCAAATCCCAAGTGCACGAGTGCCCCTGATGTCCGACAAGACGCCCTATTACATCACCACCGCGATTTCCTACCCGAACGGCAAGCCGCATATCGGCCATGCCTACGAGTTGATCGCCACGGATGCCATGGCGCGCTTCCAGCGCCTCGACGGCAAGGATGTTTTCTTCCTGACTGGCACGGACGAGCATGGCCAGAAGATGCAGCAGACGGCGCGCGCCGAAGGCATTTCGCCGGAAGCGCTTGCCGAGCGCAATTCCGGCGAATTCCGGGCGATGGGCAAGCTGCTCAACGCGTCCAACGACGATTTCATCCGCACCACCGAGCCGCGCCATCACGAAGCCTCCAGGAACATCTGGAACCGCATGGCCGACAACGGCGACATCTACAAGGACACCTATGCCGGCTGGTATTCGGTACGTGACGAGGCGTTTTATGCCGAGGACGAGACGTCAGTGCGCGATGGCGTCCGCTACGGACCGCAGGGTACGCCTGTGGAGTGGGTGGAGGAGTCCAGCTACTTCTTCAAGCTCTCCGAATACGGCGACAGGCTGCTGAAACACTACGAGGAAAACCCGGATTTCATCGGCCCCAACGAGCGCCGCAACGAGGTGATCTCCTTCGTGAAATCCGGCTTGCGGGACCTGTCGGTATCACGCACGACCTTCGACTGGGGTATCAAGGTACCGAACGATCCGGCGCACGTCATGTATGTCTGGGTCGATGCGCTGACCAATTACATCACCGCAACGGGCTATATGGAAGACCCGAACGGCCCGCGCGCCAGGTATTGGCCGGCGGATGTGCATGTCATCGGCAAGGACATCATCCGCTTCCACGCGGTCTACTGGCCGGCCTTCCTGATGTCGGCCAAGCTGCCGTTGCCGAAGCGCGTCTTTGCCCACGGCTTCGTGCTGAATGCCGGCGAGAAAATGTCGAAGTCGGTCGGCAATGTCGTCGATCCGTTCGAGCTTCTGGAGAAGTTCGGGCTCGACTACCTGCGCTATTATCTCTGCCGCGAGATTTCCTTCGGCCAGGACGGCAATTGCAACGAACAGCTGATTGCCACCCGCGTCAATGCGGATCTGGCCAATGGCATCGGCAACCTTGCCAGCCGCTCGCTGTCGATGATCGTCAAGAATTGCGACGGCCATGTTCCGGAACCGGGCGAGCTCACCGACGCCGACAAGGAACTGCTTGCGGCTGCCGACGGGCTGATCGCCGTCTGCCGCGATGAGATGGACAAACAGCTCATCAACCGGGCTCTGGCGGCCATCATCGGCATCGTTTCCGAGACGGACCGTTACTTCGCGGCGCAGGCGCCGTGGGTGCTGAAAAAGACCGATCCGGCCCGCATGGGTACCGTGCTCTACGTGACGGCGGAGGTCGTACGCCAGATCGCCATTCTATTGCAGCCGTTTATGCCGGACTCGTCGGCAAAGCTGCTCGACCTGGTGGCCTCTCCGGCCGATAAACGGGATTTCGCGGCACTCGGCGAGGCTGGCCGCCTGAGGCCCGGCACGCCGCTCGAAGCGCCAGCGCCGGTTTTCCCGCGTTATGTCGCGCCGGAAGCGACCATATAAGGCCTTATCCATGCTGATCGATACCCATTGCCACCTGGATTTTGCCGATTTCGCCGCGGAGCGTGACGCGATCGTGTCGCGCGCCCATGAGGCGGGCGTCCGCCAGATGGTGACGATTTCGACGCGGGTGCGAAAACTCGACGGGCTGCTGGCACTCACCGAGCAATATCCCTCGGTCTTCTGCTCGGTCGGCACCCATCCGAACAATGCCGGCGAAGAGCTGGACATCCAGACTGAAGACCTGGTGCGGCTCGCCAATGCGCATGAAAAGATCGTCGCGATCGGCGAGGCCGGGCTCGACTATTTCTACGACACGCAGACGCCAGCCGACCAGAAGACCGGGCTGATCCGCCATATTGCCGCCGCCCGCGAAACCGGGTTGCCGCTCGTCATCCACAGCCGCAGCGCTGACGAGGACATGGCCGAGATACTGACGGCGGAAAGCGGGAAGGGGACCTTCCCTTTCATCCTGCACTGCTTCTCGTCCGGCGCCGAACTTGCCCGCATCGGCGTCGAGCTCGGCGGATATGTCTCTTTCTCAGGAATTCTGACATTTCCGAAATCGGAAGACCTTCGCGCGATCGCCAGAACCGTGCCGCTCGACCGACTGCTGGTCGAGACCGACGCGCCGTATCTGGCGCCAAAACGCTGGCGTGGCAAGCGTAACGAGCCGTCCTACGTGGTCAATACGGCCGAGGTGCTTGCCGAGTGCATGGGCGTCAGCTACGAGGAAATCGTCAGGATCACCACGGAGAACGCGTTCCGCATCTTCTCCAAGATGCCGAGGCTGTGACCTGTGGCGAGGTATCGGCGGCGCTTCACCATTCTTGGCTGCTCATCGTCGCCGGGCGTGCCGCGGCTGAATGGCGACTGGGGCGCCTGCGATCCGAATAACCCGAGGAACCGCCGCACCCGTGCCGCCTTCATGGTCGAGCAGATCGCGCCCGATGGCGGCAGCACCGTGGTGGTGATCGATACCGGCCCGGACTTTCGCGAACAGATGATCGCCGCCAATGTGCAGCGGGTCGATGCGGTTCTCTACACTCACGCCCATGCGGATCATCTGCACGGCATCGACGACCTGCGCGGCTATTTCATCCTGCAGCACCATCGTATCCCGATCCATGCCGATCCGTTCACCATGGACCGGATCCGCCAGGGGTTCGGCTACTGCCTGGAAACGCCGCCCGGCGGCAACTACCCGCCGATCGTCCGACCGTTCCTGATCGAGACCATGGACGAGCCGATCGTCATAGACGGGCCGGGAGGTCCGATCCGGTTCCTGCCGCATCTGCAGGTGCATGGCGACATCCATTCGCTGGGTTTCAGGATCGGCGACGTGGCCTATTGCAGCGACGTCAGCGATTTTCCGCCCGAAAGCGTATCGAGGCTCGGCGGGCTCGATGTCCTGATCATCGACACGTTGCAGTACAGATACCATCCGAGCCATCTGTCGCTCGAACAGGCGCTCGAATGGATCGGGAGATTTGCGCCGAAGCACGCGGTTCTGACGCATATGCATCTTCCGCTCGACTACGATACGGTGTTGGCGGAAACGCCGCCGCATGTCGAACCGGCCTATGACGGCCTCACGTTCGAAGTCACCGTCGATCTCTGATCTTCGGCGGGCTCGTCGATACAATCCCTTATTTCCTAGGCTTCTGGCATATGGATTGGTTCCATAATCTATCTTATGCGATATCTGTATGTAGCCGCAAAGTTAAAGTGTCCTGTTTCTGCAAAGTTGGAACGTTACCGACTGACGCCCGTTCCCTCTCGCTGAGGCTTCCTAGTCGGCGTGCCTCTTTGTCAAGCTCGGCGCAAGCGAGCGTCTCTAACGTCGGCCTCATCCGGAATGATTCCGGTTCAGACTGAGGACAATGATATGTCGAACGAAGCCAATACCCACGAGCCGTCCGAACAGTCGCTCGCGCTGTTTCTTCAGGACAACGACGCCGACAAGCTGACCGATATCCTGGTCGAGGCGCTTTACGAAGCCTTCCGCATTCTGGAAGACGAAGTCCGTCCCGAGACACTTCACTAAATCTTCCGTTTGGAAGCAGATCGTCGGCTTCGGTTTCATTGCGCTCGGAGCCTTCTTCATCTTCGAAATAGAGCTGATGCCGGGAACCACCGCACCAAAATTGTGTTCGGGCCACCATGACGTCAGGTGGTGCGATGAAGAAGAAGTCGGGCGATATCCGGATCGGCATTTCGGGCTGGACCTACAAGCCCTGGCGCGGCGTGTTTTATCCCGAGGGCCTGCCGCAGAAGCAGGAGCTGACCTATGCCGCCGAGCATTTCCGGTCGATCGAGATCAACGGCACCTTCTACGGGCTTCAACGGCCGGAAAGCTTTGCTGCCTGGTATGAAGCGACACCCGACGACTTCGTCTTCGCGATCAAGGGATCGCGTTACATCACCCATATGCGCCGCCTCACCGACATCGAAACGCCGCTCGCCAATTTCCTGGCGTCCGGCGTCCTGCGCCTCGGCAGGAAGCTGGGACCGGTTCTCTGGCAGTTTCCCCCGCGGATGAAATTTTCAACCGAACGTTTCGAGCCGTTTCTGAAGCTGCTGCCGAAGACCACGGGAGATGCCGCCGAACTCGCCGGCCGGCACGATTCGCGTCTCGACGGACGCGATTACGCCGAGACGGATGCGGATCGGCCGATCCGCCACGCGCTGGAAATCCGCCACGACAGTTTTCGCTCGCAGGAATTTATCGATCTGCTGCGTCACTATAAGGTTGGCCTGGTCGTTGCCGATACGGTCGAATGGCCGCTCCTGATGGATCTCACCGCCGATTTCGTCTATTGCCGCCTGCATGGCTCGGAACAGCTTTATGTCAGCGGATACGATGACAAGGCGCTTGACCGCTGGGCGCAGCTGATCGGTCAATGGGTGAAGGGCCGCGATCCCAAGAACGCCGAACGCGTCGGGCCACCCTCCCCGCCGCGTGCGCATGGCCGGGATGTCTATGTCTACTTCGACAACGATGTGAAAGTGCGCGCGCCGCGGGATGCGCAGGCCCTCGCCGACCGGCTTGACGCGGGCCCGATTTCGTCGATTGTGAAGACCGCCAGACGCGCCTGAACGGGAGGTTTTCGCTTTTCCGTCGGCATGCCTTCATTTCTATCTCGGTTTGATTTAGAGACAGTCCTTCAATCCGCCTTTTCCGGGCGGCAGGAACTGTTCGCAAGGTATGTCGATCGATGCTTGATTCCCTCAGAAACGCCGCCCGCTCCTGGGTTGCCAAGTCGCTTCTCCTGCTTCTGGTTGCCTCGTTTGCCATCTGGGGTGCTTCTCAATCGTTGGTCACGACCGGCAGCAACACGGTGATGACCGTCGGGGACCAGCAGATTTCGAGCCAGGAATTCCGCCTCGCCTACCAGCGGCAGATCGCAAATCTCAGCCGCCAGTTCGGCACGCAGCTGACGGCCGAGCAGGCCAGCGCCTTCGGCATCCAGAACGAGGTCTTCACGCAGCTCGCAGCCGGCGCCGCACTCGATCAGCTTTCCGACGACATGAACCTCGGCCTTTCGGAAGACCGTCTCGCCAACCTGATCGCCGAGGACCCGGCCTTCAAGGGCGTCAACGGCCAGTTCGACCGCAACCTCTTCACCTCCCGTCTGCGCAATGCCGGCATCCGCGAAGACGATTATATCAAGGAGCGCAGCAAGGTCGCTGTGCGCAGCCAGATCGTCGAGGCGGTTTCGGACGGCTTCCAGCCGCCGAAAGTGCTGGTCAATGCCTTGAAGAGCTATCGCGACGAAACCCGCACGATCGACTATGTCCTGCTGTCCAACGCCAATATCGATCCGGTGAAGGCGCCGGCAAACGATGTGCTCGCTGCCTGGTTCGAGGGCGTGAAGACCCGTTACCGCGCACCTGAATACCGCACCTTTACGTATGTGAAGCTGCAGCCGGGCGATATCGCCGACGCGTCTTCGATCACCGACGAAGCAGCGCGCGCCGATTATGACAAGCGCAAGGACAGCTTCAAGACCCACGAAACGCGCAGGATCGAGCAACTCCCCTTCCCCAACAAGGAAATGGCGCAGGCTGCCGCAACGCAGCTGAAGGACGGTACCGCCACTTTCGACCAGATCATCAAGGATCAGGGCAAGACGGCGACGGATGTTCTGCTTGGCGACTTCACGAGGGAGAACGTGCCCGATCCGGCCTTTGCCGATCCGGCCTTCAAGGTCAGCGCAAGTGGCGGCACGACCCCGGTCATCGACGGCACCTTCGGTCCGGTGATCCTGCGCATCACCAATATCCGCCCGGAGACGACGCGTTCGTTCGACGAGGTCAAGGAAGACATTCGCAAGCGGCTTGCCGTGTCTTCCGCGTCCCAGGAAGTCCTGAGCGTTCACGACCGTTTCGAGGATATGCGCAGCGGCGGCACCTCGCTCGAGGACACTGCCAAGGCGCTCAATCTCAAGGCCGTCACCGTGACGTCCGATGCCTCCGGTCGCGACGAGAAGGAGCAACGCATCACCGAACTGCCCGCTTCCACAGCGCTGCTTGGCGATGTTTTCCGCACCGAGCCGGGCGCCGACACCATCCCGGTCAACCTCGGCAATGACGGTTATGTCTGGTTCGAGGTGCGCAATATCGTGCCCGAGCGCGACCGCCCGCTCGCCGATGTGCGTGACAAGGCCGTTGCCGACTGGACTGCCGAACAGCAACGCAAGGCGCTTGCCGCCCGCGCGACCGAGCTCAAGGCCCGCCTCGACAAGGGCGAGACGCTGGCAGCGATTGCCACCGAGCTTGGCGTCGCGGTCGAGAACAAGCAGGGCCTGCGACGTGGCGCCGAAGATGCGATCTTCGGCAATGAGGCGATTACGGCGGCTTTTTCCGGGCCGGTCAACACCACGGCGACCGCCCTCGGATCCGACAGTGAAAGCCGCCTTCTGATGAAGGTGGCTGCCGTCGACCAGGCGGCGACGGATGCGCTGTCCGGCGACCCGCAGCTGCAGCAGATGGCGAATGCTGCGGGTGACGACATGCTCGATCAGATGGTCAACAGTCTGAAGGACAGCTACGGCGTGTCCGTCAACCAGACCGTCGTCGATCAGGCCATGCTCCAGTAAACCAGAGGGACGGCCGACCATGCCTGAGCTGAAACCCCTGCTTGCCAAGGTTGCCAATGGCGAGAGCCTCACTCACGAAGAGGCGCGCGGCGCGTTCGACATCCTGATGTCCGGCGAGGCGACGCCGTCGCAGATCGGCGGCTTCCTGATGGCGCTGCGCGTGCGTGGCGAGACGGTTGCCGAGATCACCGGCGCGGTCGAAACCATGCGGTCGAAGATGCTGCCGGTCTCCGGCCCCGCCGATGCAATCGATATCGTCGGTACCGGTGGTGATGGCCTGGGTACCTACAACATCTCCACGTTGGCGTCCCTGATCGTCGCCGGCTGTCGCGTGCCGGTCGCCAAGCATGGCAACCGGGCGCTGAGCTCGAAATCGGGTACGGCCGACACGCTGTCGGTTCTGGGCGTCAATCTGGAGATCGGTCCGGATCTGATCTCCCGCTGCATCAAGGAAGCCAGTATCGGCTTCATGTTCGCCTCCATGCATCACGCGGCCATGCGTCATGTCGGGCCGAGCCGTGTCGAGCTCGGCACGAGGACGATCTTCAACCTGCTCGGCCCGCTTTCCAACCCGGCCGGCGCCAAACGCCAGCTTCTTGGCGTCTTCGCGCCGAAATGGCTTGGCCCGATCGCCGAGGTCCTGCGCGACCTAGGTTCGGAGACGGTCTGGGTCGTGCATGGCGACGGCATGGACGAAATCACCACCACGGGCATTACCCAGGTGACGGCGCTGGAAGACGGCAAGATCCGCTCCTTCGAGCTGACACCGATGGATTTCGGGGTGCAGCCTGCAACGCTCGACGAGCTCAAGGGCGGCGATGGCGTTCATAACGCCGCCGCATTGCGCGCCGTGCTCGGCGGTGCCAAGAATGCCTATCGCGATATTTCGCTCTGCAATGCGGCTGCCGCGCTGGTGGTTGCCGGCAACGCGGAGACGATCGCCGACGGCATGCGGCTTGCCACCCGTTCGCTGGATGGCGGCGAAGCGGCTGCGGCGCTCGACCGTCTGGTTGCCGTCTCCAATGACAAGGATTGAGGTCATGACGGATATCCTCAAGAAGATCGAAGCCTATAAGCGCGAGGAAATTGCCGCTGCCAAGGCGAGCGTGCCGCTTGCCGAACTGACGGCCCGCGCCGCGGACCAGCCCTCCCCGCGCGGCTTTCATCGGGCGCTGAAGGCCAGGCAGGATAGCGGTGCCTTCGGCCTGATCGCCGAGATCAAGAAGGCAAGTCCTTCCAAGGGCCTTATCCGCCCGGATTTCGATCCCCCGTCGCTTGCCGCCGCTTACGAAGCCGGCGGCGCCACCTGCCTCTCCGTTCTCACCGACGGGCCGAGCTTCCAGGGCGCGCCCGAATTCCTGACCGCTGCCCGCAACGCCTGCTCGCTGCCGGCGCTGCGCAAGGATTTCATGTTCGACACCTACCAGATCCACGAGGCCCGCGCCTGGGGCGCCGATTGCATCCTGCTGATCATGGCCTCGCTTTCCGACGACGAGGCGCGAGAGCTTTATGACGTCGCCGCCGAGCTCGGCATGGACGCGCTGATCGAGGTGCATGACGAAGAGGAGACGGAGCGGGCGCTGAAACTCCCCTCGCCGCTGATCGGCATCAACAACCGCAATCTGCGCACGTTCGAGCTCAACCTCGAAACGAGCGAGCGGCTCGCCCCGATGGTGCCTGCCGGCCGGCTGCTCGTCGGCGAAAGCGGGATATTCACCCATGAGGACTGCCAGCGCTTGCGTAAGGTCGGCATCAACACCTTCCTCGTCGGCGAAAGCCTGATGCGCAAGGATGACGTGGCCGCCGCGACGCGTCTTCTGCTGACCGGCCAGGCTACGGCCCAGGCGGCGGAATAATGGCCGGCCTCACCCATATCGGCGCTTCCGGCGAGGCGCATATGGTCGATGTCGGCGACAAGGCCGAGACCAGCCGCTCGGCGACCGCCGAAGGTTACGTCCGCATGCTGCCCGAGACGCTGGCACTGATCCGCCAGGGCAATGCCAAGAAGGGCGACGTGATCGGCACGGCGCGTCTGGCCGGCATCATGGCCGCCAAGAAGACGTCCGATCTCATCCCGCTCTGCCACCCGCTGATGCTGACCAAGGTGGTCGTGGACATTGCCGAGGACGAGGCCCTTCCAGGGCTGCGGGTGACCGCCACTGCCAAGCTGACCGGCAAGACCGGTGTCGAGATGGAAGCGCTGACCGCCGCCTCGGTCGCCTGCCTGACCATCTACGACATGGCGAAGGCGGTCGACAGGGCCATGGAGATCGGCGGCATCCGCCTTCTCGAAAAGACCGGCGGCAAATCCGGAACCTACCGCGCAGAGGATTGAGAAATGGCATTACTGCCGGTTTCCGAAGCGAAAAACCGCCTGCTCGTCAAGGCTTGCCCGATCGGCACGGTGGAGACGGTCGCTCTTGGCGAAGCAAACGGCCGAGTGCTTGCGACGGACCTCGTTGCCCGCCTCACCCAGCCTCCCTTCGACGCGTCTGCCATGGATGGCTATGCGCTCAAGGCTTCCGACGCGCCGGTGATCGGGACCGAACTGTCGGTGATCGGCAGTGCCGCTGCCGGGCACGCCTTTGAGGGCACGGTTGGCAAGGGCGAGACGGTACGTATCTTCACCGGTGCACCCCTGCCGGAGGGGGCGGATTCAGTCCTTATTCAGGAGGATGCCGAGAAGCTCGAAGGCGACCGCATCCGCACCCGGTTCGAAGTCATCAAGGGGAGGCATGTGCGCCCCCGCGGCCAGGACTTCGTCGAAGGCGAGACGGTGCTCCCCGCCGGCACGCTGCTCGACTTCTCGCATCTGACGGTCGCGGCGGCCATGAACCACCCGGAGCTTTCCGTCTATCGCCGCCCGCGCGTCGCGATCCTTGCGACCGGAGATGAGCTTGTCCCGCCCGGCGCCACGCCCGGACAAGCGCAGATTATTGCCTCCAACACCTTCGGCGTTTGCGCCCTGGTGCGCGACAATGGCGGCCAAGTCCTCGATCTCGGCATCGTCCGCGACCGGCCCGAGGATATCACCGCAGCCATCGACAAGGCCCGTGGCGCCGAGGTCGACGTGCTGGTGACACTCGGCGGCGCCTCGGTCGGTGATCATGACCTTGTACAATCGACGCTGAAAGCCGCCGGCATGGAGCTGGATTTCTGGCGCATCGCCATGCGGCCGGGCAAGCCGCTGATGGTCGGCGCGCTCGGCGACATGCATGTCCTCGGCCTGCCCGGCAATCCGGTGGCGAGCCTGGTTACCAGCCTGCTCTTCCTCGAACCACTGATCCGCAGGCTCGCGCATCTGCCGGAAAAGCGCAGGGAGGTGCAGGGCGTCGCGGCAAGCACACTGGCCGCCAACGACCAGCGCCAGGATTATCTGCGCGCCAGGCTGGCGCGGGATAGCGACGGCAATCTCATGGCCGAGGCCTTCGGGAAGCAGGATTCATCGATGATGAAGATTTTTGCTCATTCCGATGGCCTCATCATCCGCCCGGCGCACGCGCCGGAGCTACCGGCCGGCGCCCCTTGCCCGATCCTGCTGATCCGCCCTTGACCTGATCCGATCGGTCCGGCGGCCCGGTCTCTATCCGCACCCAGAACGGCCACGACGATCCTATTCCTCGTCCTGCTCCTGCCCGCGCTCGATCAGCACCCAGACATGACCGGCCGGATCGAAGATGGAGGCGACCTGGCGGCCGTTCAGGTCCGTCTGGATCCTGTCGCGCATCATGCCGCCGAATTCAAACGCCGCATCGACGACGCTTTCGACATCCGGCACCGTCAGTTGAAAGATCGTGCTGACGGCGCCGTCGTTTTTCGGATGGTAAGGTCCTTGATAGGAAGGAGCGGCTTCCCTTTCCGGATCGGATCCGCAGACGACGATGCCAATCGGTCCAAGCTGCAGCTCGATCATCGTCAGCCGCAACATTTCATAGGAGTTCGTTTCCGTGGCGCCGAAGACGTTCTTGTAGAACTCGGCCGTGTCGCGTTCGCGACCCTGTGCCACGAACAGGCTCAAACTCAAGCTGAAATCGCTACCCAACATCGTCCATGCTCACCCGTGATTCCCTTGCAGGATAAAGGAGTTATTGTGGTGGTGTCATGTCAACCTTGGAGGCCGCCGTTCTTTAAAGGACACTATGCACCGGATTCGCTACCGGTGCCGGCATAACGCGCCCGTGGGCGGATCAGGTGTCCGCTTTCGACCTGCTCCATGGCATGCGCCAGCCAGCCGGTGGTGCGCGAAAGCGCGAAGATGACAAGCGGCGCGTCTTCGGGAAGCTCGAAAGTCGCCGCAAGCGATGCCAGTGCGAAATCGATGTTGATCGGCTCCCCGAGCAGTTCCTCCCCCGCTTCGGCAAGCGAGACATAGAGCGGCGGGGCTTCGAAACTCGCCATCAACGCCCGTGCCCGTGGATCGCCATGCGGATAGAGCCTGTGGCCGAAGGGCCTGACCGCGCCTTCCGAGGACAGCATGCTGCGGATCGCCTCGCGCACGCCAACCGACGCCACCTTTTCCGCGAGCAGCGGGACGCTGGTCCAGGCGCCGCCATGCCGCGGACCTGTGAGCGTGGCAAGACCGGAAAGCGCCGCAGCGGAGAGTGCCGCGCCCGACGACGCCGTCACGCGCGCTGCAAAGGCGGAAACGTTGAGTTCATGTTCGGCCGCCAGCACCAGCGCCCTGCGGATCGGTTCGGCCGCATCGAGACGCTGCCACCCGAGAGCCAGCCGTTCATGCAGGGGCAGCGGTTCTGGCCAAGGCGCAAGCGCCGTGGCGACAGTCGAGAGCACGTCCCCCGCTTCGGCGCGCAGGATGAAGGGTTTTCGCCGCAGCGCCGGCAGGTCGCTCATCACCCGGGTCGCAAGCCCGGCAAAGGCCGCAGCCATGCGGGTGGAGCCGCTCTGCCCTGCCCTGCCCGCCGTGACCTGAACGTCTTCCGTATCCCAGAGAAGCGATGCGACCTGTTCCAGCGTGGCATGTTCGCACAGCTCGACGGCATCGCGCCCGCGATAGAAAAGCCGCCCGTTGGAAATCGTCGAGATTGTCGTCGGCAGGACTGGATCGCCCCAGCGGATCGCGTCCGCTGCCACCGCCGCCGACTGTCGCCGCCCGGCATGCCGTTCAGAGAGGCGCTTGACGTCGTCTGCCTGATAGAGGCTGCGGCGGGGATCGGCAGGATCCGGCTTGGCGCGGATGCGGCCGCGGCTGACATTGGCATAAAGCGTCTGCGGTTTGGTCCCGAGGCGGGAGAGCGCTTCTTCCGCGGTGATCCAGAGCATGTTCATATTGATCGATTGCATCAAGATTGACGTCAACAAGACTAGGCCGGATCATCAGGTTCGTAAAGGAGAAACACCCATGAAAAACAACGGACTTGAAGATGTCATCGCCGCCGAGACCCGGCTTTCGGACGTGGACGGAGATGCGGGTCGCCTCGTCATTCGCGGCGTATCGCTCGACCTGCTCGTCGAGCGCGCCACCTATGAAGACGCTGCTGCATTGCTGCTGAATGGCTTTCTGGAAACTCCCGTCACCGCGGCTGATCTCAAGGCTCGCCTCGGCCAAGCCCGCGCCGAGGTTTTTACCCATATGCGCGCCGCCGATGCCGCGCTGCTGAGCCTGCCGCCCGTCGATGCCATGCGCGCCCTGATCGCGCGGCTGCCCGACGGCGAGGATTTCGCAACTGCCCTTCGTCTGCTCGCCGCGCCCGCCGTCTTCCTGCCGGCCGTGCTGCGGCTCCAGAAGGGAGAGATACCGGTTGCGCCCAGCCAGTCGCTCTGCCAGTCCGCCGATATCCTCGCCATGCTGAATGCCAGCCTGCCGACGCGCGAACAGGTCGCAGCGCTCGACGCCTATCTGGTGACGATCTCGGATCACGGTCTCAACGCCTCGACCTTCGCCTCGCGCGTCGTCTCCTCGACCGGCGCCGGCCTCACCTCATCGGTGCTGGCTGCCATCAGCGCACTCAAGGGACCGTTGCATGGCGGGGCGCCGGGACCGGTACTCGACATGCTGGATGCGATCGGCAGCGAGGACAACGCCAAGACCTGGCTCGGCCAGGCGCTCGATCGCCGCGAACGGCTGATGGGCTTCGGCCACCGCATATACCGCGTCCGCGACCCCCGCGCCGATGCGCTGAAAGGTGCATTGCGGCCCTTGGTCGTGACCGGACAGGTGGACCGCGACCGCATCCGGCTCGCCGAAGCCGTCGAGCAGGCGGCGCTCGTCATTCTCAAGGAGCGCAAGCCGGACCGGCCGCTGGACGTCAACGTCGAATTCTACACGGCCCTGCTGCTCGATGCGCTGAAATTTCCGCGGGCTGCCTTCACCGGCGTCTTTGCGATCGGCCGCACGGTCGGCTGGATCGCCCATGCCCGCGAACAGGCCCTGGAAGGCCGGCTGATCCGGCCCCGCTCGGTCTATGTCGGCCCCCTGCCCCAGGCGGCGTAACCGGCGATCACATCTGGATGGACATGCCGCCGTCGACGGTCAGCACATGGCCGTTGACGAAAGAGCCGGCGTCGCTTGCCAGGAACAGCGCGGCACCGGCGATCTCCTCGGGCCGGCCCCACCGCTGCAGCGGCACGCGCTGGCGCATGAATGCGATCATGTCGGGGTCCGCGGAAATCCCCGCATTGGTCTCGGTGGCGAACATGCCAGGCGCAATCGCATTGCTGGTGACGCCGAACGGGCCGTATTCGGCCGCAAGGCTTCGCACCAGGCCCGTCAGTCCCTGTTTGGCGACGGGATAGATGGCATCGCCCGAACGGGCCATGTTGCCGATGATCGACGTGACCGAGATGAGACGGCCATGGCCCTGAGCCTTCATGATCTCAGCTGCATTGCGGGCTAGCGCAATTGCCGAGAGCAGGTCGGTCTGGATCAGGTTCAGGATTTCGGCATCGCTGAACGCGGCAAACGGACGCCGGTCGCGGGCACCGACATTGTTGATCAGGATATCCAGCCGGCCATGGTCTGCGTGGAGTTTCGCGATCGCCTCGCGCCCGGCATCAAGATCCGCGACGTCGAAGGCGGCCGCGCTCGCCTTGCCGCCCGCGATGGAAGCCACGGCCTGTTCCAGCATGTCGCCGGAGCGGCCGCTGAGCACGACATGCGCGCCGGCCTCTGCCAAAGCCTTTGCCATCTGCAGGCCAAGCCCGCGGCCGCTGCCCGTGACGAGCGCTACGCGTCCATTGAGAGAAAATCTGTCGAAAATGGCCATACCGCACCGCTGAAATAAAAAGAGCAATTCCGGTGAGCATAGGGGATGTCGCAGCACTGCCGCCAGAGCGAAAAAGAGGATGTCTGCGCCTGATAGCAAAAAGGCAGGATGCGGGATCCTGCCTTTTCGGATTTCCTCAAACGAGGCGGCTTTGTTCCAGCGCCGCTTCGACGAAGCTCGCAAACAGCGGATGCGGATCGAGCGGTCGGCTTTTCAGCTCCGGATGGTACTGTACGCCGATGAACCACGGATGGTCCGGGTATTCGATCGTTTCCGGCAGGACGCCGTCCGGCGACATGCCGGAGAACACCAGGCCGCAATTTTCCAGCCGGTCCTTGTAGTCGATATTCACCTCGTAACGGTGACGATGCCGTTCGGAAATATCGGTCGAGCCGTAGATCTCGGCGATCTTGGTGTCCTTCTTGAGCGCCGCCTTGTAGGCGCCTAGCCGCATCGTGCCGCCGAGGTCGCCGGCCGCCGAGCGAATTTCAAGCTCGTTGCCCTTCACCCATTCGGTCATCAGGCCGACAACCGGCTCCTTGGCGGGGCCGAACTCCGTCGACGACGCCTTCTCGATGCCGGCCAGGTTACGGGCAGCCTCGATGACCGCCATCTGCATGCCGAAGCAGATGCCGAAATACGGCACCTTGCGTTCGCGCGCGAAACGGGCCGCATTGATCTTGCCCTGCGAACCGCGCTCGCCGAAGCCACCAGGTACCAGGATACCGTGAACCTTCTCGAGCCACGGCGCCGGATCCTCCTTCTCGAAGATCTCCGATTCGATCCACTCGAGGTTGACCTTGACGTGGTTGGCGATCCCGCCGTGGTGCAGCGCCTCGATCAGCGACTTGTAGGCGTCCTTGAGGCCCGTATATTTGCCGACGATCGCGATCGTCACTTCGCCTTCCGGTGTGCGGATACGGTTGCAGACCTCTTCCCAGGCTTCCAGACGGGGCTTCGGAGCCGGCTCGATGCCGAAGGCGGCGAGCACCTCGTTGTCGAGGCCTTCCTTGTGATAGGCCATCGGCACGTCGTAGATATTGGCGACGTCAAGCGCCTGGATCACGGCGGAGGCCCGCACGTTGCAGAACAACGAAAGCTTGCGGCGTTCGGCCTCGGGAATTTCGCGGTCGGCGCGCACCAGCAGGATATCCGGTGCGATCCCCATCGCCTGCAATTCCTTGACGGAATGCTGGGTCGGCTTGGTCTTGAGTTCGCCGGCCGCCGGAATGAACGGCATCAGCGTCAGGTGGACATAAATCGCGGTGCCGCGCGGCAGGTCGTTGCCGAGCTGGCGGATCGCTTCCATGAACGGCATCGCCTCGATGTCGCCGACAGTACCGCCGATCTCGCAGATGACGAAATCGTAGTCGTCATTGCCCTCGGTGACGAAATCCTTGATCTCGTTGGTGACGTGCGGGATCACCTGGACGGTCGCGCCGAGATAGTCGCCGCGGCGTTCCTTGTCGATGATATTCTTGTAGATGCGACCCGTGGTGATGTTGTCGGTCTTGGTCGCCGAACGCCCCGTGAAGCGCTCGTAGTGACCGAGATCGAGGTCGGTTTCCGCCCCGTCATCGGTGACAAAAACCTCGCCGTGCTGCGTCGGGCTCATCGTGCCCGGGTCGACGTTGAGATAAGGATCGAGCTTCCTCAGCCGAACCCGGTAACCTCGTGCTTGTAACAAAGCTCCGAGTGCCGCGGCCGCAATTCCTTTTCCGAGGGAAGAAACCACGCCGCCAGTTATGAATACATATCGCGCCATGGGATTCACCGGATACCTTTTCATTGGTGATTCCGCCAGCCCAAATCGTCTGCTTTATAAAAACGGCTGTGGAATCTTCACAAAATAAAACCGGCAGGCTTTTGGCCTGCCGGAGCTTGAAACGTCGACCGCGCCTTATTGACCGGTCGGAACACCCGTCGGTGCAGCCGGAGCGGCAGGCGCCGAACCGGTCGCGGGGGCTGCAGGTGCAGGCGCAGCGCCCGTTGCCGGGGCCGCAGGCGCGGATGAGCCGGAGCCGGATGGAACGCCGTTGCCTGCCGGAGCGGGCGCAGTTGCCGGGCCTAGCTGATCGAGAATGCCGCCGCCCGTGCCCTGCTGGCTCTGTGGGATGCGGTTCAGGATGTCGCTCGGACGAGATTCGTACCGGGCGAGGATGCCAAGTGCCAGCGAAGTGATGAAGAACAGCGTTGCCAGAATGGCGGTCGTGCGGGTCAGCGCGTTGGCGGTGCCGCGTGCCGACATGAAGCCGGAGCCGCCGCCGATGCCGAGCCCGCCGCCTTCGGAGCGCTGGATCAGCACGACGCCGACGAGCGCCAGCACGATCATGAGATGAATGACGATCAGAACGGTCTGCATGAATTAAAGATCCCTGCCCCTCGACGAGGCAATAGAAGAAGATTGGCGGCTCTTTACATGAGGCTCGCGCGCATTCCAAGCCCTTATCAAGAGCTTTAGGCCGTCAGTTCCTCATAGACCCGATAGATGGCGAGAAAGTCCGCGGCTTTCAAGCTCGCGCCGCCGATCAGTGCGCCGTCGACATTTTCGACAGCCATCAGCTCCCGGGCATTGCCCGGCTTGACCGAACCGCCATAGAGAATGCGCATCTGCCTGCCTTCGTCGCCGAACCGCTGGATGAGTTCTGCCCGCATGAAGGCATGGGCGATCTCGATATCCTTGGCGGTCGGCGTCAGTCCGGTACCGATCGCCCAGATCGGTTCATAGGCGACGACGGTGTTGTCAGCGTTTGCCGACAGGGGCAGCGAGCCGAAAATCTGGCGCTTCAGGATATCGAGGGTCTGGTAGGCGTCGCGTTCGTCCCCGGTTTCGCCGATGCAGACGATCGCGGTCAGGCCGGCCGCATAGGCAGCTTCCGCTTTTGCGCGGACCAGATGATCGGTCTCCGCGTGGTCGGACCGGCGCTCTGAATGTCCGACGATCACATAGGTGCCGAAACAGTCGGCGATCATCTCCGCGGAAATATCGCCCGTATGGGCGCCGCTGAGGTTCTGGTGGCAATCCTGGCCGCCGATCTCCAGCGGGCTGTCGGTCGCCAGGGCGGTTGCGACATAGAGCAGCGTTGCCGGCGGGCAGATCAGCGTATCGACCTTTTCCGACAACGGTCCCACCACGCCGTCGGCAATCGTCTTGATTTCGGTCAGGAACTCGCGGGTGCCGTTCATCTTCCAGTTTCCGGCAACGAGCGGGCGCACATCAGGCGTCATCGGCAAATATTTCCTCTCCGTTCGGTTCCGACCAGCAAAACCGAGGCCTCCGTCTATTCGGGAAACTGTTTTTAGACATATCCTGCGTGAATTGGTATGCAAAAGACAGGTTTTGGTTCAGGACCTTGGTTAATGACCGGCCTTTCAGGGGCTGGTCAGCAGAAAATTCAGGACCTTCCTCCAATCGACCATCCGGATCGGCGTGCCGTGGCTGCCGGTCGCGAACAGCGTGAACCGGGTCGGATAGCGTGTGGCCTTCAGCTTGCGATAGATCGCTTCCTGATCCTCGGACCTGTAGACGCTGTCGCTGCCGCCATGCGCGAAATAGATGGGCAACCTGCGCTTTGCCAGGGCCGATTTCGGCAGTTCCGGGTCCGGCGGGCCGCCGAGCAGCGCCATGCCCTTGAGATACCCCACCGCCTGTTTGTCGCGGCTGATGCCCTGGCAGATGAACCCGCCCATCGACGCGCAGGCGAGGATCACTGGCCGCCCGGACGACTGGTCGGAGGCGTAGCGGATCAGCGCCGCGATATCGGCGACCCCCTTGTCGTCAAATGAAGTGACGCTCGGCGAATAATAGATGCCGCCATTGCCGGCGGCCAGGTTCTTCAGCCGGTTGAAATTGCCGCCGAACGTATAGTCGTTAACGCCGAGCCGGCGGTCGCCGCCACGACCGTGAATGAAGATCACCGTAAAGGCGGCACCCTGCGCCTGTCCCACCCTGGTGACATCGAGCTGGCGCCCGGCAAGGTTCAGCGTCTCGTTCTGCTGGTCGCGCCTGACGCCCAGGGAAACATACTCGTCCTTGACGCGTCGTTCCGGCTCGCGGTCGCGGCCGTTGATATCGCGCATTTCCTGGTAGTCAATTACCTCATTGGCGCCGCCATCCGAGGATTGCAGCACCGTCATCCGGGAAAAAAGTTCGTCCTTGAAGGGTTTTATCGGCCCTTCCTGCGCTTGCGCCGAAGCTGGCGCAAGCGCTGCCAGGACAGCAAGAACCGTGCCGAGAACGAAATGAACTGTGGACATGCTTGGTTTCATCAGGTTCCCTCAGCCTCGCAAGCTTGCCATGGCCCGATCGGCGCAGCATTGGTGAAAAACGACCGTTTCCATGCGGCATCGCGAAAAAGCCGGGTTTCTGGCAGAATCGCGAGTGATTCGAAACAGCACGAGATGGGTATGGCTTCCTCTTCCGCACCCCGACAGGTAGTACCGACGCAGCCAATGGATGACAATAACGACCTTTTTGCCGATCTGCCGGTGACAGCCAAGGCGGTCGCCGTCGAACCCGCGCCCGCCCTCAAGGCAGAGCCCTCGACGCCGCGCCCGGCGCCGACGACCCTGTCCGGCGACGACTACGGCGCCTCCTCGATCCGCGTGCTCGAGGGCTTGGAACCGGTGCGCATGCGTCCCGGCATGTATATCGGCGGCACCGACGAGAAGGCGATGCACCACCTCTTCGCCGAAGTCATCGACAATTCGATGGACGAGGCGGTTGCCGGCCATGCAGACTTCATCGACGTGCATCTCGATGCCGAGGGTTTCCTGACGGTTACCGACAACGGCCGCGGCATCCCGGTCGAGAATCACCCCCAGGTTCCGGGCAAGTCGACGCTCGAAGTCATCATGACCAAGCTGCATGCGGGCGGTAAGTTCGACGGCAAGGCCTATGAGACATCCGGTGGTCTGCACGGCGTCGGCGTTTCCGTCGTCAACGCGCTGTCCGATCTTCTCGAAGTCGAAGTCGCCCGCAATCGCAAACTCTACCGCCAGCGCTTTTCGCGCGGCGTGCCGCAGGGTGGCCTGGAAGAACTCGGCGACGTCCACAACCGCCGCGGCACCAGGGTGCGCTTCCATCCCGACCCGCAGATTTTCGGCGACCACGCGAAATTCGATGCCGGCCGCATCTTCCGCATGGCGCGCTCCAAGGCCTATCTGTTCGGCGGTGTTGAAATCCGCTGGAGCTGCGATCCGGGCATGGTTCCCGCCGGCGGCGACATCCCGGAAAAGGCGGTCTTCCACTTCCCCGGTGGCCTGAAGGATTATCTTTCCGCGACACTCGGCAAGGATTTCACGGTTACCCGCGAAATCTTCGCCGGCCGCACCGAAAAGACCGGCGGCCACGGCGCCATGGAATGGGCGATCACCTGGTATGGTGGCGATCCGGAACTGCATTCCTATTGCAACACCATCCCGACGCCCGAAGGCGGCACGCATGAGGCGGGTCTGCGCATCGCGCTCACCAAGGGCCTCAAGAACTATGCGGACCTGACCCAGAACAAGCGCGCGAAGGAAATCACCACCGATGACGTGATGATCTCGGCGGTCGGCATGCTCTCGGTCTTTATCCGCGAGCCGGAATTCGTCGGCCAGACCAAGGACAAGCTGGCGACCGTCGAAGCCCAGCGCATCGTCGAGAACATCCTGCGCGATCCGTTCGACCACTATCTCGCCGGCAATCCGGCCGAAGCCGCAAAGCTCCTCGAATGGGTGATCGAACGCGCCGAAGAGCGCCTGCGACGCCGCAAGGAAAAGGAAGTCAATCGCAAGACGGCGGTGCGCAAGCTTCGCCTGCCCGGCAAGCTCGCCGACTGCTCGCAGAACACCGCCGAGGGTGCCGAACTCTTCATCGTCGAAGGGGACTCGGCAGGTGGCTCCGCCAAGCAGGGCCGCAACCGCGCCAACCAGGCCATCCTGCCCTTGCGTGGAAAAATCCTCAACGTCGGCAGCGCCAGCCGTGAAAAGCTGTCCGCCAACCAGCAGATCGCCGATCTCATCCAGGCGCTCGGTTGCGGCACGCGCACCAAATACCGCGAGGAAGATCTGCGCTACGAGCGCATCATCATCATGACCGATGCGGACGTCGACGGCGCCCATATCGCCTCGCTGCTGATCACCTTCTTCTATCAGGAGATGCCGGAACTCATCCGCGGCAACCATCTCTACCTGGCGGTGCCGCCGCTCTACGTGCTGCGCCAGGGCGGCAAGACAATGTACGCCCGCGACGACGCCCACCGGGCGGAGCTGATGGAAACGGTGTTCAAGGGCAAGAAGGTCGAGATCGGCCGCTTTAAAGGCCTTGGGGAAATGATGGCGGCACAGCTGAAGGAAACCACGATGGATCCCGCCCATCGCACGCTGCTGCGCGTTTCGATCGACGACGTGGATTTCGAAGGTACCCGCGAGGCCGTCGACAACCTGATGGGCACCAAGGCGGATGCCCGCTTCCGCTTCATCCAGGAACGCGCGGCGTTTGCCGAAAACCTCGATATCTGAGCCGGATTTCCGGCTCGGATATTCTCAGAGGCTCATATTTTCAAAAATCTTGGGCGGCCACGATCAGCAGGCCGCCTACCACGCCGATATTGGCGATCCAGCCATTGATCGCGCCGTCCCGGGCAAAGCCGTTCTTGTTCCAGAAATCGAGCATGATCCACGAGGCGGCCAGCGTGAAAACGGCAAGCCAGAGGGCGGCCCAGCTGACATAAAAGCCGAGGATCAGCATCAGGCCGGCAAGCGCCTCAAAGATGCTGCCGGCGATCAGAACGTCTCTTGGACGCGGTATCCCGCGCGCCGCCATCGGCGCGGTCACCGCGGGGAGGATGAATAAATGCCGGACGCCGGCCACCACGAAAATGCCCCCGATGAGCAGGCGTCCGAAGGCCATCAGGAATTCCGCCGTGGCCATGAAAATCAGCTCCGTTCGCCGAGCACTTTGGCAACGGCGCCGATCAATGCCGCCGCCTCATACGGCTTGAGTACGACAGGCGCCGAAAAACTTGCCGGGATGATCGACTTGTCGCTGTAGCCGGTCGCGAAAATGAAGGGAATGCCCCGGCGGATCAGTTCCTCGGCGATCGGCAGCGATGTGCCGGAGCCGAGATTGACGTCGAGGATCGCGACATCGAACGTGAGTTCCTTGAGCTTGCGGAAAGCGTCGGCAACCGAGGGCGTCGTCGTCACCTTGTCGATGCCATGCTCGGCAAGCATCGCTTCCACGTCCGCGGCAATCAGCATCTGGTCCTCCACCAGCAGAAATTCGAGGTCCTGAAGCCGCGGCGTGGCTTTGTCCTGGCCAGCGGCGCTGCTGCGCTCCTCGACTTCGGCTTCCGCCAACTCGTCATCGCCGTGGATGTGTTTCGACGGCACCAGGAAGCGCGCCGTCACCCCTTCGGGCGGATACTCGATCTTCGCCTCGCCCTCCAGCTCATAAGGCACGCTGCGGGTGATCAGGACGCTGCCGAAACCGGCTCGTGACGGGAAGATTACCGGTGGCCCGCCATTTTCGGTCCAGACGAGTTCGCAATCGTTGTTGGCAAGCCGTCGCCACTCGACGTCCAGCCGTCCGCCGTTGACGGAGAGCGAACCGTATTTTGCCGCATTGGTCGACATCTCGTGCAATACCAGCGCCATCACAGAAAAGGCGCGGCTGTCGAGCCAGATGCGCGGCCCCTTGAGTGTGACGCTGCGCGTTCCCTCCCTATAGGGCTTCAGCTCCGCTTCCAGAAGATCGGACAGCACGCCGCCGTCGCCACCGCGCACGACCTGGTCATGAGCAAAGGCAAGCGCCTGGATGCGTCCCTTGAGCGAGCCGATATAGTCCTTGAGGCTGACGTCGGTATCAACTGAATGCCCGATCAGCGCCTTGATCACCGCAAGGATGTTCTTGACCCGGTGGTTGAGTTCCTCGTTCAGCATCCGCTGGCGCACGTCCGCCTTGCCGCGTTCGTCAGCCAGCAGCTCGTTGTGATGGAGGACCACCTCGACAAGCACGGCACGGATGGCGTCGGCGATCTCGCGGTCGCCATCGGTCCAGGGCGGGGCCTGCCGATGCACCATCTCCTTCCAGACGGCGAAACTCTTGCGGGGCGTCAGCCGGTCTCCGAGCGGCCCCGTCTCGTAAGTTTTTTCAGGATTGCCCGCCCAGTCGAGCGTCTGCACCATCTCCCGGCGGAAGAAGAACAGGTAGTCGCGCGGTCGCTGCGAGAGCGGGATAGCCAGCACGCCACAGATCGTGTCCGGAGAAATGGGCAGCCCCGGCAGATCCACCGAAAGCTGGAAGCTGGACCAGGTCCTGCCGCCTGCGGCACCGCCAACCAATTCCGCGAGCTCTGCTATCAGGCTCTGCGGCGGCACTGCCCCTTCTCCGGTCCATGCGCCGTCGACCAGCAGACCGACGCCGTCGCAGGCCAGCATCTGGCTGAATTCACCAAGCGAATTGCACAGCAGCCCGGTAATGTTCGGATGGTGGGAGGCTGCCTGCAGGAAGCGGTCGAGCGACCGTCGCGCCTGGCCCGCGGTCTCCATGAGCTGCCGTTGCTTCAAGGCGCTCAGATGCAGCGAGAAGAACTCCCCAAAGGTCTCCGCTGCCACCCGCTGCGGCATCGAGAGCACTTTCGGAGAATAGTGGTGGCAGGCGATCAGGCCCCAGAGCTCGTCGTCTACCACGACCGAAATCGACATCGAAGCGGCGACGCCCATGTTGCGCAGATATTCGCAATGGACGGGCGAAACGCTGCGCAGGTGCGCGAAGGACAGATCGAGCGCCTCGCCTGCCTCGTCGGTTTCCGGCACGATCGGGATGCGCGGATTGCTGGCGTCGGAAATCACCCGCACCGTGTTCTTGACGTAAAGCGCACGGGCCTGTTTCGGGATGTCGCCCGCCGGAAAATACTGGCCCTTGAAGCTTTCGAGGTCGCGCCTCTTGTATTCGCTGACGACTTTTCCGGCACCGTCCTCCTCGAAACGATAGATCATCACCCGATCGTAGCCGAGCATGGCATAGATCAGCCGCGCCGAGCTTTCGATCAGCCGGTCGAGGCTGGCGACGTTGCGGATGCGGCTGATCAGCATGCGCGCCACTTCGAGCGGCTGGTCGGAATCGGTCGATGCCGGCTCGAACTCCAGGATCACCTTGGATTCGAAACGATGGATCGAAACGTCGAAAGCTGCCCCCGATGCAAACCTGAGGCCATGCCGAAGCGCCGGCCTCGCCGGGTTGTCGGAGGTGGCGAGCGCATTGCGCAATGCGTGGGCCGCCTCCCCGCCGACGATCTCCTCCAGCCGCCGGCCGTTGATGTCTCCCGTGATCGAAAGCATGTCCGCCACATTGGCGGAGTGTTGCACGATCTCTGCGCCAGCGGCGTCGCAGGCGATAAGGCATCCATGAGGTTGAATGCTGCCGGGGATATGGATCGGCTCTCGGTCGCAATTGCTAAGGTCGACCGCATCCCTGTGAGGCATGTTACAAGTCCCTGAAGACAGTCCGGCCAATACAATGGGGACAGCAGACGCTTCGGCATCCTTAAGGTTAGGAAAACGTCGTCAAGAAGGTTTGCATCGTATTTCCGGCTCTGCCGGAAGGTGATTTCATATTTCTATCGCATCTGCCGTCTAGGGCAAGGAGTAAGCTTCCTTTTAATGGATGACGCATTAGTCTTGTACCGGCGAACCTCATAAGCCATATGATGGTGAAAACGAAAAAAGGAAATTCGGTGAGCGGAAATAACGATCGCAAAGGCCCGAAAGAGCCGCGCTGGCTCGGGCCAGTCGCACCGAGCAGGGTCGCGCTCATCCCGCCGATCTCCGCTGCTCGCTGGCTTCTCGTGCTCGTCGCCGCTGCCGGCATCTATTTCTTCCACGGATTCCTGGTTCCGGTTCTCGCCGCCCTGGTGATCGGCTTTGCCAGCTGGCCGCTTTATCGCGAGCTGCTGCGCCGGACCGGCGGCAACACCACCATCGGCGCCTCGCTCGCCATCATCTTCATCCTGACCTTCCTGATCGTGCCGATCGGCATCGCCATCTCCTATACGATCGGCGAAGTGCGCCAGTGGATCATCTGGGCGGCCGAAGTGAACCGTTTCGGAGCGCCGCCTCCCGCCTGGATCACCGGCCTTCCCTGGGTCGGGGAATGGCTCGGCATCCAGTGGGTCCAGCATGTCGGCTCGCCCGGTGCGGTCGGCGAACTCATCCAGATCGTCTCGGGCGCCAATATCGGCAATATCTACCGTGCCATCGTGGCGGCAGGCGACGGCGCCTTCCATCTCGTGCTGACGCTGCTCTTCATGCTGATCGCGCTGTTCTTCGTCTATCGCGACGGCGGCTCCTTCAGCGAGCAGATCGACCTTCTCGGCGAGCGCATCCTGCCGACCCGTTGGGAGCGCATCTCGCGTGTCGTTCCGAGGACGATCAGTTCGACCGTGACCGGCCAGACGCTGATTGCGATCGGCGAAGGCATCGTGCTCGGCATCGCCTACTGGATCGCCGGCGTCCCCTCGCCCGTCACCCTCGGCGTATTGACCGGCCTGATGGCACTCATCCCTGGTGGCGCGCCGCTGTCCTTCTCACTGATCTCGTTTTACCTGGTCGCCAACGGTGCCTACGTCGCCGGCGGCGGTCTTTTCCTCTGGGGCACGGTGGAACTCTTCATCGTCGACAAGACGCTGCGGCCGCGCCTGGTCGGCGGCCCGATCAAGCTTCCCTTCCTGCCGACATTCTTCGGTCTCGTCGGCGGTGTCAGCACCATGGGCTTCCTCGGCCTGTTCATCGGCCCGGTGCTGATGGCGCTGCTGGTGTCGATCTGGCGCGAATGGATCCGTGAAGTGAAAATGGCCGATGTGACCGAGGCGGAGTCCACCGATATTTCCAAGGCGCCGGACCTTCCGCCTGATCTTCCGATTGTCAGGAAAGTCTCTTCTCCATGAAGATGCTGAGCGGATCGGACCTGTAGTCTGCGAACGGCCCTATCTCCGTAAAGCCATAGGCGCGATAAAGCCCGATCGCCTGCGGTTGATGGATGCCTGTCTCCAGCCGGACAACCGAAAGGCTGAGTTCGCCGGCCCGTTCCAGGATCGCCTCGATCAGCTGCTTGCCGAGTTTCAGGCCGCGCGCCGCCTCGGCGACGAACATCCGCTTGATCTCGCCGGTGCCGTCTTCCGCCGCGACCAGCGCGCCGCAGCCGAGAACCGTTCCTTCCCTGCGTGCCACGAAAAAGGAAACGACAGGCTTTTCGAGCGTTGCGACATCCACCATATGGTTGCTCTCAGCAGGATAGAGCGAAGCCGCATAAGCGTCGGAGAGCTCGAGAAGCCTCATCACTTCGGCCTGACGCGGCGGTTCGATCGCAATCACTACGGTCATCTCGGTCTCCAATGCTCCTGACGGATGGCAATGTTTAGCGGATGCAGTGTTGCAGTAAAAGCTGCCTTGGTCGGGCCAAGATTGCCCGCTCTAAACCGGTTGCCACATTTGAGGGGACGATATGAATTCCGCACTGATTGTCATGACCATTCTCGGCTGCAACGACGCCGGAACGGATTGCCACTATATCGCCACCGCTGAAAACCGCTGGCCGAGCATCGAGATGTGCAATTCGGTGTCTGAGCAGCAGCTGTCCGGTTATGCAAACCAGCCCTATCCGATGCTCATCGCTGTCTGCCAGAAACCGGAAGCCGCCGAGATCGCCAACGCACCGGTTCCGCAGTCGCGACCGGAAATGCCCGCACCATCCGTACAGCCGGCACCAACGCTTGCTCAGGAACCGGTGACGCAGCAGGAGAAGGAAACGCTTGCGGGCCGGGCCATCCAGCGGGTCAAGACGGTGCTTCCGACCACCGAAGGGGTGAAGACGCTGATGACCAGTCCGGTGCGGCTGGTCGAGAACGGCTATTCCTGGGTCGCCAAGAAATTCCAGCGTTAAGCTGGCGTTATGCCGCCAGCGACACTCCGTTGGCGTAGGACCGCGCACTGAGCCGGACTTCCAGCCGATGCAGCTTCTCGATCATGTCGAGGAGGTCGGAGACCGGCGAAAGCTGCATGTCGGGCCGCTGGAACTTTTCGAGCAGTAGGCCGGCGATATTGTCGAACGTGCCGTTTGCCGCAGCCTTGCGCCAAAGGAAGACCGCTTCGACGAAGACGGCAGCGATATCCCGTCCGAGGCCCGAGGCTTCGAAGAGCGCGCGAACCGCATGCATACGGCCGGTCGCAAGGATCGCCCGCACGCGGCGGTCGTCGAGCCCGGACAGCGAAACCATCGCGCCTGCGAAAAAATCGACCTTGCCGCTGCAGAGCGCATGGATGAGAAAGGCGGGCGTCAGCCGTCCGGCAGTGCGCAAATGTTCGACCAGGCCGGGGATTTCCTCCTGCAGGACGGCGCCTGCGATGGCGACGGCTGCGGCCTCTCCTGCCTCGCGGGTCATGTGCTCGATCCGGGCCGGCGCCATGCTGGTCCGCACCAGTCCGGAGCCGGCAAGTGCTGCGGCAATGTGGTTGACGAGCATGTGGCGGGCATCCGCCGGCAGCACTTCGCGCTCCAGCAGCAGGTTGCGGATTTCGCAGCAATGCCCGAACCGCTCGGCGATCCGCCTGAGCGAAACCCGGGTGATCGAGGCGGTCCCGTTTTCCAGAAGAATCGTGACTTCGCATTCGTCGCCGATCTCGGCGATCGCGGCTGCAACCCCGCGCGAAAGGTTCGGCCTTGCGGCGATCATTCCTCGGGTCAGGCTGTCGCTGCGCCCGGCAAGATCGACGAGATCGTTTTCGGTAAGTACCGGCGAACAGGCGATGACCGTGCAGGCGATCTCCGGCTGGTCTTCGGCTAGGCACACGATGACGGCCCGCGGTGCATTGGGAGAGTCCGCCAGAGCCTCCGCGAGCGCCAGGCGCACTTGCGGCGAGGGATCGTCGAGGAGATAGGTCATGGCAAGCGCCGCTGCCCGATGCTGCTCGCCACCCATGGGCGAGCGGAGATAGGCCCGGCCGAGAGCATTGGCCGCCTTCGCCCTCTCGCCTGCTCTTGCTGTTTCAGCCCAACGAAGAAATGCCTGTACGATCACACTCGGCCTCGACTACACATGCCAGTTCGGATCTGGCTGGCTTGATAGGTCACGCTAGTGCCAAAAAGTTTAAGATTGGTTCACCACGTTCCTTAACCATGGCGAAGTCATTGAAAATACGGTCCTGGTTTATCGTCGCCCCCTCCGCGAAGGCCGCAAAGGTCCATTCAGCGGGCGCGGATGTGACTGTGCTCGACCTGACGGACGTCCCTGAGTCGTGGATCGGGGTTGGGGATTTCTGCCGGGCATGGGCCGACCTGGCGCCGGCCGGGGACCTGGCGTTCCTCCTGCCGGCTTTTTCTTCGGCAAGAACGGAGACCGCCGTCGATCTGGCCATCCGATATGGCGCCAGCTCAGTCGTGCTCTCGGGCGCCCGCAGCGGGGGTGAAGTGCAGAGGCTGGACATGGCTTCGCGCGTGGCGGAAATCCGGGCAGGACTGGCACCGGGCAAGACGGCGATCGTCGCGCTTGCCGATGCGGCCGGCATCCTCGCCGCCTCCGGCTTCGAGCGCTGCAGCAATCGCCTGGCGGCCCTCGGCTGGGAAGGCGGCTACGATCCCTCCTCCGATACCGCGCGTTTTGCGGCTGGGACAATCGCGCTCGCCGCCGCCGCCGCCGGTATAGCGGCCATCGACGCCGTCTCGCCCAAGGGGAACGCGGCTCCCCTCCAGTCTGACTGCGAAAGAGCGAGAGCGAACGGCTTCTCCGGCAAGCTCTGCCGCCGTCCCGATCAAATTCCGATCATCAATCGGATTTTCAGCTTTTAGGATCGGCGCCCGCCGGTCGGGTCATTTCGAACACGTCAGCCCCGCCGTCGGAGTAGTCGCGATAGCCCATGCGGGCGATCGGCCGTGCGAGCCCCATGTCGATCCGTCCGTTGCGGAGGATCTCCTCGCTGATATGGATTCCAACCACCTGGCCGAAAACCATGTAGGCCTCCGCCGGCTTGCCGTCCAATCCGACCGGCTGGATCACCTGCGTGACGCGGCATTCGAGCACGGTATAGGCCTCGGCGACGTAAGGCGCATCGATGAGTTCCGCCATCTTGGCGGTCAGCCCCGCCACGTCGAACTCGCTGACGCCGTAGGGCACCGCCTCCGACGAGGCGTTCATCTGCGCGGCCAGGTGACGGCTTGCGAGGCTTGCGGTGAAGACGCCGGTTTCCTCGGCGTTCTTCAAGCTGTGCTTGCGGCCGCTGGACGAGAACATCACCAGTTTGGGGTTGTCGGAAATGGCGTTGAAGAAGGAATAGGGCGACAGGTTCATCGATCCATCCCTGCCCTTCGTGCCGATCCAGCCGATCGGGCGCGGCGCGACGATCGCCTTGAAGGGATCGTGCTTCAATCCATGCTGGTTGGTATCGGTGGTGTAAAACATCGAAATCCTATTCGGCGTAGGTGACGATCTGCGACAATTCCGGCCGTGGCCGGTCGGGCGTCGGGAAATCGCTCGAACCGATATGGATGAACCCCGCGACCTTTTCGCCCGGCCTGATGCCGAGGAGCGCCAGCGCCTCGTCGTCATAGGCGACCCACTCGGTACGCCAGTTGGCGACGTAGCCATGCGCGTTTGCGGCCATCAGCATGTTGAAGCAGACAGCGCCGGCCGAGAGCACCTGTTCCCATTCGGGGATTTTCGGATGCGGTGCCGCGGTGCTGACGACGGCGACGACCAGCGGCGCACGGGTGAAGCGCGTCAGCTCCGCCTGCCTGGCGGCCTCGGCCATGTCGGGCATCTTCTGGAGCGACAGGGCCAGAAACTGTTCGCCGAGCGTTCTGCACACGTCGCCGCGATAGACGATGACGCGCCAGGGTGTGAGCTTTCCATGATCCGGGGTGCGGGTCGCGAAGGTGAGAACCGCCTCCAATTCTTCCTGCGACGGGGCCGGCTCCTTCATCTGGGCGACCGGCGTGGAATGCCTGTCGCGCAGGAAATCTATGAGTTTAACGTCATTTTGCATGGTCAAAGCTTTCATTTGGAGCTGGCGCAGTGGGAAGGTCTTGAAATTGCCTTGTCATTGGTCTTCAAGTGACGTCTCGGAAAACAAGAGTCAACCGGTACAACAGATGGCAGGCACTTCCCTTGCGGCACGCTGGTTCCTTGCCGGAGCGATGGCTCTCGGCTCAGCTTTCAGCGCATCCGCTCAGGAGGACGCCTTCAAGAATTTTCGCGCGCTGGACAGCACGGCGAAGATGCCCAAGCTCAACGCCTTCTCGGCTTTGCCAGGTGGCCCGCCCGGCGCCCTCTCGAGGGACGTGCAGTTCGACGCCAAGCTGACGTCCGACGGCCAGCCCATGCAGGAAGGCCTTACCTGGCGCGTCTTCAGCCCGATCGCTGGCGAAGACGGTAAATTGCCTCTGGTGGCCAGTTCCGAAGGCGGTTCCGCCTCGTTCCAGCTCCCCCCCGGCGACTATTTCGTCAATTGCGCCTTCGGCCGTGCCGGCGTCACCAAGAAACTCAAAGTCCCCGAAAGCGGCAACATGCCGAAACAGACGCTGGTGCTCGATGCCGGCGGTTTCGTCCTGAATGCGGTTGCCGGTACCGACCAGCGTATTCCGCCCAAGGAACTGAGCTTTTCGGTCTATTCGGCCGAAGTGCGCGATAACGGCGATCGGGCGCTGGTGATGTCGGACGTCAAGCCGAATACGGTCGTGCGGCTGAATGCCGGCACTTATCATGTCGTTTCCGAATACGGCGACGTCAATGCGGTGGTGCGGGCCGATATCCAGGTGGAGGCCGGCAAGCTCACCCAGGCAGTGCTGCAGCATCGCGCCGCCCAGATCACCCTGAAGCTCGTCTCACAGGCGGGCGGCGAAGCGATTGCCGATACGGCCTGGTCGGTGCTGACGGCTGCCGGCGACGTCGTCAACGAAAGCGTCAGTGCTTTCTCGACAATGGTCCTGTCGGAGGGCGAATATCTCGCCGTCGCCCGCAACAAGACCAAGATCTACCAGCGCTCGTTCACCGTCAAAGCCGGCCGCAATACCGAGGTTGAAGTGCTGATGCGCGACACACCTCAGGTGGCTGGCGCGGTTGCCAACGACAGGAACTAGCCGGATTTCGGCAGAAGTCGCCGAACCTCAGCCAGCCTGGCAAAACCATCTCATCTTATTGCATTGACGGCGCCCGGGTTCACAGGCGCCGTCATGACTTGGGTCAGGCCGCTGCCTTTGCCGCCTTCCTGGCTTCGAGGCGACGCAGCACGTCCGGCGGGGTTGCCTCGAGGCTGAGCGAGGCGATCGCCTCGTCCAGCGTCATCGAGGTCTGGGCCTGCGAGCCGAGACGGCGGATGTTGACCGAACGCTCCTCGGCTTCCTTCTTGCCGCAGACGATGATGACCGGCACCTTGGTGACCGAGTGCTCGCGGACCTTGTAGTTGATCTTTTCGTTGCGGAAATCGGTCTCGACGACCATGCCCGCATCGCGAAGCGCTTCCGCCACCTCACGGCCGTAATCGTCGGCATCCGAGGTGATCGTCGCCACCACCACCTGCATCGGCGCGAACCAGAGCGGCATGTGGCCGGCGAAGTTCTCGATCAGGATGCCGAGGAAACGCTCCATCGAACCGCAGATGGCGCGATGGATCATCACCGGTTGGGTCTTTTCGGAGTTCTGGTCGATGTAGAACGCGCCGAACCGTTCCGGCAGGTTGAAGTCCACCTGCGTCGTGCCGCACTGCCATTCGCGGCCGATCGCGTCTTTCAGCGTATATTCGAACTTCGGACCGTAGAACGCGCCCTCGCCCGGCAGGATGCCGGTTTTGATGCGGCCTTCCGACTGCGCCTCGATCGTCTTCAGAACATCGAGCATGACGGATTCGGCACGATCCCAGAGCGCGTCGGTGCCGACGCGCTTGTCCGGCCGGGTCGACAGCTTGACCACGACTTCCTTGAAGCCGAAATCCTCGTAGACCGACAGGATCAGGTCGTTGATCCGCAGGCATTCGGCGGCCATCTGCTCGTCGGTGCAGAAGACATGCGCGTCGTCCTGGGTGAAACCGCGGACGCGCATCAGCCCGTGCAGCGCGCCGGATGCTTCATAGCGATGCACGAGACCGAATTCCGCAAGGCGGATAGGCAGTTCGCGATAAGACTTCAAGCCATGCTTGAAGATCTGCACGTGACCCGGGCAGTTCATGGGCTTCAGCGCAAAGACGCGGTTGTCTGCTTCCTTGTCTTCCGGATGCGTGAAGGCATAGGCAGACTTCACCGCGAACATGTTCTCCTGGTACCAGCCCCAGTGGCCCGAAGTCTCCCACAGCGAGGCATCGAGGACCTGCGGCGCGTTGACCTCTTCATAGGTGCCGGCGAGCCGGCGGCGCATATAGGCAGTCAGGGTCTGGAACATGCGCCAGCCCTTGCCGTGCCAGAACACGACGCCCGGACCTTCTTCCTGGAAATGGAAGAGGTCCATTTCCCGGCCGAGCTTGCGGTGGTCGCGCTTTTCGGCTTCGGCCAGCACATGCAGGTACTGGTCGAGTTCTTCCTGCGTCGCCCAGGCGGTGCCGTAGATGCGGGTCAGCATGGCGTTGTTCGAGTCGCCGCGCCAATAGGCGCCGGCAACCTTCATCAGCTTGAAGGCCGTACCGATCTGGCCGGTCGAGGCCATATGCGGGCCGCGGCAGAGGTCGAACCAGTCGCCTTGATAATAGATCTTGAGATCCTGATCCTCCGGGATCGCATCGATCAGCTCGACCTTGTAACCTTCACCCTTGGCAGCGAAAACTTCGCGGGCCTTCTCGCGAGACCAGACCTGCTTCGTGAACGGTTTGTTGCGGCCGATGATTTCCTTCATCTTCGCCTCGATCTTCGGCAGATCGTCAGGCGTGAAAGGCGCGTTGCGGGCGAAATCGTAATAGAATCCGTTCTCGATCACCGGGCCGATGGTGACTTGCGTGCCGGGCCAAAGCTCCTGCACGGCCTCCGCCATCACATGGGCGGCGTCGTGGCGGATGAGTTCCAGCGCGCGGGCATCGGTGCGGGTGACGATCTCGATCTTTCCGTCGGTCACCGGCTCGGCAAGGTCCTGCACGGTGCCATCGATGGTAACGGCAACCGCCTTCTTGGCGAGCGACTTGGAAATGCTCTCGGCAACGTCACGGCCGGTCGTGCCGGCGTCGAAAACGCGGACGGAGCCATCGGGAAATGTAAGGGAAACGGATTGGGACATGTCTTCTCCTGTCCAGTCCCGCCAACGAATGCGGGTGGTGTTGGAATAAATGGCGGTTCGCCCTTGGGGCGCAGCCGGCGTGGCTGTTAAATGTTTTTGGCGTTCTAGTAAAGGCGAGCGGCCGCTCAGCCGATCATTTCGGCAAGCCCGGCGACCGTGTTGGCGTTGCGGATCGTACCGATGCCGAGCTTCTTCGTGGTCATCGCCGACAGCAGCCGCGTCTCGCTCGCCTTGCCGCCGAAATCGACCCAGAGATCGCCGCCGACGATAGCGATCTTCTCGTCGCCACGGTGGCGTGCGAGCAGGTCAAGGACGCTTTCGTCGAGCGGCTTGCGCATCACCCGCACGCCGACCTCGGAACCCTCCCCCGATGGAAAGGGATTGCCGGCCGCGAGCTTCAGCCAATCGGTACCGGTCCTTGCGATGATATCGATATGTTTGCCGAACCGCTTCTCGAACGCGGTCTCCAAAATCCGCTCGATGTCACCGATCGGTAACCGGTCGGTTTCGAATACGAGATTGCCGGTCGAAACCAGGGTTCGGCAATTCCGGTAACCGAGCTCCTCCGCCATGGCACGCAGATCCGCCATGATGACCCGCCTGCCGGGTGCGAGGACGATGCTGTGCAGCAGCGCGACATAGATCATCTTAGCATCATCTCGGATGCGATACGGGTGGGGCGTGACGGCGCCAGTATCTCCACGGTGTCCACCAGCGCTGCCGCACTTCGAGCGCTTCCGGCACCGGATCTAGCCCGCCCGTGCCGCCCGGCCCGCAGCGCGCCACCCGGAACAGTGTCATCCACCCGCCTGGCCACAACCCATGGCGGGCCACCGCCTCATATCCATATTCCGAACAGGTCGGGATATGCCGGCAGGAATTGCCGATGAAGCCGGAAAGCGTCAGCTGGTAGAGGCGGATCAGCCCCATGCCGAAGAGCCGGCCGGGCGTCCTGGCGAACGGTCCGGACCAGTTACGGGAGCGGCCCGCCTTCGGTTCGGATTTGGGATGCTGGCAGTCGGGGGCGCCGCACATCGGATCAGACGGTGGCCGCTTCGGACCGTTCCTTCGCCTCGATCTGGTCGATCGCATCGACGACCGCCTCGAAGGTCAGCATGGTGGAGGCATGCCGGGCCTTGTAGTCCTTGACCGGCTTCAGGTAGCGCATCTCCTCGAACCGGCCGTCCGGCCCCTCGCCGCCCTCCTTCAGCATGGCGAGCATGTCCTGACGTGCCCTGCGGATCTCGGCGGTCGTTGCGCCGATCACATGCCGCGCCATGATCGAGGACGAGGCCTGGCCGAGGGCGCAGGCGCGCACCTCATGGGCGAAATCCGTAACCCGGTCGCCGTCCATCTTCAGATGCACGCGTACCTTCGAGCCGCACAGTTTCGAATGTTTTTCGGAACTGGCATCCGCATCGGGCAACACGCCCGCATGGGTGATGTTGGCGGCGAATTCGAGGATCTTGCTGTTGTAGATGTCGTCCATCAAGGCTCGCTTTTGAAACCGCCGTCGCTCGTTGAACACTGTGTCACGTACGGCGGGCTACCATAAAAGGCTTCCTGCCATTATATGTGATGTCAGGGCGAGATCATCAAGAAAGGTTGTTTTCACGAAATCCTACCGAAAACGGAATAGGATATCTTGTAAAAATGTTCGCCGAAGGTCAGATAAACCCGGATTGCCCAAAAATCAGCCGCAGGTGCCCAGCGGCTGGTCAGTCCGTGAGTAACGCCAGTCGGATGCGGCCTTGAACCGCATCAGGAGACGATAGATGGATGCCATAGTGAAGAATTTCCCGGCTTCGAAAGAGAAGCAGGTCCGCCCGTCGCAGCACGAAGCCGAAGAAGCGGTGCGCGTGCTGCTGCGCTGGGCCGGTGACGATCCGGCCCGCGAAGGCCTGCTCGACACCCCGAAGCGCGTCGCCGCCTCCTACCGCGAACTGTTTGCCGGTTACGAACAGTCGCCGGAGGACGTGCTCGGCCGCACTTTCGAGGAAGTCTCGGGTTATGACGATATCGTGCTGGTGCGCGACATCCCGTTCTTCTCCCATTGCGAACACCACATGCTGCCGATCATCGGCAAGGCGCATGTCGCCTATCTGCCGAACGGCCGCGTCCTCGGCCTTTCGAAGATTGCCCGCGTCGTCGAAATCTTCGGCCGTCGCCTGCAGACCCAGGAAAACCTGACGGCGCAGATCGCCAATGCGATCGAGGAAACGCTGAAGCCGCGCGGCGTCGCCGTCATGATCGAGGCCGAGCACCTGTGCATGGAGATGCGCGGCGTGCTGAAGCAGGGCTCGCATACGATGACGACGACGTTTACCGGCGAGTTCAAGGCGAACGCCGCCGAGCAGGCCCGTTTCTTCACGCTGGCCCGCAACCGCTGATACGCGGTTGCCCGGGCGGAGTTTCCTGATGCCGCTTTCTTTCGACCGACCTTCCGCCGACAAGACGGAACTCGAAGGCGCTGGCGCCTTCACGCCCCGATTCGATCAGAACGGTCTCGTCACCGCCGTCGTCACCGACGTGCGCGACGGCGAACTGCTGATGGTCGCGCATATGGACGCCGAGGCGCTGGCGCTGACGGTTAAGACCGGCATCGCCCACTACTACAGCCGTTCGCGTGCCAAAATCTGGAAAAAGGGCGAATCCTCCGGCAATCTCCAGACCGTTCATGAACTGCGCACCGACTGCGATCAGGACGCCGTCTGGCTCAAGGTCTCGGTCGCCGGGCATGACGCTACATGCCATACCGGCCGCCGCTCCTGTTTCTATCGGGTTGTTACCCAAAGTGATGGCAGGGCGGTTCTTGAAATCACCGACGATACGCGTCATTTTGACCCAGGTGTCGTCTATTCGGATCAAGGAACCATTTAGGGATTTGCCTCGTTTTTCGGCATGTCTCGACTGAATAAACGATTTCGAAATCTGTTGGTGCGCTAATCGACAGACCGGGGTTTGTTCAGCTGTGGAGGGTGTTGATCGATGCTGAACTGGAGTTGGAACCGTCACGATCCGCTCGCGGCACCCGCCGAAGGCGGCGAAGCGCAAGTTCTCGAACCCACACCTCCTCCCATCATCGAAGCCCCCAAAAAAGCAAAGCTCTCTCTCGCCCTTGGCGGCGGCGCCGCGCGCGGCTGGGCGCATATCGGTGTATTGCGGGCGCTCGACGAGGCCGGCATCGAAGTCGGCATGATTGCCGGCACCTCGATCGGCGCCTTGGTCGGCGGCTGTTATCTCGCAGGCAAGCTCGACGAACTCGAAACCTTCGCCCGCTCGCTTACCATGCGCCGCATCGCCGGCCTGCTCGATCTGACGATCGGCGGCGGCGGTCTTCTGGGCGGTATGCGGCTGACCAAGCGGATGCAGGAACATCTCGAAGGCCTGTCGATCGAGGATCTCGATCGGCCCTTCGTATCGGTTGCGACCGAACTTCACACCGGCCACGAAGTGTGGATATCGAGCGGCTCGCTGATCACCGGGCTTCGCGCTTCCTACGCCCTGCCGGGCATTTTCGAACCGGTGAAATGCAACAACCGGACACTGGTCGATGGCGCCCTCGTCAATCCGGTGCCAACCTCCGTGTGCCGCGCCTACGAGCAGCCGCTCGTGGTCGCCGTCAACCTGAACTACGAGATTTTCGGCCGGTCGGCTGTCGTCAAGCACAATGCCAGCGTCCAGCCGATGGACGACGGTCGCAAGAAACCCGAGGACGTCCGCGTCGGTCTGACCGGCACCATGGTGCAGGCTTTCAACATCATCCAGGAACGCATTTCCCGGGCGCGTCTGGCGGGCGATCCGCCGGACCTGGCGCTGCATCCGCGGCTTGCCGATATCGGACTGTCCGAATTCCACCGCGCCGGCGAAGCGATCGACCGCGGCTATGCGGAGACGATGGCGCAGATCTCGGCGCTGAAGCGCATGCAGGAAGTTTTCGCTCGCTGAGCGGGCGGCGGGCCTCGCCAGCTATTAAAAAGCCTCGCCTTCCGGCGAGGCTGGCCAAAGTCAGCCGGCGATATAGGCCTTGATCTGTTCGGCCTCGATCTCGATTTCGCGGATGCGAGACTTCACCACGTCACCGATCGAGATGATGCCGGCGAGCTTGCCGTCCTGTTCGACGGGCACGTGGCGGAAACGGCCCGAGCTCATCATACCCATCAGTTCATCGACGGTCGTTTCGTCCCTGCAGCGCTGCACCGAAGTGGTCATCGCCGACTTGACCGGTTGATCGAGCACGGCGGCACCCTTGCCGGCGACGGCGCGCACCAGGTCGCGTTCGGTAAAGATGCCGGCGATACGGCCTTCCATGCCGGTCACCACCACGGCACCGATCTTCTTGTCGTTGAGGATCCCGGCGACTTCGAGCAGTGTCTTGTCGGGACCGACGGTCACCACGTCACGCCCCTTTGCATCCAGCATGTTCTTGACGACTATTGCCATGGTTCTCTCCTCGCAACCAGTTCGGCTTGGACATCGTCCATTCCCGAAAAGCAAAGCGCCCGGGTGGAGGAAACCGTCCCTGCACGTCTGCTGAAGTGTAGAGCGAGGCGGGAAAGAGATCAAGAAAGAGATCAAGGACGCGGGAGCGGCACGACGCGGCGCGGCAAAGGATCGAAAAGGCCAAAGAGCAGGAAGCCGAAGAGGAAGCCGCCGATATGCGCGTCCCAGGCGATCGGCCCCATGTCCGCGCCGAACAGCGTCACTCCGAAAGCGATCAGCAGGTTGCCGGCGAACCACATGGCGGTGAAGATCACCACGGTGCGGTTGCGGAAGGAGCCGAGGATTGACTGGCGCGGATAGAGATGACCATGGGTTCTGTCATAACCCCGACGTTCCGGGAAGGCGAAACGGCAGGCGGCGCCCATCAGCGCCGAGACGACCCCCGAGGCACCGATCAGCAGCGTCTCGTTGCCCCAGTTAAGCGCGGCATGGAAGAAGGCGGCAGCCACCGCCGAAAGGATCCAGAAGATCACGTAGCGCAGGGTACCTATCCGCCGCACGACCGGCGCCCCGAAGGCCATCAACCAAAGCGCGTTGAAGAGGATGTGTTCGATGCCGCCGTGCAGAAGCGAGTAGGTGACCGGCGTCCACGCCCATGCAAAACCCTGGTCGCCGAGCGGATAGACATAGCGCAGCGGCGTGAACGCCAAATTCACGATCATATAGGCCCGCATGTCCTCGTCCAGCACGTAGTCCTGCACGATATAGATGACCGCAAGCAAGGCCAGCGTCACGACAAGGCTGCGCGGAAGATTGAAAATCGGCTGCGAGCGCTCGGCGCCCTCATCCGCCTCGGGCTGTTCGTTTGCCATATCCGGCCCGTCGTTCATGCCAGCCCCTTCTGTCTTCTCGTTCCCCTGCCGAATGGTCGACAGCCATATAGGAGCGGCCGTTCAAAGGAAAGCGCACCAGGATCACAGTAACGCCAGCGGATTGGTAGGTCATGGATCGTTAACCATGCTCCCGTTCCCGTGGCATGGTTTTCGCTGCTCTAGAAGAACCAGCCGCGCATGAAGCGCGATCTGTCTCGAAATGTAACAGGTAAGATGAATGCGCAACCAGGCCAGCCGGGCGATCTTCGACTACTGGATCAATCTCAAGCACGACGGGGCAGTTCCCCTCAAGACCGAGATCGATCCGGCCGCCCTGCGTCATCTTCTTCCCCATCTTTTCATGGCCGCCATGGACCCTGCCGGCACGCTGGCATTCCGCCTGGCCGGTACCCGCATCTGCGAACTGTTCGACCGTGAATTCCGAGGCCAGGCTTTTGCGAATCTCTGGCCGGAGACTGACCACCGGCAGCCGGTGGAAATCGCCCATAACGTCATTCATTCGCAACAGCCGGCGCTTCTGGACGTTCTCGCCTCGAATGGCCACATCCGCCATGCCTATGAGATGCTGCTTTTGCCAATCCGGTCGGTGGAGACGACGGCGAGCGATCGCATTTTCGGCGCCCTCCTGCCCCGGCTCTCTCCCTATCCCGTAACGGCAACGCCGGCCGCCTTCCTGACGCTCGAGAACTGGACGTTCCTCACCGGCAGCGGTTCGCATTTCGGTGTGCCGATCACAGGTGATCGCGGCATTTTCCACAACACGCCAGGTCGGCATCTGCCTGGCCGCCCTTCGTCATGAGAGTGAATGCCCATCGCGGCGGGTGGCAGCGGCGCTGTCTTGCAAAACCTTCTGTTAACCGCGGCGCGATAATACTCTTAACGATAGACTTAGAAGAGAAAAGCTCTCTCAAATGTATTCATTTCAGCCCGCTCATACTCCATCGACACCCAACGTTTCCGCACAGCGTTCCTTTCAGCGCGTGTCCGTCAATATTCCAGGACGGCTGATGCTGGCGACGCATGAGGAATTCCCCTGCAACGTCGTGGACATGTCGCCGGGCGACGTCAGCTTCGCCTGCGTCGGCCGTCCCCTCGTCGGCGAACGGGTGATCGCCTATCTCGATCATATCGGCCGGCTGGAAGGCATGGTCGTCAGCCTGTCGAGCGCCGGCTTCGTGATGTCGATCAACGCGACGGACCGCAAGCGCGAGAAATTGGCCGCCCAGCTGACCTGGATCGCCAATAAGCATGAACTGGGCCTGCCGGAAGATCGCCGCCATGATCGCTTGGCGCCGCGCAATACCCGCACGGAGATCACGCTCGACGACGGCCGGCGTTATGCCTGTCGCATCGTGGACCTTTCGCTGTCGGGCGCCGCGATCGATATCGATATCCGCCCGGCGCTCGGCACCCCGCTCCGGCTCGGCAACATGCGCGGCCGCGTCGTGCGCCACTTCATGGAAGGTGTGGCGATCGAGTTCAATTCGGTCCAGTCGCGCGAAACGCTGACCGAATTCCTCTAATAGCTTTCTTATCTCCGCGATCTGCCAAGCGTCCCGTTCGGGGCGCTTTTTTGTTTTTCAGCCTCCGCCAGCTGCCCTGTTTCGTTGCTGGACAGGCCGGAAACGCCGGCGGGTTGTGCCGAAACGGGCTTTCTTTCAAAAAAATGTCTCCTTTCGGCACTTTTTTTGAGGTCGGGAATCGACCTCGGCGAGCCCGATTCGACCGTGGTGCACCCTGACTCTGCCCTTTCCTCTCCTGCTTGAACACAACCAACCGCCGCCCTCTCCGCTTTCCCGGCGCTCCGGCGGCTGCTCAAGCCGTTCGCAAGAAGTGCTGGAATTACAGCTGGATAGCGGGAAAGCCGCAATGCAGGCGGTCGCCGATAGAACATGTTTTATGAAAAACAGCGGCAAATTTGCCTCGAATTTTATGAAAGTTCGAGATGCATTTGAGCCATGTTTTAGACGAATTGAGTTCAAATAAGATATTGATTTTACTGCGATATTTTCCAATCGATCAAACCCTGTCTGGCAGTGTTCTTCCCACAACGGGGAGACATAAAAATGAAGTACAGCAAGGGACTGGGCCTCGCCGCCATCACCACCGTCATCGCAATCTTTACCGCCGGAAATTCATTCGGCATGCCGGCCGGCGGTGTGCGTGTTCTCGGCCAGGCCAATCCGCCGCTCGGCCATTATGAATTCTGCAAGACCTATGTCAGCGAATGCGCCGCGACCTATAAGGACGCCGGCCCGCTGGCGCTGACCGAGGACAAGTGGCGCACGCTTCTGGACGTCAACTACACGGTCAATTCCTCGATCACGCCGATGACCGACCAGGAGATCTACGGTGTCGAAGAACGCTGGGCCTATCCCCGCACCGTCGGCGATTGCGAAGACTTCGTGCTTCTGAAGCGGAAGATGCTGATTGCGAAGGGCTTTTCGCCGTCCGACCTGCTGATTACCGTCGTCCTGCAGCCGAATGGCGAGGGTCACGCGGTCCTGACGGTCCGCACGGATCGCGGCGACTTCGTGCTCGACAACATGCGCAACAAGGTCATGGTCTGGTCCGATACCGAATACACCTTCCTGAAGCGCCAAGCGAACGACGACCCTGCCCGCTGGGTGAAGCTGCAGGACGGGCGCGCCACCGCCGTGGGCTCCGTCGGCCAGTAATCCCACCTCTCCTATCGGCGGGGGACCGCGGCGACCCGAGCCGCGGTCAATGGGCACGACCGCACATCTGCAGGCGATCGCCCGAACTGTCCCGGATTGGATTTGCTTTACGAAGCATTAACCATAACGCTCCAGACTGCGGCAAAATCGCCTGGCCTCTTCCCGTATTCCTGTTCCATTCCGGCGCTGGCGAATTCCCTCTCGAATGAGAACACGGAGCGCACGTCATGGCAGGGCCGGCCCGGAACCTCTCGGCTGCAGAAGAAGCACCGCTCCTGTCCAATCGCTTCGTCTATCGACTGACTGTCATCATCGCCGTCCTTGCCCTGTTGACGGCGGCGATCAGCATCAGTGGTCATTGGTTCGGCCAGCGTATCGCGCTTGCCGGTCATACCGACAGTACCGAAGAATTCCTGATCCGGATCGGCCAGGACAAGCTCAAGCTTCCGGCCAACACGATTCGCTTCCGCGACCAGCGCCGGCCCGGTATCACTGAGCGCGTCGACCTCTACCTCACATGGCCGGAACTCGAAGGTTACAGTGCCGGCCTGCGATCGCGCTTCGATGATGTCGGCCAGTCTTCCTCGTTGATTTTCCTGCAATTGTCACAGAGCACGATGTCGCGCGACATGTCCGGGCGGCTGGAGCCGATATACTCGAAACTGTTCGACGGCGAGCCGCAACAGGCGGCGTTCGGTTTGACGCTCCACCGGCTGCGCGCCGAGTCGGGTTATGGCAGCGAAGTCGTACTGACGGGGCAGCGCTCCGGTGCGCCGGACTATGTCGTGCGTTGCGTCCTGCCCGCCGCCGGCGACAGGCCCACCAGCGGCGACTGCCAGCGAGATATCCACATCGGCCAGGACCTGACGATACTTTATCGCTTCTCCAGCGCGCTTTTGAAGGATTGGCAACATATTGATGCCGCAGTTCGCCTCTTTGTCGAAAACCGGCTGGCGAGATAAGCGGCCACGGACGGGTCGGGGTCCAAGCCCCAAGTTGATGTCTAAAATGCAGTATATCTAAGCAAGCTGCTGTTCATCATAAACCTCTTGGTAACGCTAATCCCCTAGATTGACGGGCAACGGTCGTGGCGGGGGCGCGTCCGGATGTGACTAATGTGATGCAAGCGATGAGTGCGGCAGTGTCGAAAAAAATGTTCTCTGCATTCCCTTCGAAGGGTGATGCGACGGTTCCGGGACGTTTCCTCGGTTTTCTCTTCACATTGGCTGTGGCGATTTCGATGTTTTCGACGCCCGCGGCTGCCGATCCGAAATTTGCCGGCATCGTCGTCGATGCAAAGACCGGTAAGGTTCTCTATTCCGAGGATCCGGATGGTCTGCGTTATCCCGCGTCGCTCACCAAGATGATGACGCTCTATCTGACCTTCGAGGCGCTCGAAGCCGGTCGCATCAGCCTCGATACGCAGGTCCCGGTCTCCGCTCACGCCGCGTCCGAGCCGCCCTCCAAGCTCGGCGTCCGCGCCGGCGGCTCGGTCTCGGTCGATCAGGCCATCCGTGCACTCGTCACCCGCTCCGCCAACGACATTGCCACCGCTCTCGGTGAATTCATCGGCGGCTCCGAAGAACGCTTTGCATCCTTGATGACCGGCAAGGCGCGTGCGCTCGGCATGACCCGCACTACCTATCGCAATGCCAACGGCCTGCCGAATACCGCGCAGATGACGACGGCACGCGATCAGGCCCGTCTCGGCATGGCGCTGCGCCAGCACTTCCCGCAATATTACGGCTACTTCGCCATCCGCAGCTTCAATTTCGGCAAGCAGACAATCGGCAATCACAATCGTCTAGTTGGCAACGTCAAGGGCGTCGACGGCATCAAGACCGGCTACACCCGTGCCGCCGGCAGCAATCTCGCAACTTCGGCCCAGCTCGACGGCCGTTCGATCGTCGCCGTCGTGCTCGGTGGTCGTTCGAGTGCCTCCCGTGACGCAACGATGCGCAAGCTGGTCGCGGAATATCTTCCGGAGGCATCTCGCGGCGGCAACAACAACCTGATCGCCCAGGTGGCCCCGGCTGCACCCGCTCCCTCTGCGCCGGTGAGGTCCGCTTCGCCGATTGCCGCGTCCCAGTCCGACGCACGCCAGATGGCGGCCCTCGACCTGCCTCCGAGCGGTCCGCTGCCGGGCGCCCGTTATGCCGAGCAGCAGGCTGCAGCGATGGCTCCCGCTGCCGCATCGGCCTATGCCGCGGAACCGGAACAGAAGAAGGTCATCACCCAGGCGATGAACTCGGCAATGGCCGGCGTCTCCGCCGTCCCGACTCCGGCTCCGGAATACATGCCAGCCAAGACCGAGGTGGCCGTGGCGCACCGGACGAGCCGCTCGGCCGTCGATGACGTGACGACCGCTTCTACCAAGGCTTCTGTCTCTACGACATCCGCAAAGCCTTCCGCCGAAGCGTCGATGTCGGCGAACGGCTGGGTCATTCAGATCGGCGCGTCGCCGAACCAGAAACAAGCTCAGGATCTCCTGCAAAATGCGCAGGATAAAGGCGGCAAGGTATTGCGTTCCGCCAAACCCTTCACTGTCGCCTTCAGCAACAATGGCGAACAGATCTACCGTGCCCGCTTCGGCGGCTTCGATGACCAGAAGACGGCGATCGATGCCTGCAACCTGCTGAAGAAGAAGGGCATCAGCTGCTGGGCGTCGCTCCAGTGAGCGTCGCCGCCGGCGATCAAGGAAATACCCGCGCCGGCTTTTCGGCGCGGAGGGATCTCGAGAGTAACGAGTAGACGGGGTTTCCGATGGCAATGAATGAAAACAGCGCAGAACTGGCCTTCAAGCCGGCGCAGAATTCCAGAGCGAAGGGCGTCGCCCTCAACCCGCTTCACGAGGCGGCCATGCGGCTTGCCGGTCTCGGCTTGAACCGCTCCAAGGAAAAGACCCGTGACCTGGTCTCCATGCTGCTCAGCCACGCTGCCCGCGCCTGGCGTCATTCCCAGCCGGAAGCCAATGTCCATCTTCATATCGGCATTCGCGCCGGCCGTGCGCCCGTCCGTATCAAGCTTCGCTGATCGGAAGATTGGCAGTTACAGAAGCCCAAGCTCGGCGAGTTCCCGCCGCAGATCTTCCGGAAGCGCCGCCACGTCCTCGCCCAGTTTGCCGAGGTCGCGCGGCGCTTCCTCGTTTTTCAGATACCGCCATCCCTGGAAAGGCCGCTTCGGCTGCGGCGCGGTCTCGATGACCTCGGGGCCGAGCACCAGCTGGCAGCGTTGGATACCGTCGCCGCCCGTAACCGTGCGGATATCGAGCAGCTTCTGCCGCGCCATTACCTGCCCCTTGATCACCCAGTAGAGCGATCCCTCATCGAGCAGTTCGTCCATGCGCTTCGGCACCATGCGGGTCGTATGGATGCTGTGCGGCTCGAGGCCGGCAGCCATCGCATTGAGCGACCGCTCGGCGACCCAGTCCTGGAGATCCTGGATCGAATCGGCGCCGACGCAGAGTTTGATGAGATGTAGAGCCATGGTTTCGTTGAAGACCCATCCGGGCGTGACGTCAAGCGTTTGCTCGGTTCACTCCACAGGGGGACGGTTCAGCACTCGACGACGTTGACCGCAAGGCCGCCCGTGGACGTCTCCTTGTATTTCTCGCTCATGTCGTTGCCGGTCTGGCGCATCGTCTCGATACAGGCGTCGAGCGGTACGAAATGCGTCCCGTCGCCCTTGATGGCCAGCGAGGCCGCCGTGACCGCCTTGACGGCCCCGAGCGCGTTGCGCTCGATGCAAGGCACCTGCACGAGGCCGGCGATCGGGTCGCAGGTCATGCCGAGATGGTGTTCCAGCGCGATCTCGGCGGCGTTCTCGATCTGCTCCGGGGAGCCGCCCATGACGGCCGCAAGCCCCGCCGCTGCCATGGCGGCGGCCGAGCCCACCTCGCCCTGACAGCCGACTTCGGCGCCCGAGATCGAGGCATTGTGCTTGATGATGCCGCCGATTGCGGCTGCGGTCAGCAGGAAGTTATGGATATCGGCCTGGGTCGCGTCGTCGTGGAAATGCAGGTAGTAGCGCACCGTCGCCGGAATGACGCCCGCAGCACCATTGGTCGGCGCCGTGACCACCCGCCCGCCGGCGGCATTCTCCTCGTTGACGGCCATCGCATAGACGGAGAGCCAGTCGTTGGCGAGCAACGGGTTCAACCGGTTGCTGCGCCATTCCTCGTTCAGCTTGTCGTGGATCGCCTTCGCCCGGCGCTTGACCTTCAGCCCGCCCGGCATGATGCCGTCGACCTTGAGGCCACGGTCGATACAGCTCGACATCGCCTCCCAGATCCGGTCGAGACCGGCATCGAGTTCGGCGGCGCTCATCCTGGTTTCTTCATTGGCGCGCTTCATCTGGGCGATCGTCAGGCCCGAACCGCGTGCCATGTCGAGCATCTGCCTGGCGGAGGCGAACGGATAGGGAATGCGCGCATCACCTGCCGATTTCTTGGAGGTACGCATGGCCTCCAGCTCGGTATCGGTCACCACGAAACCGCCGCCGATCGAATAGTAGATACGCTTCAGGAGCAGCCGGCCGTCGCGGTCGAAGGCGGAGAAACTCATGCCGTTGGCATGGCCCGGCAACGGCTGCTTCTTGTCGAAGATCAGGTCGGTCTTCGGCTGGAATTCGTAAGCCGGATGGCCGGGCGGCATGACGCGGCCGCTGCGCTCCACTTCGCCGATGATCCCGTCCATCCTGTCCGGATCGACCCTGTGCGGCTCCTCGCCGACCAGGCCGAGTATCACTGCCCTGCCCGTTCCGTGTCCAATCCCGGTAAATGCGAGGGATCCGTGCAGGCTCACCTTCAGCGCTGCGACATGCGCGCCGGTCGGCCTTGGCCAGTCGTTGGAGAGAATGAGCTCCAGGAAGCGGTTGGCGGCCGACATCGGTCCCATCGTGTGGGAGCTCGAAGGGCCGATACCAATCTTGAAAACGTCGAAAACGGACAGGAACATGAGAATCCGTGCGGTAATACGAGGGTGGCCCAGCCTATGCCAGACCAGCGGCCCGCCTTGGCGGTTGCCCGACATCCGGTGAACCGGCCGCGACATGGTCCTAAAATAGAAACGGCGCGATACGAATACCACGCCGGGGACCGAAATTCCGGAATTTTACTGAAATAGTCAGATAGCGCCGAACAGATACGCGAGAGCCAAAACCCCTGCAAATCCTAGGAGCGCCTTGAAGGTCACGCCCCAGCAGGACTTCTGAACGGTATCTTCCATGTCGTCTCCAGGTTCTTGCCGCATCGATTAACGTCCGCTCCGGGTCGTCATGCCTAATGGTTTATTAAAATCCTGCGGCCTCCGCAATGCAAAAATGGCGGAAACATGGCGGATGTCCCGGCTGGTCGCGTTTGCAACGCCTGCCCGGCCCGAATAGTTCCCTTCCCGGCGCGGGAGCGCTTGCCGCCGAAACCGAAACAAAGCATGACGAGATGGATCGAGATCGATTCCTGACCGGTGAAGCCTATGACGAACGCCGATTATATTGCGCTTGCCCTCTTTGCCGCCCTTTGGTCCCTCTATTCCTGGGTGACCGCCGGCGCCGGCTCGCGGCTCTTTCCGCGTGCCAGCCTCAACCGGGCGATGGCCGAACGGCGAAAGGACTGGATCTACAATTCGCTCCGCCGCGACCTGAAGATGATCGACACTCAGATTTTGGCGGGCCTGCAGAACGGTACCGCGTTCTTCGCCTCGACGTCGATTTTCGCGATCGGCGGCTGTTTCGCGCTGCTTGGCGCCACCGAGCAGGTGGAAGCGGTCTTCCGCGACCTGCCCTTCGTCGCTTACGGCGGCCGCACCGCTTTTGAACTCAAGGTCGCCGGCCTCACTTTCCTGTTCGGGTATTCGTTCTTCAAGTTCGGCTGGTCCTACCGGCTGTTCAACTACTGCACCATCCTCTTCGGTGCCCTGCCCATGATGCACGACACCAACACCGACCGGGCGGCGGCCGAGCGGGCGGCCGATCAGGTGGTGCGGATGAACACGATCGCGGCCGGCCATTTCAATTCGGGCCTGCGGGCGCTGTTTTTGTCGATCGGCTATCTCGGTTGGTTCATCGGGCCCTATATGTTCATCGCGATGACCGTCGTCGTGATTGTCGTGCTTACCCGCCGCCAGTATTTTTCCGAGGCGCGGCTGGCGATCATGGATCGTGGGACGTCCTGAGATTTGATCCGGAAAGACAAGCTGTGACCGTTGCCGAAACCGAAAATCCCGCCCAGCGCAGACCCCGCATCACGCTGATCGATACGCTGCGCGGTGTGGCCCTCATTGCCATGGCGACCTACCACTTCACCTGGGATCTCGAGTTTTTCGGCTATGTCGATCCCGGTACGGCGACCCAGGGCATCTTCAAGGTCTATGCCCGAGCGATCGCCAGCTCGTTCCTCTTCCTGGCCGGTGTCAGCCTCGTCCTCGCGCATTTTCCAAAGATCCGCTGGGAACCCTTCTGGAAGCGTTTTGCGATGGTCGCAGGCGCCGCGGTCGCGATCAGCATCGCGACGCTGATCGCCTTTCCGGGCGAATGGATCTATTTCGGCATCCTGCACAATATCGCGCTGTCGAGCCTGATCGGCCTCGCCTTCCTGCGCTTGGCCCCGTTGCTGACCGGTGCCCTCGTCGTCCTCATCGCTGCCGCGATGATCGTCGACTACAGTCTTTTGCCCGGCGCGTTGGACTGGGCTTTATTCAACGCCCGTTACCTGAGCTGGCTCGGTTTTGCAGAAATCCCGCCGCGTTCGAACGATTACGTGCCGCTGTTTCCCTGGATCGCGGCGCTTCTGGCAGGGGTGGCAGTCGGGCGGCTCGCGCTGTCGAAAAACTGGCTTCCCAGGCTCGCAGCGGTGCAGACGCGGCAGAACCTTCTCTCGCAGGCCGGAAGACACAGTCTTATCATCTACCTCGTCCACCAGCCGGTGCTGATCGCACTCGTCTACCTCTTTTCGCTGCTGCATCCAGCTCCGCTGCCGGACCCGCGGATCGGCTATGTCAGAAGCTGCGAGGCCGGCTGCACGGGCCAAGGCAACGACGCCGGCCTCTGCCAGAAATTCTGCGGCTGCACCGCCGACAAGCTCATCGCGCAGTCTCTGATGACGCCGCTGCAATCCGGCACCATCGCTCCTCAGGACGGCCGGGTGCAGTCGCTCGCCGAACAGTGCTCGATCGAGGCGCAATAGCCGGGGTTTTCGAAGATCAGGTGCCGACGCCGATTTCGGCGAGCCGGGTCAGGCAGGCCTCCTCGACATTGTCGAGTTCCGTCAGCGTGTCGTCGATATCCTTGCGCTTCTGGCGCAGGTCGTTGCGCTTTTCGTCGAGGCGCGTCATCAAGAGCTTGAGCTGCCCGAGCTCGCCCGGAGGCTCCTTGTAGACCTGGATGATCTCGCGGATTTCGGCGATCGTGAAGCCAATCCGGCGGCCGCGCAGGATTTCCTGGATCAGCCGGCGATCCGTTGCCCGGAAAAGCCGCGTGCGGCCCCGGCGCTCGGGGTGGATAAGGCCCTCGTCTTCGTAGAAGCGCAGCGTGCGGGTCGACACCCCGAATTCACGCGTCAGCTCCGTAATGCTGTAATACTTGTTCACGATCATGTCCTGCTACTCGTCACCCAAACTAATTGACTTTTACGTAACAGTCAATTTTGGCGCTCAGCGGAGCATGAACCACCAGGTCGCGAGCCCGAGGAACGAGAAGAAACCGGTCGTGTCGGTAATCGCGGTCACGAACACGGCGGACGACACCGCTGGATCCGCCCCGGCCCGGTCGAGAAGCAGCGGGATCATGATGCCGGCCATGGCGGCCGCAAACATGTTGATCAGCATGGCTGTGGCGATCAGCCCGCCGATATGGACGTCGTGGAACCAGAGGCCCGCCACCATGCCGACGAGACAGCCGATCACCACGCCGTTGATCAGGCCGACGCCCGCCTCACGTCGTGCGACGCGCCAGGCGTTGTGAATGTCGAGATTACGGGTCGCAAGCGCCCGTACCGTCACCGTCATCGTCTGCGAGCCGGCATTGCCGCCCATGCCGGCAACGATCGGCATCAGGATCGCAAGCGCCACCACCTGCTCGATCGTCGCCTCGAAGAGCGAGATTACAGACGCCGAAATGAAGGCGGTGAACAGATTGACCAGCAGCCACGGCACCCGCGACCTCGAGGTCTCCCGGACCGAGTCGGACAGTTCTTCGTCGCCGACGCCCGAGAGGCGCATGATGTCCTCTTCCGCCTCTTCCTGGATGACGTCGACCACGTCGTCGATGGTGAGCACGCCGACCAGCCGGCCGTTCTCGTCAACGACGGCTGCCGAGATAAGGTCGTATTGCTCGAAGAGCTGGGCTGCCTCTTCCTGGTCCATGTCGGCCGGGATCGGATAGTTTGTTTCCCGCATGATCGTCTCGATCTTCACCTGCCGCTTGGCGCGCAGGATGCGATCGAGGTCGAGCACGCCGAGCAGCTTGAAGGTCGGGTCGATGACGAAGATCTGGGTAAAACTCTCCGGCAGGTCCTCCTCGTCGCGCATGTAGTCGATCGTCTGGCCGACGGTCCAGAACGGCGGCACGGCGACGAATTCCGTCTGCATGCGGCGGCCGGCCGATTGTTCCGGATAGTCGAGCGCGCGCCGCAGCCTCACCCGTTCGGTAAACGGCAGCTGCGCCAGGATCTCTTCCCGGTCCTCGTGGTCGAGGTCTTCGAGAATGTAGACCGCGTCGTCCGAATCGAGTTCGCCGATCGCCGCCGCGATCTGCGCGTTCGGCATCTGGTCGACGATCTCCATGCGGATATTTTCGTCGACTTCGGTGAGTGCGGTCAGATCGAAATCGTCGCCGAGCAGCCGCACAAGCGCATGGCGCTGGTCGGGCAGGATTGCTTCGAGCAGGTCACCGAGTTCCGATTCGTGCAATCGCGCCACATGGCTGCGCAGGAAAAGCGTGTCGCGATCGGCGATCGCCGCGCCCACCATCGCCAGGAAGTCGGCACGGATCGCACCGTCCTCGGAATAGATGTCGTCACCGGCATCGTCGGTTTTTGTGCGCAGGCGGTGGTCCTCGCCGATATCGCTCATCTGCCGCCCTCGCTGCTGGTCTTTGACAAAAGGAGAATGGCGGCAAAAAACATATTGTCAACAACTGGATAGCTGCGTCCGGCGCTATTGCTCATGCCACCGGTTTTCCTGCTAGAACAATTGCCGTTCCGGGTCCAGAGCGCAGGGCGAAACGATGCGGAAAAACCCGCAAGTCAGTAAGAGGAGTTCGAAAAATGGCCATCCGAACCATCCTGAAATATCCCGATCCGGGCCTGTCCAAACGTTGCGAACCGGTCACGGTCTTCGATGCGACGCTGACCTCCCTCGCCCATGACCTTCTCGATACGATGCGGGCGGCACCCGGCGTCGGCATCACCGCCGCGCATGTCGGCGTCTTCACCCGGCTCGTGGTGCTGGAACTGTCGAAGGAGACCGGTCCGCGCTTCTACGTCAATCCGGAAGTCCTCAGCGCCTCGGACGAGCTCATGCGGCATATGGAAGGCAGCGTCTCGATGCCCGGTGCAAACGACGAGGTCGAGCGCCCGAGAAGGATCCGGTTCCGCTATCAGGATCTCGACGGGGCAGTCCACGAGGAGGACGCCGAGGGCTTCTATTCCATCTGCATGCAGCATGAGATCGACCAGCTCGACGGGATATTCTGGCTGAAACGGTTGTCTCGCCTGAAGCGCGACCGGCTGCTGCGCAAATGGGACAAGGGAAAATAAGAAACACAACCGAACAAAATCAGCATTCGCCCGTTATCAGGTCGCAACTCAGCGGGGAGCTACGACCATGAATGCGACAGCAGACAAGACCGCAGCCGAACTCGAGAAAAAAGTATCAGAACGTCTGGCCGCCTTGCCGGACGTCGATTCATCGACGATCGAACCGCATGCCGAGGGAACCAAGGTTGTCCTCGAAGGTTCTGTCGATACCGTGTTCTCGGCCCGCAAGGCGGTGCTGAGCGCGGAAACAGTGGATGGCGTACATGATGTCGAAAGCCACCTGACCCTGACGGGTCGAAGGAATGGCGCATCCACGAACCACTGAACCGAAATACCCGGCGCATCGGCCTTTCAGGAGGGGGTGCGCCGGGTCCATGTGGGAATGATAGGAGACTGCGGTGCCGGGCAAGAAAAAAGCTGACGATATTTCCCGCGAGGAAGATTTCCGCGATTATGACGACCGAAATATCGACGAAGGCTGGCCTTATGACGACGCCGGCGGGGCTCGCCCTGTCGACAACGCCGCCTATGGCGATCCCAAGGCCAATTTCGACACCAACCGCAATCGCGGCTATCAGGTGGATAACGTCGAAAGCGACGGCTCGGAAGAGCGGCTGGTCGACACCATCCGCCCCGGCACGAAAGGCATCGAGGAGGCCGACGACCTCGAAGAACGGATCACCGACGCGATCGAGGATCTGGACGTGATCGACATGGCGTCGATCGACGTGCATGTCGAGGACGGAACCGTCACGCTCGAAGGAGCCGTCGATGATGCGGCGACCTCGCGCAAGATCGTCCGCCGGATCCAACGGGTCGCTGGCGTCCGCGAACTGGTCAACAACCTTCGGCTCGAGGGCGTCGATAGCCACATCCCCGACGACGATTGAGGCCGGACGGCTAGGCGCTCGTCAGCACGATATCCGGTGAATTTTTCAGCGTGTTGCTGACGGTGCAGATGTCCTCGGCCATATGGGCGATCTGACTTTTCTGTTTGTCGTCGAAGTCCCCTTCGACACGGAAATCCACGATGAACTTGGTGATCCGGGACGGTCCTTCATGGGCTTTTTCGCCGGTCACATGCACCCTCACCTCCCTCAGCCTGTCGAGGATGCCGAGCTTGCTCGCGGCGATCCGGCCGCTGAGCACGAGGCAGGCGGCAAGCGATGAAAACATCAGGTCGAGCGGATTGAACCCCGGCTCGGAAGCGCCCGTCACCACTTCAACCTGACCACCCGTCTCGCTTGTCACCTGCGGGTGACCGAGGCGTCCGAGGACGGCGGTCGCGCCGATCGGTCGTGTCTTTACTTTCAGTTCGACCATGGCCTTGTCCTTAGCTGGCAGCATATACACCTGGATCAGTCCATCAGATAGGCCTGCAATTTCAAAGTCGCATTTGGACTTTTGTCGCTATAGCCGATGACGTCGCAATTCGTCTTGCTGCGCAACGGCGCCTTGCCATGCAGAAAATAGGTGGATGTTGGGCCGTGGTAATAGCCGATCACGAAATAGGGTGCCGGTTCGCAGCCCTTCTTGAACGTGTAGGCGACGCCGATCACTTCGCCCATATGCTCGATCCTGCCTTGGAACAGCAGCGTGTTGGGCGGGATCGTACCGGTGACAGAAGGTTTCGGATCATGATAGGTGATGAGCCCATACTTGTAGCTCACATGCATGAACGAGTCGTTGTGGATGAACGGCTCGATATTCAGGCTGTTGTTGAGCGGGTGGTTCGTGTCCTGGGTAGAGGCGAGCGCGAAATCCCGCTTCTTGACATACGGATTGAATTCCGTGTCCAGCGTCGGAAAGCCCTGCGGGCAAAGCGTCGTCCAGAGATGCGCCAGGGTAAGCCCACCCGCCGCATTGTTGGGCTCGACGATCGAGCCGGTTTCGTCCTTGAAACGGAACCGTCCGGGCGCTCGAATATCGTCATGTTTCTCCCAGACCCCGGCAAAGGTAAATTTTCGCCCGCGAGGGTCGGTAAGTGAGCCGGCATCGCAATCGGCGCCTATCTCCGCCTTGGTATTGTCACCGTCCAGGCTGGTCTTGATGCAGTCGTTTATCACCGCCTTGCCGCGCCCTAGAAACCAGTTCGAGCAATAGTCGCTGGCGTCCTTGTGCGTCATCTCGGCGAGGATATGGGCGTTGGCCGTACCGATCCCCTCCGCCGCCTTCACGGAAAGCTCCGGCGAATGAGTCTCTATGGAAATCGTCTCGGCGGAAACGGCGACCGTAGTTGCCAGAAGGCAGGCGAATGCCTTTGGAAAAATGAGATTGTTCATGTCTTTCCCCAGATGTCCCGATCGACGGGATTAAGGGAAAAATCTAAAAGGAACGCGAGCTTGGCCGCTAAATTTTTACCGGCCGGTTCTGTCCGTCGTGATCCGGGCAACAAAAAACCCGCCGAAGCGGGTTTCTTATTTTGGTGCGGTCGAGAAGACTCGCGATCTGGCCTGAATGCACTGGAAATGATAGGATTTTGTGTCCCACGACAAGGCATCTAACGGCACTAGGAATCAAGCGGTTAGAGGGTGTGTGTCCCACGATATCCGGCAAATTTATCCACCGAAATCGCCCCCTGTGGATATCTTCGGAGGGCCACCACTAGGAGAAGAGAATGAGTGAGGAGAAAATGGGCGAAGCGCTCGCGGGCGCCGAAAATTTCAGGGAAATAGATGACCTGTCTGTCCTTCGCGGCATTATCCACCAGTTGCGAATGTCGAATGAGGAATATGAGAGCGAAAATGCCGAATTGAAAAACCGGCTATCTGTTCTGGAGCCACGACGCAGCGAGGGCCGGGGAATGACTGAGATGAGCAAGGTCGAGGAAGTCGCGCGGGCCATTGCGCTGGAGGATTTGGACCCGGAGACGCGAGCGGCGGTTGACCCCGATAAATGGGTTGTCTCCGAAAGCTATTACGCGCTTGCCAGAGCGGCTATCGCGGCCATGCGAATTCCGACGCCAGAGATGTCTATAGCCGCGACGAATGTTGATTTCTGGGTAGGCGGTGACGATTGTGATCATGAAGAGTATCTAACGGATAGCGTCTTCGAAAGAGTCTGGAATGCCGCTATCGACGCGGCTCTAAAGGAGTAGACGATGAGCAAACAGTCTGACGGTGCCCATTGGTAATATCCCTCTCAGGCCGGTTGACTCCTCCACGGTCGAGAACGTAATCAGAACACGGCGCGGGGCGGCGCTATATCATCAACACGACCGATGCGGCCGGTCTCGAACACGAGAGCGATTCCGCATGCCAAGATTTATCGAGCGAATGCCCACGGGTGGTTACGGCTACCTGAGCACGGTTCCCAGCCACGTGAAGCTTGTAGCTGAATGCCTGGCATGCGGCGTGCAGCGGGAGATGGATCGGGCGGCGCTGAACAAGGCCGTGCGCGGGCTGGAAGGCATCAGCGAAATGGGGAAGCGCCTTCGATGCGAGGCGTGCGGCAGGAAGAACGGCAAGCTGATGACTGGCTATTATGCCGAATAAACGCAAAAAAGCCTCCCCCGCCCGTGAAGGCAGAGGAGGCCTTAGGTCCGCTGTGGATCGCGCGGATCAATATGTTCATGAAGGGACAGGGTGGTCAACGCGTCGGGCGCCCCTGTTGCGCGGCCTCCATGCGCTGCAAGATCTCTTTCACGACCTGAATGTCTGACGCCTGCTTGTTAAAGCCGGTCTGCAGATCCTTGATCGAAGACGTGATACTGACTGCCGACTGCTCGGCCACCGTGACCCGATAGGTGAGATTGTCTATCTTGCGGTCAACATCATTGCCCCGCACCTCTTCCGCTCTCAGGCGTTCATTGACGCTGGCTTCCCGCGCCCTGGTCTCTGCAAGCCGCTCCTTGTGATATTCCTCATGAGACAGGCGCCACTTCATGAGGTCTTCTATATCTCGTGTCGTGTTGGCCCAGATATAGACCCCACCAGCCAACATGCCGACGAGCGTCAGCAAGTTCAGGATCGTGTTGAGGTTCCACGTGTGCCAGGTGGGTGATCTCTTCGGAAGTTGCATATCATCATTTCCCGCCATTCACCCTGTTTCCCATGCTATGCAATTAAAGATTGAGTAAGCATAGCTGATGTAACGTGTCGTCAGCCATTGCGATCCTCGACGATCGTGGTGGTTAGATCCGACGCTCTGGGTCACAACAGGGCGTCGGGTCGCATTAGTCGGTCACCAGAACCACGAGGCTATGGTGATCAGGACAAAGGCCGCGATGAGGAAGGCCTTCAGAGGTTCGGTGTGGAGGAAGCGCATTATTTAGCCTTTCCGCAATAACTGTCGTGCGCCGCATTGTTCGCGCGCACCTGAAGCTGCGTTTCCGGAGTGTCCCGGCTGGAATAGCTCACTGCCTTCCACGCGCGGCAAACATCCGCGGCGATCGACTGTTCCGTCCCGGTCGCGTCAGTCCCGCCGGTTCGGGTCGTCAGGGTCGGGCTGCAGCTTGCCAGCAAGAACAGCGTCACGAGCAGCGACCGCCTTATCCACGCGCTTTCCATGGAGGTTCTCCAATTGGGCGAGCACCGCCGTTTCGATTTCCTTCTGCTTCGCCCGCTGCGCAAAGAACGCAGCGAGGGAGAGCAGGAGCTTGAGGATCGTCAGCGACGTGGAGATGGTCATTTTTCGACCGGCGGCTGCGGCTTGGCCAGGCCCGAGACGCCATCGCGGAAGACGTTGATGACCGTCTTCAGGACCGCCAGGGCCGTCACGGCAATGGTGGTATAGGTCGGGCTGATCCAGGAGGCGGAGCATTCGAGCGCGCCAGTCGGCAGCGTGGTGCAGCCGGTCGCCATCA